>NZ_JBHVGV010000027.1:0-1023 GCF_042800555.1 Streptomyces sp. NPDC057617 | reverse complement strand
GCGGGCACGTGACGGGTCTCGTGTCAGCTGTTGCGATAAGCCGGTCCGAGTCGGGGTTTCCTGACTAGAGTCAGGGAATGGATGCGGCGCAGATCGAGCAGGTGCGGCGGTTCAATCGGACCGTTACTGAACGTGTGGGCGTGCTGCACGACCACTACTTGGGGTGCGACCGGCCCATTGGTGAGGCGCGGCTGCTCTGGGAGATCGGTGAACAGGGGCAGGACGTACGACGGTTGCGCGAGCGCCTCGGGCTCGACTCCGGATACCTCAGCCGGTTGCTCCGCGCTCTGGAGACCAGCGGTCTGGTGACGGTCGAACCGCACCCAGGGGACAGACGGGTGCGTACGGTACGACTCACCGAGGCGGGCCGAGCGGAGCGCGCGGTGCTTGACGGGCGCAGTGATGAACTGGCCGGTTCGCTGCTGGAGCCGCTCAACACCGAACAGCGGACCCGGCTGGTCGCGGCCATGGCCGAGGTCGACCGCTTGCTGACCGCCGTGACGGTCACCCTCGACACCGTCGACCCGGACCACCCCGATGCCGAACACTGCCTGCGGTCCTATTTCACCGAACTTCAGGAGCGCTTCAGCACAGGTTTCGACCCAGCCCGCAGCCTGCTGCCCGACGCATCCGAACTCCGCCCACCCCATGGCCTGTTCCTGGTGGCCCGCCTGCACGGCAATCCCATCGGCTGCGCAGGCCTGAAGCTCCCGCCCACCGCCCCAGCCGAAATCAAACGCATGTGGGTGGCCCCCCAAGCCCGCAGACTGGGCCTCGCCCGCCGCTTCCTGGCCGAGTTGGAGAAAGAAGCCGCCCACCACGGCCACAAAGTGCTGCGCCTGGACACCAACAAAGCACTCACCGCCGCGATCAGCCTCTACCACTCCGTCGGCTTCCGCGAAGTCCCCGCCTTCAACAACGAGCCGTACGCCCACCACTGGTTCGAGAAGCGACTCACCACTCCCCGATCCTCCTGAGACCGGCTTATCGCAACAGCTGACACGAGACCCGTCACGTGCCCGG
>NZ_JBHVGV010000026.1:0-1669 GCF_042800555.1 Streptomyces sp. NPDC057617 | reverse complement strand
CAACCCTGGTGGGTTCGGTCCTCCACGACCTCTTACAGCCGCTTCAACCTGCCCATGGCTAGATCACTCCGCTTCGGGTCTTGAGCGCGCTACTATACCGCCCTATTCGGACTCGCTTTCGCTACGGCTCCCCCACACGGGTTAACCTCGCAACACACCGCAAACTCGCAGGCTCATTCTTCAAAAGGCACGCAGTCACGAGAACAAGGCAAGCCTTGCTCCGACGCTCCCACGGCTTGTAGGCACACGGTTTCAGGTACTATTTCACTCCGCTCCCGCGGTACTTTTCACCATTCCCTCACGGTACTATCCGCTATCGGTCACCAGGGAATATTTAGGCTTAACGGGTGGTCCCGCCAGATTCACACGAGATTTCTCGGGCCCCGTGCTACTTGGGTGTCTCTCAAACGAGCCGTCAATGTTTCAGCTACGGGGGTCTTACCCTCTACGCCGGGCCTTTCGCATGCCCTTCGCCTACACCAACGGTTTCTGACTCGCCTCACAGCCGGCAGACTGTAAAAGAGAGATCCCACAACCCCGCATGCGCAACCCCTGCCGGGTATCACACACATACGGTTTGGCCTCATCCGGTTTCGCTCGCCACTACTCCCGGAATCACTGTTGTTTTCTCTTCCTGAGGGTACTGAGATGTTTCACTTCCCCTCGTTCCCTCCACACTGCCTATGTGTTCAGCAGCGGGTGACAGCCCATGACGACTGCCGGGTTTCCCCATTCGGACACCCCCGGATCACAGCTCGGTTGACAGCTCCCCGGGGCCTATCGCGGCCTCCCACGTCCTTCATCGGTTCCTGGTACCAAGGCATCCACCGTGCGCCCTTAAAAACTTGGCCACAGATGCTCGCGTCCACTGTGCAGTTCTCAAACAACGACCAGCCACCCACCACCCCGCCGCAAGCAGCGAGTTCACTGGGACCGGCACTGAAGAAACGAACTCACGTCCGTACCCTCAGACACCCAACAGCGCGCCCGGCACAGTCAGCCGATGTGTTCCGTATTCCACGCCGAAGCAGTACTAACAGAACTCATCCAACCCACTGTGCCGAATAGTCAACGTTCCACCCATGAGCTGACCACCGTCGGACGTTTGCCGACGTAGTGGCTCTGAACCCCCGCTAGGGGGTTGAGATGCTCCTTAGAAAGGAGGTGATCCAGCCGCACCTTCCGGTACGGCTACCTTGTTACGACTTCGTCCCAATCGCCAGTCCCACCTTCGACAGCTCCCTCCCACAAGGGGTTGGGCCACCGGCTTCGGGTGTTACCGACTTTCGTGACGTGACGGGCGGTGTGTACAAGGCCCGGGAACGTATTCACCGCAGCACTGCTGATCTGCGATTACTAGCAACTCCGACTTCATGGGGTCGAGTTGCAGACCCCAATCCGAACTGAGACCGGCTTTTTGAGATTCGCTCCGCCTCACGGCATCGCAGCTCATTGTACCGGCCATTGTAGCACGTGTGCAGCCCAAGACATAAGGGGCATGATGACTTGACGTCGTCCCCACCTTCCTCCGAGTTGACCCCGGCAGTCTCCTGTGAGTCCCCATCACCCCGAAAGGCATGCTGGCAACACAGAACAAGGGTTGCGCTCGTTGCGGGACTTAACCCAACATCTCACGACACGAGCTGACGACAGCCATGCACCACCTGTA
>NZ_JBHVGV010000025.1:20513-21653 GCF_042800555.1 Streptomyces sp. NPDC057617 | reverse complement strand
ACGCCCGCGGCGGGCAACCCGTCCGGCGGCGGGTCCGCCGCCGTCCCCAAGGGGTTTTCTGCGGCTGACGGCCACGGCGACGCCGGCCTGGTCGGCGTCACGACCGATGGCCCGACCGGTCCGGCCGACGACGGGGGCACGGCCTCGTACGAATCGTCCGCGCCGGGCCGCCCGCTCGGTCCGGCCGGGGCGGACGACGGCGGGGCAAGCCCGGATGGACTCTCGGCCGGTGCGGCCACGGCGGGGGCGTCCGCTCCCGGCCGCGACTCCGGCGCCGTCGGCCCGGCGACGGATCCCAACGGGGCCTCTGTGGCCGGCCGTCAGGCAGATGTCTCCACGGATGGCCTCGCGGCCGACGGTGCGGGTTCGGCAGCGCCGATGACGTCCGGCGGCACGGCCGGCGCGAGCGGCGACGCGGACGCGCCTGCGTCCGGCCGTCCGGCCGAGGGCATCGGATTGCCGAGGCAGATCGCATACGGCCGCCAGAGCGGTGCTGCCGGGTCGGCCGGTTCCAACGGGTCTCCCGAGGACGGTCGTTCGGGCCGAGACGCCGAGTCGGGTGGGGGCCGCGGCGCGACGGGCCCCGACGGGCTCCCCACCGCCGCCGCGCCGAGGCGCACCGTCGACGCGCCCCTGACCGCCGAGGAACTCGACCGGTACGCCGACGAGTTGCGGGAATTGCTCGACCTCAGCGTCGCTTCCGCCGAGCGGCAGCTCTTCGACTTGCGGACCGCCGCCGCCGATGACGCGCGGATTCTGGGGGCGCTCGGGGACGGGGGGCTGTTGCCGCCGGGGCCCGATGTGCTGGCCACCGTGGAGTATCTGGGGGAGCACGGTATCCCCGCCCTGCCCGGCTGGCGCTATCTCGCTCAGGCCGTCGACCCCGCCGACCACGCCGCCGTACTGGCCGCGCGGCCCGAGCTGGTCGACGGGGTGGTGATCACCGACCCCGCCTCGCACGCCCGGGCCAGGGAAACCCTCGCGGGCGCCGCCCTGTTGCCGAGGTCCGCCGTCGCAGTGGGGACCGCCGCCGCGCTGCTCGCGCCGGTCATGGGAGACGGAGCCGGGAGCGTGGACGACGCAGGGGTGCCCCTAAGGTGGGCGAAACCCGCCAGGAAAGAGGGGGAGGGAAGAGACGGG
>NZ_JBHVGV010000025.1:0-20503 GCF_042800555.1 Streptomyces sp. NPDC057617 | reverse complement strand
CGGTCCCGGGCCCCGGCGCCGGGAGCGTGGACGACGCCGGGGTGTTCCTCGTACCGCCGAACCCCGCCATGCACGACGAGTACGCCGCCGACGAGGAGCGGCAGGCGCTGCGCGCCCGCGCGTCCGCCAGGGACGAGGAGATCCGGGTGCTGGCGGCGCGGCTCGCCGCCGACCGTTCGCTCGCCGCGCGGCTCAGCGCCTGGCGTACGGACTGCCCGCCCGGCATGCTCGCCGAGCTGGCCGAGGCGGCCCGTACCGCCAGGGCCGCCGCGGAGGCGGCCGCGGCGGCGCTCACCGAGGCCCGTACGGTACGTGCCGAGGCGGACGAGGCCGCCGCCGACACCGCCCGCGTCCGCGACGAACGGCAGGACGCCGCCCAGCGCGCCCGCCGCGCCGCCGACGCCCTCGCGGGCCTCGCGTTCCGGCTCCGGGAGCGGTCCGGCTGGCAGGCGAAACTCCGCGAACTGGCCGACGAGGCGGCCGAGTCCGAGGCACGCGCCGCCGTCTGCCTGGAGCGGGCCCGCGCCGCCGACGAGGACCGCAGGGCCGCCCAGCGCGCCGCCGACGACGCCCGCCGTACCGCCCGCGCCCTGCGCGCCGAACGCGCCGAGATCGCCGGCGCGCCGGAGAACCTCCCCGAGCGGGACCCCGACGCGCCCCGCACCGCGCTGCCCGCCCTGCGCGAGGCGTACCGCGCCGCCTCCCAGCTCTACGAGAAGGTCGGCGTCGGCGCCGATCTGCGGGCCGAACAGGCCCGCGCGGAGAGCGACGAGAGCGCCGCCCTCGCCGAACTGGACCGGCTCACCAACAAGGTCCGCACCCGCGCCGCCCAGCTTCTCGAATCCACCGACGGCGCCGACGGCCCGTCCCGCCAGGCCGCCGCCGCCCGCGCCGAATCGCTCGTACAGATGCTGGAGTCACGCGCGTCCGCCGCCAGCGAGCAGCTCGGCCGCTTCCGCGGCGAGGCCGAGCGGCTCGCGCCCGCCGACGGCGACGCGCACACCGAACTGCCCGAGGAACTGGTGCCGGCCGACGCGGAGAAGGCGCAGAGCCTGCTCCGTACCGCCACCACCGAACTCGCCACCAGGACCGAGGCGCTGGACACCGCCCGCGCCGCGCACGCCGAACTCCTCCACGCCCATCGCGCCGCCGAGGACGCGGCGGGCGGCTTCGACGAGACGGCCGCTCTTCTGCGTGACCTGCTCCGTGGCTCCGTCGCCGAGGACGGCGCGGACGAAGACGCAGGCCGACAGCCCGAGCCCTACCCCGGCACCCTGGCCGAGGCACGGCACGCCACCGCCGAGGCCCGCCGCTCACTGCGCGCCTGCGCGTCCGACCTCTCCACGGCCGAGTCCGCCGTACGGGAAGCCTGTGACGTGCTCGTACGGCATGCCAACTCGACCCGTTACGAGCAGGTCCGCACCCCCGCACGCCAGCAGATCCGCGAACTGCCCGCCGCCGCGCTGCCCGAGCACGCCGCCCCCTGGGCACAGGCCTTCGCACCCCGCCTGCGCGTACTGACGGACGAGCTGGCACAGCTCGAACGGAACCGCGACTCCATCGTCGACCGGCTGCGCGGCCTGGTGGAGTCCGCCCTGACGACGCTCCGTTCGGCGCAGCGGCTCTCGCGGCTGCCCGAAGGCCTGGGGGAGTGGTCCGGCCAGGAGTTCCTGCGGATCCGCTTCGAGGACCCGGACCGGGCGGCCCTCACCGAGCGGCTCGGCGAGGTCATCGACGAGGCGACCCGTTCCGCCCTGAAGAAGAACTCCGACCTGCGCAGGGACGGCATGTCCCTGCTGCTGCGCGGAGTCCAGGCGGCGCTCCAGCCCAAGGGCGTCGCCGTCGAGATTCTCAAGCCCGACGCCGTTCTGCGCGCCGAGCGGGTCCCGGTGGGTCAGATGGGCGATGTCTTCTCCGGCGGTCAGCTCCTCACCGCCGCGATCGCCCTGTACTGCACGATGGCCGCCCTGCGCAGCAACGACCGGGGCCGCGACAAGCACCGCCACGCGGGCACGCTCTTCCTCGACAACCCGATCGGGCGCGCCAACGCCACGTATCTGCTGGAGCTCCAGCGCGCGGTCTCGGACGCCCTGGGCGTACAACTCCTCTACACCACGGGCCTCTTCGACACGACGGCGCTGGCGGAATTCCCGCTGGTCATCCGGCTGCGCAATGACGCCGATCTGCGCGCGGGGCTCAAATACATCAGCGTCGAGGAGCATCTGCGCCCCGGTCTGCCCCAGCAGGACCCGGAAGGCGAAACGGTGCACGGCGAGATCACCGCGACTCGCATGTTCCGCCGAACCCCCGACCCCGCGGCAGACAGCCCCGTACCCGACCACCCCGTACCCGAAGGGCCCGCCAACGACCGGCCCGCGGCCGACCTTCCCGTACCCGACCGGCCCGCCGACGACGAGCCCGTACATGACCGGCCCACCGGCGAACAGCCCGAAGAAGACCCGCCCGCGACCGGCCTCACGCCTCGCTGAGCTGGTTCCGCCCCTGCCCCCGCCCCCGCCGCCGTATTCGCGCCGCCTCCCGCGCCGCGCTCCGTGCCGCCCGTCTCGCCCTGCGCCGCTCCCGGCGCAGGGCGCGCGCCGTACTGCTGGGCACGGACACCACACCATTGCGCTGGTTCCACACCTGCCGCGTGACCCAGACGTCCAGCACCCCCCAGGTCGCCACCACCGTGGAGGCGACACTGCTCAGCACCATCGGAAAGGCCAGCCAAGAGCCCGCGAGCGTGCTCAGAAACGCAATCATGGCCTGAATCAGCGTCACCGCAGCGATGATCACGGCCCGGACCGCCGCCGTTCTGACCGGATCCGGCATGCGATACCGCGTCGCCGGCTCCTCGACCCAGAGCCCCCGCGAAACCTGTCCGATCCCGCCGTCCGACGCCGCGTCATGCCGCTCGGCCGCGTCACGCCGCTCATACGTCTCCATGGACGTCACTCCCCACCCGCTGTCCACCGTCCGACTTCACAGGGTGACTGCCCGCCTCGCCACGCTTCACGCCGGCCATGGAACCGAATGTGATACGTGGACCGCGCGGGCGTTCCCGGCGCCGGTCTCAACTCCGTACGCCGTCACCCTCATCCCCGTACACAAGGACGAACGGAAGCGAGCGAAGATTCCCCGGCGGACCTCGATCGAATGATTCAAGCCAACTGCCCCGGCCGGTACGCGCCGTCGCACCCGGCTTATACCCTCTCCACGGCGGAAGTCATCTCGCCGAATACCGGGACAAGCCATAACCAACACGCCATGGGGCGGCCGAAAATCATCCGGATGTGTCTTCGAGTTGCCGGTGTGACAGTAGTAGGCTCGCGCCGTTTGCTGACGGAGCATCTCCCGCACCGGGCGGGGATCGAGCTGGGGGAGGCCATGCGCTTTCGCGGGAAATCCATCCGCCGGAAGATCGTGGCGCTGCTGCTCGTGCCGCTCGTCGCGCTCACCGTCCTCTGGGCCTTCGTCACGGTGCTCACCGGCAGCCAGGCCAACCAGCTCCTCGATGTCGGCCATGTCATCAGCAGAGTCGGTCACCCCGTCGAGGAAGCGATCCTCGACATCCAGAGCGAGCGCCGGCAGTCGCTCATCTTCCTCGCCGACCCCCGGGCCTCGGACGCGCTGACCGAACTCCGCGCCCGCCGCGCCGACACCGACGGGTCCGTGGCCGTCTTCAAGGCGAACGCCACCCGCGGGATCCTCGACCAGATGGACGACACCACCGCCGAGCGGTTCAACGCGATCCTCGTGGCCCTGAAGGGCCTCGACCTGATGCGCCGCTCCGTGGACGAGAGCACCGTCACCCGCGAGAAGGCACTCGACTTCTACAACCTGCTCGTCGACCCCGGCTACACCTTCCTCGCCTCCCTGTACGGACACGAGGACGTGGACGGCGACAACTGGGGCCGCGCGCTGGTCGGTCTCGACCGCGCCCGCGAGATGGTCTCCCGCGAGGACGCGGTGATCGCCTCCGCACTGGTCGCCCGCAGGATCACCGCCGAGGACATCCGCACGGTCTCCGACCTGATCGCGGGCCGCAACGTCCTCTACCAGACCAACCTGTCCGACCTGCCGCTCACCGACCGGGTGACGCTCGAACAGTACTGGCGCACCCCCGCCACCCTCGCCCTGCGCGAGACCGAGGATGACCTCATCGCGGCCGGTCCCGTCAACGGTCCCAAGGCCGTCGACATCGCGCACTGGCGGGAGATGGCCGCCCCGGTCCTCACCGACCTCACCAACGAGAGCGCCAAGACCGACGCCCTCTACCGCGCCCATATCGACCCCGTACGCCGCGAGGTGTTCATCCGGCTCGCGATCGCCGCCGCCGTGGGCTCCGCCGCGCTGCTCATCTCGGTGATCGTGTCCGTACGCGTCGGCCGCGAGCTGATCCGCGACCTGACCCGCCTCCGCAAGGAGGCCCACGAGGTCTCCGGCGTACGCCTCCCCAGCGTCATGCGCCGCCTCGCCGCCGGCGAACAGGTCGACGTGGAGACCGAGGCGCCCCGGCTCGACTACGACCGCGACGAGGTCGGCCAGGTCGGCCAGGCCCTCAACACCCTCCAGCGCGCCGCAGTCGAAGCCGCCGTCAAACAGGCCGACTTGAGGCGCGGCGTCTCCGAGGTGTTCGTCAACCTCGCCCGCCGCAACCAGGTCCTGCTCCACCGCCAGCTCACGCTCCTCGACACCATGGAGCGCCGTACGGAGGACACCGAGGAGCTGGCCGACCTCTTCCGGCTCGACCACCTCACCACCCGTATGCGCCGGCACGCCGAAGGCCTGGTGATCCTCTCCGGCGCCGCGCCCTCCCGGCAGTGGCGCAAGCCGGTCCAGCTCATGGACGTCGTACGCGCCGCCGTCGCCGAGGTCGAGGACTACGAGCGCATCGAGGTCCGCAGGCTGCCGCGGATCGGCGTCGGCGGCCCCGCGGTCGCCGACCTCACCCATCTCATCGCCGAACTCCTGGAGAACGCCACGGTGTTCTCGCCGCCGCACACCGCGGTCCAGGTGCACGGCGAGCGGGTCGCCAACGGTTTCACCCTGGAGATCCACGACCGCGGTCTCGGCATGGCGCCCGAAGTGCTGCTCGACGCGAATCTGCGGCTCGCCGAGACCCCGGAGTTCGAGCTGTCCGACACCGACCGTCTCGGCCTCTTCGTGGTCAGCCGGCTCGCCCAGCGGCAGAACGTACGGGTCTCGCTCCAGCCGTCCCCGTACGGCGGCACCACCGCGATCGTCTTCCTGCCGGTCGCCCTGCTCACCGACGCCCCCGAGACCGAGGGCACCGGATTCCGTCTCGACCGCAAGCGGACCGCGGGCGGCGGACGCCACCGCGCCGACGGCGGCAACGGCCGGCGCACCGCGCTGGCGCAGGTCCCCACCGGACGGAGCAGCGCCCCGTCCGTGCTCGACGGTCCGGTCGAGCTGGAACCTCCGGTCGGCGTTCTCGGAGTGGAGAGCGGGCCGGTACGCGGAGGAGGCGACGGCATCGCCGATCTGGAGGACACCGACAGCGAGCGCGGAGGGCTCTTCCGAGCCCGCGAACACCTCCGCGACTCCGGCAACGACCCCCGGGACCTGCGCGACATGCGGGACGCCAGGGACATGCGGGACGCGCGTGACGGACGAGACGTACGGGACGCGCGCGACGACGGCCGCGACTTCCGTGACCGGCGCGACGGGCGTGGCGGACAGCCGCCCCGCGGCCTCTACGAACAGCACCAGCAGGCCGCGGACCCCGGCTCCTCGCGCACTCCCGACCCGGCCCTGCCCCGCCGCAAGCCCCCCACGCTGGTCGTGGACCGGGGCCGCCGCGTGGACGAACCGGGCCGCGCCCACCCCGCCCGCGAACAGGCCCCCGGCGCGCCGGGCCGCACCTGGTCCGGCGGCATCCCCGCACAGCCCTCGGCCCAGCCGGCCGCACCGCCGTCCGACGGGGCCCCGCCCCTGCTCGACGGTCTGCCGCGCCGGGTCAGGCAGGCCAGCCTCGCCCCCCAGCTGCGGGAAGCCGTCCCGGACCGCACCGCCGGTCGCACGCCCGCCGGGCTCAACGACGAACGGGACGCGGACGAAGTACGCAGCCGTATGGCTTCTCTCCAACGGGGCTGGCAGCGCGGCCGTCGGCAGAACGATGCCGAGGACTCCACCGGCCCCGGCGATACACAACGAACCACATCGGAGGGGGACGGTCGATGACCGCACCGAACGCCGCAGCACCCAACTCCATCGACCCCAACGGCTCGGGTGAGCTGAACTGGCTCCTCGACGAACTCGTCGAGCGGGTCGCCAGCATCCGCAAAGCCGTGGTCCTCTCCGGCGACGGGCTGGCCACCGGCACGTCCAAGGACCTCACCCGGGAGGACGGCGAACACCTCGCGGCCGTCGCCTCCGGGTTCCACAGCCTCGCCAAGGGCGTGGGCCGCCACTTCGACGCCGGCAGCGTCCGGCAGACCGTGGTGGAACTCGACGACGCGTTCCTCTTCGTGACCGCCGCGGGCGACGGAAGCTGTCTCGCCGTGCTGTCCGACGCGGACTCCGACGTCGGTCAGGTGGCGTACGAGATGACGCTGATGGTCAAGCGGGTCGGCGTCCACCTCGGCACGCCGTCCCGGACCGGTCTGCCCGCCGGAGGGTGAGTGGGCTGGGATGAGTGACGCGGGTCAGGATCAGCAGCACTGGTTCGACGGCGAGGCCGGACCGGTAGTACGTCCGTACGCGATGACGCGCGGCCGCACCAGCAGCGCGACGCGCCACCGGCTCGACCTGATCGCGATCGTCGTCCCCGAACCCGCGGCCGGTGATCCCGGCCGGGACCAGACGCTCTCCCCCGAACATGTGGAGATCGTAGAACGCTGCTCCGCCAGCCCTCAGTCGATCGCCGAACTGTCCGCGAGCCTGGACCTCCCCGTCGGGGTGGTCAGGGTGCTGGTCGGTGATCTCGTCGAGGACGAGATCGTGCATGTAACCCGTCCCGTTCCGCCGGCCGAACTGCCGGACGTGAACATTCTCCGCGAGGTGATCAATGGTCTACGGGCGCTCTGACCACGGACGGCGTCCGGTCGATCCGGTGACGCTGAAGATCCTGGTCGCGGGCGGCTTCGGGGTGGGCAAGACCACCATGGTGGGCGCGGTCAGCGAGATCCGGCCGCTCCGTACCGAGGAGATGCTGAGCGAGGCGGGCCGGCCCGTCGACGATGTCGACGGCGTCGAGGGCAAGACCACCACCACGGTCGCCATGGACTTCGGCCGGATCACCCTCCGCGAGGACCTGGTGCTGTACGTCTTCGGCACCCCGGGCCAGGACCGCTTCTGGTTCCTCTGGGACGAACTGGCCCAGGGCGCGCTCGGCGCGGTCGTTCTGGCCGACACCCGGCGTCTCGCCGACTCCTTCGCGGCGGTCGACTACTTCGAGCGGCGCGAGATCCCGTTCACGGTCGCCGTCAACTGCTTCGAGGGCGCGGGCCTGTTCCCGGCCGAGACCGTACGGGCGGCGCTCGACCTCGATCCCGACGTGCCGCTGGTGATGTGCGACGCGCGCGAGCGCGAATCCGTCAAGGAAGTGCTGGTGACGGTCGTCGAGCACGCCATGACGCTCGCGACACGGCAGCGCGAACACGCCGCGGCCACCACCACCTGAGCGAAGCCGGACCGCTTGGGCGAGCCGGTCGCCGCCGAGGAACGGCCCGTACCCCCGCCACCGGGCGGAGCACGGGCCGTACCGCTCTGCGGAGGCCTCGCTACTCCCCGGTCCCCGCCGCCCCCTCCTCCTCGTCCTGCCAGCCGAAGCTGCGCTCCACCGCCTTGCGCCAGTTGGCGTACTCGCGTTCGCGCGCTTCCGCCGCCATCGCCGGCGACCACTCCGCGTCGCGCTTCCAGTGCGCCTTCAGCTCGTCCAGATCCGACCAGACTCCGGTGGCGAGCCCCGCCGCGTAAGCAGCGCCCAGACAGGTCGTCTCCGAGACCCGCGGCCGGATCACCGGCACGCCCAGGACGTCCGCCTGATGCTGCATCAGCAGATTGTTGGCGGTCATCCCGCCGTCCACCTTGAGCGTGGTGATCCGTACCCCCGAGTCCTGGTACATCGCGTCGACCACCTCACGCGTCTGCCAGCTCGTCGCCTCCAGCACCGCACGCGCGAGATGCGCTTTGGTCACATAACCCGTCAGCCCGGTGATCACCCCGCGCGCGTCGGAGCGCCAGTACGGAGCGAACAGCCCGGAGAAGGCCGGCACGACATACGCCCCGCCGTTGTCGTCGACACTCGCGGCCAGCTCCTCGATCTCACCGGCGCTCCGGATGAGGCCGAGCTGGTCACGGAACCACTGGACCAGGGCTCCCGTGATCGCGATCGACCCTTCCAGACAGTAGACGGGCGCCTCCGAGCCGATCTTGTAGCCGAGGGTCGTGATGAGTCCGTTCTTCGACGCCACCGGCCGCTCACCGGTGTTGAGCAGCAGGAAGCTGCCCGTACCGTACGTGTTCTTGGCGGTGCCCGTGTCGTAGCAGGCCTGGCCGAAGACGGCGGCCTGCTGGTCGCCGAGCGCGGACGCCACCGGTACCCCGGCGAGCGGGCCGACGGCCGTCCCGTACACCTCCGCCGAGGACCTGATCTCCGGCAGCACGGCCTCGGGGATGTTCATCGCCGCGAGGATCGCCGGATCCCACTGGAGGGTCTCCAGATTCATCAGCATCGTCCGGGAGCCATTGGTCACATCCGTGACATGCACCCCGCCGTCCGTACCGCCGGTCAGATTCCAGATCAGCCAGGAGTCGAGCGTCCCGAAGGCGATCTCGCCGCGCTCGGCCCGAGCCCGCAGTCCTGGTACGTGATCGAGCAGCCAGGCCGCCTTGGGCCCGGAGAAGTAGCTCGCCAGGGGCAGTCCGGTGGCGTTACGGAACCGGTCCTGGCCGTCCTCGCCGCCGAGTTCACGGCAGAGCGCGGCGGTACGGGTGTCCTGCCAGACGATCGCGTTGTGCACCGGCCGGCCGGTCGCCCGGTCCCACAGGACGGTCGTCTCCCGCTGGTTGGTGATCCCCAGCGCGCTGAGCTGCTCGGCCCGTAGCCCGGCTTTGGTGAGGGCCCCGGCCACCACGGCCTGTACCTTCGACCAGATCTCGGTGGCGTCGTGCTCCACCCAGCCGGGTTTGGGGAAGATCTGGCGGTGCTCGCGCTGGTCGACGGCGACGATCGCGCCGTCGTGGCTGAAGATGATGCAGCGGCTCGATGTGGTGCCCTGATCGATGGCGGCGACGAACTTCTCCGTCATGGCGTCCCTTTGCTGATCGGTAGGTCGGAAAGCGGAGATCGGGATGCGGGGTTCGGAAAGCGGAGTTCAGGAAGCGGGGTCCGGGAAGAGGCGTCAGAACGCCGCGTTGAAGACGACCCCGGCGAGGACCCCGCCGATGAGCGGCCCGGCCACCGGAACCCACGCGTAACCCCAGTCGGAACCGCCCTTGTTGGGAATCGGCAGCAGCGCGTGCGCGATCCGCGGCCCCAGATCGCGCGCCGGATTGATGGCATAGCCGGTCGGTCCGCCGAGCGAGAGTCCGATGCCGACGACGAGCAGCGAGACCAGCAGGACCGAGATCCCGGAGCCGTACACCCCCGTGTTGCCGGGGCCGGGGAGTTCGCCGATGCCGATGCCCGCGTTCTTCCCGAAAGCCAGGATCGGCAGGACCAGCGCGGTCGTCGCGATCGTTTCGGTGACAACGTTGGCGACCGGGCTGCGGATCTCCGGCGCCGTCGAGAAGATGCCGAGCGTCGGCTGTGCCTGCCCGGCATCGGAGTTGGCCCGGAACTGTGCGTAGTACGCCAGCCAGCACAGCACCGCGCCGAAGACCGCGCCGGTCATCTGTCCCAGGATGTAGAGCGGAACCTTCTCCCACTCGCCGGTGTCGACCGCGATCCCCACGGTCACCGCCGGGTTGAGATGCCCGCCCGACAGCGGTGCCGAGGTGTACGCGCCCGCCAGTACGCCGAAGCCCCAGCCGAAGGCGATCACCACCCAGCCGGCGTCCTTGGCTTTGGAGTGGCGGAGTGTGACAGCGGCGCAGACTCCCGCGCCGAAGAGGATGAGTATGGCCGTTCCGATGAATTCACCGACGAATATGTCCCCATTGCTCAATGCGGCTCCTAGACCTGGCCCGGAGCCTTTGCCGGCCCCGGATCTCCTGATGAGCGTGCTGAGCGCGCCGGACTGCGGCGCTGATGGCGATCAGGAAGTGTTCACCGGCCGGTGGAGAAGCGTCAAGGTCATTGACAGCATGCGCTGTTCAGGGATGGTCTTGACACGGGCGTGCGGAATGTGTGGCTCCAGGGGCCGGAGTCAGGGACCGGGCCGGATGCGGTTACCGTCAGTTCCGTACGACCGAACGCCACGCCACCGGGAAGTCGAAGTACGTGTCCGGGAATGTCTCGGGCTTATGGGTGAAGTGCCACCACTCCTCGGGCAGATTGGTGAACCCGGCCTCGGCCAGCGTCGTCTTCAGCAACTGCCGGTTCGCCCGCTGCTCGCCCTGGATACGCGGATCATCCGTATGGGAAAAAGTGTCGAAACAGTCGAAACCGGTTCCCATGTCCACCGAATTGTCCGGGAAACGCTCGGCCTTGGGGCCGTAACAGGGCGTCAGTTCCTCACCCGGGATATACGGGCGGGTCGGCAGCGCGGGCAGCTTCACCAGAGTGAGGTCGACCGTACTGCCCCTGCTGTGTCCGGACTTCTCCGCGATGTAACCGTCCTCGAACAGCCGCGACTTGTCGACCCGCGGATAGAACTCCGGCTTCATCCGCTCGTCCTGGAGGTCCTTTGCCCACCGTACGAAGTGATCGACGGCCCGCTGCGGCCGGTAACAGTCGTACACCTTCAGCGAATAGCCCTTCCGCAGCAGCCGGTGCTGCGCCTGCCGCAGCGCCTCCGCGGTGGACCGGGTGACGATGCACGTCGGCTGTTCGTAGCCGTCCACGGGCTCGCCCAGGAAGTTGTGGGGAGTGAGATACCGCATCTCCTGAATGATCGTCGGCGCGACCGTCCGCAGCGCCACGAACTCCTTGGGCGCGGCCGGCTCCGGCGAGGCGTGGGCGGCGGGCGCGTTGACGGTGGCGGTCGCGGCGAGCAGCACGGCAGCCGCCGAGCCGGCCAAACCGCGGAGCATGGACCGAAGTCCGGACTGAAGTTGTGTCATGGGCACCTTCGTCTATCAGCTCCCGGGCCTCCGGGGAAGGGCGATCGGATACAGTCCGCGCGTGTCCGAGTCCCAGAACCTGCCGCTGCCCGACAGGCCCGACAAGCAGTCGGTGGCCAACTCCCATTGCGGAAGCTGCGGTACGCCATATCCGGCGGCGGCCGGCTGGCCGCGTACCTGCGCCGCCTGCGGCGCCACCGCGTACCGGAATCCGCTGCCCGTCGCCATCGCGCTGATGCCGGTGCGCGACGACCGGGGCAGGGGCCTGGTCGTCATCACGCGCACCATCGAGCCCGAGTACGGCGGGATCGCGCTGCCCGGTGGATTTATCGACCACGGCGAGGACTGGCGGCACGCGGTCGTACGGGAGTTGCGCGAGGAGACCGGGATCGAGGCGGACCGGGCGGACGTACGGCTCGCCGACGCGCTCAGCTCGCCGTACGGCCATCTCCTCCTCTTCGGCCTGCTCCCGGAGCGGCGGGCCGACGAACTGCCGCCCTCGCGGCCCACGGAGGAGACGTCCGGCTGGCACCTCCTGCGCGAGCCCGCGAAGCTGGCCTTCCCGCTGCACACCGAGGCCGTACGGTCCTGGTTCGCGGGCCGGTACGACACGGCCTGACGCGCGGGCTCCCAGGCCCGGCCCCCACAGACCCGGGCCCGGCCGCACACAGCACCGCCGCCCCCAGGGCGCCGCTCGCCGCTTTCGCCGCTTGCCACTCCCGGTGCTCCCCGGCTCTTACCGCCCCCTGACCCGGACCGGCCACTCCGGTTCCGCCGTCCCCTCCTCCGTCACCCGCTTCACCCGGACCTCGCCGTCCACCATGCGCGAGGTGTACCGCTCCACCTCCGCCTTCGCCCAGCCGTCCCCCGGGTCCCGCACCACCAGACCGCCGCCCGCGCGCCCCACCGCCGGAGCCCACGCCTCCAGTTCCGGCCCGCCGTCCGCACCCCGTACCGGGATCACCGCACCCGCCCGCGCCAGTACCGGGATACGGGACCGGGGCGCCTCCAGCGTCACCTGCCCAGGACCGTCGTACGCCCGCTCCGTGGCCATGTCGTACCACCGCCCGCGCGGCAGCCGCACCGTCCGCCGGTGCGTGCCCCGCTCCAGCACCGGCGCCACCAGCAGCGAGTCCCCGAGCAGAAACGCGTCCTCGCAGTCGCGCAGCGCCCGGTCCTCCGGCGCCCCCCACCACAGCGGCCGGGCGTACGGCGCGCCCGTCAGCCGGGCGAGCTGGGCGAGCGTCACGAAGTACGGCCGCAGCCGCTCCCGTTCGGCGAGCGCCGCCCGCGCGTACTCCAGCACCTCGGGGCCGAACTCCCACGGCTCCCTGCGCCCCGCGTCGATCGCCGCGTGCGTGCGGAACAGCGGCAGATACGCCCCGAGCTGGAACCAGCGCAGATACAGCTCGGGCGACGGGCTCCCGTCGAAACCGCCCACATCGGGGCCCGAGTACGGCACCCCGCACAGCCCGAGCCCCAGCACCAGCGAGAGCGACGCCCGCAGCCCCGGCCACCCCGTCGCCACATCGCCCGACCAGGTGCCCCCGTACCGCTGCATCCCCGCCCAGCCGGAGCGCGAGAAGAGGAAGGGGCGCTCGTCGGGACGCAGCCGCCGCAGCCCCTCGAATCCCGCCCGCGCCATGGTGAGCCCATACACATTGTGGGCCTCACGATGGTCGCCGCCCCTGCCCTCAAGCCGGTGCCTGGCCGAGCGCGGCAGCGTCGTATCGCCGAACGGGGCGAAGGACACCGGCTCGTTCATGTCGTGCCACACCCCGGCGAAGCCCTGCGCCAGGCGCTCCTCGTACAGCCCGCCCCACCAGTCGCGCACCGCGGGATCGGTGAAGTCCGGATAGACGCAGTCGCCCGGCCAGACGACACCCTGTATGTCCCGCCCGCGTGCGTCCTGTACGAATGCCCCCGCCGCCGAACCGCTGTCGTACACCGCGTTGCCGGGCTCCGCCTTCACCGCCGGATCGACGATCGAGACCAGCCGCACCCCGTCCGCGCGCAGCTCCTCCGCCAGCCCCGGCAGATCAGGGAAGCGCTCGCGGTCCACGGTGAAGACCTGATGCCGGTCGTAGTGATCGATGTCGAGATGGACCGCGGACAGCGGCAGATCGCGCTCCCGGTAACCGGCGACGATCCGCCGCACCTCCCGCTCGCTGCCGAAACCCCACCGCGCGTGCTGTGGACCGAGCGCCCAGGACGGCGGCGGCGTGGCCGCTCCGGTCAGCGCCGTCCAGCTGTGCAGGACACGTGCGGGCGTACCGGTGACCACCCAGCAGCGCAGCGGCCCGCCGTCCATCCGCAGCTCGCTCGTACCGGGCCGGTCGTGCCCCGAACCCGCACCCTCCTCGCCCTCCCGGAGGGTGACCCGGCCGTCCCAGGAGTTGTCGTGGAACGCGAGATGAGTCCCGCCGTCGGCCACCACGAGCTGGACCGGCATCGTCACATAGAGCGGATCGTCCTCCGGCCCGAAGCGGCCGCCGGGATCGGTGTTCCACAGCCGGTACGTACCGTCCCGCAGCCGCGGCCCCGAAGCCCGGCCGCCCAGCCCGAAGAACCGCGCGTCCGCCGCCACCTCGGTCCGCTGCACCCAGCGCGCCGGACCGCCCGCCACCGGCTCCCACCAGCGCGGCGGCAGCTCGCGGCGCAGCACCACACCCCCCGGCGTACGGACCTCCACCCCGCCGTGGCGCGAGACCGCCACCGTCACCCGCTCCGACACCACTCGCCAGCCGCCGTCCGTGTCCGGCTCCAGACCGGCCCGGGTGTCCGGCTCCGGCGGGGCGCCGGCCAGGGCGTACGACGGCAGCGGCTCCGCGCCGTCCCACCCCCAGAACACCGCGCCGCCCACCGTGACGCACACATGCAGCTCCGCACGCGCGAACCGTACGGTGCCGCCGCCCGGCAACGGCTCCGCGCCGCTGACAGGACCCGGCACCCTGGCCCGCTCCACACCGCGCGGTGCCAGCTCTCTGGCGTCCGTACGCCGTTGGCGCCACGCCGACCGTATGGCGCGCAGCCCCTGCACCGAACCGACAACTTTCATCGAACGCACCAGTTCACGACCGTCCATGCTGCTCAGCCTGCCATCAGGCCCGGGGGTGAGGTGCACCGTTCAGCTCCCGTTCACCCGTGGCTGGAGCACATATCCAAGGGGCTGACCATGGGTGATGAGACCTGGTGCGAGGGTCGATCCCATGGCATCGTCCCTGTCAGCCGCGTCACGCGCACACCCACGCACGTGCGCGCGACCGACGCACACCAGCGTCGAGCAGAAACGTCGAGCAGAAGCGTCGAGTACACCAGCGCCGGACACCTCGGCGCCGAGCCCGCCGGGAGCCGCCCCATGACCGCAGCAGCAAGCCCCGAACCCCTCTGGCAGCCGGATCCCGACCGTATCGCCGCGGCGCGCGTCACCCGCTTCCAGGCCTGGGCGGCCGAGCGGTACGGAGCCCCGGCCGAGGGCGGCTACGCGGCGCTGCACCGCTGGTCGGTCGACGAACTCGACACCTTCTGGAAGGCCGTCGCCGAGTGGTTCGAGGTGCGCTTCTCCACTCCGTACCGGCAAGTCATGGGTGATCGCACCATGCCCGGTGCCCAGTGGTTCCCCGGCGCCACCCTCAACTACGCGGAACACGCCCTGCGGACCGCCGAGGACCCGGCCCGCGCACATGATCCGGCGATTCTCTATATGGACGAGACACATGAGCAGCTCTCGGTGAGCTGGTCCGAGCTGCGCCGTCAGGTTCTCTCACTCGCGACCGAACTGCGCGCCCTCGGTGTACGGCCCGGCGACCGCGTCAGCGGCTATCTGCCCAACATCCCCCAGGCCGCCATCGCGCTGCTCGCCACTGCGGCCGTCGGCGGGGTCTGGACCTCCTGCGCCCCCGACTTCGGCGCCCGCAGCGTCCTCGACCGCTTCCAGCAGGTCGAACCCGTCGTCCTGTTCACGGTCGACGGCTACCGCTACGGCGGCAAGGAGCACGACCGTACGGGCACCGTCGCCGAACTCCGCCGCGAACTGCCCACCCTGCGCGCCGTGGTCCACGTACCGCTCCTGGGCACCCCGGCACCCGAGGGCGCCCTCGAATGGTCGGCCCTCACCGCCGCAGACATGAAGTCGTCAGAGGCGGTTTTCGAACAGGTCCCCTTCGACCACCCGCTGTGGGTGCTCTACTCCTCCGGCACCACCGGCCTGCCCAAGGCCATCGTCCAGTCCCAGGGCGGCATCCTCCTGGAGCACTTCAAACAGCTCGGCCTCCAGTTCGACCTCGGCCCCGAGGACCGCTTCTTCTGGTACACCTCCACCGGCTGGATGATGTGGAACTTCCTCGTCTCCGGCCTGCTCACCGGCACCACGATCGTGCTGTACGACGGGAGCCCCGGCCACCCGGCCGTCGACGCCCAGTGGGGCGTGGTCGAGCGGACCGGCACCACCGTCTTCGGCACCTCCGCCGCGTACGTGATGGCGTGCCGCAAGGCGGACGTACACCCCGGCCGCGACCACGACCTGTCCCGGGTGACCTGCGTCGCCACCACCGGCTCACCGCTGCCCCCCGACGGCTTCCGCTGGCTCCACGACGCGGTGGCCGAGGACCTGTGGATCGCCTCCGTCAGCGGCGGCACCGATGTGTGCAGTTGCTTCGCGGGGGCCGTACCCACCCTCCCCGTCCACATCGGCGAACTCCAGGCGCCCGGCCTGGGCACCGACCTCCAGGCCTGGGACCCGCAGGGCAAGCCCGTCATCGGCGAGGTCGGCGAACTGGTCGTCGCCGAACCCCTGCCGTCCATGCCGGTCCGCTTCTGGAACGACCCGGACGGCAGCCGCTACCGGGACAGCTACTTCGAGATGTACCCCGGCGTCTGGCGCCACGGCGACTGGATCACTGTCACCGACCGCGGCTCGGTGATCATCCACGGCCGCTCCGACTCCACTCTGAACCGCCAGGGCGTCCGGATGGGCTCCGCCGACATCTACGAAGCCGTCGAACGCCTCCCCGAGATCCGGGAGTCCCTGGTCATCGGCCTGGAGGAGCCGGACGGCGGCTACTGGATGCCGCTCTTCGTCCATCTCGCCCCGGGGGCCGTCCTTGACGATGCCCTTCGCACGCGCGTCAAGGAGACGATCAGGGAGCAGCTCTCCCCGCGCCATGTCCCCGACGAGATCATCGAAGTCCCGGGCATCCCGCACACCCTGACCGGCAAGCGCATCGAAGTCCCCGTCAAACGCCTCCTCCAGGGCACGGCCCTCGCCAAGGCCGTCAACCCGGGCTCCGTCGACAACCTCGACCTGCTGCGCTTCTACGAGGATCTCGCCCGCACCCGCCACTGACCGCACCCGCGGGCGGCGCCATTGTCAGACCCCTCGATTACGGTGAGTGAACAGTTGATCGACCGAACTCAGGGGGAGACATGACGCACACCGAGCAGCACCGGCAGACCGGACAGCGGCGGCGGACCGGCGGCCCGAGGAATTCCGGGCCCGGCCGCCCCGCGCCCGGGCCGACGGCCAGGACGATGCGGCGCAGACTGCGCCGCGAAGTCCCCAGCACCATCGGCCTGCTCGCCGACGAACAGGACTTCACCACGATGCGGCAGTACGGCAGCTTCCCCTTCGACGACCACGCCGGCTATCTGCGGCAGATCGACGGCCTGCTCACCTCCCTGGCCTCCCAGGGCGTGCACACCACCGTCGGACTCTTCGACCCCGAGGAGTACGCGGAGTACTGCGCCGACACCGGACTCGACCCGGACTCGCCGCTCAGCCGCAGCCGCTTCACCGCCGGAATCCCCGCCACCGGCGCCGCCGTCGCCTATACTGGCCAGCCCCTCGACCGTCTCGTCCCCCTGCTCATCGGCACCGCCGCCCGCAAAGCGACCTGGGAGTACGCGACGACCGTCCTCGCCGACCTCGGAGCGTGCGCGGACTGCGGCCAGGACATCGGACGCGCCGCGTTCGACCGGGCCTCCCACACCCTGGTGCGGCTCCTCGAAGGGGCCGGACCCGGCACGCACCACCTGGTCTGCAGCGTCCCCGCCGCCGGCGAACAGCTCCTCGCCGTCCTCCACGCAGACCGTCCCGAAGGGGCACCGGCGCTGCTCGACTCCTCCGAAGGCGCCGAATTCGTCAGCCTGCTGGCCCTGGGCATCGCCCTGGAGAGCCCCGGGGGAGTGGTCCTCCGTACGACAGGACCGGACGCCCCCGACCGCCTGCACGGCTGGCGCCTCCAAGGCGACACTCTCGTACCGCTCACCGAGGCCGAGGTGTTCAACGCCTACTGCACCGACGCCGACACCGGAGAGCCATTCCCGCCTGAGCCGGGCGTCGAATACCGCGCGGGATTCGACCTCCACCTCGACGACACCGGCACCCACCACTGAACCAACCACCACTGAACTACCCGCCATTGAAGGCGGAAGGGGCTTCTCGCCACGCCCCGGCGAGAAGCCCCAGCTCTGAATGCCCGGCTCCCAAGACCCGGCCGGAGTCCGGCAGTTACGGATCACCGGCCGGCACGGATCACTCGCCGGACAACACCGCCTGCGCGGCCTTCTTGGCCTCGTCAGCGGTGTCCGCGGCCCGCGCGGCGGCAGCGGCACGCTCGCACTGCGCGAGCGTGTGCTGCGCGAGCGCCGACCGTACGTACGGAATCGACGCCGCGCCCATCGACAAGGACGTCACACCCAGCCCGGTCAGCACACAGGCGAGCAGCGGATCGGAGGCCGCCTCACCACACACCCCACAGCTCTTGCCCTCGGCCCTGGCCCCCTCGGCCGACAGCGCCACCAGATCGAGCAGCGCGGGCTGCCACGGATCCTGCAACCGCGACACCGCACCCACCTGCCGGTCGGCGGCGAAGGCGTACTGCGCCAGGTCATTGGTCCCCAGCGAAAGGAACTCGACCTCCTGAAGAATCGAACGCGCCCGCAGCGCGGCCGACGGAATCTCCACCATGGCACCGAACTTCGCGCTCAGCCCCGCCTCACGGCAGGCGTCCGCGAACGCCTTCGCGTCCGTACGGTCCGCCACCATCGGCGCCATGACCTCCAGATGCACCGGAAGCCCCTCGGCGGCCTTCGCCAGCGCGGTCAACTGCGTCCGCAGCACATCGGGATGCTCCAGCAGACTCCGCAGACCGCGCACCCCCAGGGCAGGATTCGGCTCGTCGGCCGGGGTGAGGAAGGCGAGCGGCTTGTCCGCGCCCGCGTCCAGCACCCGTACGACCACCCGGCCCTCCGGGAACGCCTCCAGTACCGTCCGGTACGCCTCGACCTGCTTCTCCTCGGACGGCGCCCGCCCGCTGTCGTCCAGGAACAGGAACTCCGTACGGAACAGCCCGACGCCCTCGGCGCCCGCCTCGACGGCGGCCAACACATCCGCGGGACCGCCGATGTTCGCCAGCAACGGCACCTGATGCCCGTCCGATGTCGCACCCGGCCCGGTGGAGGCGGACAGCGCGGCCTTCCGTGCGGCAGCGGCCCGTTCGAGCTCCGCCCGCTTCTCCGCGCCCGGCTCGACGAAGATGTCACCGGTACTGCCGTCGACCGCGATCAGCGTGCCCTCGGCCAGCTCCTGCGCACCCGGCAGCGCCACCACCGCGGGCACCCCGAGCGCCCGCGCCAGAATCGCGCTGTGACTCGTCGGCCCGCCTTCCTCGGTCACAAAACCCAGCACCAGAGCCGGATCGAGCAACGCCGTGTCCGCGGGCGCCAGATCGCGGGCGATCAGTACATACGGCTCGTCACTGTCCGGCACTCCCGGCATCGGAACGCCCAGGAGCCGGGCGACGATACGATTCCGCACGTCATCCAGGTCCGCGACCCGGCCGGCCAGATACTCACCGGCATTGGCGAGCAGCGCGCGGTACGAGGCGAACGCGTCGTACACACCGCGCTCGGCCGTACTCCCCACCGCGATCCGCCGGTCCACATCGGCCATCAGCTCGGGGTCCTGGGCCATCATCGCCTGAGCCTCAAGGACGCCCTGGGCCTCGCCGCCGGCCAGATTGCCGCGAGCGATCAGATCGGCCGCCACCGCCTCGACGGCCCGGCGGGCCCGCCCCTGCTCGCGCTCCGCGTCCTCCGCCGGAATCCGCTTGGCCGGCGGCTCAAGCACCGCAGTCCCCATGTGCCTGACCTCGCCGATCGCCACTCCATGGCTGACCCCGACGCCTCGCAGCGTTGTCTCCATCTCACCCGTCTCCGGTTATGCGGCGAGCCGGTCGCCGCGAGGGAAGTACGACAAGCGCCACGCGCTCGTCCCTGACGTACGGCACCGGTGTCACTGCCATGCGAACAGTGTGTCGCCGGTCTTCACCTCGCCGTCCTCGCGGACGTCGGAGAGGGCGTCGGCCGTGGCTTCGAGCGCGATGACAGGGCAGATCGGCGACTTGGCGGCTTCCTCGACGGCGACCGGATTCCAGCGCACGACCCCCTGACCACGCGCGACCGTGTCGCCCTTCTCGACGAGCAGCTCGAACCCCTCGCCATTGAGCTGCACGGTGTCGATGCCCAGATGCGTCAGTACGCCACGGCCCTCCGCGTCCACAACGACAAAGGCGTGCGGATGCAGGGAGACGACAACACCGTCGACCGGAGACACGGCCTCACCCGGCTCCCGTACGGGGTCGATGGCGATACCGGGACCGACCATCGCGGCGGCGAAGACGGGGTCGGGCACGGCGGCGAGTCCGATGACACGGCCTGCCAGCGGGGCGGTCACGAGGGTCATGGGGTGCCTCCCAGTGGGGCGGGGGGTTGGGTCCGCTGTCACCGTCTGTGAGGGGACAACGTGCTGTTCAGAAGGGTAAGTCATAGGAAGTGCCGGTTCTGCGGGAGACCAGCCGGTTGGCGGACCTTGCGGCAGGCCGGAAACGATTTGCCTGCGCCGGTCGACGGCATGTAGGGTCGTACTCCTGCCTGACCCCAGCGCGACTTTGAGTCGGGGGTCGGTGGCATCTATCAATTCTTGATCCTAACCCGGATGTGGATTCGCATGCCTGCGAATCGGTGGTCGGGGAGACGGAAAAGGACTGATAGAGTCGGAAGCGCGGAAAGCGATCCGTTCCTTGAGAACTCAACAGCGTGCCAAAAGTCAACGCCAGATATGTTGATACCCCGACCGGTCGGACACTGTTCCGGCAGGTTGAGGTTCCTTTGAAGAAACACAGCGAGGACGCTGTGAACGGTCGGGATTATTCCTCCCCTACTGTTCCGCTCTCGTGTGTGATACCGGATTACCGGTGCACATTCACGGAGAGTTTGATCCTGGCTCAGGACGAACGCTGGCGGCGTGCTTAAC
>NZ_JBHVGV010000024.1:0-27595 GCF_042800555.1 Streptomyces sp. NPDC057617 | reverse complement strand
ACACCCCCCCCCCCTGGGGCCGTCTGTGTGATGACGCCCGCCCCCGCCGGGGTCGGGTGGGCGCCTCACTCGATGCGCGCGCACGGGCCCACGGCAGGACGACGGTCCTTCGCCCGCGGTCCGGACCGCCGGGCTGCCGCAGTACCAGTGAGAGTCCCGCGGCGATCAGCGAGACCACACCGGACGCCACATACGCGCCGACGAAGCCCCAGGAGGCCACCACGACGGCGCCGAGGCCACCGCCGAACAGACCGCTGATCAGCTTGGCGCTGTAGACCATGCCGTAGTTCGAGGCGTTGTTGTTCTCCCCGAAGTAGTCGGGGACCAGCGCCGCGAACAGCGGATAGAAAGCGCCGCCGCCGAAGCCGGAGAGGAAGGCGAAGACCAGGAACAGGGTCTGGTTCCTGATCTCGCCCGCCCACAGCACACCGAACTGCGCCACGGCCAGGGTCAGACACACATAGGTCAGCGTGGTCCGCCGCCCCAGCTTGTCCGACAGCCAGCCCACCACACCGCGTCCGGTTCCGTTGATCACCGACATCACGCCCATGGACGACGCCGCGATGAGCGGGCCGAAGCCCATCTCCTTCGCGAACGGCACCTGGAACGAGATCCCGAAGATCGACACTCCGGCACAGCACAGCATGCAGAGCCACATCAGCGGCACCACACCTGTCCTCAGCGCCTCCTGCGGAGTGAACTGCCGTACCGCGGGAGGGTTCTTGGCGAGAGCCCTCCCGGACTTCGAATCCCCGGCGATGTTGAGCGGATCTACCTCCTCCGGCCACCAGTTCTTCGGCGGATCCTTGAAGAACAGGCCCGAGACCAGCGTCAGCACCAGGACATAAAACCCCACCAGGTCAAGCACCGTGTGGTAGTTCGAGGTGTCGAAACCGTAGGTGAAGAGGAAGATGAACGGCACGGCGCCATAGGCGAATGCCCCGTTCACCAGCCCGGTTTTGCCGCCCCTGCGCTCCGGATACCACTTCCCGACCATATTGACGCAGGTCGAGTAGATGAGTCCGGAACCCAGCCCGCCCAGCAGGCCGAAGCCCACCAGCGCGAGCCAGATGTTCGGCGCATGACTGAGGCTGACGAATCCCACCAGCGAGCAGAACGAGCCGATGAGCATGGCGGCCCTGCTGGTGAGGATGCCCTTCTCCCGCAGCCTTCCGGCCGGGAAGGAGACAGCGGCCTGGAAGAAGATCCAGACGCTGAGCACCCAGAAGGTGTTCGTCGAGCTCCAGTGATGTGCCTTGGACAGGGTCTCCTCCGCAGCCCCGAAGGCGTACTCGAAGACGCTGATGGCGAGCATGGCGAGCCAGGGCAGCGCCACCATCGTCCAGCGGGGGAGGCCGAGGATCTGCCGGTCGGATTCGCCGATCCGGTAGATACGGCCGCGTGCGTCGGTGATTTCACGGTAGTCCGCGCCGGCCGTGGTCGGCGCGGACGTACCGGAGAGAGGTTCCGCTGTCATGTCAGGCTATCTCCCGGCCTATCGGGTTCGGGTTTGGTTCGATCTTGCTGCCCCTGCCTGGCGCCTTGAGGAACAAGGCCAGTACGGCTGAGGCGAGTCCGATGCTTCCGGCGATGATGAACGCGCCCTCGTAGTCCCAGGCGGCCACCACCACGGCTCCCATACCGGAGCCGACCAGGCCGGATATCAGCTTGGAGCTGTAGACCATGCCGTAGTTGGAAGCGTTGTTGTTCTCGCCGAAGTAGTCCGCCGTCATCGCCGCGAACAGCGGGAAGATCGCGCCGCCGCCGAAGCCGGAGACCATCGAGCAGAACAGGAAGAACGGCATGCTTCCCATGGAGCCGGATATCAGCACACCGAACTGCGCGCTGCCCAGGACCAGGCAGACGATGATCAGTGTGTTGCGGCGTCCGTACCGGTCGGAGATCCAGCCGATGACGCCACGCCCCGTACCGTTCACGATCGCCTTCAGCGACATCGCGGTGGCCACGATCCCACCGGCGAAGCCCATGTCCTTGCCGAAGGGCACCTGGAAGGCGATACCGAAGATGTTGATGCCGGCCGTGCACAGCAGGCAGAACCACATCATCCACAGCACGGGCGTCCGTGCCGCTTCCTTCGGTGTGTACTGCTTCAGCGCCGGCGGGTTCTTCTCCAGCGCACGCCGGATCCGCGGGTCCTCCGACGTCTTCAGCGGGTCCGCGCCCGTCGGCCACCAGTACTTCGGCGGGTCCTTGAAGAACCAGCCGGCGACCGCGACCACGAGGCAGCAGATGACACCGACAGCCACCAGAACGGTCTGGTAGTTGCTCAGGTCCATGTACGAGGTGAAGAGGAAGACGAAGGGCACGGAGCCGTAGGCGAAACCGCCGTTGACGAGGCCGGTCTTGCCTCCCTTGCGCTCCGGATACCACTTGCCGACCATGTTCACACAGGTGGCATAGACGAGACCGGCGCCGATACCGCTGAACATTCCGAAGCCTATGTACGCCACGATCACGTGCGGCGCGTAGGCCAGGGAGAGATAGCCCAGGAACGTACCCAGTGCGCCGAGCATCATGGCGTACCGGGCGGGCAGCTTGCCGCTCTCACGGAGCTGCCCGGCGGGGAAGGCCACGGCCGCCTGGAAGAAGATCCAGACACCCATCAGCCAGAAGATGTGCCCGCTGCTCCAGAGATGGGCCTCGTGCAGAGTGTCCTCCGCCGAGGTGAACGCGTACTCGGACGAGCTGATGCCCATCATTCCCATCCACGGGAAGAGCACCATTGTCCATCGCGGACGGCCCATGATGTGCCGGTCGGTCTCACCGATCCGGTACACACGGCCGTTTGCGTCCGTCACCTCCTTGTAAGGGACGGAACTCGAGATTTCAGTAGTTGTCATGTGGTGTAGCACCCCTTGCATCGAAAGAGCTGGCCAGCGCCCCCTGTCCAAAACCTTTCGTGCTCGCCCGGGCGGGCTAGGTCATGGGTAACCTCCAAACCACCTGACCGGTGCGACGTTCTGACGATGCGTCAGGGCGGCGTAGCTGACGGTGCGTCATAAACACTCCGCAGCCCTGTCTCACCGGCCGCACCCGGGACACGCGCCCCGGACCGCCGGCAGTCTGTGTGTGCCGGGGGCGCTTCATAGCAGCCCCGCAGCCTTGGCCCACCGGTACTTGGCTCCAAGTACGGCGACCGGTTTCTCGGTGGTGTACGGGTAGGCCACCACGCCGCGTTCGAAGAGGTACTGGCACGCTTCCTCGACCTCCACATCGCCCGCGAGCGACGCCACCACCGGCTTTCTGATGCCCCGGTCCGCGAACTCCGCGACCACACGCGCGGTCAGTTCGGCGAAGGCCATCGGCGGTGTGACGATCGTGTGCCAGTAGCCCAGCACCAGCGCGTCGATCCGGGGATCCTCCAGGCCGAGCCGGATCGTCGCCTCATAGGTGGCCGGAGGCTCGCCGCCGGTGATGTCCACCGGGTTGCCCGCCGCCCCGAAGGGCGGGATGAAGGCACGGAACGCCTTGTCCAGATCCGGCGGGATCTCCATCAGCGACAGACCGTTGTCCACGACGGCGTCCGAGAGCAGCACACCCGAGCCGCCCGCCCCCGTGATGATCACCACGTTCTCGCCCCGGGGGGTGGGCAGCACGGGCAGCGCCCGCGCGTACTCCAGCATCTCGTTCAGCCCCGGCGCCCGGATGACCCCGGCCTGCCGCAGGATGTCGTCGTACACCGCGTCGTCCCCGGCGAGCGCGCCCGTGTGCGAGCCCGCCGCCTTCGCCCCGGCCGCCGTACGCCCGGCCTTCAGGACCACCACCGGCTTCTTCGGTACGGTCGCCCGCGCCGCCTCGACGAAGGCGCGGCCGTCCTTGAGGTCCTCCAGATGCATCGCGATGCATTCGGTACGGGGATCCGCGCCGAACCAGGTCAGCAGATCGTCCTCGTCCAGATCCGACTTGTTGCCGAGGCCGACGATCGCCGAGACACCCGTCCTGGTGCTCCTCGCGAAGCCCAGGATCGCCATCCCGATACCGCCGGACTGCGAGGTCAGCGCCACGCCGCCCTTGACGTCGTACGGCGTGCAGAAGGTGGCGCAGAGGTCCTGCCAGGTCGAGTAGTAGCCGTAGATGTTCGGCCCCAGCAGCCGTACGCCGTACTCCTCGCCGATCGCGACGATCCGGTCCTGGAGTTCGTGCTCGCCGGTCTCGGCGAACCCGGACGGGATCAGCACCGCGTTCGGGATGCCCTTGCGGCCCACCTCCTCCAGCGCCGCGGGGACGAACTCCGCGGGTATCGCGAAGATCGCCACATCAGGCTCACCAGGCACGTCCATCACGCTCTTGTACGCCTTACGGCCGAGAATGTCATCGGCTTTGGTGTTAACCGGATGTATTTCGCCCGGAAAACCTCCATCGACCAGGTTGCGCATGACCGAGTTGCCGATCTTGCCCTGTTCGGCCGAGGCGCCGATCACCGCCACCGAGTGGGGCTGCATCAGCCGGCGCATCGAGACGAGGATCTCCTCGCGGGTGTACGTGCGCCGCGGCGCCGGAGCCCCGGCGCTCAGCAGGATCCGTACATCGGCGGCCATCACCCCGTTCGCGGACGCGAACACCGGATTGAGGTCGACCTCGGCGATCTCGGGGAAGTCGGCCGCCAGCCGGGACACCTTGACCACCAGCCCGGCCAGCGCCTCCCGGTCGGCCGCCGCGCCGCCGCGGACCCCGCGCAGGACCTCGGCGGCACGGATCCCGTCCAGCATCGAAAGCGCGTCGTCCCTGGTCGCGGGGGCGAGCCGGAAGGTGACGTCCTTGAGGACCTCCACCAGGACCCCGCCGAGACCGAAGGCCACGATCTTGCCGAAGGTCGGGTCGGTGACCGTACCGATCAGCACTTCCGTACCGGCCGGCACCATCTGCTGCACCTGGACACCAAGGATCCGCGCCTCGGGGGCATACGCCTTCACATTGGTGATGATCGCGGTGAACGCACCGCGCACCTCTGCGGCTGACGCCAGCCCGATCCGCACCCCGCCCGCGTCCGTCTTGTGCAGGACATCGGGCGACACGATCTTGAGCGCGACCGGGAAACCGATCCGGTCGGCGAGCGCCACCGCCTCGTCGACATCCTCGGCGAGTGCCTCCGCCGGGGTGGGGATGCCGTAGGCGTCCGTGACGGCCTTGCCCTCCGGAGCGGTCAGAGCCGTACGTCCCTCGGCGAGCGCGGCGTCCAGGACGGCGCGTACGGCCCTCTGATGCGGTTCCGTGGTGTCCACTGCTAGATGACTCCGTTCGCCTTGAGCACGCGCAGTTCCTCGTCGTCCAGACCGAGTTCGCCGACGTAGATCTCCTCGTTGTGCTCGCCCAGCAGGGGCGAGGTGACCACGTCCACGGGGGAGTCGGACAGCTTCAGCGGGCTGCCGACGGTGGTGAACGAACCGCGCTCGGGGTGCGGGACCTCGATGACCATCTCGTTGTCCGCCAGCGAGACGTCCTCGATGATCTCCTTGGTGGAGAGGATCGGGCCGCACGGGATGTTGTGGGCGTTGAGCTTCTCCAGCACCTCCCACTTGGGCTGAGTGCTGGTCCACTCCTCGATGAGCTGGAACATCTTGCCCAGCTTGGGCAGCCGGGCCTCCGGGGTCGCCCACTCGGGGTCGTCCGCCAGCTCGGGCCTGCCCATCAGCTCGGTGACGGGCCGCCAGCCGACCGGCTGGATGATCACATACACATAGTCGTTGGGGCCGCCCGGCGCGCATCTGACGGCCCAGCCGGGCTGTCCGCCGCCGCTGGCGTTGCCGCTGCGCGGCACCTCGTCGCCGAAGTCCTCGTTCGGGTACTCGGCGAGCGGGCCGCCGGCGAGCCGCTGCTGGTCGCGCAGCTTCACCCGGCAGAGGTTGAGCACGGCGTGCTGCATCGCCACATTGACCCGCTGGCCGCGGCCGGTGTGCTCACGCTGGAAGAGCGCGGCGAGAATGGCGGCGACGGCGTGGATGCCGGTGCCGGAGTCGCCGATCTGCGCGCCGGTCGCGAGCGGGGGACCCTCCTCGAAGCCGGTGGTGGCCATCGAACCGCCCATGGCCTGTGCGACGACCTCGTACGCCTTGAAATTGGTGTACGGACCCTCGCCGAAGCCCTTGATGGAGGCGTAGATGATCCGCGGGTTGATCTCCCGGATGCGCTCCCAGGTGAAACCCATGCGGTCGACGGCCCCCGGGCCGAAGTTCTCGACCATGATGTCCGAGCGGCCGATGAGGTCCGTGAGGATCTCCTTGCCGCGCTCGGTCTTGGTGTTGAGGGTGATGGACCGCTTGTTGCAGTTGAGCATCGTGAAGTACAGCGAGTCGACATCGGGGATGTCGCGGAGCTGCTTACGGGTGATGTCGCCGGTCGGAGCCTCCAGCTTCACCACGTCCGCGCCGAGCCAGCCGAGCAACTGCGTCGCCGAGGGGCCGGACTGGACGTGCGTCATGTCCAGTACGCGTATGCCGGCGAGCGCCTTCGTTCCCGAAGGGGTCTCAAGAGCCTGCGTCATCAGGGGGCTCCTCTACTTGTACAGGGTCTGGTTCATGGTTCCGGGGGCGTACGCGTCCGGGTCGACCCAGACGTTGATCAGCGAGGGCCGCCCGGACTCACGCGCCCTGCGGAGCGCGGGCGCGATGTCTGCCGGTTCACGGACCTCCTCGCCGTAACCGCCCAGCAACTGGGCGAACTTGTCATAGGGGACATCGCCGAGGGTGTCGGCGGTCCGCTCCCGCTCCCGGCCGTGGGTGGCGGCCCGGCCGTAACGGATCGGGTGCGCCGGCGAGTTGTTGCCGACGATGCCGATGAACGGGAGGTTGTGGCGGACGAGCGTCTCGAAGTCCCAGCCGGTCGGTGAGAAGGCGCCTTCTCCGAAGAGCGTCACGATCTCCTCGCCCGGCCGCGCCCGCTTGGCTGCGAGGGCGAACGGGATACCGGTACCGGGGGTCCCGAGGGGGCCCGCGTCCAGCCAGTGGCCGCGGGACTTGGGCCGTACGGTCTGGCCGGCGAGGGTGACGATGTCGCCGCCGTCGCCGATGAAGAGGGAGTCCTCGGTGAGGAACTCGTCGATCTCGCTCACCAGCCGGTACGGGTGGACCGGCGCGGTGTCCGAGGTGAGCTGCGGCAGCCGCATGTCCAGCGCTGTCCGCTCGGCGGTGCGCAGCTCGTCCAGCCAGGCCCTGCGCCGTACGGAGCCGTTGTCGAGGCGTCCGCCGGCGGCCTGGGTGAGCGAGGAGAGTACGGGCCCCGCGTCGCCCACGATGCCGAGGGCGATACCGGGGTCCCCGTCCACCGCGCGGTGGTCGAGATCGATCCGGGCGACGACGGCCGCCGGAGAGGTCCGCTTCCCGATTCCCACGCGGAAGTCGAAGGGGGTGCCGACGACGAGGATGAGGTCGGCGTTGGCGAAGGCGTAGCGCCGGGAGAGCTGGAAGTGGTGCGGGTCGCCGGGCGCCAGGGTGCCGCGCGCCGTCCCGTTCATATAGGCGGGTACGTTCAGCGCCCGTACGAACTCCACGGCCGCGTCGGCCCCGTCGGCCGTGCCCACCTGGCTGCCGAGCAGGATCGCCGGCCGGTCGGCCCGTACGAGCAGATCGGCGAGCTTCTCGACGGCCTCGGGGTCACCGGCCGGGCGGGTCTCGGCCCTGTGGTGACCGGCCTCGGCGATCCGGGCCTCCTCCACCGGCACCTTGGCGTCCAGTACGTCACGGGGGATCTCCAGGAAGGACGGACCGGGAGCGCCCTGCCGGCACGCGCGGAACGCCGTCGACACCATGCGGGCCGCGCCTGCCGGACCCGGCACGGCGGCGGCGTACTTGGTGACCGGGCTCATCATGTCGAGCTGCGGCAGATCGCGGAACGAGGCCGTGCCGTACGGGCCGTGCTCGCCCCGGCCGCCGATCAGCAGCATGGGGGACTCGGCGCGCAGCGCGGTGGCCACGCCCGTGATGGCGTCGGTGGTGCCGGGTCCGGCGGTCACGACCGCGCAGCCGGGCTTTCCGGTGACCCTGGCATGACCGTCGGCCGCGTGTACGGCGACCCGCTCGTGCCGTACCTCGACGATGTCGATGCCCGCCTCGGCGCAGCTCTCGTACATGCCCGTGACATGGGCGCCACGGACGGCGTAGACGACGTCCACACCTTCCGCTTTGAGCGCTCCGGCGACCTGCTGACCACCGGAAACGACTCCCTGGCTGTCATCGGGCATGAGGGCGGTCCTGTCCCTTCGTAGGGGAGGGCTGTCGCCCTCTCGGTACATTGCATACAGTCGACGAATACTGTATGAAGCTTGTTATCCCGCATCCAGTGGATGGTGTCCAGGGGGCGTGCGGCACTTTCGTCAAAAGGGAGCCGGCATGGATCTGTATGAGCACCAGGCAAGAGAACTCTTCGCGGACTACGGCATACCGGTACCCGAGGCCGAGGTGGTGGAGCTGGCCAGGGAGGCACGCTTCGCCGCCGAGCGGCTCGGCGGCCGGGTGGTCGTCAAGGCACAGGTGAAGACAGGCGGCCGGGGCAAGGCGGGCGGGGTGAAGCTCGCGAGCGATCCGGCGGCCGCCGAACTGACCGCGCGTCAGATCCTCGGCATGGATATCAAGGGCCACACCGTCAGGAAGGTGATGCTCGCCCAACCAGTGGATATCGAGGCCGAGTTCTACGTCTCGTACGTGCTCGACCGGGCCGCCGGGGTCTTCCTTGCGATCGCCTCGGCCGAGGGCGGAATGGAGATCGAGGAGGTCGCGACGGTCCGTCCCGAGGCCGTCGCCAGGATCCACGTCGACCCCGCCGAGGGGGTCACCGAGGCCAAGGCGGCGGAGATCGCGGCGGCCGCGAAACTGCCCGCGGACACCGTTCCCGTACTCCAGGCGCTGTGGCAGGTACTGGTCCGCGAGGACGCTCTGCTGGTCGAAGTGAACCCTTTGGTACGTACTTCGAATGGGCCGATAATCGCCCTCGACGGCAAAGTGACCCTTGACGACAACGCGCGCTTCAGGCAGGAGCGTTGGGGCGAGACATCGGAGGACCCGGGCACCGATCCGCTCGAAGCCGCCGCCGCGGCCAAGGGCCTCAACTACGTCAAACTCGACGGCGAGGTCGGCATCATCGGCAACGGCGCGGGCCTGGTGATGTCCACCCTGGACGTGGTCGCCGGCTGCGGCGCCCGCCCCGCCAACTTCCTGGACATCGGGGGAGGGGCGTCCGCTCAGGTCATGGCGGACGGACTGTCCGTGATCCTCTCCGACCCCGACGTCAAATCCGTGTTCGTCAATGTCTTCGGCGGCATCACGGCCTGCGACGCCGTCGCCGAGGGGATCGTCCAGGCGCTGGAGACCGTACGGCTCACCAAGCCCCTCGTCGTACGCCTCGACGGCAACAGCGCCGCCCGCGGCCGGGCGATCCTCGCGGACCGCGCGCACCCGCTCGTGGACCAGGTCAGCACGATGGACGGGGCGGCCCGCCAGGCCGCCGTACTCGCGTCCGCCGGATAAGCGCCCGACCACCGGACCCACAACCCGGATAAAGGAGAGCCGACACCATGGCGATCTTCCTGACCAAGGAGAGCAAGGTCCTCGTCCAGGGCATGACCGGCGGCGAGGGCATGAAGCACACCCGGCGGATGCTCGCCGCCGGCACCGATGTCGTCGGCGGAGTCAACCCGCGCAAGGCGGGCCGTACCGTCGACTTCGACGACCGTGCCGTTCCCGTCTTCGGCTCGGTGCGCGAGGGCATGGAGGCCACGGGCGCGGATGTCACCGTCGTCTTCGTACCGCCGCCCTTCGCCAGGGCCGCCGTCATCGAGGCGGCGGACGCGGGGATCGGGCTCGCGGTCGTGATCACCGAGGGCATCCCTGTTCATGACGCTGTCGTCTTCCAGGCGTACGCCAAGCAGCGCGGCACCCGTATCGTCGGCCCCAACTGCCCCGGACTGATCAGCCCGGGCCAGTCCAACGCCGGCATCATCCCGGCGGACATCGCCTCCAAGCCCGGCCGGATCGGCCTGGTCTCCAAGTCGGGCACGCTCACCTACCAGCTCATGTACGAGCTGCGGGAGACCGGCTTCTCCTCGGCGGTCGGCATCGGCGGCGACCCCGTCGTGGGCACCACCCACATCGACTGCCTCGCCGCCTTCGAGGACGACCCGGACACCGAGGTGATCGTTCTCATCGGCGAGATCGGCGGCGACGCGGAGGAGCGCGCGGCCGCCTATATCGCCGGCCATGTCACCAAACCCGTGATCGGCTACATCGCCGGATTCACCGCGCCCGAGGGCAAGACCATGGGTCACGCGGGCGCGATCGTCTCCGGCTCGTCCGGCACCGCCGAAGCGAAGAAACGCGCTCTCGAAGCGGTCGGCGTACGAGTCGGCTCCACCCCGTCCGAGACCGCGCGGCTGGTCCTCGACCGCCTCGCGATGACGCGTGAGGTCACTCATAATTGAAAGGAGTGCGTGCCACACGCCCGAACCGACTCACTGCCGTCGCGCCCGAGAGGTCCGGCACCGGAGGTTACGGCACCAGAGGCCGTGACCTCCTGTTTTTCCTGTCTGTCCTCACTGGATGACTTCTTGACCTCTTGTACGGACGGCAGTCAAGCCGAGCTATGTCATTTACCGCGCCTGAGAGCGGAGACCCTCAATGGCACCCACCCTCGTTCCTCAACTGACATTGACACTCAAGCCCGGCACGGCCTGGTCCGACGCCTGGGAGCGCTGCCTCGCGGTGGCTCCCGAGGCGTTCCACGACGACCGGGTCCGTAACCTCTGGGCAGGGTCCTGGCAGTCCGAAGGCCGCGCCCTGCCCGCCACCAGCCCGGTCGACGGCAGCCCCATAGCGGGGCCGCCCCGGCTGGACGCCGCCACCGCTCAGCAGGCCGTGCGGGCCTGTCTGGACGAGCACAGGGCATGGCGGCACACCCCACTGTCCGAGCGCAAGGCACGGGTCAGCGCCACACTCGACGCGCTCACCGAGCACCGCGAACTGCTCGCCCTTCTCCTTGTCTGGGAGATCGGCAAGCCCTGGCGGCTCGCCCAGGCCGACGTCGACCGTGCGATCGACGGCGTGCGCTGGTACGTCGACAATGTGGACCGGATGCTGGAGGGCCGGACCCCGCTGGCGGGCCCGGTCTCCAATATCGCGAGCTGGAACTACCCGATGTCGGTCCTGGTCCACGCGATGCTGGTGCAGGCCCTGGCCGGCAACGCGGTGATCGCCAAGGCACCGACCGACGGGGGAGTGGCCTGTCTGACGCTGGCCTGTGCGCTCGCCGTGCGGGAGGGCATCCCCGTCACGCTGGTCAGCGGCAGCGGCGGCGAACTCTCCGGGGCGCTCGTGCGCTCGCCGGAGATCGGATGTGTCTCCTTCGTCGGCGGCCGGGACACCGGCGCCAGGATCGCCACCGCGGTCGCCGATCTCGGCAAGCGCCATGTGCTCGAACAGGAGGGCCTCAACACCTGGGGCATCTGGAACTACAGCGACTGGACCGCGCTGACCGGTGTGATCCCCAAGCTGTTCGACTACGGCAAGCAGCGCTGCACGGCGTATCCGCGCTTCGTCGTCCAGCGCTCGCTGTTCGCGGACTTCCTCGCGGCGTATCTCCCCGCCGTACGCTCCATCCGTCTGGGCCACCCCCTGGCGGTCGAGCAGCCCGGTGACCCGCTGCCCGAGCTGGACTTCGGACCGCTGATCAACGCGGCCAAGGCCAAGGAACTGGCGGACCATGTCGCCGAGGCGATCAGCCGCGGAGCGGTCCCGTTGCACGAGGGATCGCTGGACGACGGGCTGTTCCTGCCCGGCCAGGACACCAGCGCCTATCTCCCGCCGGTGACCCTGCTCAACCCGCCCCCGTCCTCCCCGCTCCACCACGCGGAACCGTTCGGCCCGGTCGACACCATCGTCCTGGTCGACACGGAGGCGGAACTGCTGGCCGCGATGAACGCCTCGAACGGCGCCCTCGTCGCGACCCTCTCCACCGACGACCCGGAGACCTTCGCCCGGCTCTCCCCGCAGATCCGCGCCTTCAAGGTGGGCCACAGCAAGCCCCGCTCCCGCGGCGACCGCGAGGAACTCTTCGGCGGCTTCGGCCACTCCTGGCGAGGCGCCTTCGTCGGCGGCGAGCTCCTCGTACGAGCGGTCACGGACGGCCCCACGGGCGAACGCCCCCCGGGGAACTTCCCTGACTACCACCTGATGCCCTAGCTCCCCCGGGCGCTCCTCCCCACCCCGGAGGAGCGCCCACCCCCACCCGCCCCGTACGACCACCGCCCCCGACCCCGGCCGCCCCCGTACGGACCACTGCTGACCCCGCTGACCACCGGATATACGAGTGAGACCACCCCGCATCCCCTGGTATCGTTGACCCCGTCGCCGCGACCGGCCCTAGGTCGGTTCCGCGGTTCAGACCACTCGTCCGGGTGGCGGAATGGCAGACGCGCTAGCTTGAGGTGCTAGTGCCCTTTATCGGGCGTGGGGGTTCAAGTCCCCCCTCGGACACGAACCATTACCCCACGGGGTGATGCGGAAGCAGTGACCAGGTCCGGATAGAGGTTTGCCTCTATCCGGACCTGGTGTTTTCCGGGGTGGTAGGTGCCTTGTATGCCGAGGCTGCGGTAGACGGCGGCCTTCTCCTGCGGTGTGGCGCCGTGGATCGCGCCAGCGATGTCGCCAAGGCCGGTCCGGTCATGGGTCAGGTTCGCTGAGACCGGCAGCCCTGGCTGGCCCATCCACCAGGACACGTCGAGCACCTCGGTACAGGGTGACACGCCAGCTCGCCGCCACCTGTCCCTTCCACGACACACCTCGGGCCCGTTCGAGACGCTCTCCGTCTCCGTCTCCGACGACCGCGCTGGCCAGCTCGTGCTCTCGGAGTCCGTCCAGGTCCACAAGCCCGTCGTCTGCAACTGGCACGCCAACGCCGCCGACGTCGTCACCCCCTTCCTCTAGGCTTTTTGTTCAGCATCGCCGGTTCACCTGACCTGTTGATCTCGTTTTCTATGAGCAACTGGTTGCGCCCCGACGCGCAGCCGCACCGGACCTGCTGTTCTGTCACGTCCACGGCCGAGGCCGAAGTCCACGCCCGTGACCGGACACACCTACGCCTGACCGCCCGAGACCCCTGGCTCGACCACTGCGGTGAACTCCCCCGATCCACGGCACGAACCCGGAAAGACCGTGAAACGAGTCGAGACCCTCATCGGCATGGGAAGTCACGCCGGCCGTTCTTGACGTCAACCGTGGGGCCGCCGTTGTCGGAGGCGACACCGCCTCCGCAGCCGCCCCCGTCGAATCGGGGCGTCCTGCTCGCTCGTGGGCGGGCCGTCCTGCTCGGGTGCGCTCTCGATGAGGAAATGCTCGGCGACCTCCCGGCGCCCGTACAACTCGCACGCCGCGATTCCGCGTGGGGTCCTGTGGCACGCCGAGGTTTGCGAGGTACGACAGGGCGACGCCCGCCCGGTCGCCCGCCACCGCGTCGCCGCAGGACACGAGGGCACACTGGCCTGTACCAGAAGGCAACAAAGGCGCACACCGTTCCTGGCGAATGCAGCCCCACCTCAGAATTGACCCATGGGTCGCCTGTGATCCTGCGGCACTCCCACCGCACCAAAGGGATCTTCCGTGGTGGCAGCCGGCACCCCGGTCGACCGCCTGGCCCTACGCCCAGTTGCCGGGCCTTCGCCGTGCGTCGCGTCGTGGACATGGCGCAGAGAGCGCCTCAGTGGAAAGGGCAGTGGACATGTTCCAGCGGAAAAGCGGAGGCGGACTCACCGGGAGTGGCGAAGCGCCGCGGCAGGTCGAGGCCGGCGGCATTCAGGGTCGGCGAAGCGGCCTCGGCCTCTTTTTCGCTGTCACGTTCGCGACGACTTGGACCTTCTGGCTGATCGCGATCACACTCGGCGGATCGCCGACGAGTTCCCCCACCGCCGTTCCCTTTCTGCTCGGTGGTTTCGGTCCGGTGTTCGGCGCGATCGCGGTGCGGATTCGCCGGGGCCGCCGCAGGGAGCCCATACCCGTTCGTACGATGAAATTCCGGCAGGGCGTACGCCTGTTGTGGGTGCTGCCCCTGCTAGTGCTGGCATCGGGGAGCGTGGTGGCGGGCGCGTTCCTCGCGGACTTCCTCGGGGGCACCGCGGTGAGCCTGACCGAGGGCAGGGAGCTGATCTCGACCGTCGGCGGGATCGTGCCGTTCCTCGTCAGCATGGTGATCGTCGGTCCGCTGTCCGAGGAGCCCGGCTGGCGAGGTACGGCGTATCCGCGGCTGCGCGGCTCCATGGGACGGGTCCGGGCCGGACTCCTGCTCGGCGCGGTCTGGGCGGTCTGGCATCTGCCGCTGTTCTTCATCGGGGGAACCGTCCAGGCGGAGCTCGGGCTGATGAGCTGGAGTGGCCTGATGTTCTCGCTCAGCGTCTTTCCTGTGGCGCTGCTGACCGGTTACGCGTACGAGCGTGCCGGAGTCGTGGCGTCCGTCGTGGTCCATCTCGGTTTCAACGCGACCATGGCCGTGCTGACCGTCGAGTCCCCGCTGACGCAGGCATGCGTCCTGGGGGTACAGGTCGCCCTCGCCGGCACGCTGCTCGCCACGTGGCGCGATCGCCGGACGGGCCCGCACCTTCAGATGGCGCCCCAGCCGGACCGGGACGACGCCGACGTGTCGCGGCGGATCGCTCCGGTCGGCTGACCGACCCCGTCGCGGCCACCAGAACTTCCTCACGGCAACGCCGCGGCCCGGACAGGGGCGCGGCGTTGCCACTCACCAACGAACAACGCCGAAAGGGCACTTCATGCGATCCACCCGTACGCGCACCCGCACGCTCGCCGCTCTGGCCTTCCTGACCGCCACGGGCCTGTTCCTCACGGGATGCGGTCCCGACTCCGTCGCCGACGGTTCCGGGAGCGGTTCCAGCCCCACCGCGAGTGCCGGTGCCGACGAGGAGGGCAGCTCCGACGCGGGTTCGGGTGGCGGGGGCGAGAGCCCGAGCGCGGGTACGGACTCCGGTTCGGGTAAGGACTCCGGCGCGGATCCGGGTTCCGGTTCGGACGCAGCCGCCGATGAGGCCCCCGGCAGCGGTACGGAGAACGGTCCCGTCGACAACCCCGACGCCCCCGGCGCCGACGGTACGTTCTACGGCGAGCTGACCTTCTGGGCGCCCGGCAAGCTGCGGGTCGGTGAACGTGCCTTCTGGGTCGCCGTCGACACCGAGATCATCGGCGGGGAGATCTGCGGGGACCCCGAGACCCCGGAGGCCGAGAAGTGCACCCCGGAGGAGCTGGACGACGCTGCGAAGGCCGGCAACCTGCGCGTCGAGGTGATCATCAAGAAGGGCATCGCGGAGCGGGTCCGGACGTACTCGTGACGGCCACGGGCCGGGACCGCCGAGACCATAGCCCACTATGACAACGAAGGCAGAGATGAACCGGAGCGAGACACGCCCCAGGCAGGTGGAAGCGGCCTTTCTGCTCTTCCTCGTGGCGATTGCCCTGACCCCGGTCTCGTGGGTGCTGGACACATTCGTCATCTCTCCCTCGGGATTCGATGAAATGCGCGGAGAGATGGGGGAGGACGGAGCGATTCGGCAGACCGCCCTGTCCGCCGGATTCACGGTGGTCACCACCGCCCTGCTGCTGCTTTTCGCCCTGGCCATGCGCCGGGGGCGGACATGGGCGCGGAACGCGATCACCGCCGTCGGCGCCCTCCTGCTGTTCGTTCTGGTCAACAGCGTCAGCTCCGACGAATATCAGCCGGAGGCCACCGCCGGCGGCGTCTACGATCTTGTCGTCGGTGTCGGTCCGGTCGTCCTGATCGCCGGTGCTGTCGTGCTGATGTTCCTGCCGACGGCGCGTACGTACTTCTCGACCGCACACTCCGAGTAGAGCAGCTCCGGTCCGGTCCGTCCCGTCGCGGGCCGAACCGGAGCTGTTTCTGACGATCTGACAGGTTTGCCGCATGGACATGGATGCTTTCGTTCCGGAGTTCATCAGGAAGAGCTGGCCCGGACTGGAGATGGAATCGCTCTGCGGTCCGGGGCCCGGATGGATCGACCGGGCGGGCGATCTGGTGGTGGTCGACGGCGATCTGAACTGGTCCACTCCGGAGTGCGCCGGTTCCGGGATCGACAGTTTCGACGTGAAGCCCGGCGTTTACCCGGTCTACGCGGGGAGTGTCGATCTGGGAGAAGACCCGGGCCAGGCGCGGTACTACGTGACCACGCTGTTCGTCGCCCTCGCCGCCGCCGACGAACTCGCCGATTCGACCTGGGATTTCGACGAATCCTCCGCGCTGCGTATCGATGGATACGCGTGCCTGTGGAGCGACAGAGCCGAACGGAACATGCCCGTCGAATCCCTCGTGAGGTTCAAGGAGTCGACGCTGTCCACCGGGGTCCTTTCCCGCCGAGGTCCCTGGATCGACGAGGTGACCGATCCGGACTCCGGAGCCAACGTGATGGTGTTCCCGGTGGCCGACAACAGCGTGTCCACCCTCAAAGCCCTGAACGGGAACGGCGAACTCCTCGCCCTGCTCTACCTGACCTGGTCCCCCTGACATCACGGCGGGCCGCGGGGCGTGCCACCCCCTGCGGCCCGCGCGCAGCTTCCCGGGAACTCTCCCGGGCCGAGCGGACAGTTCGAGGGTATGGACATGAGTGTGCGTGCCCGGATACGGACGGAAGACCCGGGGGCGTTCGGGGCTCTCTTCGACGATTACGCCCGGGCGTTGTACAACCACGCCTTCCGGCTGACCCGGGACTGGCCGGTGGCCGAGGACGTACTGTCCCTGACTTTCCTTGAGGCGTGGCGGCCGCGGAGTCGGTCGATCTGGACGGTCGGTCCTTGCGCCCGTGGCTGCTCGGGGTCGCGACCAACACCGCGAGGAACACCCGTCGTGCCGCCCGGCGTCACGAGGCCGCCGTCGGGCGGCTGCCGCGCGCGGGGCGTGAAGAGATGGCCCGGCTGCTGCCGGTCCCGGCCGATCGGGAGCTGCCCGGACGCCGCCACCAGCTTCTGAAGGACCACCTCATGCGTGAAGTCCGGCAGCACACCACCACCGACCGAACCGCCTCCCGTCCCCTGCGCCGCCGCCTGGCACTGGCGGCCGTACCGCCGACCGCGGGCGCCGTGGCCGCCGTCATCCCGGCCACCGGGAGCCTGTCCGACAACGGTCCCGCCGGCGCGGGAAGCCCGGGCCCGACCGTGGCCTGCGGCCCCTCCGCCGCAGTACTGCTGGACCGGATCGCGGTCGCCGCCGCCTCCAGGCCGACGCGGGGCCACAGCAGCAATGCTCACGGTAGGTAATTTTCTGTGTCGAGCAGTGATACGGCCGCAACATTACCGTCGGCCGCGCCGTACACCAGCCTCCTGGACTGGACTTCGAGGCCGACGGTGGCTGGCCCACGCTCAGCCTCGGGGAGGTCGACGAACTGATCAGCGACATGAGCGCACACCTGGCGAAGCTCCGGGCAGCACGTACGCAGATCGCCAGCCTGACATCCGGGCGGACCAGTGAGACGGCCGCGACGCCCGGTGGCACTTGGACGTACGACGACATATACGGCACACCGTCACCTGCCCATCTTGGTGTACGACAGACCACCACGACGACATGGACGGCAAGGCCCATCCGTCCGACGTCCACCACGAGCTGTACGGCCCTGTGGCCTACGCCGAGTACACCGAGGCTTACGAGGACTACAAGTCCTGGCAGCTACTCTGCGCCCACCTCGGCGTGAGCCCGGACTCAACTGTCAGCCCGGCCCACCGAGTCCCGCACGTTCTGGTCGAAGTGGCCGTCGACATGTACACCCGCCCGATGGATCCGGACCAACTGGCCGAGTTCATCGAGACGGTGGCCGGGCAGTTGGAAGAGCTTCGCGCGATGCACCCCCGGCTCACCGCAGCCCGCGCCGAATGGGCCGCGCGGACCAACGCGACCAGCAACGCCGAAGCCACGTAATCCCGCCAGTCCAAGACCACCCCGAGGTCTGCGACTCCAACGTCATGCCCCGGAGGCTGTAGCGAACTCCCGGCCAGAGTCCCTGCCCGCCCCTTGCTCCAGGGGCTTTGGCCTTCGGCCGTCTGGTGGCGCGGTTGCCTCCGGGACCTACGCGGACGGATCCAGCTCCAGGTCGCTGACCAGCGTAAACGCGAGTGGGGTAATGGTTCGTGTCGCTCCTCGGACACAAACACTATGACCACCGTTGGTGCTGGCCGACTTTCGGCCAGCACCGTTGGTGTGCCTGTTGGTCGCTCTCGTGGTCACCTACGTCGTCCGGGTCGCTCTCACTGTGATTCTGATCGCCGGGGCGCCGCTGGCGTTGATGGGGCACGCGCTGCCGCAGACCGACGGCATCGCCCGCTGGTGGTGGAAAGCCTTCGGCGGCGTGCTCGCCATCCAGATCGCGCAGTCCCTCGCCCTGGTCACCGCGATCCGGCTCTTCCTGCGCGACCGGTCTCCTCCGCGGCAAAGTTCGGCAGGCCGAAGGCCGCTCAAGCGAGCCCAGCGCCTGCCTGATCGCCGTCCCACTGACCAGCCAAGGCATCGACCCGGCCAAGAAGATCATCGGACGCAAGCGCCACATCGTCACCGAGACGCTCGGCCTCCTGCTGGCCGTGACCGTCACCGCCGCCGGCATCCACGACTCAGCCGCCGCCACCCAGCTCCTACCACGTCGCCGCACACCACCCGACCGTCACCAAAGCCCGGGCCGACAACGGCTACAAGACCAAAGCCGTCGAACACGCCGCCCGTCTCGGCACCGACCTCGAAATCGTCCAGCGCAACCCCGCAACCCCGCAACCCCCGGCTTCCACGTCCAGCCCCGCCGCTGGGTCATCGAACCCACCCTCGGCTGGCTCATGCACCACAGCCGCCTGGCCCGCGACTACGAAACCCACCCCACCGCTCAGCCGCAATGATCCAACTCGCCGACATCAACCTCATGACCAGCCGCCTCACCTACGAGACCAGCCCCAACTGGCGCCACTGCTAAGCCAAATGAAACAGACATCGGCGAACCAAACGCTCACTTGGATGACGCTCCCTTCCCGAGTCGTTGGCTGCGTATGGAATGGAGAGGCTTGGCGATCACTTGGCCTCGGACGACTTGTAGGAGTTCTTCCTGCGAGTGGTGCCCAAACACTCAATACCAGCCCACTCATCGTGGATGATCCTGGCTGCAGCGCAGTCACGGGAGTGTCCAGATTCGTTGTCACAAACGATCAGGTGCAGCCCTATCCTGGTGCCCGTAGGCGCTGGAGGGGGAACCCATATGGGCCGTCAAGAGCGCCCGCTGGATCCGAGCGCTGGTCCGGTGCAGCGTTTCGCGTTCGAGCTACGGAAGCTTCGGCAGGAGGCGGGTGGTGTCACCTACCGGGTGATGTCGCGACGTACGCCTTACACGGTCCCTACACTGTCGAGGGCCGCATCGGGCGAGCAACTGCCGACATTGCAAGTGGCCTTGGCGTACGTCGAGGCCTGCGGTGGGGACCGCGAGGAGTGGGAGCGGCGCTGGCACCTGGCGGCTGAGGATGCGGCTCTCGGGGCGGCCGAAGACGACGCCGCGCCGCCGTATCAGGGGTTGGCCCGGTTCGAGTCGGGCGACCGGGAACGTTTCTTCGGTCGGGACCAGCTTCTCGGCGACTTGGCGGAACTGGTGCGCGGGCGGCGGTTCATCGCCGTGGCCGGTCCCTCGGGCAGCGGTAAGTCCTCTCTACTGCGTGCCGGGTTGATCCCGCTGCTTCAGCACACCGAAGAACCACATGAGCGCCCCGCGGCCGTCGTGATATTCACGCCCGGCGAGCACCCGGTGGGCACTCACGCAAGCCGGCTCATGCCGAAGGACACTGCCGGCGACACGGTTGTCGTCGTCGACCAGTTCGAAGAGGTGTTCACTCTCTGCCGTGACGCCACTGAGCGTGGAGAGTTCATCGACCTGCTGCTCACGGCCCGTCGGCCGGACAGCCGATTACGCGTCATCATCGCCATACGTGGGGACTTCTACGGGCGCTGCGCCGAGTACGGGGAACTCGCCCTGGCCTTACGCGACGCGAGTCTGCTGGTCGGTCCTATGAGTCCGGCCGAACTGCGCGAGGCGATTGTGAAACCGGCGGCTGCCTCGGGCCTGATTGTCGAGCGCGCCCTGACCGCGAGGATCATCGACGAGGTCGAGGCCGAGCCGGGCGGATTGCCGCTCATGTCGCACGTACTCCTGGAGACCTGGCGTCGCCGCCGCGGCCGTGCGTTGACCGAGGCCGGCTATGAAGCCGCGGGTGGCCTGCGTGGCGCCATCGCGAAGACTGCTGAAGACCTCTACACCCGCCTGACGCCTCATCAGGCCAACGTCGCCCGGCGCATCCTGCTGCGCCTGATCATCCCGGGTGAGAGGGCACAGGACACCCGCCGTCCTGCTGCCCGCAGCGAACTCGACACCGGCCGGTCCGATGACACTGCCCTGGTCCTGGAGCGCCTCGCCCGTTCCCGGCTTGTCATCCTCGACGACGACACCGTAGACCTCGCCCACGAGGCTCTGATCACCGCTTGGCCCCGACTGGTCGCGTGGATCGAGGAGGATCGCGAAGGTCTGCGCCTGCAGCGGCGGCTCACCGAGGCCGCGGGTGCGTGGGAGGATTTGGACCGGGATGTGGGTGCGCTGTACCGGGGCGTGCGGCTGGCTGTCGCCTGCGACTGGGCCGCCCGGGAAGGAAACCGGGACAGCCTCAACGCACCGGAGCGCGCCTTTCTCGACGCCAGCGTCGGCCTGCGTGAGCAGGAGCGCGCTGTGACTGCACGGCGCAACCGCCAACTGCGCTACCTCGCCGCCGGCCTCGCGATGATGCTGCTGGTGGTCACGGGTATCAGCGTGGTCGCCGTTCAGCAGCGTCAGGACGCCGTGCAGGCCCACCGGGTCGCGCTCTCCCGCCAACTGGCAGCACAGGCGCTGGGACTGGCCGAATCACGACCGGGCACGGCGATGTTGCTCAGTGTGGAGGCATACCGCGTCGCGCCGACACCCGAGGCACGCGGCGCCCTGCTGACGATGTCCGCCCACGAGTACTACCGAGCCGAACTCGCCGGCCACACCGACGCCATCTCCGAGGTCGCCTTCAGCCCTGATGGTGTTCTTGCCACCGTCAGCCGGGACCAGACCTTGAGGCTGTGGGACGCACAACGCCGTCGTCAGCTGGCCACGCTCAGCGGCCACGCCACCTGGCTCCGAGCGGTGAAGTTCAGTCCCGACGGCCGCCTGCTGGCCACCGGAGGAGACGACAAGCACGTGGTGCTGTGGGACGTCCCGGCACGCAGGAAAGTGGCGACTCTGACCGGGCACACCCAACAGGTCGAGGACATCGCGTTCGCCCCCGACGGCCACACTCTGGCGAGCGCCGGCAGCGACGGCACTGTGATCCTGTGGGACACCGAACGCCGATCCAGGCAGTCGACCCTCTCCGGCCATACCGGCTTTGTGAACGCGGTGGCGTTCAGCCCGGACGGCCGCACACTGGCCAGCGCCGGCAGCGACAGCACCATCAGGCTGTGGGATACGGCGACCGGTGCGCGACTGGCCACACTCACCGGCCACGCCCAATCCGTCGACGCCCTCGCCTTCAGCCCCGACAGCCTTACGCTGGCCAGCGCCAGCCAGGACCAGACCGCGATGCTCTGGGACGTCGGACGCCACACCCGCAAGGCCACCCTCACCGGGCACACCGGACAAGTCCGGGCCATCGCCTACAGCCCCGACGGCCGCACCGTCGCGACCACCGGGCACGACAACACCGTCATGCTGTGGGACGCCGACCGCCATATCCGCAGGGCGACCCTCACCGGACACACCAGCAACCTCTATACACTCGCGTTCGATTCGCGCGGTCACCTTCTCGCCTCGGCCGGGGAGGACGGAACGGTCGTCCTGTGGGATCCCACGCGGATCCCGCTCTCCGGACACGCCGACCGCGTGAACAAGGTCGCGTTCAGCCCGGACGGGCGCACCCTGGCCACCGCCGGCGATGACGGAACCGCCGTACTCTGGGACGTCGAAGGCCGCACCCGTAAGGCCACGCTCGTCGGCCGTACCGGGCCTGTCAATGCCGTCGCGTTCAGTCCCGACGGGCATACCCTGGCCGCCGCGACCGGCACCGCCCAGCACCCTCCGCGTGCCCACGACTACACGCTCACACTCTGGAATCCGGCGACCGGCTCCTCCCTCGTCAAACTCACCGGGCACACCGACCGCGTGATGGCCGTCGCCTTCAGCCCCGACGGCCGCACACTGGCCACCGCCGGCTCGGACAGAACGATCAAGCTGTGGAATGCCGTCAAGCACGCCCAACAGGCCACCATCGACACCCAAGCGGCATCCAACGCCGTCGCGTTCAGCCCCGACGGTCATACCCTGGCCACCGCCCGCCGCGACGGGAGCGCCATCCTGTGGGATGTGTCCAAGCGCAGCCGCCGAGCCACCCTCACCGGCCACACCAGGGCCATCAGAGCAGTCGCGTTCAGCCCCGACGGCCGCACTCTGGCCACTGCCAGCATCGACCAGACAGTCACACTGTGGGACGTCGCCCACGGCACGCGCCTGGCGACCCTTGGAGGCCACACCGGGCCCGCTCTCGCCGTGGCGTTCAGCCCGGACGGCCGCACCCTGGCCACCGCCAGCGCAGATACAACGGTAGTGCTCTGGGATCTCGCCCGACGCAGCCAACTGGCGACACTCGCCGGCCACACCCGGCAAGTCCGTTCCGTGGAGTTCAGCCCCGACGGCCGCACTCTGGCCACCGGCAGTGACGACCACACCGCCATGCTGTGGAACACCGAACCGCGGCACACCGAAGCGCAACTCTGTGCTTCCGTCGCCCGCGACCTCACACCCAAGGAATGGCGGGAGTTTCTCCCTGGAATTCCTTACCGCAAGACCTGCACCGGAAGCCGAACTCGATCAGTGCCGCCCTCGGCGACAGGATGAGTTCCGCCGAGGGAAATCCGTCAGCCCTGTCATGAGCGGAGCCGACGGACAAACGGTCGGTGCGGCAGGTTACGCGAAGGCTCCGAGCCTGTCCGCACCCATTCAGTACCTGGTCAGCAAAGGGTGTCATAGACCTTTACGGTCACATTGTCTTTCACTCTGTGCCAACCGTATCCGAAGGTCTTGTTGTACGTCCGAGGGCGTGGAAGCTCCCTGATCTTTGTCTTCACCCGGCATCCGCGCCCGACCCACAGTCCGTCGACATCCTTGACGCCGACTTTGCGGCCGTCCTGTCCAGGTTTGAGCACGCGCCAGGTCCACGACTGGTTCCGGTAGTACCAGTTGCTGGTGATCAGGAGGTCAATTCGGTTGTCGGCATTGTGGACCCTGCCGCAAATCCTCCCCAACGTGCACTGGCCGGCGGCGCGAGACGCCTCCATCGGCTGCTCCAGGGCGGCGGATGCGCGCGGAGATGCCGGGACGGCATTGCCGGCAGGTGCGGCTGCCGTAGCCGGCACGGACACGGCGACCGCGGCCCCCGCCGCAAGCACGGCAACGAGTGAGCGCCTCATTCGCATAGAGTCCCTTACCTTCTTGAGCCGGTGAGGCCCATCCTTGTTCTCCGGTTGAGCAGAGCCCTGCCGAAGCACGATCCGAATACCGTCCGCGTAACGACGGCAGGCAGGCCCTGCACCGTTGAGTCTCAGGGGCGCCGCGTTGTTGCGCAGCCCGGATCCGCGGTACGCAACAAAGACCCGTCGCCAAGGAACGAGACCGGATTTCAGCCCATCGCCCCGATAGCAGCACAAGGAATTGTTTCGCCGCGCTGACGGGGGCTGCGCAACAACTCACCGTAGCCAAGACTCAATTCTCGAAAGTGCTCCTTGCGACGCCGGACTTGTGGCACCTGCCCTGCGGGGGTGGGCTGGTCGGCCGGCAGAGCAAGCGGGCTCATCGGGCGGCCGCATGCGGCTTCCACAACAACGAAGGACCGAACATGTATATGAACAATCTGCGCCGTGCGGCTATGGTGGCCTTCGCGGCGGGCGCCATATCGCTGATCGCGGTATCACCGGCGTCCGCGACGGGGAAGGCCCAGGTGTACACCAACCAGTCCGAAGCGGGCCGGGTGAACTACTGGACCAGTAGCCACGACTTCCGCGTCTCGGACACCAAGTGCGACGGCCGTTCCATATACGCGCAGTACCAGCGGGCCGGGGCGAAGACGCAAACCCTGCGTCACAACGGCGGCTGCCGTACCTACAAGGACTTCGCCCGCAAATTCACCAAGGGGCAGAGCATCAGGTACCGGGCCTGCGTCAATATTCCCGCCGGACGTGACATCTGCGGCAAGTGGAAGTGGGACACCACCGGGACGAAGTGACACGCTTGCGCCCCGCACCCACGCGTCCGGTGATCAGTACGTGAGCCGGTGACATTTCTCCTTGGCGGACGGGCTGCCCCAGGAGGGGCAGCCCGTCCGCCAAGACCCATCCTTGTCACAGGCATTCCGATCCGAAAACAGATCAGCCCAACGGCGGCATAGTTCCGGAGCCGACGTCTAGGCTGCGCCAAAGACGGACTCTCGCTCCTATGTCTCAACCCGCGGCCACCGCAGTGCCGGGGTCTTTTCTCTCATGAAGTGGTCCGTCAACTGGCTGCCCATGCTGGGCGGTTGCCAGCCCTGAGGCTTTGGAGGGAGGCGTACAAAGCCGCGGTTTCGCTGCTCGGTTCTTCGCCAAGTTCGGTGAGAGTGCTGGTGAGCAGGGCGAGGGTTCGAGGCATGGCGTCGTGCCGACCGAGGTGGGCTTGGAAGCGGGCGATGTCGCGGTAGATGGCCACGTTGTAGCGGTCGAATCTGCGGGCTCGTTCCAGCAGGGAGAATGCCTGTTCGACGGCGGCGCCAGCCATACACAGCCTGACAGCACAGAGAACCGGAGCAGCACACATGACGATCGAAGTCCGCGACGAGACGGACTGACGTGCCAGCTTGCGGGAGCAGATAGAAGACATCGTCATCGAGGTGGCGCCCCTGGCAGCCGACGTCACGGGCCTGAGCCTGCCAAGTCGGGTTGTCTACCGCCTGATCACGCCCGGTCTGGAAACACGAGAGCATAGGGCGATATGGACGCTGCCCCCGCGGGACATCGCGGAATTGAGCCGGTCAAGGGCTCGCCGGACGGAGGCTAACTGATCGTTTCAAAATGAGTTGAGTCGAAGTCTTGTGTCCGGTTTCCTTCGTGGGCAGGGTGTTTGGGTGCGCGCTGATCTTGTTCCGGATGACCTGTGGGAGCGTGTAGCTCCGCTGCTGCCGCCCGCTCGTGAGCGGCGCCGCCGCTACCCTGGGCGACTTCGCGTTCCCGACCGGGCTGCACTCGCCGGGGTCATGTATGCGCTGCGCACCGGTGTCGCCTGGCGCGGCGTCCCGGCCGAAACGGTCGGCTGCTCCGGGGTGACGGCCTGGCGCCGCCTTCGGGACTGGACCGAGGCCGGCGTCTGGCCACGCCTGCACGCAGCCTTGCTGACCGAACTGCGCCGCGCCGACCTGCTGGACCTTGACCACTGCGCTGTTGACGGCTCGCATGTCCGGGCGCTCAAAGGGGGGATCACGTCGGCCCCTCGCCGGTCGACCGCGCCCGTCCCGGTTCCAAGCACCACCTGATAGTCGACCGGCACGGAACCCCGCTCGCCGTCACCCTCACCGGCGGCAACCGCCACGACGTCACCCAGCTCCTGCCTCTGCTCGACGCGGTCCCGCCGATCCGGGGGCTGCGGGGACGGCCTCGCCGCAAGCCGGGGCACCTGTATGCCGACCGGGGCTACGACTTCGACAAGTACCGCCGCCTGCTGTGGAAGCGCGGTATCAAACTGATGATCGCCCGACGTGGCGTGGCCCACGGCTCGGGGCTCGGCAAGGTCCGTTGGGTGGTGGAGCGGTCCTTCGCTTGGCTGCACCAGTTCAAACGGCTCCGGATCCGGTACGAACGACGCGCCGACCTCCATCAGGGCCTGCTCGAACTGGCCTGCAGCATCATCTGCCTCCGTCGCCTGCGCACCGTACGGTGAAGCGAGCGGTCAGGTGAGGATGATCGGATTGGTGAGTGCGGCGACGTGCCCGTTGGGATGGCGGACCTCGATGCGGACGAACGCTGAATCCTCCGCCCTCGTGTTCCACTGCACCACACCTGTCCCGTCACCGGGGAGAGACGCCCGGTGAACCTTCCCTCGATCGGTGTGGAAGCTGACGGTCCCTACCGGCACACCTCGTACTGCCGCCTGCACTTCGACGTGCGCACCATGAGTTGTGAGCTGTTCTCCCACCCCGGCAGCGCGACCATCGGCATTGGCGGTGAACGACACGTCCACGTCCGCCGACTCGGCGATCCAGCTGCGGCCAGCACGGATTCCGGCCAGGATCGCCTCGGTGCTCAGCTCCTCGGCGAAGACCACGGTGTGAGGGATGCCGATCTGCCCCTCCAAGTGGGTGTCGCTGTTGCCCATCGCCGGCCGCCACGAGCCCGTGTGGATGTCCGCTGCGAGGCTCCGCCCCCACTCCGCCAGGGCGGCCTCGTTGTCAGCGTTCCAGGCTCGGTCCGAAGTCCACAGTCCGTTCCAGACCTCCACCACGTCGAAGCCCCGGAAGGGGAACATGAAGTCGCCCGACGGATAGGGCGCATGCGGGTGCGCGGCCACGCACAGGCCCCCCACTTGATGGACCTGATCCAGGCACTGATCGATCAACCCGTCCCTAACCTGGTGGTTCCAGTCGACGACCTCGCCGGGGTTGATGCCGAGCGCGAGCCAGTGCCCGGTCGTCGTGGTCACTTCCTCACCGAGAACAATCAAGAAGTCATCGGCAGCCAGATGCCCCCATGCACCTGGTTCCGCAGCTGAGTTGTGCTCCGTTGTCGCCATGAAGTCGAGCCCGGCAGCGCGCGCCCGAACGGCCAACTCTTCAGGAGTGAGTTCCCCGTCCGAGACAACGGAGTGGACATGACTGTCCCCGCGGTACCAGGCCGCCCCGCGTCCGACCGCCCGCGCCGGCGGGAAACTCGTACTCGACAAGGTTCTCTCCCCCCAAAGTCCTGTCGAGCCAACGCGCAAGCAGAGCTACCGGTTCCGTCGGGTCACTGAGCGCCGCCTCAGCCGAGAGGTCAGATCAAGATCTCATTCTGAAACGATCAGTAAGACCGACGTCCAGGTCCAGACCCGACTGATCCCGCTCGTCTGGCCTCTGGTCATGGGACAGACCATCGAGACCGGTACGGGTACCTAGATCCACCTCGTGCCCGCCACCCTGAAGCACACGGGGGTCCTGTCCGACGAGAGGTTCCTGTTGCCAGGTGGTCGTACACGAACTGGTGCGTCAGATGCAGCACGCCACAGGGGCGAACGGCTGGAGAACGTTCATGCTCGATCTGCGGGGGCTCGCCGTCCGGGCCATCAGCCACCTTATTGAGGGGCATGCCCGTTGGGCCGACCAGCTCGTGACTGCGAAGTCGTTCGGTACCCCGGTTGATGCCGGGCTGGCACCGTGGTCCGACCTGTATCGCAGGAACAGCCAGCATCCCGAGGTCAAAGACATGTGGGAGCAGCGCCACATCCCGTACCGGCAGGGGACCCAATTCGTCGGCGCCGTTGTCGCTGTGGGTG
>NZ_JBHVGV010000023.1:38901-67618 GCF_042800555.1 Streptomyces sp. NPDC057617 | reverse complement strand
GTGACACTGGCGGGCAACCCGCATCCTCACAACCTCCCAGCTGCGTACGAGTTCTTCCTGCGCCACCGCGTACGGACGTATGTGATCAGCCGTCTGTTCGAACCGGCGGCGCGCCAGCGCCCTGGGCCGGGATGACGGCCTCGAACTCGGCCCTGTTCTCCCGAGGCTGCCACGAAGTGACAAGTAACTCAGCGTGTCGTTAGGGCCTTGGCTTCTGTACGAGGTTCAGGAACCTCGCTGCCAGTGAGGGCGGCGTAGTCGGCGCGGGCCTGTTCGACGGCTTCCGGGTACGCCGCCCGCTTCTCGTGCTCGGCGAGTGCCCGGTAGATGCCGGCGACGGAGGGGTTCTGCCCCTTTCGCTTGCCGGTGGGGATGATCAGATCGGGCTGGATCTGCTCGACGGACTCGCCGCCCGCGCGGCGCCGCAGCACGGTATGCAGCATGTCCTCGGTGATGACCGGCGGCCGGCCGCCGTGCTTGCCCTTGCGGGCTGCGGTGTCGAGCCCCTCCAGCGTCGACTCCCGAATGTTCTCCCGCTCGGTCTCCGCCATCGCGGCGAAGAACGCGAACAGCAGCTTTCCCGGCCCGGTGGGGTCGTAGATGCCGGGCAGGGGCCCGGCCAGCATCTCCAGCACCAGGCCGTGCGTGGTGAGGTGGTCGGCGAGCGCAGTCAGCTCGGCGGCGTCCCGCCCGAGCCGCTTCATCTCGTACGCGGTGAAGATGACCCGGCAGTGCGGGGCGTGCGCCTTGACCTCCCGCGCCGTCCTCAGCGCCTCCTCGAACCGGGGGCGGACCCGGACGCGGGTGCTGATCTTCTCGCTGAAGATCTTGTCCCTCGGGATGCCGTGCTTGCTGAGCGCGTCGAGCTGGGAGTCGAGTTCCTGGCCGAGGGTCGAGCGCCTCGCGTATCCGATGCGGATGTCCGCGCTCGGCAGGTCCGGGTCGATCGGCGCCGGCGGCGGGGTGCCCGGCCGCCACGGTCGCCCCGGGCCGCGGTCCGCCGAGGTCGGCACCCGCAGCACCTTCTTCAGCCGGGGCACCATGGTGAAGCGGCGGGTGTGGTAGGTGGAAGCGACCGCGCCGCCGCGCGAGCGGCACGGGGAACCGGGCTGGGCGTCACACTTCGGACAGGCGTGCTGTTCGACGTCGTCCGCGTCCGACCGGTCGGTCGGCGAAGGTTGCTGAGGGCCCGTCATGGGCCCGGATTTTCGCACAATGCAAGTCTCAGAAGGGGATCACTCCCGCTTTTAAGTGAGAACGGGTTCTGAGAACGAATCCGGGATCGGCGGGGTACTCGCGGGTCATGGTTGATCTTGCTCGCGCAAAGGACTGTTTCTGCGAAGCGATCCGACCGTCAGGCGAGGGGTGACCGCAGGACCTTCAGGTCGGAGCGGTCCGGTGCCGAGGCGCCTTGGCGCTACCCGGCGAGAATTGCCCTGACCGTCTTGCCGCCGGACGGCCGACGGATGACCGAGGTGGTGTGGGCGAGGCGGTTGACCATGGGCCAGCCGAAGCCTCCGGTGCCGCCGTTCAGGTCAGGGGTGCGCATGCGCGGCGCCTGCGGGCTGCGGTCGCGCACGGCCACCTCGATGCCGTCCGGGTGCGCGGTCAGTTTCAGGGTGCAGTCGCCGCCGTCGTGGCGCAGGGCGTTGGTGACGAGCTCCGAGACGACCAGGACCACGGTGTCGGCGGCCTCGGCTGGGATCGGATCCGGCGAGACCCGCGAGGAAGTCCCGGGCGCTGTCGCGTGCGACGGCGACGGACGTCGTGGATCGCGCGGGTGCGACAGTGACGCTCATCGTGTCCATCAGGTCACCTGGCCTCTGCATCGTCATGCCCGGTTGTCTGCGCGGTGCTTGTGCCCGGCCTGTGGTCCGCCAACCCTGTGTCGTCGCTGTTCGAGTTCGATTACCTCATGGCCGAACGCACGAAAATCTATGGTGGCTGGAGTAGACATTGGGTGGTGGTCTGGTTATGTTTCTCTCGTAACCCCAGGAAGTCAGCAGGGCCTGGCAGAGACGAACTGCCGGGCAGCAGTACCCGCAGTTGCAGTTGGCAGGACGGTGCGGTGGCGGAGTTTTGAAGCCAGGGTTGTTGCAGGACGGCGACGGGACTGGCGACCGGACCGGGTGGCCCGCAGTGATCAGGGGCCGCCGTGAGCAGTACCGCTGTTGACGCAGTACCCGTAAGTGCAGGACGCGGTACCCAGCAGTGAAGTCAGTGAGCAGTACCTCGGTGAAGGCGTCGGCTGCGGGCGCGCGCGCCGGGAAGTTCGGCAGTGGGGTTCTAAGCCAGAGCAGACGCAGGACGGGCGACGGGGCTGGCTGCCGAAGGGTGGCGCTGTCACAGGCCGCTGAGCAGTTCGCAGTACCAGCAGTACGCAGTTGATCACCGAGGAAGAACGGAGGAGCCAGGCGCCATCAGGATCGCCCGGGCGGAAGTCTTGAGCCCGGGTACCGCAGGACATCGATAGTGAGGTGGTCTCCGGTCAAGCAACCGCGATCCCCGCACCCCCGACAGCGTTCCCGTCGGGTCAGCGGAAACAGAACGCCGGCGCAGTACCAGGGCCGGCAGATGGTGTAGCAGTTCCTTCGGGGCCCTGGTGTCGTACGACACCAGGGCCCCTCAAGCGTGTTCCACAGAGAGGTGCAATGACAGCAGACGACACCTTCGGCCGTCTCGACGACGACGACTACCCCGCCTACACCATGGGCCGGGCCGCCGAGATGCTCGGCACCACCCAGGGCTTCCTCCGCGCCATCGGCGAAGCCCGCCTGATCACCCCGCTTCGCTCCGCGGGCGGCCACCGCCGCTACTCCCGCTACCAGCTGCGCATCGCCGCCCGGGCCCGGGAGCTCGTCGACCGCGGGACCCCGATCGAGGCCGCCTGCCGCATCGTCATCCTCGAAGACCAGCTCGAAGAAGCCCAGCGCATCAACGCCGAATACCGCCGCGCCGCCGAGTCATCCGCTCCGCCGGCCACGGCCTGAGACGGCGAAGACCTGCACCTGCCCAAGCGGCTTCGCGGCTGGCGCCCACACATACTGCCCGGGACGCTCCGGCGTCCCGGGCAACGTCGTCTTCACCATGGCTCCGGCCCCGCCCGGAGCCCGGCTGTCACGCCGGGCTGCGGCGGCCTCTCCCTGCGGGGCGCGCGGGCCGTGCACCGTCGTCCAACCCTGCCTGGCACTGGAAGGGCACGGACCGTTTACGCGGCGGGGTTGAGTTCGGCGCGGCCGAACAGCAGGGCGTAGCCGGTGGGGAGCTGGTGCAGGATGCGGGTGATGAGGTCGGGGCCGGTGTGGGCGGCGACGGCGGCGAGGACGGAGCCGGTGTCCCAGCGGGTGGTGGCGAGAGAGGCGCCGGTGCGGGCGGCGAGGTCCTTGACGAAGGCCCAGCCGGTCAGTGGCTGGGGGTCGGGGATCTGCGCGGTCAGGACGCGGGCGGCCTCCCGGGGCAGGCAGCGCGCCAGGTCGACGCGTTCGTCGCCGGTCAGCTGGCGTCCCAGCCCCGAAAGGACCAGGCGGACGGCTTCGTCTGCTCGCTCGCGGGTGGGGTAGGCGCCTTCGTAGCGGACCTTCTCCAGCATCTGCTCGTACGCCGTCGAGTACGGCTGCTGGTGCTCAAACGGTACGCGTACGTCGGTGATCACTGCGGTGCATGCCTTTCATAGGAGCCAGGGTGGTCAGGTGGGCTGGGGGCGGCCGAAGAGGAGGTCGTAGCCGGTGGGGAGCTGGAGCAGGATCTGGCCCAGCAGGTCATCGCCGGCCGTGTCGGCGACCGTTGAGAGGACGGCGCTGACGTCCCAGGTCGCGGTGTGCTCGGTGGCGCCCTCGATCCAGGCCGCAGTGGCCCGCAGGAACCGCTCCGGTGGCAGCGGTTCGGCGCTCTGGAGCGGGTTGAGCAGGATCAGGGCGAATTCCTCCGGCAGGCGTGCCGCGAGCTGGGCGCGGACTTCGCCGACCAGGTGCGCGCCGAGCAGGGCGAGCACCACGCGGGCGGCGCGCTCGGCTTCCTCCACAGTGTCGTACTCGCCGCGTTCCTTGACGTGGTCGAGGAACGCTTCGCGTCGCAGAGCCATCTCGGCCGCCACCCCGTCTTGTTTCATTCGGATGCCCGTAGGGGTGCGGAGGGCGGGTTGGAGGGGGAGATCAGGTGCCCGTCCTCCGCACCTGTCCGGCCGGTGTCAGCCGGAGATCTCCTTGTGGCCGGTCCCGACGCCGATGGAGATCTTGCGGGGCTTGGCGCGCTCGGCGATCGGGATGCGCAGGGTGAGCACGCCCGCGTCGTAGCCGGCCTGGATGTGCTCGGTGTCGAGGGTGTCGGCGAGCACGATCTGGCGGGAGAAGACGCCCAGCGGCCGCTCGGACAGTTCCATCTGCACGTCGTCGGCCTTCGCCACCGGCCGGCGCTCGGCCTTGACGGTCAGCATGTTCCGCTCGACGTCGATGTCGATCGCGTCCGCGGTGACACCGGGCAGGTCGAAGGCCACCACGTACTCGTCGCCCTCGCGGTAGGCGTCCATCGCCATCGCCGACGGCTTCGACCAGGTACCCGGGCCCATCAGCTGCTGCGTCAGCCGGTCCAGCTCACGGAAGGGGTCAGTGCGCATCAACATCGTGAAAACACCTCCAGCGGGTTCAGGCAGTTACTGCCAATGCGCCTTACTGGTTCCGTTGTAACATGTCATCCGATGGATGACAAACATGATGTCATCAGCCTGATGACAACCCGAGGGAGGTGTCCGTGACCCCGGCCGACCAGCCGTCCACGACCAGCACCGACGCCCACAGCCCGGCGTCGTTCCTCGCCGCCGCGGCGGCCCTCAACGCCATAGACAACGCCCTGCGCGAAGCCCAGCACGAGACCCCGACCGCCCCCGCCCCCGGTCCGGAACAGGCCCTGGCCTCCTTGTCGCTGCTGCGGCAGGTCCGCGAACAGCTCGCCGGATGGGAGACCGGCCTGATCGAAACCGCCCGCGACGCGGGCGCCAGCTGGGCCGACCTCGCCCACCCCCTCGGCGTCGCCAGCCGCCAGGCCGCCGAACGCCGCTACCTGCGCGGCCGCCCCGGCCCCGCCGGGACCACCGGCGAGCAGCGCGTGACGGCCACCCGCCAAGCCCGGGCCGCCGACCGCACCACCGCCACCCTCGCCCGCCGCAACGCGGCCGACCTGCGCCGCCTCGCCGGCCAGATCACTGCCCTCACCGACCTTCCCCCCGCCGCCCGCCACCCGCTCAGCGAGCTCCACGCGGCCCTCGCCCACGACGACCCCGCCGACCTCATCGCCCCCCTGACCGCCACCCGCCCCCACCTGGCTGCAGCCCACTCCGACCTCGCTGCCCGACTCGACACCCTCACAACCCCGTAGGTACGAGTCAACGACCCTGCCGCCCGCCGGCGACGCCGGGCCTATGGGTCTTCAGGATGCCGACCCGGCCGCACCGGCCATCGCGGACTGTGCGGTTTTCGCCGCGGGCGCGGTGCGGGGGCCCGGCAGCGTGGCCACCGCGGCGGCGAGGGCGAGGTGGGAGTCCATGTCCAGCTCGAAGCGGCCGTAGGGGTTCACGTGCGTCCAGAACAGCGGGGACAGCGCCCGCCGGTCGGCGTCGGTGAGCCGCTTCTGCCACTTCTCCTCGCTCAGGATGTCCGGGAGGAGCAGGGTGTTGACGTGCACCAGCGCGGACTGGAGCAGGTGCAGGGCGAGCATGGACACCTCCTGGGACTCCTTGTCGGAGCCGGTCAGGTCGCCGTCCTTGCCGTAGAACAGGTCATGGTTGGCGGAGTTCCAGTTCTCCACGACCTGGAGCCCGTCGTTGATCTCGCGGCCGAGGTCTGCGTCCGCGAGGTAGTCGCAGATGAACGCCGTACGTACCGCCCGGCCCAGTTCCTCGATCGCCCGGTACGTGGGGTGCTTGGGCCCGCCGCGGGTGAAGCGGCGCAGGACCTGCTCGGCCTCGGCGGTGCCCAGGCGCAGGGCGGTGGTGTACTTCACGATCTGGTCGTACTGCTGGCGGATCAGGTCCCAGTCGATCGTCTTGGTCGAGAGCACCGGCGCCAGGTTCGGCCACTTCTCGTCCTCCCCGGCCGTCGGCCGGTACAGCCGCGCCGATCCCACGTTCTTCAGCCTGGGGAGCAGATTGAAGCCGAGCATGTGGGCGAAGGCGAACCCGACGATGGAGGCGCCATGCGTGTCGGTGTACTGACAGTCGATCTCCACGTCCGTGCAGTGCCACAGCACGCCCTCGACCATCGCGGCGACCTCGGAGGCCGAGCAGGACTTGAGCTGGCTGTAGACGCACAGCGCCTTCTTCTCGACGTGCCAGTAGATCATCACGCCGGGGCCGCGGTAGCGCTGGTGCCGCTCGGTCATGAAGTTCGAGCTCCAGGAGCCGAACTTCTTGGAGTCGCTCGCGCAGGCGGTCCCCTCGCCCCACCACGCCTGATCGCGGGCGGCGAAGGTGGAGTTGACCAGCCGAACCAGCGCGGAACGCAGGTTGGCCCGGTTGACGAACAGGTGCCGCACCCGCCGCAGCACGGCCTCGCTCTCGCCGTGCTTGCCGGTGACCGCGACCCGCTTGATCCCCATGTTCGTGCCCAGGGCGAACAGCACCAGCAGCAGGCGGCGCCGCAGCACCGCCTTCGGGACCGCCTCCCGCGTGGCGACCGAGGTGAACTCGCCGGTGAAACCGGTGGCGAACTCGGCCTCCCTGAGGATGTCGATCAGGTCGATGGTGCCCCAGCGGCGTTCGATCTCCGCCTTCAGCGCGACCAGGTTCTCCGGTTCCTCCTGCTTGCCCAGCGGCGTGACCTTGATCCACGGCTCGCCGTGCCGGCGCACGATGTCCACCCCGCCCGTGGTGCCCAGTTCCAGCGCCATGTCGAAGCGGGTCAGGGCCTCGCGCAGCCGCTTCTGAAGGGCCCCGATGAACTTCCCCGGGTCCTGCGGCTGGCGGATCGCGTCGTAGTGGACATCGCGGTTGTCCTCGAAGCCCGGTGGTAGATCGTCCTCCGGGTTCTGCCACCGGTTTGCGCCCGGCACCCATATCTCCCGCTGCCGCAGCGCGTCCCGCAGCGCGACGAGCACGCACAGCTCGTACGGGATGCGTTCGACCCGGCCGCGCTCGTCCACCACCGCCTTGCGCCACTCCTCGCGCACCACCCCCGCGAGCGGGATCCTCTCCGCCTCGTCGAAGAACGCGCCCTCCTTGGCGATGGGCTGGTCCAGGTACCGCTTGAGCAGGTCGATCGCGTCCATCACCGGCCGGTAGGCGGTGTTGTTGCACTTCATCTCCAACGCGTTCAGCAGCGGCGAGAGCATTTGCCGCCAGTGGTTGGAGTACGACGAGCGCAGCACCGTACGCACCCGGGCCCTGTAGCGGGCCTCGTTCGCCGCGGCCTCCGCCGCCAGGGCCTTCAGCGTGGACTCCCCGGCCACCGGATAGATAACCTTGCGGACCGTGCCGCCCGGCTCGGCGACCGCCGCTTCCGCCAGCCGCAGCAGGATGCCCTCCTTGCCGCGGACCCGCTTCATCTCCTTGTTGAACTCGCCCTCGACCTTCTTCTCCGCCCGTGTGTTGATCTTCTGCACGAGCTGGATGAACAGCTCCACCAGCGAGTCGGTGATCTCCGTCTCCCGCACGTGGCAGAGCGTGGACAGCAGCGTGTAGCGCACCGGGCCGCAGCCGCCGCGCGCAGTTCCGAGGGGTACTCCTTCGACGCCCGTGCCCGCCAGGCGGCTACCAGCTTCTCCGACACGTCCCCGAACAGCTCCGGCGCGCGGACCCGCTGGAGCTTGTTCACCTCCGCCAGGAGGCTGGCCAGCCCCAGCGTGCCCGGGTCTGCCTTCAGCTCGGTGAAGAACGTGCCCCCGCCGCCCGTGCTGTCCTCGCTCGCGTCGGCGTCCTCGGCGATCAGGTCATCCAGCCGGGACCGGGTCGCTGCGGACAGCCGGGGCCCACCGTGGCCGCGCAGAACCGTTCCTCGAAGGTGTTGACCGCCGACCCCACCAGGCGGGCGATACGCCCCGGCGTCGGCGGCTCGAGCCGGTCCTTGCGGCAGCGGGCCACCACGGCCTCTGCCAGCCGGTCCCTCGACAGCTCCACCCCGCACAGCTCCACCGCCAGCCACTCGGCGAGTTGGGCCTGGTCCTCCTCCGTGCACTCGCGGAAGCCGAACGCGCCCCGGATCTCCACCCGGTGCCGCTTGATCGCCCGCCCCGCCCAGTCGTACGCGGCCCACTCCTCGGCGGGCACCTTCACCTGCTGGGCGACGTACGCCACCGCCGGCGCCGGGATCTCCTCAGCGTTCTCCGGGAACCGGGCCTCCACCTCGAAGAACTTCAGCAACAGCGCGAACCCCAACCGGTTCGCCCCCGACTTGTTCCGCAGCCGCTCCTGATCCTCCTCCAGCAGCGTCCAGACCTCGATCAGGTCCTCCGGCTCCCACTCCTGCCGCACCCCGGGCTCCTTCCGGTCGTCATGACCGGACCAACGTCGCCGAGCACGGTCCCCGATGAACCCAGAAGATCGAAAACCCTGACAAGCACACCCCAGATCCGCTACAGAGAGCTACTTGTCACTTCACGGCAGCTTCGGGAGAACAGGGCCAAGATCAGCGATGCCGCAGATAATAGGGCGTTATCTGTAGGAAGACTTCGGACGGCTCCGGCTGCCGGCACTCCGTCAGCCGCCCGCCAGGGCGGATCTAGGCTTTAGAGCCGGTTTTCGTTCCGATGTTCCTCAACCCCCTACAGCCCCGTGAGTTCCCGAAAACTGAAGGGTTCTCGGTAGGAACCCATGGGTCCGGCAGCCAATTCTGCAGCGAGAAGGCCCGGGTTCACGACGAACCTGAGGTGCGGGTCCGCCTACAGGGGTCGGTAAGCGCCGTAGTTCCCAGCCAGGGAGTTCGTGGCGGCTTCGGCGACATCGGATCGAGGGCTGGAGATGCATGAGGTGAGGAAGCGGTGCACTCGCTGCCCCGTCCAGTCGGCCGCGGCAACAGCGGGCCAGAAGTAGATCCCGTCCTGTGGAGACCTGGCTTCGATGAAGTCGAGGACGTCGGTCACGGTTTCCTGATCCAGGGCAAGCCGGAGCATGGCCACGGCCTGCAGCGCTCAACCATCGCAGCGTGCGGTCGGCGCCGTTGATCAGGAAACCATCCGCTCGCGCGGGCCCGAGCCCGTGGCGCCCTTGCCGTGGCGGACGTGGGGCTTGCCGAAACGGCCCAGGTCCCACTTGATGTCCGCCGGATCGAGCTTGCATGCCTCGCTGGCCCGCGGTCCGACCTGGGTTATGAGCTGGAGGCGGTGCAGTTCCGGGTGGTCGGGGCGAACTTCCGGCAGGTCGCCAACTCGCTGCCCCACCCGGCGGACAGCGTCTTGGCCTCCGGCTCGGACGGCGGAATCGGCAGTGCCGGAGCTCCTCCGCCGTGGCCGGCGACCGGACATCGCGCAGGTTCCGTACGACAGCCAGCGCCAGGGCAAGCCCCGTCACCTTCACCCCGATCGTCAATCGATCAGACACGGTGAGAAAGCTTCAGGAATCCCGAGGTTGCGTCAGCCTGTGCGTCGCTGCCGGAGACGAGGACGAACCGCCTGGCCACAGGGTTGAGGACCCAGCGAGGCTCAGGGCAACCCACTGGATGTCGCACACTCCTGAAGCCTTCGCGGGGCGCCGGTCTCCCCGGCCGCTTCTGCTGCGGCCTGCGGCAGGCGGGCGGCCGGTTCCGTAAAAGCCAGCAGGTCCGGGCCGGGTGCCGGGTGGCTGGTGTCGCGTACCAGCCGGTGCAGCCGCGCGGCCGGCAGCGCGTCCAGCCCGGCCGCGGAGTGCCAAGTCAACTCGACACTTCCTCGCGTCGCCGGTCATCGCCGGCTGTGGCGGGGATGGCGTTGTCGATGAGGACGGCGGCGATGGCGGCGGCGGTGGGGAAGGCGTCGGCGTTGAGGACCCGGGTGCGGGCCGCGGCGCCGTCGATGAGCAGCGCGAGCTGCTCGCCGAGCTGTTCAGGGTCGGCGGCGCCGGCTTCGCGGGCGGTGTCGGCGAGCCGCGCGGCGACGGCTTTCTTGTAGTCGCGTGCGTACTGGGACGCGGGGTGCTGGGGGTCGTGGAGTTCGACGGCGGCGGCGATGTAGGGGCACAGGGGGGTGGTGGGGGGCATGTCGAAGGCGGCGAGGAGCCGTTCGCGGGGCGTGAGGTCGGTGCGGTCGAACACGCCGGACAGAACGGAGGGGTCGAACCGGCGCAGGTACTCGGCGACGAGTTCGTCCTTGCCGGTGAAGTGCTGATAGGCCGTGCGCTTGGACACCTGGGCCGCCGCGCAGAGCTGGTCCATGCCGGTGCGGTTGATGCCCTGCTCGCGGAACAGCTGCTGGGACGCGCTGATGATGCGCTCGCGGGCGCCCCGGCCGCGGCGGCGGCCCGTGGGGCCTTTCTCCAACTCCGTCATGGCTCCATGCTACCCCAGATGGGTAACGACCGGTGTACATAGTTGCGCCCCGACCGGGCGCCCCGTACCGTAACCACACAGGGCGGTGTACATAACACCGTTGCCCAGGCACGCACGGCACCACCGACTCAAGGGAACGACTATGGGAAAGCTCGACGGCAAGGTCGCGGTCATCACCGGCGGCACCACCGGCATGGCTCTGGCCGGCGCGAAGCTGTTCGTCGACGAGGGAGCGCACGTCTTCATCACCGGCCGCCGCCAGGACGCCCTGGACGAGGCCGTGAAGCAGATCGGCCGCAACGTCACCGGCGTCCAGGGCGACGCCGCCGACCTGGACGACCTGGACCGCCTGTACGACACCGTCAAGCGGGAGAAGGGCAGCATCGACGTGCTGTGGGCCAGCGCCGGCGGGGGCGAGCCCGCCCCGCTCGGCGAGATCACCGAGGCCCAGTTCGACACCTGGTTCGGGCTCAACGCCCGCGGCACCCTGTTCACCGTCCAGAAGGCCCTCCCGCTCTTCAATGACGGCGGTTCCATCCTCATGACCGGCTCCAACGCCTCCCTCGGCGCCTTCCCCGGCTGGAGCGTCTACGCCGGCAGCAAGGCCGTCCAGCAGGCATGGGCCCGCGTCTGGCTCAACGAGCTCAAGGACCGCCGCATCCGCGTCAACGTCCTGACCCCCGGCCAGGTCGCCACCGCCAAGCAGGAAGAACTCTTCGACGAGGCCACCAAGCGCCAGTTCGAGTCCCTCATCCCCCGCGGCCAGATGGGCCACCCCGACGAAATCGCCACCGCCGCCCTCTTCCTCGCCTCCGACGACTCCAGCTACGTCAACGGCATGGAACTCGTCGCCGACGGCGGCACCACCGCCATCTGAACCGCACAACCACAACCAGGGCAGGACACCTCATGAGCCACATCAGCATCATCGGCACCGGGAACATGGCCCGCACCATCGGCACGCGGGCGATAGCGGGCGGCAACACCGTCGAGGTCATGGGACGCGATCAGTCCAAGGCCGCCGACCTGGCCAAGGCTCTCGGCGGCGGCGCCACGACGGGAGAATGGGGCACCGCCCCGGCCGGGGACATCGTCATCGTGGCCCTGTTGTACGACGGTGTCGTGCCGGCCGTCGCCCAGTACGGAGACGCTCTCGCCGGCAAGGTCATCGTCGACATCAGCAATCCCTTCAACTCCACGTTCGACGGGCTGGCCCACCGCGAGGAGACCTCGATCGCGCAGCAAGTCGCCAAGGCGGCCCCGGCCGGCGCCAACGTGGTGAAGGCGTTCAACACCGTCTTCCGCCATGTCCTGGAGAAGGGCCGGCCCGACGTCTTCATCGCCGGCGACAACGCGCAGGCCAAGGCAAGTGTGGAGGCGTTCATCGAGAGCCTCGGGCTGCGCCCGCTGGACGTCGGCGGCCTGAAAATGGCGCACTGGCTGGAAGGAGCGGGCGTGGTCACGGTGGGCCTCGCCAACCACGGGGTGGGGAACTTGGACTTCGCCCTCAGCATCACCGAACTTCCCGTCTGAGCAGGGCTTGTCGAGTTCCGTACGCTGGGTCATGTCCAGACACCACGCGACGTCCGGCAGGTTACTCGGCCCTGTCCGGTTTCGTCTCTTGCCATGGCTCTTATCCCTATCGCCCACGGCGGACCCTCATCCGTCGGCGAAGCCCAACGGATGAGGGCGTTGCGCGATCAGCCGGTCAAGCTTCCGGACTTGACGGCCGCGATGAACGACGACCAGTTGGTTGTACGGAAGCGGAGGCTCGGGCCGGTGGGGTTCTTGGAGTCGCGGACCGGGATGTCGGCGTACCCGTCCGCGACTTCGAGGCATTCGCCTTGAGCGGCTCCGCTGTGGCTGGACTTGCGCCATCCGACAGACTTCATGGTCGTAGTCCTCCGGTTTCAGGCGGTCAGGCTGGTGTCCTTGATGGCCGTGATGAACGTCGACCAGTCGTTGGTCTGGAAGAGCAGGGCGGGACCGGCGGGGTTCTTGGAGTCCCGGACAGGGATGTTCGCGTATCCATCGGCCACTTCGAGGCACTCGCCCTGCTCATTCGAGCTGTAGCTTGACTTACGCCAGCCGATGAAGCGCTCACTGCTGCTCATCTTCGTACTCCTTCGCTATGGCCCTGATCAGGTCCAGTGACTCTTTGCGAGGCAGTGCCTCGCTCAGCGCCAGACTGTAGGACTCCTGGTACTTGCTCACGATGGCTGGATCGTCCATCAGGGCCCCCGTGTAGTACCCCTCGGAGTAGGCCAACGGCGGAGCGTCTTCGAAGCCCATCAGGTAGACCGACCCAGCTTGCAGAGCGTGCTCTCCCGCCTCGAACGGCAGGATGTGCAGCCGCATTCGTCCCACTTCTGCCATGCCTGCAACCTTGTGAAGCTGCTCGGCCATGACTTGCGCGCCGCCGACCTTCCGCCGGAGGCACGCCTCGTCCAGCAGGGTCCACACTACGGGCGCCAACGGGCCGTCAAAGAGCTTGGCCCGCTCGATGCGGACGACGACCTTCTGATCAAGTTCTTCGGCCGTATGGTTCGGGCTGAACGAACTGAACACCGCCCGCGCGTACGCCTTGGTCTGAAGCAAGCCGGGGATCAGTGAGGAGCCGTACTGACGGATTTCCGTCGCCTGCCGCTCCAACTCCGCTACGGCCGCGAAGTGATCCGCGTACCTGCCTTCCAGGTCCTTCAGCCAGCGGGTGAAGAAGCCATCCGTACCCAGCGCGGCGTCGATGCGCTTCGCGTCATGTGGGTTGGGGAGGCGGCGGCCCGCCTCGAAGTGGCTGATCAGAGTAGGCGAGCAGACCACGATCTCGCCCAACTTCTCCTGAGTCATCCCCGCCGCTATGCGACGGAGCTTCAACTCCTCGCCGTACTTCTGTCGAAGAGTGCGCGGTTTCCTGGCCTGGGCCATGCCATCAACTCCTACATCTGAAGCGGGTGTTGTCAACCCCCTACTACTGGCCACCATAGCCCGACTCCTATCACTCTGTGAGGTGTTCGTCACAGAAAGCGAGCAAGGGCAGATGGAGGGCGTGTGACATGTGCGGGAACCGCAGGCCGGACCAAACCGACCACAGCGTTGTGCTGCGGTGGAGCAGTCACCCGAGGTGCGTGGCGCTGGCGCGGATGGAGTTGCGTAAGGCGCTGGCCGATTGGGGGCTGTCGGAGCTGGAGGATGCGGCGGTCCTGATCGTGTCCGAGCTGCTCAGCAATGCCGGTCTTCACGCCAAGGTGACGCCGGAGGAGATCATCGAGACGCGCTATTTCCGCAGTTCGGGCGCTCTGCGGATCGAGGTGCACGACGGTTGTCCGGACCGGCCGCAGCCGCGTACCCCCGACCCCGAGGCGCCGGACGGGCGCGGGCTCCTGCTCGTGGACGCATTGGCGGACGAGTGGGGTGTGGCCGATCGGGGTGGGCCGGGGAAGATGGTGTGGGCCTCGTTGTCGCTCCGGGGCATGGCGGGCGGGGGGTCGGGGCGTGGCTGATGTGCCGGCGTCGGGGGGTGAGCGGCCTCCGCTGGGTGCGGTACGGCGGCCGGACATCGTCCCGTACATCGCGTGCTGGTCCTCGGAGCACCGGCCGCAGGGCACGCTGATCGTCCGGGGCGGCGGCATCGCGTACGCCGACGAGGGTCCGTACGAGCGTGACGACCTGGGCGTGCTGTGGAAACGGGTCGGCATCAGCCCGGGCAAGGGGCGCCCGGAGTTCGGGAACGTGCACTTCCTGCGGCAGCGCCGGGCCATGCGGAAACTGCTGTGCCAGATCTGCGGCGAGCCGTCGGACCGTACCGACGACGGCACTTTGTGGGTGGTTGGCGAGGACGCGGACTACCCGGAGCTGCACAAGCCCGGCTTCGTCACCACGCACCCGCCGCTGTGTGTGCCCTGCGCGGTCACCTCGGTGGGGGCGTGTCCGCACTTACGCAAACGGTATGTCGCCCTGCGGGTGCGGACGTTCGTGGTGGCGGGGGTGCACGGAGCGCTGTACCGGCCGGGCGGGCTGGTCCCGGTGGCGTACGACGCGGGCGGCGTGGCCTTCGAGAGCCGACGGCTCCCCTGGGTGCTCGCGGGCCAACTCATCATGGAACTCCAGGAGTTCACGATCGTGGACCTGGACGCGGAACACGCTTCGTACCTCAAGCGCGCGGAGGCGCGGCAGAGGGTGTTCGGGGGACGCCGGGACGAGCGTCTCAGTGGTCGTCGACGATCCTGACGGCCACGCCGTCCTTGATGGTGACCTCTGCGGACACTCCGGCCTTGGCCGCCGTCTCCAACTCGGCTTCTGTGCAAGGGGCGTCGACTTTGCTGTTCTCGACACCGCATATGTCGCCGGTGCCCACGATGTCGGTGTCCACGGCGACGAAGAAGATCTGCTCGGCCCCCTTCATGTCGCTGACGGTGTACTTGCTGGGCGCCAGATAGCTCACATTGCCGAACCAGGTCCCGCTGACACCCTTGCCCTTGCCGTTGGCCTGAGCGCCGTCGGCGGCGGCGGGAACCTCGGCCGGGCTTCCGGTGCCCTCGGCGGGGCTGTCGGTGGCGGGGGCCGCGTCCGGGGCATCCGTGGCGTCGGCGTCGGCCTCGGCGCCGGCGGGGACGGGGTCGGCGGCAGCCGGGGCCGAGGGCGCGGACGAGGCGGCGGCGCTGTCGGAGGTGCCCTGCTGACAGGCCGTCAGGAGCGTGGTGGCCGCGAGAAGGGAGAGGGCGGCGAGAGCGGTCTTGCGGCGGTAGGTACGAGCCATGATGTCAACGCTCCTGGTAGCTGCGGTGGTTGGTGGTGATCACCACTGTGGCCTCGGCGGCAGCCGGGGGAGAAGGGGAGTCGGGGACTGATGACAGCGCCGTCGTCAGCCCGTGACAATCGGCACCGGGCGGTGTCGCCGGGAGGGCCGCCAGGCGAATCGCTCCCCCGTATGCGCCTGGCCGTACGCATGCGCGCCTGGCCGTACGTCCGTAAGCCGGACCGCCGGACCGCCCGACCGCCGCGGCGACTGGCCCGTACGTTCGCGAGCCGGGCCGCCGGGCCGCCGCGCCGCCAGGCCGAGCGGTCCGTACGAATGCCGCTACGGGGCGTCACCCTCCCAGCGGGAACTCCGGCAGACCGGCCTTGGCTACTCTGCACGGGTGACCACCGACCTGACCCTGCTGCCGCGTGTCGCCCATCGCGGACAGGAGGTCACCGCGCCCCGGCTCCGCGGTCTTCTCGCACTGCTCGCGGGGGATCTGCGTACGGGGTGCAGCACCGAGCGGCTGGTGGCGGGGCTGTGGCCGGACGAGCTGCCGGAGCGGCCGGGGAAGGCGCTCCAGGTCCTCGTGTCCAGGGCCCGGACGCAACTGGGCGCCGACGTCATAGCGAGCACGCCGACCGGATACCGGCTCGCACTCGCCGAGGACCAGGTCGACAGCTCCGCCCTGCTGCTGTACGCCGCCGCGAGCGCGGACCGGGCCAGGGCCGGGGACCACGCGGGATCGCTGGCCGCGGCCGAGGCCGGGCTGGCGCTGTGGGAGGGCACCCCGGACGGGGCCGGCGACAGCGGCGGGACCGGTGACCCCGTGGCCGCGTTGCGCGCCGGGCGCGCCCCCGTCCGCGGCACGCTCGTACGCGCGCGGGCGCTCGCGCTCGCCAAGCTGGGGCGGCACGCGGAGGCGGCCGGGCCGCTGGCCGTGGCCGCGTCGGAGTATCCGCGCGACGAGGAGGTGCTCGCCGAACTGCTGCGCGGCGAGGCGGCGACGGCGGGCCCGTCCGCCGCGCTGACGCGGTACGAGGCGTACCGCCGTGAGCTGCGCGAGACGCTCGGTACGGATCCGGGCGCCGGGCTCAAGGCCGTACAGCAGGAGCTGCTGCGCGGCGAGTCGCCCGTGGTCAGGCACGGTGTGCCGCATGAGCCGAACCCGCTGCTCGGCCGGGACGAGGACATCGCGGCGGTGGAGCGGCTGCTGCGCTCCTCGCGCGCCGTCACCGTCGTCGGTCCTGGCGGCCTCGGCAAGACGCGGCTCGCGCACGCCGTCAGCCGCCGGGCCGAGCAGCGCGTGGTGTATTTCGTGCCGCTCGCGGGGGTCACGGCGGACGAGGACGTGGCCGCGGAGGTGGCTTCCGTGCTCGGCGCGGGCGAGGGGCGGCCCGGTGCCATGAGCCACGCGTCGGCCGACCGCGTGCCCGGCATCCTCGGTGTGCTCGGCTCCGGGCCCGCGCTGCTGGTCCTGGACAACTGCGAGCAGGTCATCGCCGGTGCCGCTGCCCTCGTACAGGCCCTGGTCTCGTCCTCGAAGGACCTGCGGGTGCTCGCCACCAGCCGGGCCCCGCTGGGCCTGACGTCGGAGGCGGTGTACGCGCTGCCGGAGCTGGGCCTCGGCACCTCCGTCGAGCTGTTCACGCAGCGGGCCCGGGCCGCCAGGACCGGTGTGGAGCTGCCGCCGGACGCTGTGGCCGGGCTGTGCCGGCATCTCGACGGGCTGCCGCTCGCCGTGGAACTGGCCGCGGCGCGGGTGCGGGTGCTGTCGGTGCCGGAGATCGCGCGCCGCCTCGGCGACCGGTTCGCGCTGCTGCGCGGCGGGGCCCGGGACGTACCGGAGCGGCACCGCACACTGCACGCGGTCGTGGAGTGGAGCTGGAATCTGCTCGCGGAGGACGCCCGGGCGGCGCTGCGCACGCTGTCCGTCTTCCCCGGGGGCTTCTCGGGCGAAGCGGCGGAGCACGTCCTCGGCGAGGACGCGCTGCTTCTGCTGGAGCAGTTGGCCGGTCAGTCACTGCTCACCGTCGCCGACACGTCGGCGGGCGTGCGGTTCCGGATGCTGGAGACCGTACGGGAGTTCAGCGCGGCCCGGCGTGCGGAGGCGGGCGAGGACGAGGAGGCCGTCGGCCGATTCGTCGCCTGGGCACGGGACTTCGGGGTCGCGCACCACGACGTGCTCCTCGGCTCGGAGCCTGCGGCAGCCTGGGAGCGGATCAAGGCAGAGCAGGACAACCTCGTACTGGCGCTGCGGCACGCGCTGGCTCGTAACGCCTTGGCCCGTAACGCTGACGCGTCGGCCCGTGACGCGTCGGCCCGTGACGCGTCGGCCCGTGACGCGTCGGCCCGTGACGCCCTGGTTCGTGGCGCCTTGGGGCGCGACGCCTCGGCCCGTACCGCCCCAGCCCGTAGCGTCCCGGCTCGTACGGACGGCTCCGCCATCGCCGCCCTCACCGCCGTGCTCGCCGCTTTGTGGTCCACCGACTCCAACTACCCCCGCCTCGCCGCCCTCGCCGCCGACACCGGCCCGGCGCTGTCGCACTACTACCCCGAGCCCGAATACGTCGAAGTCGCCCGCGCCGCCGCGGTGTCGTGCACGGCGGCCCTGCTCATGGGCCCCGGCCCGCGTGCCGTACGGCAGCTCGTCACCCTCCGGCGGCTGCCCCCGGCCCCGCCGGACACGCTGCTGCGGGCCGCCGCGGTGGTGCTGAGCGCGGTCCCCGAGATGCTGCCTCCCGACTACGCCGTGCTGCGGGGGCTCTGCGACAGCGAGCAGCCGCTGGTCGCCGGCATGGCCGAGTCCATCGCCACCTACATGTGGGAGTACGAGCACGACCTCGACCGCGCGCTCGTCTCGGCCCGCCGGATGATCTCCGAACTGGCCCCGGCCGACAATCCGTCCATGCAGCTCATGGGGCATTCCCGGCTGAGCGAGCTGTACTTGCGGACGGGGCGGGGCGAGGAAGCGTACGGGCATCTCAAGACGGTGCTCAAGGTGCTGCCGCGGCTCAACGACGGGCGCGACTACATCTTCATCCGCTCGTCCCTCGTCCTCGCCTGCCTCCAGCGCGGCGACCCCGACGAGGCCGAGTACTGGCTGCGGCAGACGGAGAGCGAGAACCTCCCGCGGCAGGACGACTTCTTCCGGTCCGATCTCGGCGGGCGCGCCGAGATCGCGCTCGCCCGCGGACTGACGGAGGTGGGGCTCGGCCTGTGGCGCGGCGCCGTGGACCGCATGCTCGCGGTCGGCTCGACGCGCGGCGGCGACGCGTGGCTCGACCCGTGGGCGTTCCTGATCCAGTCGGTGGCGGTGACGGCGCACGCGCACGCCGGCCGGCTCGGGCCGGTCGCGGAGGTGGTCGAACGGCTGCGGGAGCGGCTGCGGACGCTGCTCTCCGATCCGGCCGGCTCGCCCTCGGAACTCCCTTTGTTCGGGACGGTGCTGCACGCCCTCGGCATGGCGGGGCTCGCGTCCGGCGACAGTGGTGCCGTACGGATGATCGCGCTGGCCGAACGGCTGGGGGTGATGCGCGAGTTCCAGCCGACGATGTCGGCGGACCGCGCCCGGCAGGCTGTTGGGGCCACCGAGCCAGCTGTCCGGGCGGCGTACGCCGACGCGGTGTCGGGGTACGCCGCCCTGGAGCGGGACGAGCTGCGGGAGGCGGCCCGCGCTGTCATGGCGGTTGCTTCGGATCGCGGTTGACGCTTACTTCAGGTGGCTCACTTCGCGTCGCGGTTGAACAACTGCTTCGAGTCGCCTACTCCGGGTCGCGGTTGAACAGCGACGTCGACCAGCGGTAGCCGAGCGCGGTCAGACCGACGCACCAGGCGATCGCGATCCACCCGTTGTTGCCGATCTCGGTGCCGAGCAGCAGGCCGCGCAGGGTTTCGATGGCGGGGGTGAAGGGCTGGTACTCGGCGATGGGCTGGAACCAGCCCGGCATCGTGTCGGCCGGGATGAAGGCGCTGGAGATGAGCGGGAGGAGGATCAGCGGCATGGCCATGTTGCTGGCCGCCTCGGGGTTCGGGCTGGCCATGCCCATCCCGACCGCGATCCAGGTGAGCGCCAGGGTGAACAGGGTCAGCAGCCCGAACGCCGCCAGCCACTCCAGGGCCGTGGCGTCCGTGGAGCGGAAGCCGATGGCCACGGCGACGGCACCGACGAGGACCAGGCTGGCGAGTACTTGCAGCACGCTGCCGACGACGTGTCCGATGAGCACCGACCCGCGGTAGACCGCCATGGTGCGGAAGCGGGCGATGAGGCCCTCCGTCATGTCCATGGAGACGGACACCGCGGCCCCGATCACGGTGGAGCCGATGGTCATCATCAGCAGGCCCGGGACGATATAGGCGATGTAGTCGGAGCGGTCGGCGCCGTCGCCGCCGATGCCCGCGCTCATCACGTCGCCGAAGATGTAGACGAAGAGCAGCAGCAGCATGATCGGCGTGAGCAGCAGGTTCAGGGTCATGGACGGGTAGCGCTGTGCGTGCAGCAGGTTGCGGCGCAGCATCGTGTTCGAGTCGCGTACGGCGAGGGAGAGGGCGCTCATCGGACAGCCTTCCTGGGCTGGTTGGGGTCGTCGGTGGCGTGGGCGGCGGCGTGGCCGGGGGCGTTGCTGGGGGCGTTGCTGGGGAGGTTGGGGCCGCCGGTCTTGTTGCCGCCGGTCAGGGCGAAGAACACGTCGTCGAGGTCGGGGGTGTGTACGGTCAGCTCGTCCGCCTCGATGCCGGCCGAGTCCAGCCAGTCGAGGATGGAGCGCAGCTCGCGCTGGCTGCCGTCGCTGGGGATCTGGAGCGACAGCGCCTCGTCGTCCCGGGTGACCTCGCGCAGGGCGACGGCGGCGGACCGGTACGCGTCCGGGTCGGTGAAGCGGAGCCGCACGTGTCCGCCCGGGATGAGCCGCTTCAGCTCGTCGGCCGTGCCCTGGGCGGCGATCCCGCCGTTGTTGAGCACGGCGATGCGGTCGGCGAGTTCGTCGGCCTCCTCCAGGTACTGGGTGGTGAGGAAGACGGTGACGCCGTCGGAGACCAGCTCGCGGATGATCCCCCACATGTTGTGGCGGCTGCGCGGGTCGAGGCCGGTGGTCGGCTCGTCGAGGAAGATGATCCGCGGGTTGCCGACCAGCGTCATGGCGAGGTCGAGACGGCGCTTCATGCCGCCGGAGTAGGTGGAGGCGGGCTTCTTCGCGGCCTCGGTGAGGTCGAAGCGCTCCAGCAGTTCGGCGGCGGTACGGCGGCCCTCGTGCCTGGACAGATGGTGCAGGTCCGCCATGAGGAGCATGTTCTCCTCGCCGGTGATCAGGCCGTCGACGGCGGAGAACTGCCCGGTGACGCCGATCGCGGCCCGTACGGCCTGTGGGTCGGCGGCCAGGTCGTGGCCGCCGACGTGCAGTTCGCCGGCGTCGGCGGTGATGAGGGTGGAGAGGATCTTGACGGCGGTGGTCTTGCCGGCGCCGTTCGGCCCGAGCAGGGAGAAGACGGTGCCGGCCGGCACGGCCAGGTCGATGCCGTCGAGGACGGTCTTGTCCCCGTAGGCCTTGCGCAGCCCCTTGGCCGCGATGGCGAGTGAGGGCGATGTCGTTGTTGTCATGCCGTGGAGATTGCGGCAGGGCGCGTTCAGCGCGGTTTCACGATGGTTTCAGCGCGCTGGAACCGGGCGGGAGGGAGGAGGAAGAGGGGATCTGGGCGGTATGCCGGGTCATCGGCACCCGAACAGGTGAAAATATCCGCTACGGAGCGTCACCGGTACGATGAGAGGTACATCTCCGGACGTAGCTGTGGGTTGGCCACGGTGACGTCCGATGAGGAGCGCGAAGTGAAGAAGCTGAAGAGGGCCGGCGTCGTGATCGCGATCGCCGGGAGCATTCTTGCCGCCGGAGGCGGCCCCGCATTCGCCGACGCGGAAGCCGAAGCCATCGCGAAGGGGTCGCCTGGCGTCCTTTCGGGAAATGTCATCCAGGTCCCGGTCCATGTCCCGATCAACCTGTGCGGCAACACCGTTGACATCCTCGCGCTCCTCAACCCGGCAGCGGCCAACAAGTGCATCAACGCCGGCTGAAGACCGACCGCTGAGCCACTGAGCCACTGAGCCACAAGGGCCGGCCCCGGCAATCCGCACCGGGGCCGGCCCTCGCGTGAGGCGGGGGGACCGGGCCGGTGCCCGTGTTGTTCAGTCGACGACCGCCGTGGCTTCGACCTCGACCAGATGCTCGGGCACGTCCAGCGCCGCGACGCCCAGCAGCGTGCCCGGCGGTACGGGCGTGACCCCCAGCTTCGCGGCCGCCCGAGCGACCCCCTCCATGAACAGGGGCAGCTTGTCGGGGGTCCAGTCGACGACGTACACGGTCAGTTTCGCCACGTCGCCGAAGGAGGCACCGGCCCCGGCCAGGGCGGTGCCGATGTTGAGGTAGCACTGCTCGACCTGGGCGGCGAGATCGCCGTGGCCGACCGTGACCCCCTGGGCATCCCAGGCGACCTGTCCGGCGATGAAGACCAGTTTCGAGCCGGTCGCGATCGACACCTGCCGGTAGGCATCGATCTCCGGCAGTCCGCTGGGGTTCATGAGGGTGATGGCCATGCTGACGGGCTCCTTGTCATGAGACTCCGTAGTCTCTTGTGGGTACTTGGGAACTGTAGGAGAGTGGCTGCTGACGTGGAAGAATGCACTTTTCGGTGACTGGGGAACCCAATGGTGACCAAGCAGTACGAGGGCTTGCCCGACGAAGCGAACCTGAGGCGCGCGGACTCCTTGGCCCGGGAGATCTTCTCGGACGTCGCCAACAAGTGGGCGCTTCTGATCATCGAGGCCGTGGGTGAACGCACGCTGCGCTTCGGCGAGTTGCGGAACGAGGTCGAGGGCATCAGCCACAAGATGCTCACCCAGAACCTGCGCATGCTGGAGCGGTACGGCCTGGTCGAGCGGGACGTGCACCCCACCGTGCCGCCGCGGGTCGAGTACACCCTCACGGAGCCGGGCCGGGCGCTGCGCAAGACGGTCGACACGATGTGCGACTGGACGCACCGTTATCTGGGCCACATCGAGGACTCCCGCCGCCGCTTCGACGCGTGAGCCCGCGTCGCCGGGTCGGGGTCCGGGGGCGGGCCCGGGGTCGGGGCCGGCCCGGCTGTGGTCGGCGAGGGCGTCTCAGCGGGGCGGGTCCGGTCCGGGGTCCGGGTTCAGGAGGGCGCGGGCGGCGGCCTGGTCGGCGGGGTCGGTGAGGGTGAAGCGGCCGACGTGGAGACGGGTGTGGCCGTACATGACACCGCCGAGTTCGACGGTCCGCTCGACCTCCATCGCCCAGGCGGCATGCGGGAGTTCAAGCGTCCCGGGCTTGGGTACGGTCCGGGCACTCCACCCCACGGAGATCAACCAGCACGCCTCGGCGAACCCTTCGGCCCCGGTCGACCCGTACATCAACACGGGCTGATGCCGCGCGGCGACATCCATAAGGCTGAGGTCAGGAACGCCGGGCACAGACACATACCCGACGAGCGCGGTCTCCCCGTACACCCCGCTGGTCGTATAGGCGACCACCCCATACCGCCCGGGCCACCGCTGCAACAACCGCACCACAGTCACCCTCCCCTCGCCACCTAGTGTCCCCACCACGCCCGCGCTCCCGTCGTCCCGAAGGTGTGCGTTCGGCACAAATCACCATGAACGGGATGCTGTGCACGTCAACGCCGCGCCCAACGGGGTGCGTGCTGGGGTTGGTCGTATCGCTGGCGTGGATCCGCCAGGGCCTCGCGGTCACTCGTTTGGGGGGCGGCCGCATAGGCGGCGCTGTGTGCGGAATTACTCTCTGTAAATGAACTGTTGCTTTGGGTGAAGGAATCGAAAGGCTGCACATTCTGTGGTGAACCCACGCGCACGATCGAGAGTGACCAGTCCTCTATCCCCCGCACCGGCACCCGCGCACACTCCCGCAAGACCCACCGCCGACGGGCCGGAAAAGCGGGAGAGCCCGCGCCGGGTGGCCGTCGCCAGTTTTATCGGCAACACCATCGAGCTGTACGACTTCTTCATCTACGGCATGGCCGCGGCGCTCGTCCTCGACGACGTTTTCTTCCCGAACCTCTCCCCCCTCAACTCCACGCTCGCGTCGTTCTCCACGTACGCGGTCGCCTTCCTCGCCCGCCCGATCGGGTCGGTCGTCTTCGGGCACTTCGGCGACCGCGTCGGCCGCAAGTCCGTCCTGGTCGCCTCGCTGCTGCTGATGGGGCTGTCCACGGTGATGGTGGGGCTGCTGCCCGGCTACGCGACCCTGGGGAGCTGGGCGCCGGCGCTGCTTGTGCTGCTCCGCTTCCTCCAGGGGATCGGGATCGGCGGCGAGTGGGGCGGTGCGGTGCTGCTCGCCGTGGAGCACGCGCCCCGGGGGCGGCGCGGGCTGTACGCGGCGTTCCCCCAACTCGGCCCGCCCGTGGGCTTCTCCGCCGCCACCGGTGTCTTCTGGCTGATGTCCGCGTCGCTCGACGAGGCCGCCTTCGCGAGCTGGGGATGGCGCGTTCCGTTCCTGCTGTCCTTCCTGCTGGTCGCCGTCGGACTGGTCGTACGGCTGAAGATCAGCGAGACCCCGGTCTTCGAACGGTCCGTGGCACAGCGGACGGTGAGCAAGGCACCCATGGCCGAACTCCTCCGGCGCCACCCACGCGAACTCCTGCTCGGCGCGGGCGCGATGGCCATCGTCTACACGCTCTTCTACTCGTCGATGACCTACGGCTTGTCGTACACCACGACAGTCCTGGGCATGCCCCGCAACACGATGCTGGCGCTGTCCCTGGTCGCCTGCGTCTTCCTCGCCGCCGCCATCTGGCTCTCCGCCACCCGCTCCGACACGGCAGGCCGGCGGAAACTGGTTCTGATGGGGTGCGGACTGGCCGTGGTCTGGGGCCTGTTGCTGTTCCCGCTGCTCGACACCGGACAGCCGGTGGTGATGGCGGTGGCCATGGGCGGCGCGGTGTTCTGCGTGGGCGTGACGTCCGGCCCGATGGGCGCGTACATGCCGGAACTGTTCCCGGCGCGCGTCCGCTACTCGGGCGCGTCCCTCTCGTACAACCTCGGCGGTGTCCTCGGCGGGGCGGTCTCCCCCCTGGTCGTGCCGCGCCTCCAGTCCGCCTTCGGCTCGGCGTCGGTGGGCTGGTACATCAGCGCGATGGCCTTGGTCTCACTGCTGTGCGTCCGCGCACTCCCCGAGACACGGGAACGCGAACTGGATTAGCAGAACTGGATTAGCACCCGGGGAACGACACATCGCTGCGCTACGGGGGATGTGCGTATGACGGTAGGCGGCGTACCGTCCGCGCCGGACCGTACGGCCGGCCCGCCCGTACCGCCAGGGGCCGCCCGCTCAGATCACCGGCGGGCGTCCCAGTGCCGTCATCCGGCCCACCGTCCGCCAGCGGATCGGGCGGCGGGTGCCGCAGGCCGTGCGGATTCCCTCGTAGAAGCCGCCGAACCACGCCCGCAGGCCGCTCGCCGAGCGGGTACGGGCCACCGTCAGCAGGATCCAGTTGCCCAGATAGACCGGGACCAGCGGGGCCGGGAGATGGCGGCGGGCGAGCCAGACGCGGTTGCGGGCGGTCATCCGGTAGAACTCCGCGTGCCGGGCGGGCGAGGTGCGCGGGTGCTGGAGGACCAGTTCCGGTTCGTACCGGATTGTCCAGCCCGCGTCCAGCGCCCGCCACGCCAGATCGGTCTCTTCGTGTGTGAAAAAGAACTGATCCGGCCAGCCGCCGATCTCGTCCAGCATCCGCATGGACAGCGCGTGACCCCCGCCCAGGAACGTGGTCACCTCGCCGCCCCGCATCGGATCGTCCACCCGCAGCCGCGGCACATGCCGCCGCGCCGTGAAACCGGTCTCGTCCGCGATCCGGAAGCTGACGATGCCGAGCCGCTCGTCCGCCTCGTACAGATCGGCGACCCGTGAGATCACATCGGCCTCGATCAGCAGGCCGTCGTCGTCCAGGTCCACCAGTACGTCGACGTCCCCGGCCGCGCGCAGCTCGCGCAGGGCGACATTGCGCCCGCCGGACACCCCGAGATTCCGCTCCAGCTCGACCCCGATGACCCCGTCGGGCAGCTCGGGGAGCGGCGCGCCGTTGCCGACGACCACGATCCGCGTGGCGGGCTCGCGCTGCTTGGCCACGGAATCGAGCAGGGCCCGCAGCTCCAGGGGCCGGGTTCCCATGGTCAGCACGGCCACACCCACACGCGGTCGGGACACGTCCGGATCACCCAGCTCTCGGTTGACGGCGGAAACAGCGGACAAGCGGTACGGCGGACACAGAAGTGGGGCGGAACAGCGGGCACAGCGGTACGGCGGAACTCGATGCTAGCCGTCGATGGACATCCGGCGGCCACTGCAAGGTATCCCGTGCGATGTCGTTAGTTCACCTTTGCCTCCGAATGGAGTGAGGTTTCGACTGCTTTGGTGTGGTATATGCGGCGCACGGCCGCCTCGTAACTCCCGTAACCGCGAGGCCCGTCCAGGGCCCGTCCGCCCCAAGCCCCCATGTCCTGGACACGGCCCCTGTGGGAGACTTCCCGCATGGCGCTGGTGTTCGGTGGTGGGGTGTGAGCGAACCGCGTTCTGCGCCTACCATCGGACAGATCGTCCTCAGCAGGCAGTTGCAGACCCTCCGTGAGCGCGCGGGTCTCACCCGTGACCAGGCCGCCAAACTGCTGCATGTGACCGCCGCGACCATTCGGCGCATGGAGATGTCCGAGGTCGCCCTCAAGATCCCGTACGTCGAGATCCTGCTGTCCGCGTACGGCCTCCCGGACGCCGAGCGCGCCGAATTCGTCCGGCTCACCGAGGAAGCCGTGAAGCCCGGCTGGTGGCAGCGGTTCTATGACGTGCTGCCGGACTGGTTCGGCGGCTATGTGAGCCTTGAGGGAGCGGCGAAGACCATCCGGTGCTACGAACCGCATTTCGTTCCGGGATTGCTCCAGACTGAGGACTACGCGCGTTACGTGCTGAAGTTCGGCGAGGTCGGACGGTCCGATCCGGAGCGGGTCGAGCGGCGTGTCGCGCTGCGGATGGAGCGGCAGAAGCTGCTCACGCGCGCGGAGGCGCCGCCGGTGTTCTGGGTCGTCATGGACGAGACCGTGCTGCACCGGCCGGTCGGTTCTTCCGAGGTGATGCGGGGCCAGATAGACCACTTGCTGGCGATGGCCGAACTGCCCAATGTGACGATCCAGATAGCCGAGTTCGCGTCCGGCCACCACCCCGGCACGTACAGCCCGTTCGTCCTGTTCCGCTTCGCGATACCCGAGGTGCCGGACATCGTCTACATCGAGTATCTGACGGGCGCGCTGTATCTCGACAACGCCGGCGAACTGTCCGAGCACAAGGAAGCGATGGACCGGATGGTCGCGCACGCGGAGTCCGCGGGGCGGACGAAGGAGATTCTGGCCCGCTTCCGCAAGGAGCTGTGGGGGCTGTGAGGCAGCGTCAGCGTCACTTCATCACGTACGCGCGCCGGATCGCCGCGCAGCCCGCGCACCCCTCGTACCCCGCGCACCCCTTGTGCCCTTCGCGCCCCCCGTCGTACCCCCCGTACCCCCGATCCACCAGGTAACAGAGTTACGGAGTCCCACCGATGACGACAGGCATCCCCAAACCCCAGGTCGACACCAGCAAGCCGCACCCCGCGCGGGTGTACGACTGGCTCCTCGGCGGCAAGGACAACTACACCGTCGACCAGGAGATAGGCAAGAAGCTCCCCGACGCCTCCAAGCTGGACGCCCGGCTGAACCGCGCCTTCATGCACCGGGCCGCGGCCTGGGTGGCCGGGACCGGAATCGACCAGTACCTCGACATCGGTACGGGCATCCCCACCGAGCCCAATCTGCACCAGATCGTCCAGGGAATCGTTCCTGCGTCCCGGATCGTCTACACCGACAACGACCCGATCGTGCTGCGCCACGCGGAAGCCCTGCTGATCAGCACGCGAGAGGGCGCCACCGACTACATCCAGGCGGATGTGCGCAGGCCGGACGAGATCCTCGACCACGCGCGCCAGATCCTGGACTTCACGCGGCCGGTCGCGCTGTCGCTGATCGCGCTGATGCACTTCATCCCGGACGAGGACGACCCGTACGGCATCACGCGCACGCTGGTGGAGGCGCTGCCGGCGGGCAGTCTGTTCCTGTTCTCGCACGGTACGACGGACTTCCAGCCGGACAAGCTGGTGGGCCATGTGAACGATACGTACGGGAAGGGCGGGATCTCGTTGCGGATGCGGAGCCGGGCCGAGGTGGAACGGTTCTTCGAGGGTCTTGAGATGGTGGAACCGGGGCTGGTGACCGCCCCGAACTGGTACAAGGACACCCCGGCGCCGGAGAACGCGCTCAGCTCGTTCTATGTGGGGGTGGCGCGGGTCGGCGGCTGAGGGGTGACGGCGGCGGGCGGCGCTCCATGGTGGCCGCCGCTTCCGCCGCCTCTGCTGTTTCCGCCGCGTCTGTCGCTTCCGCTGCCTCCGCCGTCTCGGCTGCCTCTGCTGCTTCCGCCGGCGATGCCGCCGACCCAGACGTTGGTGATCGCGCTGATGTACCGGGCCCCGCAGTGGTCCGAGGGCACGACGAGCTGACTGCCCGCCGTATCCAGCCGCTCCCCGTCCATGGCGGTCGCGAGCAGGACCGGTACGTTGCCGAAGTCGGCGTCCAACTCCGCCCAGGACAGCACCGTATGGTGCCCGTCCCCGCCGGTCACCGCGAGCAGGAAGCGCGAACGGTCCTTGCGCCGCCGCGCGTCGAAGGCCGGCTTCGCCGCGTCGACCACCTCGCGCAGCAGCGGGCCCTCGAAGACGTGGTGCCGGGGCCCGTTGGTGGCGCAGTGGAACACCACGTCGGCGCGGTGCTGCTCCCACCGCTCACGCAGATCCGCGACGGTCAGCGACACGGGCCGCTCGACCTCGCCCCCGAGCAGCAGGGAGACGGCGGGCGGCGGTGGGCTGACGCGACTGACGTGGCTGGCGCTGGAGCTGGGGCTGGGGCTCAGGTCGGGGCTCTGGCTGGGCCGGGTCATGGGATTCCCCCTCCGGAGGCGATGGCCACCAGGGGTGATGCCCAGTCGCCGCGACGGGGAATCTCGGATGCGAGCTAAGAGTGGGTATATGGCTTGTGGATGCGAGCCAAAAGGCGGAGATCAACTTGCAGAAGCGGTCCTCGGGTGCGGGCTCCAGCTGCGAGCCTGCGGGCGGGACGTCGGCCTGCGGGCGGGACGTCGGATCGTACGACCGTACGGGCATGGCGCCCGGGGCCGTAAGGGCAGGGGCCTGGGCGGAGGTGCACGGGCAAGCCGTACGGCAAGGGGCCAGGCCCCGGACGGGCAGTGCGCCGGTCAGGCCGTACGGGCATGGCGCCCGGCGCCTCACGCCGTACAGCCGTACGCAGCGGGGGGGGGGGGGGGTTCCCCCCGAACAGGGCCCCCCTCCCCCCCCCCCCCCCCGGTCTTTCCCCCCTCCCCAACCTTTCGCCCCTTTTTTTTTTTTCATCCTTTCTTTTCCCCCTTCCCCTTTTCTGTGC
>NZ_JBHVGV010000023.1:16961-38891 GCF_042800555.1 Streptomyces sp. NPDC057617 | reverse complement strand
TGGAGTGCAAGGGGCCGTGCCAGGAAGGGGCGGTGAGTTGGTTGGGCTGGGGGGGCAGGGCCCCTGGCCCCGCACACAAAACAGCGGAAAAAGGGGGGCCCCGCCAGACCCCCCCACAAACCGGCCCCCGCTTCCCCCGTACCCCCGTAGCTCTTCAGACCGTTCAGACCGTTCAGACCGTTCGGTCCGTTCAGTCCGTGATTTCCACCTGCCCGTTGGCCGGCGCCGTCCCCTCGGCGTCGCCGCCCCTGCCCGCCGCCAGGCCCTTCAGCAGGGCCGCCAGGTCAACTCCCGTGGTGGAGCTGAGCAGTTCGACGCCCTGTGCGACATTGTCCGCGACCGTACGCGTGAGCTGGCTCGCGCCGTCCGTCGAGATCACCGTCATCTTGTCGACCGCGCTCAGCGGTTCGGACGCCTTCGCGACCACCGACGGCAGCACCTCGACCAGCATCTGGAGCACCGCCGCGTCCCCGTACCGCGCGAACGCGTCCGCCTTCTTGTGCATGGCGTCCGCCTCGGCCGCACCCTTCGCACCGATCGCCGCGGCCTCCGCCTCGCCCTCGATCCGTACCGCCGCCGCGAGCGCCGCGCGCCGTGCCTTCTCGCCCTCACCGGTGAGCCGCGAGCGTTCGGCGTCGGCCTCGGCCTGCTTGACCAGGGCGATACGACGGGCCTCGGCCTCCTGCTCGGCCTGGTAGCGCGCCGCGTCCGCAGGCTTGCGGACCTTGGTGTCGAGTTCGCGGTCGGTCAGCGCGGCCTGCCGCTGCGCCACCTTCTCCTGCTCGGCGAGCACGTCCTGTTCGCGCGCCGCCTGCGCCAGCGGCCCCGCTGCCGCCGCCCGCGCCGCCGCCTCGTCCGTCTCGGCCTTGATCTCGGCCTGCTTCAGCGCGAACGTACGCTGCGCGATCGCGATCTCCTCCTCGGCCTTGAGCCGCGCCTGCTCGGCAGCCCGCCGCGCCACCGCCTCCGCGATGTCCGCCTCCTGCTTGGCGCGCGCGGCCTCGGGACGCCCGAGGTCCTCCAGATACGAACCCTCGGTGGTGATGTCCTGGATCTGGAACGCGTCGAGCATCAGGCCCTGACCGGCCAGGCTCGCCTCGGCCTCCTCCGCGACCTGCCCGGCGAAGGCGGCCCGGTCCCGGATGATGTCCTCCACCGACATCCGGCCGACGATCGAACGCAGCGCGCCGGAGAGCACCTCTTGGGTGAATCCGACGATCCCGCCCTGCTGCCGGAGGAACCGCTGCGCCGCGGCCCGGATCGAGTCCTCCGTACCGCCGACTTTGACGATCGCGACCCCGTCGAGGTTCGCCTTCACCCCGCGCAGGGTGACGGCGCCGCGCACGGCGACCGGGATGTGCCGGCTGGACAGGTCGAGCGTGAACCGCTGCTGGACGAACGGCACGACGAACACCCCGCCGCCGACCACGACCTTCTGGCCGCTGGTGTCCACGGACACCCGGCCGGTCGTCGGATCGGTCGACCGCTTGCCGCGCCGGCCGGTGACGATGAACGCCTGGCTCGGCCCGGCGACCTTGTACCGCGTGATGACGGCCAGTGCCAGCAGGACGACGAGTACGACGACCCCGAGCACGGCGATGACGACTGGACTCATGATGCCCTCTCCTTTGCCCCCAGAGGGACGGCAGTTCGTTTGAATCGATGCTCACGGCTGAATCGATATGCGTGGGATGTCCCTGCTCGATACGCACGGGATGTCCGCGCAGCGGTGCCCCCAGACCGGTCAGCGCTGAACTCGTCGTACCGACACGGAAGTCGACGACAACGTCGCCTCCACCCAGATCTCGGCTCCCTGCTCCACCGGCTCCTCGCCCTTCGCGGCGTACTTCACCGTCTGGCCGCCGAGCCGCAGCAGCACTTCCCCGTATCCGGCGGCCGGGATCGCCGTCACGACCGTGCCCGCGGTGCCCACGAGATCGTCCCCCCGCGGCGTGGCCACCGTCTGGTCGTCCCGCATCAGCGCCTTGCTGAACTTCCAGGTCAGCCAGGCCGCCCCGGCTCCGGCCGCCGCCCCCGCGACGACGGCCGGTGCCGTGCCGAGATCCGTACTGCCCTCCACGATCGCCGCGGTGAACCCGAGCATCGAGACGAACCCGGCGATGACCGGCAGCGAGAGCAGCCCGTCGAACAGCCCGTTGAGCAGTGAGATACCGCCGAAGAGCCCTTCGAGAATCCCGTCGAAGATCAATGACAGGACGAGCAGCACGATCCCCGCGATGCCGAGACCCAGAAACACGGTCATCGGACCCCCTCCCCCCTGCCCCCGGATCCCCCGTGGTCCCCCTCGGGCAGGACGCCATGTTCCCATCAATGGACGACCGTGCGCATTGCCGGAACCCGGCAGTCTTAACGCGTTCTTTATGCCGACTACCGGCCACGGCTATCGGCCACACTTACATCCACGCATCTGGGCCCAGAATGGTTTCGCGCGTACGGGCTCAGAACGGCTTCCTCAGAACGGCGTCCTCAGAACGGCTTCGCGGGCCAGTCCAGCAATCTCGCCCCGATCACCGCCGTCTGCAAGGTGTAACGGTGCATGGGGTCGGCCGGGTCGGCGCCGGTGAGCTGGTGGATCCGCTCCAGCCGGTACGTCAGCGCCCGTACGCTCAGCGAAAGCCGCCGCGCGGCCTCCGCGGCCACACACCCCGCGTCGAAATAGACGGTGAGCGTTTCGAGCAGCGGTTGCGCCCCGCCCCGGGCGGCCTCCAGCGGACCGAGCGTGCCGAGCACGAGTTCGGTCATGGCCTGCCGGTCGCGCGTGAGTACCGGATAGACCAGCAGGTCGGCGGCGCGCAGGATGGGGGCGTCCATATCGAGCCTGGCCGCCAGATCGAGGACGTTGAGGGCTTCCTCGTACGACTGCACCACTCCGCCGACCCCCTGCTGCGGGCGCCCGATCGCGACCCGCCCGCCGTCCGTGGCCGCGAACGCCCGCTCGGCGAAGTACGCCAGCACCTCACCCTGGTCGCCCGGCGCGACACACACCAGCCGCCCGGCCTTGGTGGTGAGCAGCACACTCCGGTCCCCGAACCGCCCGATCAGCGACTGCTCCACCGCGCGCGGTACGGGCTCCTCCTCGTAGTACGGTACGGAGCCCTCGGCGACGGCGACGGCATGCGCGTACGAGAGCCGCAGCCCGAACCGCTCGGCGCGCTCGGCCAGCCGCCCAGGATCGCTCCGCCCGTACAGCAGATCGTCCACGAACTCCCGCCGCGCGCCCGCCTCTTGGCGTACGGCGAGCCGCTGCGCCCGCTCGTACCCTTCGGCGAAGGCGTCGACGGCCTGCTCGATGGCGGCGAGGATGCGCAGGCCGGTGCCTTGACCTGCGTTCGGCCACCGCAGCCGCGCCTCGGCGAGGTGCGCGCCCACCAGTGCGCGCAGTCCGAAGCCGGCTTCGGCGGCCCGGCGTCCCAGCTCTCTGCGGGCGAGGAGTTCGTCGCGGGTGAGCCGGCGGCCCGTGGCGGCGACGGCCGCGAGGATTTCCGCGTACCCCGCCAGATACTCCTCGGGTACCGCCTGCCCTGTCACTCCTGTCACTCCTGTCACCACTGCCCCTCCTGGTCGCCCCGTTCATTGTGGCTGCCGGGTCAGCGGGTGTCAGTGGGTGTCAGTGGGTGGGAGTGTCAGTGGGTGCGGTGGGGGCCCAGGTCTCTGAGGACTTCGGTGAGTTCGGCGGGGGTGAGGGGCGGGGCCGCGAGGGGAGCGGGTGATGTGGGCGGGACGGGTGGTGCGGACGGGGGCGGCGGGGTGGCGCGGAGGCCGTTGAGGGTGAGGGCCAGATAGCGGCGCCAGGCGTCGGGGGCGGTGGCCGCGAGGGCCGGTACGGTACGGCCGAGCGCGGCCAGGACGAAGAGGACGTCCTCCGTCGTGAGGTCCGTGCGCATCGTGCCCTGCCGCTGGGCCCGCCGTACCAGAAGACGGACCGTCTCCCGGTTCTCGGCGTGCAGCGCGTCCAGCGAGGGAACGCCCGGAATCCCGGTGGTCATCAGGTCGTTGGCGCCGCGGTCGGCGGCCAGGCCCGCGAAGACGGAGTCGAAGTACGCGGTGAGGCCGGCCCAGGCGTCCTCGTACTCGCGCGCCTGCTCACCGGCGCGGGCGGTCGCGGCGAGGGTGTCGTGGAAGACGGCCTCGACGAGCGCGCCCCGGTCGGGGAAGTGCCGGTACAGGGTGGCGTTGCCGACCCCGGCGCGGCGGGCGATCTCGTCGAGGGAGGCGTCCAGGCCCTGTTCGGCGAAGACCTCGCGGGCGGCTTCGGTGAGGAGGGCGCGGTTGCGCCGGGCATCGCGCCGGAGCGGCGCCGTTCTCCGCTCGCTGGCTGCCACCGGTTTCGCCGCCTCCTGCCTGTTGGGTCGGGTGGCTGATCGTACCGGCGGGGGACCGGACCGGTGGGGGCCGAAGCGTACGCGCTGAGCCGCCACGGTCGGAGGGACCGTGGCGGCTGCGAGCGCTCCTGCGGAGGCAGGGTGTGCGCAGATCAGGAGCAGGTGGCCGCGTTCAGGGTGAAGACGGCCGGTGCCGGATTGCTCCCCGTGAAGGTGGCCTGGAAGCCGAAGCTCACCGAACTCCCGGGCGCGATCGCCTTGTTCCAGCCGACGTCCTTGGCTGTGACGGCCGTACCGCTCTGGGTGACCGTGGCGTTCCAGGCGTTGGTCACCCGCTGCCCGCCCGGGTACGACCAGCCGAGCGTCCAGCCGTCGACCGGGGCGGTGGAGGTGTTCTTGACGGTCACGGTGGCGGTGAACCCGTTGTTCCACGCGCTGTCGATCCCGTACGTGACCGTGCAGCCGGCCGCCGGCGTACCGGGGTCGTCACCACCGTCGTCGCCGGGGGTTTCGGCGGCGAACTGGGTGAGCCAGGCCAGCGGCGCGTTCCAGTTGACCGCCACCTCGTTGGTGGAGTACGAGCCGATGTCGTCGATGTAGCAGGCCGCGGGCTTGCAGCCGGCCAGCTCCTCCTCCGCGACCGGGTCCTGGAGCGCGGCGTTGGGCCCGCCGGCGATGGACCCGGCGGGCGGGTTGGGCAGCGAGGCGTCGTACTGGTTGGCCCAGAAGCGGTGGTGCTGGTTGCGGGAGGCCTGCTCGCCGTACCCGGTGACGTACGACTGACCGAGCGCGTTCCGCCCCAGCAGATAGTCCAGCGTCTCGATGCTGCCGGCGCGGTAGCGCTGCTGGCTGGTCAGTCCGTACGCGACGGCCATGACGATGCCGTTGTTGGCGACCTGGCCGTTGGAGCCCCAGACGTACGCGGTGGAGGGGAGCGGTACGGCGTACCCCTGGCCGGACATGGTGGACAGGTAGCTGTCGGCGGCGGCCGTCACCGAAGTGCGCAGGCGGGTGGTCTCGGCGGCGGGCAGGCCGGTCGGGACGGTGGCGAGGACGATACGGCCGAGGGCGGCGGTGTCGGCCCAGCCGAAGCCGAAGGAGGTGAAGGCGTTGGGCGAGGTGTGCCAGGAGGAGGCGGTGACGACGTCGCGGTAGGCGGCCTCGCCGGTCGTCGCGTACAGCTCGGCACCCGCCCAGTAGAACTCGTCGCTGACGGTGGCGTCCCCGTACGCCCCGCCGCCGTTGCCGTCCGAATCCGGCGCGATGACGGCCGGGTTGGCGCGGGCGGCGGTCCAGGCGCGGCGTGCGGAGTCGAGGCAACGGGCGGCGAAGGCGGCGTCGTACGGCGCGTAGACGCGGGCGCACTGGGCGGCGGTGGCGGCGAGATTGAGGGTGGCGGCGGTGGAGGGCCGGTGCAACTCGCGCTGCTGGTCGTCGAGTTCGGGCCGCATGGGCAGGCCGGTCCAGTTCGCGTCATGAATCTTGTGGAACGCCATCCCGGCCAGCGGGCGCCCCTCCGGCACCTGCATCCGCATCAGGAACTCCATCTCCCAGCGCGCCTCGTCCAGCACGTCGGGCACGCCGTTGCCGCGCTCGGGAATGCGGAGGGTGGAGTCCCCGAGGGCGCCATCGGTCCCGGCGCGCTTGGCCCGCTCGAAGGAGTTCACGAGCAGCCAGGTGGCAAGCCCGCCGTTGACGACGTACTTCCCGTGATCCCCGGCGTCGTACCACCCACCGCGCACATCGCGGCTGTAGTCACACACCCCGGCCTGGCACGGAACGCTGGTGTCGCCCTTGTTGGGCGCTACGCCGAGATGCCCGGCGGGGCGGGCGTACGAGGCCCCTCCGGCGAGGGCCGCGTCGATGGGGATGCCGCTGCGCTGCTGGTAGAAGAACGACATGGCGTCGGAGCGGAGGGTGTTGTAGAGCCCGGGGGAGATGTCGAAGGGATGACTGGTGCCTTGCCCGTCGACGGAGAGGGTGAGACCGGTGCCGGTCCCGGTGTACGAGGAGAAGTCGACGGTGTGGGTGGACTCCCCGGATGCGGAGTCGGCGCCACGGGGTGTGGTGGTGCCGGAGGCGAGGAGGGCGCCGGCGCTGGAGCGTAACTGCCAGGGGGCGGGGCTGGTCGAGCCGGAGACGAGCGTGGCGCGCTTGGGCCCGTCGGGGAGGTAACCGTGCTGGTTGAGGCGGATGGTGGCGGCGGCGGCTTGGGTTTCGACGGGGGCGGGTGCGGGGGCGGGTGCGGCACTGGCGCTCCCACCGAACAGCGAGCCGGCGGCGAGCGCGCAGCCGAGGAACCCAACGAGGGCCCGACGCAGGGCTGGGCGGCTTCTGAACATGGGGGTGGGCATGGGGGTGGGCATAGGGAGGAACCTTCCGTGCGGGTGAAGGTGACCGAACTGGGAGCGCTCCCATCCCGCAGACTTACATGCCCATGCCACCCCGTCAACGCTTTGGGCAGGGCGGGGGTGCGGGTCGGGGCTCGGCGGGGGCGTGCGGGCCCGGCTGGCGGGGGGGCGGGGGGAGCCCCGCGTGCGCGGGGACCACTTGGAGCGCATCCGGAGGACGATCGAGGTCGGGGGACCACCCCCGCGTGCGGGGACCACAGGCACGGCGGACAGCTGCACTTCATGGACGGGGGACCAACCCCGCGTGCGGGGGCCACCAGGACCACCTGGAGGCCGCAGCCAAGCTCACGGGACCACCCCCGCGTGCGCGGGGAGCACACCCCGGCCGAACTCCCGGCCGGCGACAACTGGGGACCAACCCCGCGTGCGCGGGGAGCACACCGAGCATCTCGATCGCCAGATCGGGATCAAGGGACCAACCCCGCGTGCGCGGGGAGCACACGTCCTCAGGGTCCGGTGTCAGATCCGGCGTGGGACCAACCCCGCGTGCGCGGGGAGCACAACGAGCACAACGAGTACGAGGGAATGAACCCGGGACCAACCCCGCGTGCGCGGGGAGCACAGTTCGTGAGCTGGGGTTTTATCCGGCCGGTGGGCTGGTTTTGCTTACTTTCCGGGAAACCGGCATAGCTCCTGTTCCTCCCCCTTATGGGCAATCCAGGCAGTCGTCCCGCCTGCCCCAGGCACATTCTCGTCCGCCCGGCGCCGGACGTCCGGCGATCGCGTCCCTCCGCGCGCAACTACTCGTCCGTCTCGCTCGCGACCGCCTCGGCGTGCGGGCGCTGGCCGGTGGACCGACTTGGGCTGCGGCTCTGACAGGCCGGGCGCGGGTATGTTGTCTTGGCCCAGGCTGGATTCCTGCTGAAGCGGGACTGAGGGGGACCACCACGCCACCCGCCACGCGGCCGCCCGCCGCTCGGCCCCAGCTGTGCGCTCCGGCCAGGCTGGATCTTTGGTGAGTCCGAGGTCGAGTTCGGTAACCACAGCCGCGTCTACGCGGGCCCAGCCGCAACATCCACCGCTGTCAGCGCCGCCGCCCACGGATATGGCTTCTTCTCGCCCGGCTGATTCGGCACGAACCCGCCCGGCCCGTACAGCACCGTCACGCCGGCGTCTCTCAGCGTCTCTATCGACCGCTCGAACTGCGGATGCTGCACGTAGGCCGCATTGACGCAAGGCATCGTCACCAGCGGGATCCGCTTGCCGATGCCCTCCGCGACGACGCCCACCACGAACTTCTCCGTCAGCCCGAGCGCCCACTGATTGATCGTATTCAGCGTGGCGGGCGCCAGCAGGATGGCGTCCGCCGGGGGCCATACGTCCGGCTCGCCCGGCAGCTTGTACTCCGACCGGACCGGGGCGCCCGTCAGCTCCTCCAACTCGGGAAGGCTGGCGGTCAGCCATCGGGCCGCGGTCGGCGTCAACCCCAACCGCACGCTCCACCCCCGGGAGCGCGCATCTCTGACGACGCAAGCAATGTCGAGCACGGGCGGTGCGGCGGTGCCGAACAAGTACAGAGTCCTCGTCCTCGTCATGCCGTCCAGTCGACCACAGGCCAAGAACTAGACCACAGGCGAACGCCTGGACCACATGCGAACTCCTCCGAACCAGGCGGCTGCGGGGGCGGGCGCGAGTACCGTTCCAGATGGCGAGTCAGGAACGGAGACCGTTATGTCCGCGCTCGACGACGACCACACAGGCACGCGTATCCGGCGTGAACGGAAACTGGCCCACCTCACCTAGCGGCAGTTGGCCGATCGTATTCCCTTCTCGTACAGCCTCCTCAACCAAGTCGAGTGCGGGGCCCGGCGCGCGTCCCCCGACTTGGTCGCGGCAGTCGCACACGCCTTGAGAATCGACGTCACCGCGCTGGCAGAGCAGCCCTATGTGACCGAGCTGCAACAAGACCGCCTTGCCGAGTTGGTCCGTCCGCTCCGCCGTATCGATGATCGCCTCGACCATTTGGCAGTAGCCGCGATACATCGAGCCGGGGGGAAATTCGGCATGCCCGTACAAGCACGACGGCCCCCACTTTCGTGGAGGCCGCAGGCCGTACCCCAGGACGGCTCCGGGGGTACCGTTCTGAGTGTCGAGTTCAGAACGGAGCCATTATGCCTGCGCACACTGACAATGCTCTCCCTTCGACATTCGGCCAGCGCGTACGGCGAGCCCGCGAACGCGCCGGCCTCACACGCCCCGTCCTGGGCGGTCTAGTTGGACGATCCTCGGAGTGGGTAAAGGCTCTGGAGGTGGGTCGGCTCCAAGTGCCTCGCCTGCCGCTGCTGCTGCGCCTCGCGGACGTGCTCGGCGTGGAGGACCTGGCAGAACTGACAGGCGAGGAGCGGCTGACGTCCGCCTCGTACGGTAAGGCTGCTCACGAGGCACTGCCTGCGGTGAAGAGCGCGCTGACCAGCTATCAGTTCAACGGAGCCGATGAGGAGCCGGAGAGCGTCGACGAACTCCGCGCGCGTGTAAGGGAAGCGTGGCAGATGTGGCACGGCAGGGGGGGCCACCGCACTCGCGTTGCCGTGCTGCTGCCTGATCTGCTGGCCGACTGCCAGTACGCGGCCCGCGTACTTGAGGGCAGCGAGCGGCGTCGCGCGCTGGTCGCGCTCGCCCAGGCGTATCACCTGGCCCAGCTCTACCTCAGCTTCCAGCCTGCGCCGGAGCTGGTGATGCTTACTGGGGACCGGTCGATGAGCGCGGCGCAGGATGCCGACAGCCCGCACACGATTGCGGGGGCTGCCTGGTACATGAATCATGTCTTCCGTGACGCGGGCGAGCGGCATGAAGCGCGCGTCGATCTCGCGATGAAGGCCGCCGACCTGCTTGACCGTAACCGGGGTCCCGAGGATCTCGCGCGGTGGGGACTGTTGCACCTGGCCGCGGCACTGTCGTACGCCAAGGTAGGACGTCGTGGGGACGCGGAGCGCTACTGGAACAGGGCCAACGAAGCGGCGAAGCGTCTCGGTCACGGCTATGCGCACCCTTGGCTGATCTTCGGGCGGGACATGGTCGACGCGTACGCGATCACTATGTATACCGACCTCGTACAGTCCGGCGTGGCCGTCGACGCGGCGACACAGATCGACCTCGCGCCGATGAAGTCGGCCACGCGCCGCAGCTTCCACCTGATCGAGTCGGCGCGTGCCTACAAGCTTCAGGGCGAGGACATCGCGGTGGTCCACCTGCTGAAGAAGGCGTACGCGGAGAGTCCGGAGACCATCCGCTTCAACCTCTTCGCCCGTCCGGCAGTTGCCGAACTCGCCACCGGCAACAACGCGGTGATCCGCGACGACGCGCGGCAGCTCGCCCGAGATCTCGGCGTTCCCGCGTGACTTGAGGGGTACGGACCGTACCCCTCAACAAGGGGGTACGGGCTGTACCTCTCGATGTGCTCTGGCGCCTCTAGCGTTGATGGCCACGACAACGACCCCGGCGAGGTGGTGAGACCTCCCGGGGCATGGCCAACGCTGACAGGAGCGTCGACGTGTCCGAACATACAGTCCGCAGAACAGACCCTGACGACTACCCGCGTGAAGTGGCGATGAAGCGTGGCCTGGACAAGCGGCTGGCCCCAACCGAGTGCAGCGTTGTGCTGCGGTGGAGTCGGGATCCCCGGTGTGTCGGGTTGGCGCGTATGGAGTTGCGGAAGGCGTTGGCCGATTGGGGGCTGTCGGAGTTGGAGGATTCGGCTGTTCTGATCGTGTCGGAGCTGGTCAGTAACGCCAGCTTGCACGCCAGGGTGACGCCGGAGCAGGTCATTGAGACGCATTACTTTCGCAGTTCGGGTGGGTTACGGATTGAGGTGCACGACGGTTCGCCGGTCTGGCCGCAGCCGCGTACCCCGGACCCGGAGGCGCTCGACGGCCGAGGACTGCTTCTGGTCGACGCTCTGGCGGACGAGTGGGGAGTCGCCGACCGGGTCGGCCCGGGGAAAATGATCTGGGCGTCCCTGTCCGCGCCGGTCGTACGGCCCAGTGAGCGGGACTGTTCGTGACTGCGCCGGTCGGGAAGCCTCCGGTCGTTCCTTACATCGCGTGCTGGTCCTCGGAGCACCGGCCGCAGGGCACGCTGGTCGTCCGGGGCGGCGGCATCGCATACGCCGACGAAGGACCGTACGAACGCGACGAACTGGGCGTGCTGTGGAAACGAGTGGGGTTGAGCCCGGGGAAGGGGCGGCCGGAGTTCGGCAACGTCCACTTCCTGCGCCAGCGCCGCGCCATGCGCAAACTGCTGTGCCAGATCTGTGGCGGCCCGTCGGACCGTACCGACGACGGCACCCTGTGGGTGGTCGGCGAGGACGCGGACTATCCGGAGCTGCACAAGCCCGGCTTCGTCACCACGCATCCGCCGCTGTGTGTGCCGTGCGCGGTCACCTCGGTCGGAGCCTGCCCCCACCTGCGGAAACGCTATGTCGCCTTGCGGGTGCGGACGTTCGTGGTGGCGGGGGTGCATGGTGCGTTGTATCAGCCCGGCGGGGTGTTTCCCGTGGCGTACGACGCGGGCGGCGTGGCCTTCGAAAGCTGGCGGCTCAACTGGGTGCTCGCGGGCCAACTGATCATGGAATTACTTGAGTTCACGGTCGTGGACCTGGACGCGGAACACGCGGCGTACCTCAAGCGGGCGGAGGCGAGGCGCAGAGTCTTCGGCGGAAGCCCGGACGCCCGCCGCCGCCCCTGACAACGGACACCCCAGCCCCCGACGTGCCCCTTACCGTCCGTATGGGATCAGCCCCCCGTACGTGGGTGAGGACCACCGGGCCTGCCTCAACTCGGCACGCAGGCGGGCGGGAACAACCCCACGTGCGCGGGGATCACTGGCCGAGTTGCAGCCGTTTGACCCGGCGGCCGGGACCAACCCCGCGTACGCGGGGACCACGGTTCGTGAGCTGGGGTTTTATCTGGCCGGGGGCTGATTTTACTTAGTTCGGCGCCGCCGCGCTCGTCGCGTACACCGCCCGGCATGCGTCGTCGGAACCGGCGGGCCAGGAGGAGTGGCGTGTGCCGCGCGGACCAGACCGTTCGCAGAGCTACTTACCGTCGGTCTGCCCACCGTTCCGGGGCGCGCCCGAAGTCCACCAGGGTGGGCCGCAGCGGCTCTGGACCGCCCTGGAGCGCATCCGTAACCGGCGCAATGCCGACGGCGGTTTGCCGCCGCTCGGCCCACAGGCGCAGATCACGCCTGACGGTGTGTGCCGCCTGACCCAAGGCGGGTGGCGCGTGATCACGGACCATGGGCGGCTGACGTCGACCCCGCGAGTCCAGGCACCCGGCACCCGTCGTCCCGTGAAGTTGGCGCCTTTTGTATGGCGCGGAATCTCTGATACGCCGCGATACGCCGCGCGATATCAGCGGCCATCCGATGTATAGGGCGAAATCGTGCCCTCGCTCACTACGCATCGCACAGCAAATTGTCCATAGCGGGATGTATCAGCAATGAGAGCTAGGACTATTGACGAGTTGTGAGTTCGGCAGTTCAATCTCGCCCATATGGCCAAGCTGCCAGCACAGAAGGCGGAACGTCCCAACCGCCTTGGCGTCCCGACCGCCTTGGCGTCCGAGCTGCCTTCGCGTCCGAGCATCCTCGGGCAAGTAGCCGCTCGCGGTTTGGCGGTTCCCGCACAATCGCCAATCCCATCAAGGGGTGAAACATGTACCGCAGAATATTGCCCGGCCTATGCGGCGTCGCGTTGCTTGCCGCGGGCGTGGTGTCCGTCCAGAGCGGCGACACGCGCCCTGGCAACGTTGCCATGGCCGCCGCTGCCCAGCCGGCTGCCAAGTCCGAAGCCCAGGTCACCGCCGCGGCCGGGGCCACCACTCCCTTCGTGACGGTCGAGGCCGAATCCGGGAGCCTCGGCGGCGGCGCCCGTATCCGCGCCATCAGCCCGGGCACGACGCCCCCGACCAAGGCCACCCTGGAGGGCGAAGCATCGGGCTATTCGCTGGTCGAATTGAAGGCCAACGGCGATTCCGTGACATTGACGAACAACACGGGGAAGAACGCCAACAGCCTCGTGGTCCGCGCCTCGATTCCGGATTCGGCCGGGGGCGGCGGGATCAACGCGACGCTGAACCTGTACGTGAACGGCACCTTCCGCCAGGCGATCTCCCTCAGTTCTCAGCAGGCGTGGAACTACCGCGGTGCGACCACCAATCCGGACGACCCCCGCGCCGGAGGCCAGGCGTACCGCTTCTACAACGAATTCCCCCTGCGGGTGACGGGTGCCGCGATCGCCCCTGGCAGCACCATCCAGCTCAAAAAGGACGCCGGTAACACGGCCGCCGTCTACGACATCGACTCCGTCGACCTGGAGAACGTCGGTGCCGCACTGGCTCAGCCGGCGAACTCGATCTCGGTCGTCAGCAACGGCGCGGACCCGAACTTCCAGAAGGATTCGACGGCAGCCATCCAGAACACGGTGAACGCCGCCCGCTCGCAGGGGAAGTCGGTGTGGATCCCGCAGGGCAAGTACCTGACGAACAGCCTGGTTTCCAAGCCGTTGGACTTCACCGGCGTGAAGGTCCAGGGCGCCGGCATGTGGTACACCACGCTTTACCGCAAAGTTCCGCTGCCGGCCAACTCCTGGCGTTCGCAGATCGTAGTGGGCACGAAAACAACGCTGACGGACCTTCAGATCGACACCAACGCCGTCTGGCGGGGAATCGGTGGCACCGGCGGTTCGGACTACGGAGTCAACGCGGGCGGTACGGGCTGGCTGATCGACCGGCTGTGGACGCGGCACATCGACGCCAACTGGCTGTCGGGCACCGACGGCATCCTTCAGAACAGCCGGACCGCGGACAGCTACGGCGACGGTTACAACATCAACAACGGCAGCTCGCCGAACGCGGAAAAGCTCGGCCTCAACATCACGGTACGGAACAGCTTCGCCCGGAACACCGGTGACGATTCCTTCGCGACGTACTCCGACGCCGGCCCCACCGGCACGAACGGCCAGGTATCCGGGGCGAAAATCCTGAACAACACCGCGATCGCACCCTGGTGGGCCAACGGAATCCGGATCGCCGGCGGAAAGAACGTCGAGGTGCGGAACAACGTGGTGAACAGCGTGTCATCGAACAACGCCCTGGAAATCAGCGTGTACGGCGATTCCGGGCACCCTCTGGAGTCCGCCATGGTCACCGGAAACGTCCTCCAGGGCGGCGGCGGCTGGAACGGCGTCCGGCACGGTGTACACATCGGTTCGCCAGGGACCACCTCGCAGTTCCCGAACGCTTTCACGAACGTCACCATGAGCGACAACATCATCCGCGGGTCCCTCACCGCGGGACTCAGCATCGATCGCACGCGCGTCAACGTCACGCTGACGAACAACACGATCGACCGTCCGGCGAAGCAGGGAATCTGGATCAACTCGGGAGTCACCGGCACGGGGAAGTTCACGGGCAACAAGATCCAGAACCTGCTCCCGGGGCAGGTGGCGCAGCAGAACGATTCACCGAACACATTCAAGATCACCGGCTGAACGCGGATCCGGTCCGAGGACCGGTTGTTCGAGACTCGGTTGTGCGAGGCCTGGTCAGGACTTGTCCGGCCGATCATGTTCGGAGCCGGATGACGAGGGTTGCGGCGGTGAGGGTACCGAGAATGACGTTGCCGAGCTTGTCTTGGCGAGTGGCGACGGTGGAGCTTGCTGACGACCCCGCCGCGCGAGCAGCCCAGCCCCTCACCTCCCGCACCACCTCCACCAGGCGAGCGTGCAGGCTCTACCACGGCGTTTCGTCCTGATGTTCGGGGCCCCGCGTGTGCGGGGACCACACGTGGGACTCGGACGCGACGTTGAACAGGTAGGGAACAACCCCGCGTGCGCGGGGACCACAGGGCCGGCGTGTCAGGAAAGAGCGTGGCCATGGGAACAACCCCGCGTGCGCGGGGACCACGAGGGCGAGCACGAGCTGGTGGTCCAGGCCGGGGGAACAACCCCGCGTGCGCGGGGACCACAGTTCGTGAGCTGGGGTTTTATCCGGCGGGTGGGCTGGTTTTGCTTGGTTTCAGGGAAACCGGCATAGCTCCTGTTTCCTCTTAAACCGGGCGGCCGTCCCGCTAACCCTGGGGCATTCTCGTCCATCCGGTGCCGGAAGTCTGGCGATCGCGTCCCTGCGTGCGCAACTCCGCGCCCGTTTCGTGCCCGGGAAGGCCTCGTCGTACGGGCGCTGCCCGTCGTGCCCGACATCGGCGAGCGCCTCGGCGGCCCGCGGTCGCCCGCCGGGGCCCGGTCGTACCACTCAATGCCCGCTCCGTCTGGTCCGGCCCGGCATCGATATCGGTGTCGAGTACGCGGCCTGGGAGGCGGCGGACTGGCGGATCGACTCCCTCACCCAACTCACCACGCTTGTCGCGGGCTGACACCTGAGCGAGTGGAAGAGTCGCAACCGGGGCACAGGTTGGGATTTTTGGCGGGTACGGTCTGGGCCCTGCGGGGCATGGGCCGACGAGGACACCCCGTCGTCGGCGCTTTTCTGACCACCTGTAAGACGTAAGCGGATCGAGGAGAACGTATGGACGGGACGACATGGGACGGTGTGGAACGGCTGCGGGACTGGCTCGACGCGGCGGCGTCGCCAGCTGCGGCCGGTGACGTCAAACTGCTGCGCGTGCTCAAGATCGGGGAGGAGTTCGGGGAGGTCGCGGAGGCCGTGCATGGGGCGCTGGGGGCCAATCCCCGTAAGGGCGCGTCCCACACGTGGGATGACGTCCACAAGGAACTGTGCGACGTCATCGTGACCAGCATGGTCGCGCTCGCATCGTGCACCCCGGACGCGCGCAAGCTACTGGAGGAGCGGCTGCGCCACCTGGTTGACCGGGTCTCTGCCTGACTTGGGCGTGAAACTGGCTTGGTGACTGGGTGGCTTGTGGCCGGGGCGGCGCCGTGCTCATGCCCGTGCTGGGGTCAGTTCGGGGCGGGCGCCTTGAGTTGGCGCAACCTTGCGGCGGGAGACGTGCTGTAGGAGCAACCCCGCGTGCGCGGGGACCACGGGCGATGAACCGCCATCCGGCCGGCATCAGAGGGAACAGCCCCGCGTGCGCGGGGACCACCGTTCGTGAGCTGGGATCTTATGTGGCCAGGAAGCTGTTTTTGCTTGCCTTCGTGGGAACCGGCATAGCTCCTGCTCCTCCCCGCATATGGCCAATCCGGGCACCCGTTCCGCTTGGCCTGGAGGCATTTTCGTCCAACTCCGCGCCGCTTGTCCGGTGATCCGGTTCATCAGGTCGCACCCCGCCGCCCCCTAAGCGTGGAGGTGTCCCCGGTTCTTGATAGGGTCGGGCCCTTCCGTGAAGCGGGGATGTATCCCCAGTTGGCTAGGAGGAGGCCCCCATGCGTGCCGATCAGATCGTTGAACTCACCTCCGCCGCACCCGACTTCTTCGCCGATCCCTACCCCGCCTACCGGAAGCTTCGCGCCCAAGGGCCCGTTCGGCGGTTGCGGATGCCTGCCGGGGAAGACGTGTGGATGGTGCTGGGATACGACGCCGTTCGCGACGCGTTGGGGGACTCGCGGTTGCGGAATGATGTGCGGCACTCCGCCTCGTACGACAGCGACGGCGGTTATGCCATCGGGCGCAACATGCTTCAGGTTGATCCGCCCGATCACACCCGGCTCCGGGCGCTCGTTTCGCGGCAGTTCACCACCCGGCGGATCGCTGAACTGCGGCCGCGGATCCAGGAGATCGCTACCGGGCTCCTCGATGCCATGGCCCCCGTCGGCCCCGCCCACCGCGCCGATCTCGTCCCCTCCTACGCCTTCCCCCTCCCCATCACCGTCATCTGCGAACTCCTCGGCGTCCCCGCCGCCGATCGCGAAGCGTTCCATGACTGGTCCAGCAAGATCGTCGCCTTTGACGACGCGCAGGCCGCGGCAGCCGCCGCGGGTGCCATGACCGCCTATCTCACCGGCCTCATCGAGGACAAGCGCCGCTCGGACGCTGCGAGCGGTGATCTTCTGTACGACCTGGTCCGTACTCATGACCATGACCATGACCATGACCGCGAACACGGCGACCACCTCGCCCCCGACGAACTCCTCGGCATGGCCTTCCTGTTGCTCGTCGCCGGGCATGAGACCACCGTCAATCTCATCTCCAGCGCCGTCCATCTCCTCCTCGCCCACCCCGACCAACTCGCCGCCCTCCGCGCCGATCCCTCCCTGCTCGAAGGGGTCATCGAGGAGACACTCCGTTACGAACCGCCCGTGCAGATCGCCGCGTACCGTTACACCGCCGAGCCCGTCACCCTCGCGGGCGTGCGTATACCGAAGGGCGAGCGCGTCGTTATCTCACTCGCCGCCGCCAATCGCGATCCGGCGCGGTTCGCCGAACCCGAGCGGTTCGACATCCGGCGGGACCCGGCCGCCAACCGTGCCCAACTCGCCTTCAGCCACGGCATCCACCACTGCCTCGGCGCACCCCTGGCCAGGCTTGAGGCCTCCGTCGCGCTGCCCGCGCTGCTGAATCGCTTCCCCGACCTTGCCCTCGACGGCAGCTCCGCCCCCGAATGGCGCCCGAGTCTGCTGCGCGGCCTGCACCGGCTTCCCGTGCGCTGGTAGGCAGTACGCCGCGCCCCTCCGCTCGCCCCGGAACGCCCCGCGCCCCTCCGCTCGCCCCGCACCACCCCGCCCCGGAACGCGCCACCCCACCCCGCCCGTCCACCCCTCGGAGCGCCCTGTCCACCCCTCGGACTGCCCTCCGGCCCCGTGTTACGCGTTCTACGAACCCCCAGGTCAGCGCCCTCGGCCGACATATCCGGTACGTCATCGTTCATTCCGTTTTCCGTGACACCGAGATCAAAAGTGGGAAACTTCTGGGTTTCATTGCCCAATTCAGATAGTTCAGATGTGAACGTTTGCCCGGCTCTCGATCAGTCGAGCGCCTCGCGTCCCCCGACGCGACGCGCCTCGCGTGGACGGCTGTCGTCCGCGCGCTCGAAAGTGAGGTCAGGCACCCGTGCACATACGAAGAGTGGATATAACAAGACCCGTGCGGACGCGTCTGCGTCCGCTCGCCGCGGTTGCGGGGCTGGTAGCGCTCAGCGCTGTCTCGGTGTCCCTTGCGCCGACCGCCCTCGCCGCCCCCGCCGGCAACGACTCCCCCGTCGTCAGCTCCGGCGACGGCTGGACCGTCACCCGCGCCGCCGGCGGATACCTCGTATCCCTCAAGCTCGACGCCCCCCTCCCCGTCAAGGACGACCTCCCCGAACTCGTCGCGGACGGTACGGATCTCGGGCCGGCCGCCGAGTCCGCCGACGGGCGTACCCTCACTGTCGCCACGACCGACGCCTCCGTCGCCGACGCCGAGAAGGTCGAGTGGCAGTGGTCCAGCGGCGGTGACAGCACCGCCACCGGGCCCACCGCCCTCGTCTCGCCCTCCGCACAGGCCAAGGCGCGCAAGCTGACCGAGGCCAATGAGGCCAAGGAACTCGCCGGCGAGGAAGGGCCGGAGGGGACCACCCCCGACGACCCGACCACCATCGGCACCGGCTCGTACACCATCGCCGACTACAACTTCGGCGCGCAGTCCATCCCGCTCGCCGACATCGGCGGTATACGCGGCGAGTTCCAGGGCCGCATCTATCTGCCCACCGACGGCAAGCCGCACCCCGTGGCGATCTTCCTGCACGGCCGCCACAGCTCCTGTTACAACCTCACCACCCTGCGCGGCGCGAGCGGCTGGCCCTGTGCCCCCGGTACGGCGCCGATCCCGAGCTTCGCCGGGTACGACGCGGCGGCCGAGGCCCTCGCTGCCGACGGTGTCACCGTCGTGTCGATCTCGGCGAACGCGATCAACGCCAACGACAACCAGCTCTCGCCCGACAACGGCGCCGCCAGCCGCGGCCAGCTCGTTCTCGACACGCTGGCCATGCTGAAGAAGGCCAACGCCGGCGAGCCCGTCTCGTACCACGACGCGGTGACGGACCAGGACGTCACCCTGGAGCAGGCGCTGACCGCCGGCAAGGCCACCTACCCCGGCTCGGCCATCACGGCGTCCCAGCTCGTCGGCACCATGGACTTCGGCTCGATCGGGCTGATGGGCCACTCGCGCGGCGGCGAGGGTGTCGTCTCGGCGGCGGCCCTCAACGCGGCCCTGCCGGACCCGTGGAAGATCAAGTCCGTACTCCCGCTGGCCCCGGTCGACTTCACCCGTACGACCCTGCCGGACGTGGTCATGACCACGATGCTGCCGTACTGCGACGGTGACGTCTCCGACCAGCAGGGACAGCACTTCTACGCGGACTCGCGCGACGCGTTCTCCGACAATGTGCTGCGCTCCAACCTCTGGGTCATGGGCGCGGACCACAACTTCTTCAACTCGCAGTGGACCCCGCCCTCCCCGGGCGGCTCCGACGACTGGTCGAACACCGCCGACCCGGTGTGCGGTACGAGCGCCGCGGCCCTGGCCTCCGGGAAGAACCTCCGGATGACCGCCGATCAGCAGTACCGGCTCGGCGCGGCCTACATCTCCGGGTTCTTCGAGCTGACCCTGCGCGGCAGGACCCAGTTCCAGGGCCTGTTCGACGGCTCGCAGCTCACCCCGCCCTCGGTGGCCGCCTTCGCGGCGGACGTCCGTACGGTGGCGCAGCAGCCGGCCTCGACGCGCCGCGACATCACCGCGTTCAAGACCACCAGCCCGCTGATCGGTACGACGTCGACGGCGACGGCCGTGATCTGCGCGAGCAAGTCGGGGCGTACGGTTCCCCAGCCGTACCCGCTGTGCACCAACCCCGGCAGCACCCTCACCAACCAGCAGCTCCCGCACTGGACTCCGGCCTCCTTCGCGCCGAACGTCCCGCTCAACGTCATGACGCATCTGACCTGGACGGCCACGACCGGCGCGCTCGGTGTGACGCTGCCGTCCGCGCAGCAGAACGTGTCGGCGTACGACGAGATGACCGTCGCGATGTCGCCGGACGAGAGCGTCACCACCGGTACGGACATGACGCTGAGCGTCACCGACTCGGCCGGGCACACCTGGAGCAGCCTGGTCTCCGCCCTCAACACCTGGGGCGTGACCAGGATGCCGGCCAGCGGCGCGACGCAGTTGGGCAAGATCGTGCTCCAGCAGGTGGCCGTGCCGACCGCGACCCTGGCCGAGGCCGGGCTCGACCTGAAGCACATCACCAAGGTCACCTTCACCGGCGCGGTCGGCGCGGACACCACCGCGAGCGGCGGGGTGTATCTCTCCGACCTCGCCTTCGCGGACAAGAGCCTCGGTACGCCGAGCCCGCAGGCCCGCCCGACCGTCAACATCGCGTCGACGAAGACCGAGGAGGGCAACGGCCCGGGCGCGGTCCAGGCCGCGGTCTATCTGTCGCGTACGAGCGCCACGCCGGTCACCGCGTACGCCACGGTGGTCGGTTCGACGACCGGCAAGGTCGGACTCGCCATGCAGAAGGTCACCTTCGCGCCCGGCGAGACCTGCCAGGTGGTCGACATCCCGGTGACCGGCGACACCGCCGCCGGGGCGACGCCCAGCACCTCGTACAAGCTCGGGGTGTCCAACTCCAGCAACGCCGTCCTCGGCAGCCAGGACTTCGGCACCATCGCGGTCCGCGAGGACGACGGGGTGGCCGAGCCGGCGACCGCCGCGCCCGCGGTCGGGGTCCAGGGCGATGTCTGCGCCGAGTACGCGGCGCTCTCCCGGCCGGGCACGCTGACCGTCAGCGACGCCACGCCCGAGCCCGGGGCCACGGTCACGGTCACCGGGAGCGGCTACCGCGACGGCGAGAGCGTTTCCTTCACGCTCGGCGCGGCGGCGGGTGGTTCCGCGGCGGGTGGTTCCGCGGCGGGTGGCCCGGTGGCGCTGGGCAGCGCGGTCGCGGCGAGCGACGGCACCGTATCGTTCCAGGCCGCCCTCCCGGCGGACCAGCCGTACGGAAAGGCCGTGATCGGCGCGGCCGGCGCGGGCTCCGGTTTCACGGGCACGGCGGGCGTCACCGTCCTGGCGACGACTTCGACCGCGCTCACCCTCGACCCGGCCGCGCCGCGGATCAGCCAGGCGGTCACGCTGAAGGCGGCGGTCACGGGAGCGGGAGCAGGAGCGGGCGCGGGATCGGGAGCCGCGGGAGCGGGAACCGACGGCGGTACGGTCACCTTCCGGGACGGCACCACCGTCCTCGGTACGGCCAAGGTCTCCGGCGGAGTGGCGTCCCTGCGGATCGCGGCCGGCTTCAAGGCCGGTACGTACACCTTCACCGCGGCCTTCGGCGGCACCGAGACCGCGGACATCTCGTCCTCGGCACCGGTGCAGTTGGTGCTGACGAAGGGCCGCAGCGCCATCGCCATGGCCCTGCTGTCGAAGTCCGCGACCTACGGACACGCCGTGTCCGGCGTCTTCTCGGTCGCCGGCGCGACGAACGGCACGGTGAGCGTCTCGTACGGTACGGGCTCGCTGACCGCGAAGGTCGGGGCGAGCGGAGCGGGTACGTTCAAGCTCCCCGCGTCCCTGTCGGTCGGCGCGCACACCGTGTCCGTACGGTACCTGGGCACCGATTTCGTCGAGCCCAGCAGTGTCGTGACGCAGAAGCTCACGGTCGTCAAGGCGAAGACGACGACCTCGCTGACGCTGTCGAAGACCACGCTGGCGCGCGGGAAGTCGGAGACGGTCAAGGTCGTGGTCGGCGGGCACAGCGCCGCGGACTATCCGACCGGGACGATCACGGTGACGGCGAAGGTGGGTGGCAAGACCACAACCACCAAGGTCAGTCTGACGGCCGCGAAGAAGGGCGTGATCAGCTTCACGGTCACGCTGCCGAAGGTGAAGGGGACGGCGACGGTCACCGCGTCGTACTCCGGGAACGGGAACTTCGTGTCGAGTACGTCGGCGAAGAAGCAGGTGAGGCTGACGTGAGGCGGGGGTTCCGGCGCTCGGGGTTCCGGGGCTCGGGGTTCCGGGGCCCGAGGCCGGGGCCCGAGGCCGGGACCTGAGGCCGGGGGCTGATACGTAACCGACCCGGCACCCGCACTGCCTGGTCCAGCACCCGCGTGACCTGACCCAACACCCGCACTGCCTGACCCAACACCCGCACGGTGAAAGGCGGTCGGGGGGGGGGGGCGCCCCCCCCCCCCCCCCCCCCCCCCCCCCCCCCCCCCAACCCAAAGGACTTTGCTCCCGGGAATTTTTTCCCCCCCCCCGGGGGAGGGGGGGCCAAAGCCATTTGAA
>NZ_JBHVGV010000023.1:0-16951 GCF_042800555.1 Streptomyces sp. NPDC057617 | reverse complement strand
ACCCCCCCCCAACCCCCCCCGTTCCTTACCCACCCCCCGCCCGGGAAAGGGGGGGGGGGGGGGGGAGCCGCCCCGCTCCTCCCCCCGACCGCTTCCCGGCGCACATGACCCAGGGGCCTTGGCGCCGGGCACTGTTGCCCACCCCCGTGGGGCAGCGGCGCCCAGCGCCGTGCGAAGCCGGGCGCCGTTGAGAAACGGCCAAGAGGTGCATCCCCAGCGTCTCGATCCTGTACTTGAGCTGAGCGTAAGTCAACTAAAGTTGATTGCTTGATGAATGATTGGCGGTGTTTTCTCGCCAATTGAGTCTTTTGACCGGCTCACTCGACACGATCGTGTAAATCGCGCTGACGGCGGGGATCCCCTTCGTTGGCCGAAGGGTCCTATGATCCGGCTCATGGCCACCGATTCTCCACGCTCAGAAGCCTCCGCTCTTGGACCTGGTGAAGGGGACTCGGGCGCCGACGCCGGCCCGGACGCCTCGGAAGACTCGGACGCGCTGGACTTCGCCGCCCGCTTCCGCCGCGTGATTTCGGTCATCTACCCAAAGGATCTCGGCCGTCCTTGGCGCGACTCCGAGATCGCCGAGGGCACCGGCCTGAGCGGTACGTACATCGGGAATCTCCGCAAAGGCACCCAGAAACCCAGCCTGGAGAACGCGGTGAAGATCGCCAAGTTCTTCGGGATTCCGCTGAATTACTTCACCGATTCCGCCACCGCCCGCGCCGTCGAGCGTGACTTGCGTAAGATCGAGGCACTTCGGGACGCCAGGGTGGAGCGCATCGCGATGCGGGCGGCAGGACTGCCCCCGGAGATGCAGGACGCGGCTCTGACCGTGGTGGAACAACTGCGCAGGGCGGTCGGACTGCCCGACGGTCCGGACGGTTCCGACGGTCCGCATGGTTCCGGCGGTCCGGACGGTTCCGGCGGTCCGCACGGTGCTGACGGTTCCGAGGCGTGACGGACGACCGGCTCGTGACCGACGACCGGCCGACGCCGTTGGGGCACTGGCGGACGGCTGATGGGGAGAACGTGCGAGATCTTGGACGTACCCGCCGCCGGATGCGGGCCATGGTCCGGCAGCTCGATCTTCCGCGGATGAGCACGGTGGAGGAGCTGTGCACGGCGGTCGCCGAGCGCTCCGGGCGCGAAGTCCGGCTGGTGCCGCGGCGGATGCGGCTGGGCGAGCCGTCGGGGTTCGTCGAGCGGCGCGCGGACGCCGACATCATCCACTTCGAGCAGGAGACCTCGGGCCTGCACCAGGCGCACATCATCTGCCATGAACTCGCCCATCTTCTGTGCGGGCACCTCGGTGAGCCCCCGGCCGAGGACGAGGACACCGCCCATGTCGAACTGCCCACCATCGACGCCGACATGCTCCGCCTGGTCCTGGGCCGCTCCCACTACGACGGCGCGGCGGAGGAGGAGGCGGAGATCCTGGGCGCGGAGCTGACGCGCACGCTGCTGCTGGCGCCGGGGGACGGTACGACGTCCCAGCTCGCGCCCGCGCTGGAGAACCGTAAAGGCCAGCATGTCTGACATACGTTCTGGTGTACGTAAGGGGCGGCAGGGGCGGCGGGACCGGCACGGACGGCAGGAATGGCACGGACGGCACGGACGGCGGGACCGGCACGGATTGCAGGGGCGGCAGGAATGGCAGGGGCGGAATGTCTGACATACCCGAGGCGCCGTTCAACGCCGTCTACCTCGGCATCGGTACGGTGGGCTGGGTCGTGGCGATCCTCAAGTTCCGGGCGTGGCGCCGCGATCCGTCCCCCGGTCTGCTGGTCGTCGCCCTGACGGTCGCGGCTCCCTCGACCGCGTTCGTGCTGGCCTCGCCGGTGCTCTACCGGCTGATCGACCGGGTCACCGGCCGCGGCAACCTCTCAACCCTGCTGGTCTATCTGGGCATTACGAGCTTCTCCGCCGGGGCCGTCGTACTGGCGCGCATGTGGACCCCGCCGAAGGAGCGCGCCAACGCGCGGGTGTGGGACGCGGCGGGGGACACCTGGCGTCATGTACGGTGGCGCCTCGCGGTGTTCGCGGTGCTGGCCCCGGTGATGGCCGTCCTCTTCTTCACCGGCGGCGCCGGCACCCCGGAGACACCGCTCACCTTCGACACCACCTTCGCGACGATTCCGCAGATCGCGGTGTTCCTGGTCATCTACCAGGCGCTGTTCGGCTTCGCGCTGATCGACATCAGCCGGGTGTGTTACGGACACGCCTCCCGCCTCCCGTACGGCTGGCTGCGCCGGGGCATCCGGCTGCTCGCCCTCGGCGGCTATGTGGCCTGCGGTTATGTGGTGTGCAAACTCGTCGCGATCGGGGCGGCGTTCGCGGGCGTGACCGGTACGGAATGGCTGAGCACGGCCCTCGGCCCGGTCTTCGCGGCGCTCGGCGCGATGTTGATCACAGCCGGTTTCGCGGGCCCGGCGGTAGCCGCCTGGACCCGCCGGCGCCGCGACTACCAGGCGCTGCGCCCGCTCTGGGACCTGGTGTACGGCGCGGACCGCCGCCTCGCCCTGGAGGACCCGCCGTCCGCCTGGACCGAACGCCTTGCGTTCCGCGACCTGGAGTGGCGCACCGCCCGCCGCGGCCTGGAGATCCGCGACGGCCAGCTCACCCTCCGCCCCTGGATCGCCCCCGAGACGGTCACTGCGGCGGCCACGGTCGCCGAACGGGCGGGCCTGGACGAGGCGGACCGCGCGGCCCTGACCGTGGCGACGGCCCTCCGCTCCGCGGTGTCGGCCCTGAACACGGGCACCGACCCCCGCCCCCGCGAGGACCAGACCCCCCTCCCGGGCCTGGACACGGAACCGGTGGACGAACGAGCGCACTTGGTGCGGGTGGCGGGCTACTTGCACGCGCCGCTGACGGACGAGGCACTGGCGGTGGCGACGGGATGAGGGACGGCGGGATGAGGGACGGTACGACGACGGGACCGCGGGCGGCCGGAGGCACAAGGGCACAAGCCGGGACACAGCGCGGGACACAGGGCGCGGGGGCACAAGCCGGCACCCGGGCCGGGGGCGGTTACGCCGCGTACGCCCGCCTGGTCCTGGAGACCATGCCGGAGGAAGCGAAGGCCGGACTCAGCCTGGGCTTCATCCGGACCTTCGGGATCCCGGCCATCGCGCGGGTGCTGTACGCCACGGGCCGGATGACCGACGAGCCGAAGGCGCGGGCGAAAGCGACGGGCGTGGCGATGTTCGCGCTGATCGGCGAGGGGGTGGACAGCGAGAAGGGCCGCCGCATAGTGGCCGACCTGCGCCGGGTCCACACCCGCCCGGGCATCACCCCGGAGCTGATGCACTATGTGCTGGCCTGCTTCACCGTATGCCCACTGCGGTTCATCGACGCCCACGGCCACCGCCGGGTGACGGCCGAGGAACGCGCAGCGGCGTACACCTTCCACCGAGCCCTGGCAACGGCACTGGACCTGCCGGATCTACCGGACCTGCGGGGCAACGACCTGCCGGATCTGCCGAACCCACCTGGCCTACCGGACCTGCGGCGCGATGACCTGCCGAGCGATGACCTGCGTGACCCGCCGGACCTGCGAGGCAACGACCTACCGGCCGTGGAACGCTGGATGACCGCCTACGAAACCGCCCACTTCGCCCCCACCGAAGCCGGCCGCGCCCTCTGGCACTCCGCCAGCCAAGTCCTCCTGTCCTCCCGCCTCCCCGCCTTCCTGTCCCGCCTCTCCCCCCTGGCCGCCGCCGCCCTCCTGGACCCCCCACTCACCAAAGCACTCCAGGTCCCCAACCCCCCTTGGCCCACGCGCCCCTTGATCACGTACGCCTTGAAGACCCGCTCCCGCAAAAAGCGCCCACCCACCCCGGCCTAGCCACGCACCCCCACTCGCACCCCGCACTCGCACCCTCAGCCTCACCCGATCCTCTGTACGCCGACGTCCTGCTGATACGTAACGCGTTCCGGCAAGCCCCGTACGCATGTGCCGGACGGGGTGAACACAAGGTGGGGGCGGTAGTAGAGGGCTGAATGGTTCAGGCGTGGCCAGGTCTTCGGGTCCGGCAGGGCGTGATCCCCCTCGAACCAGTGCTCCGGCAGGGACACGGTGTTGAGCAGCAGTTCGCGGTGCCGGTGCCGGTGCCGGTGCGGGTGCGGGTGCGGATGGTCCAGCTTGGCGGGGAGGGTGCCTGCGCCGTCGTAGGTGAGGCTCTTGTCCGGCTGACGGAAGAGCACCAGAGCGTCGATGCCCGGCTCGCGAGGGTGGGAGCGGGCGGTGGAGCCTGTACGGGCGTACTTTCCGGCTGTGCCGTCCCGCCCATGGACCTTGCCGGACTGCAGTTTGACGACCTCCAACGGCACGTCTCCGTCGTACGGGCGCCGAGCCAGCCCTTCGGCCCGGTTCGTCTCGTTGGTGAGGCGTGAGCGCCATGCGGCCCAGGTCCGGGCCAGCAGCGCGTTCATCGCCTCGTCCGGGGCGACGGGCGGAGCCGTACCGTACACCGCGTCGATCAGCGCGGTGGTGTCACCGGGCGTCCTGAGGGCGATCAGGCCCTGCGGTCCCTGCCGTCGGCGAAGGACCTGCCAGGTCGCGGCGAGGGTGTACGGGGCGTACTCGGCGGTCCGGGCGGCGCGCTCGGCGGTGTCGGCGGCAGGCTCGTACCCCTGGGGCGGTTCCACATCCGGCAGTCCGTCGGCCCCGGTCCGCCACAGCACGGACATCCGGGGGCGCCGGAGGTCCTCCGGGCGTCCGTTGTCGTTCACGGCGTGCCGGTGCACGCGGCCTGCCCGGTGGAGCAGCACGTCGACCGGCGCCAGATCGGTGTAGAGCCGGTCCAGATCGATGTCGAGCGCCTGGTCGATCCGGGTGCCGACCACGATGAGCCGGCCGGGCCTGGCGGGATTCCGTACCCGGCGGTCCGCGCCCGGACCGAGCAGACGCACGATCCGCGCCTCCCTGGGCTCGCGCTCGCGCGGCAGCAGGTCATCGTGTACGAGGACGATCTCGCCCGGCCGCCACCCGCGCCGCGATGCCTCGGCGACCAGTGCCTCGTACAGCTCATGGGCCCGTTTGGCCCCATGACGTACGACCCCGGTGATGCCGCGACCGCCGGCCTCGGTCAGCAACCGCCGGGCCAGCCCGGCCGGTCCCGGATCCTCAAGGAGATCGACGTCCGGCTTCACGGGGCCGGGAATCTCGGCCGGGTCCGGATGCCGGACCTCGCCCCGCTGGTCCACGACGGTGAGCGGACCGGTGCGCCCGTCGGTCACGGGGCGTACGAGATGTCCCTCGCACCAGGCGTCGACCAGTGACCGGCGGGCCTCGGCGGGCAGGGTGGCGGACAGTACGACCACCGAGGCGCCGGCATCCGCCAGCCAGGAGACGGTGGCCGACAACAGGTGCCGCCGGAACATCTCGTGGGCGTGGGCCTCGTCAATGATTACGGTCTTGTTGGCCAGCCCGAACAGCCGCAGGAACCAGTGCAGGGAGAGCTGGGACGCGAGGACGACCTGATCGACCGTACCGATCCCGAAGGTCGAGACCAGCCCACGGCACCTGCGCAGATACCAGGGATCGAGCACGACCCGGTGGGCACTCGCGTCCCGGATGCCCGGCGTCGGACCGCTGTCCGGCGTCGGATCGGTGGCCGGCGGGAGATCAGTGACGGGCGACACCTCGCTGACGCCGCCGTCGCGCAGTCGCCGGGCGATGTCACCGGCTTCGGCGTGCTCGTACACCACGGCCAGATTGGCGCGCAGGGACGGGCTCGGCACGGCGTTGATGAACGAGGCCGCTTCGTCGGCCGCCTGCCGGGTGGCGGCGTGCGTGGGCAGCGCGAGATAGAACCCGTGGTGTCCGCAGGTGCGGGCCAGTCGGAGGGCGCACATCTGGGCCAGCCGGGTCTTGCCGGAGGCGCTGCCCGTACCGATGAGGACCAGGGCCGGGCCACTGCGGGGCAGCGCTGCGAGAGCCGCCGCCTGGAACGGCCGGGGCTCGGGTGTGTCCGGATAGACCTCCGGCCAGGCGGCCGGTCCCGGCTGCCAGGCGTCCAGGAGCAGACGGGTGGCGGCGGCCGAGGCGTTTCGCCGCGCTTCCTCCCACCATTGCGCGGGTGGCTCGTCGAGCGAGCGGTACGGGAAGTACTTCTCGTCCGAGGCAATCCAGTCCGCGATGACCACCAGCCCGGCGAGCAGCGGCAGCGCGATGGGGCGTTCGGGACGTACGAGGTCGGGCAGCGCGCCCAGGTCCACCTCCAGCAGCCGGGCCAGCTCGGTCACCAGTTCCTGGCGCAGCTTCCCCCAGTCCGCCTCGGATGCCGCTCCCCTCGCAGCCTCGACCTGGTCCGGGTTGGGCACGTCTCCGTGGTGACCGCCCAGAAGCAGGGCGACAACGTGCAGCCCTTCATGTCGGGCGCCCTCGGAGCGACCGGTGCAGCCGTGGCAGGGGCACCCGAGCAGACCGGGCAGAAAGGCCGCGGTGATGTGTTCATGGCGGGCCCGGGGGACTATTCGCCCGGCCGGTGCGAGGGGGACACCGGCGTCGCGGGCCTGTTCCTCCCACTGCGCCGCCGCCCGCCTCATGGCCTCCCCCTTGCTGTCCTCGGCGAACTGCCGCAGAAAACAGGTGGACGCCTTACCGAGATCGTGCAGCGCGGCCAGGAACATCACGACGCGGCGGGCGGTCGCCGCGTCCCCGCCGCCGAACGCCTCCGCCAGCCGGTCCCGTACCGAGGAGGCCAGATACCGGTCCCACAGCACGCCGGCGCACGCGGCGGCGTCCAGCATGTGGGCGAAGAGCGGATTCCAGGCGGGCCCGCCCCGGGCACGGCTCACGCCGTTGCCGTCCGTCTTGCCCCAGACCAGCAACCAGCGCGCGATCGATGGGCAGTTCAGCCGCATAGATCACACCATTCCGTGCTATGGGGTAATGTTCTGGTCTCCCGCACTCAACTCTCCTTACTGGGGCTTTACTTGACAGCGCATCAGGAGCCCGGGCGCCTGATGGGTGCCCGATATGACCCTCGTGCCGAAGCATGCCTCACGGCACTGACAACGGGCCCTCGTCCGCACACCGCCGGGATCGGGCTCGTCGCCGCGCTGGAGGACGCCGAGCGGTTCTCCGGGCTCGTCTGTTCCACTCCGGGCGAGACGGTCGCGGTCATCGAATACCTGCTGGCCCTGATCTACGCCTCCCGGCACGTCCCGCGTACCACCCAGCAGTGGCGTACCTGGGTTGACGACCCGGACGGGCTGAAGAAGGCGGCGCAGTGGCTGCGCGAGCGGCCCGACGACGAGTGGAACCTCTTCGACCCCAAGCAGCCGCTGGGGCAGAACCGGGCCCTCGCCGAGTTCATCGACACCGAGGGCGTCGGCCCGGCCCAGCTCGCCATCGAACAGGCCGGTGACTACAACCAGTTCTTCGACCACCGGCATCTGCACGCCACGGAGCCCATGCCCGCGGGGCAGGCATTCCGCGCCCTCCTCACCCAGATGGCGTACGGACTCGGCGGCAACGCCAAGATCAAGCCCGGCCTGCTGGGCAGGGGCATGTTCTCGCAGTCGGTCGCCCGGCTCGGCGGACGTGTCCGCGTGGTGGCCCTCGGCCGGACGCTCGGGCATACGCTGCGGCTCAATACGGCACCGGCCACATCGCGGCTCCTGGGCACGTTCAACCGTTCCTGGACCGACGAACGGGGCCCGGAACGCCGCTCCTTCCACGGTGCCAAGGTCGACCGTGAGCCGGACGGCCTCGCCGATGTCCACTCCTTCCTGTGCCGCTCCGTCTTCTTGCGGCCGGTCCGTCTGGCGGACGGTTCTTTCGCGGTGGACCGGGTGCTGGTGGGCAGCGGGGAACTGCTGCCGCCGTCGCTGAACAGCCAGTTCGCCCAGGACGCCGTCATGGTCGACGACAAGGACAGGCGCACGCTCACGCCGCTCAAGGCGTCACCGGACCGGGCGCTGTGGCGCGAGGCCCATGCCCTGTACGCGGCGGTGGCGGAGCGGCAGCAGGGCGAGGATCTCTACGGGCGGCTGGCCGGACTGCCCGAGCAGCACATCAATCTATGGGCGGTCGGGCTGGTGGCTCGGCAGTCGTCGCCGACGGCCTGGGTCGCCGACGAGTTTCCGTACGTATCCGGCCGTGAGCAGGAGTTCCGTACGGCGGCCAAGACCGCTTCGGAGATCTGTGAGTATCTGGCGGTGGCGCTGCGGGACGCCGCCGACACCGCGTCCGCCGTCGTCTACCCGAATCCGAAACCGGCCGACAAGGCAACGCACCGGGCGCGGTTCAACGGCGCCCCACAGATGTGGGCGGGCGCGGGCGACCACTTCCACATGCTTCTCGACGCCATCGCGGAGAAAGTGCCCCTGCACGAGACGCTGCCGGTCTTCGTCCGCTCCCTGGCCGCCCTCGCAGGAGAGGCGCTCGACGCCCGGCTGCGATCCCTGCCGGACCGGGGCGCCGGGATGCGGGCCAGGCTGGAGGCCCGGCATCGGCTGCGCACGGCGCTCAACCACAAGAAGAAGGCGCCCGATTTCCTCAAGGAGGCCCTCCGTGATGCGTGACGATCAGCCGCACGATCCCGCTGGTGCTGGTGCTGGTGCTGGTGCTGGTCCCGGCTCGGAGAGCGAGCCGGAAGAGCAGGAAGAGCCGGAAGGGCCCGAACTGGTCCGCGTACCGCCGGAGTCCGAGCCCGGAGCTGAAGCTGAAGCCGACGACTGGGTCGGACCGCAGCGTCTCGCCGGCTGGCTCGGCGGCCTGGTCCGCAGCCACGACACCGGCACCCTCGCCGACCTCCGCAGACTGGACCCGGCTCCCCGGCGCGTACGGGAACGGCGCGCGCAGCCGTACCGTACGCGCCTGTCCGCCGCGCGGTACGCCCCCGAGCCCGGCCAGCGCGCCGTCTACGAACGGGTGGCCTTCCTCTTCGCCCGCTATCACGCCGGGATGTCCCGCCCCCACTTCGGATCCGGCGACATCGGGAGCGCGCTGCGCCGTGTCGGCTCGCCCGCCGGCCGGGGCCCCGCCGACCCCGGCGCCACCCGCCTGCTCGACCGGCTCGTGGCCTCGCGGGACGTGCCCTGGCGCCACCTTCAGCACGCGGTCGAGCGGGCGAGGGCCGGGGACACCGTTCCGCCGTCCTGGGCGCGGCTGACCGAAGACCTCGTCCGCTGGCACTCGCGGGACCGCGATGTGCGCCTGGAGTGGGCCACCTCCTTCTACACCCCCGCCCGTAAGACGGACCCCGCCCGCAAGACCGACCACGGAGGCACCGTATGACCGTCCTCGCTCCGCAGGCCCGCGAGGAGCACCAGTTCCTGTCCCTGCACGTCATCGAAACCCTGATCGCGGTGCTGCCGGTACGGGACGAGAACGGCCGGCCCAAGAGCATTCCCTTCGGCGGCGAGGAGCGGCACATGGTCACCGCCCAGTCCCGGCGCCGCGCCGAACGCACCCACAGCCGTACCCGGGCCGGCGCCGGAGACGGACCGCTCGCCGCGTACACGATGGGGATGCGCACCCGCGAGTGGGCGCTGCTGACCGCGGCCGCGCTGAAGGAACGGGGCTGGACCGACCCGGACGAGGCGCTCACCACCGCGAAGGCCGTACTGGAAGGCGTCGGCCTCAAGTTCGGGGACAGGGAGCGCACCCGGCATCTCACCAAGGTGCTGCTCTTCGCGCCCGAGGACGCGGGCGAGAAGATCGCGAAGGTCATCGACGAGGACCGCGAGGCCATTCAGTCCTGGGTGGGGGAGTACGAGCGGGCGAAGGCCGCCGCGAACGCACCGCGTGGCAAGCGGCGGGGCGTCCGTAAGACGGCCGAGGCTCCGGAGAGTGCCGAGACGGACGCGGCGGATACGGCGTCAGCCCCTGGAGGGTCCGGGGCGGGGGCCGAGGCGCCGCCCGAGGGTGGCGCCGACAAGCTGCCCAAACTGCCCAAAGAGGTACGCGCCGGAGTCCTGGCGGCCCTCGCCCCCGCCGAGGCCATCGACATCGCGCTCTACGGCCGCTTCCTGGCAGAGATCGCGGACTCACCGAACGTCGACGGCGCCGTCCAGAGCGGGGCCGCCTTCACGGTCCACGCCGCCGAAGAGGTGGACGACTTCTACAGCGCCGCCGACGACGCCAAACTGCGCCGTAAGGCCAACGCGCTCGACTACCTCGACGCGGTGGACGACGGCGGCGCCGGTATGACCGGCTACCAGTCGCTGATCTCCGGCACCTTCTACCGGCACGCCGCGCTGGACCGGCAGCAGCTCCGCGTCAACCTCGCTCTCGGCGGGATGGCTCCGGGCCGCGTCGAGACCGCCGCGCGCGCCGCCGAGCAGGAGTTCGTGGAGGCGTTCGTCAACGCCGTACCGGCCGCCAAGAAGAACACGACCGCGTCGACCGGTTCACTCCCCAAGCTGGTCCTGGCCTTCGACGGCAAGCGTCCCTTCAACTACGCCGCCGTATTCGAACGGCCGGTGGACGAGGGCCGGGAGGGCCCCGCGAGCCTCGTCGCGGTCCGGCGCCTGCTCAAACAGCACCGTCTGGTGACGCGCAAGCGCGCCGACATCGCGCGCGGCCATGTCCTGACGTACGACGTGGACGTCGAGGACCTGCTGACCGTAATGCGCGACGGCGGCGAACTCGTCGCGGTGCCGGTCGACGACGTACGGGAGCTGACCGGGGATGTACGGGAACTGACCGGAGGCGTACGACAGCTGACGGAAGGCGTACGGGAGTTGACTGGGGACGCACAGGAGCTGACCGGAGCATGAGCGCCTTCACCCTGCTCGCCCGCCTCGCGGGACCGCTCCAGTCGTGGGGTGTGGCTGCCCGTTTCGAGCGGCGCGACACGCTCACCCACCCGACGAAGTCCGGGTTCGCCGGGATGCTGGCCGCCGCCCTGGGGCTGGAGCGCGACGCGTGTCTGTGCAGGCTGCGACGTCTGCGGTTCGCGGTACGGGCCGACCGCCCGGGCACTCCCGTCGAGGACTTCCACCTGGTGGGCGGCGGGCGTTACCCGGTGCGCCCCCGGGACCTGATCACCGACCACCGGCGGGCCAACCGCCTGGCCGCGGGGCTGGAGGGCGGCGGTCTGGAGGAACCCGGCCCGGAGGGCACGGGGTCGCAGGAGGACACCGGTCTTGAGGGCGGGGGATTTGGGGGCGCGGGTCTTGGGGGCACGGGGCGCGTCTTCGCCTCGCCGGCCCGTGCCCTCGCGTACGGCTGGTACGGCGCGCCCAAAGGCATCGCGCCCGACCCGGCCACCGGCGTCCTGATCGCCGCCAACCTCACCCGTAACCCCATGATCACCCGGCGCGTCTATCTGGCCGACGCCGCCTTCGTAGCCGCCGTCGAAGGCACCGACCGCGGTTTCCTGGACGAACTGTCCTCGGCCCTCGAACAGCCGCGCCGCCTGCTGTGGCTGGGCCGCAAGGCCTGCCCGCCCGCCGGCGAGATCAGCGGCGGGGTGCATCCCGGCGGCGTGGAGGAGGTGCTGGCCGAAACGGCCCTGCTGCCCAATGCCTTGCCCAATGCCCTGTCCGGTGCTTTGCCCAACGCCTTGCCCAACGCCTTGCCCGGCGGCGCCCGTTCCGGGCCCGTGCGGACGTGGCTGGAGGTCCCTGCCGGCACGCCGGGAGCCGTCCGCGTCAACGATCAGCCGATCTCCTTCGACCACGACCGCCGCAGCCATGCCCCGCGCTGGGAGAAGCGCGTCACCATCGCGCCGGGGCACTCGATCGGATGGGAGCACCTCCTGTGACCACCACCCCGGCCAGGCCGGCGTCGGTCGCCCGCTTCGTCTCCTGCCACAGCGTTCTTCACCTCGACGCCCGGCACCCGCTGGCGCGGCAGGCCGTCCTGGATCCGCACATCATGCACCGTACGGTCATGTCGGGCTTCCACGGCTGGACCGAGCCCAACAGCTCCGACGCGCGGGCGCAGATGGGCGTCCTCAACGTCTGGGACATCGATCTGCGCGCCGACCGGCTCGTGCTCGTCGTCCAGTCCCGAGTGCAGCCCGACTGGTCGGCCGTCCCCTCGGCCGCGCTCGCGGAGGACATCGTCACGCTCCCGGTCGACCTGTCGGTGCGCGCCGGTGACACCTTCACCTTCCGTACGGTGCTGAACCCGGCCCGCGACCGGCAGTCCTGGCAGAACACCCCGGAGGGCCCCCGCTTCGTCACCCGCCGCCTCGCGGACACCACCCCGGCCCACGCCCGCACCTGGTTCGCCGAACGCCTGGACCCCACCCCCGGCACCCCCACGTCCACACCCCGCCGCCCCACGGTCCGCCGCATCGGCGCCCAGGGCGACGCCTCCGCCATGGCGGTCCGCATCCTCCCCAAACTCACCTTCCACAACCGCCACCGCGGGGCCAAAGTAGGCCGAGCCGACATCCGAGGCACCCTCAAGGTCACCGACCCCACGACCTTCGTAACAACCCTGACCGAAGGCCTCGGCCGCGCCCGAGCCTACGGCTGCGGCCTACTGCTGATCCGGGAGGCCGGACCCTGATCCGGCCTCCCGGCGGCGACGGGGGGGGGCTAACCCGCCGCTGCTCCACGCTCCGGGAGGAGAGACACGATCACCTGGCGCCGGTCGACATTGATCGAGCAGATGCGTACGGTGAATTCTTCGCCCACGCGCGCGGCCTGCCCTTGCCTCTTTTCTCTGAATTCCGATTCGGGAAGGAAACCGACAACATCGTTGTCCAACAGTACGAAAGCGCCGATCGGCGCAACCTTGGTCACACGACCGGTAAGCGTGGAGCCGAGTCGGGTGCGTGCGAAATCCCGGAAGGGGTCGGGTTGCAAATCCTTCAGCGAGAGTGAAACCTGCTTCCGGTCCAGATCGACACTCAACACCGAGACGACGACCTCCTTTCCTTTCTGCACGACCTGTGACGGATGGTCGACACTTCGCCAGGACAGGTTGGCGGCGGTGATCACTCCGCTGACACCGTCGAGGTCCACGAAGACCACGGAATCGGCTATCGAAGTCACCATCCCTCTGCGCACCTCGCCAGGCACCAGCGAGCGCAGCAGGTCGTGGGCCGATCCGTCTTCAGATTCCGCCACTACAGATGCCACCTCAGTCTCTCCATGCGATACCCGCGTAGTAGTTTATCCAGTTCACTTCTGCGATCAAATCATTGAATCGCGGAATTTCATCCCGTGGGATGAGCCATTGATACTCGTCGGGCTTGTTGTCGTGCGTGCGTCGATAAGGTGGGGTCGCTGTCTCCGGGAACGCCTCTCTGAATTCTGGCTTCATTACGTACTCGTGGTAACCGTCTTCGTATATGCCCTGATCGGCATACTTCCGCGCAACCGCTTCCGACTCTCCGAGGTAGGCCGTTCCCGCGCCGCCCTGTGGTGTGTCCGGATGCAGCGAAGGGTCCAGCCCGTTGGCTTCCAGAGCCCTGTTTCCGGCGTGCGGGGCACGATAGAGCCTGACCGGTTCGTCGTCCGGGCACTCGTCCAAGGGTGCCAGGCCCAGAGGGTCGGTCCACGTATGAGGGTTGTGGACGTACGTGGCGGGGTTGGGGGCGGGGGTGAGGCCCAGGGGGTCGGGGGTTAGGTAGCGGGCGGTTTCGGGGTCGTAGTGGCGGTGGTGGTTGTAGTGCAGGCCTGATTCCGGGTCGTAGTACTGGCCCGGGAAGCGGAGTGGGGTGTAGGCCGTGCTTGTTCTGGCCCAGGTTGTGGTGCCCCAGAGCGTGGTGCGGGTGTGCCAGGCCAGGGTGCCGGATTCGTCGATGAGTTCGGTGGGGGTGCCGACGAGGTCCGTGGCGATGGCGAAGAAGCGTTCGTCGATCGCGGACTGGGGGGAGTCCGCGGTGAGGATGCGTTCGGTCTGGGCGAGCGGGCGCAGGCCCTGGTGGTCCCAGGTGAGGGTGACCGCGTGGGGGAGGCCCGTCGAGGTGGTGGTCTGTTCGCAGAGGGTGGTGCCGTCCCAGGTGAAGCGGGTTTCCTCGGTGACGCTTTCGCCGTCGGGGGCGAGGCGTTGCTTGGCGACGCGGCGGCCAAGAGGGTCGTAGCGGTAGCGCCAGCGCGTGCCGTCCGGGGTGGTGACGGCGGTGAGGCGGTCCTCGGCGTCCCATTCGTAGCGCCAGGTCTCCGGTTTGCGGGACAGGCGGGTCTTCTGGCGCAGGGTGATACGGCCGGCCGGGTCGTGTTCGTAACGGACGTTTCCGGCGCGGGTGATGGTCGTGCCGGTGTAGGTACGGGGGCCGGTGGCCTCGTGGCCGGGGTGGGCGGCTGGCCAGGACGCCCGGGTCTGGTTGCCGGCCTCGTCGTAGGCGTACGTCTCGGTCCAGTCGGCGGCAGTGACGGTGGTGACCCGGCCGGCCGCGTCCAGGTCGAAGCGCGACGGGCCGCGCAGGGTGTCGTCGAGAGCGGTGAGGTGGCCGTCGGGACGGTACGTGTAGGTACGGCGGTTCAGGGTGCGGGTGCCGGTGGCCAGGTGCTGGGTGGCCAGGCGGCCGGCTTCGTCCCACGCGGAGGTGAGGGTGAGGCCGTCGCCGAACGGGCCGAAGGCGCGCCGGAGTTCGCGGCCGGCCGCGTCGCGGGTGAAGGCGATGCGGTGCTCGCCGGTGGTGAGACGGACAGCGCGGCCCGCGGCGTCGTAGTCATAGCCGGTGCGCCGTCCGGTGGGGGTGGTGCGGTGGGTACGGCGGCCCAGGGCGTCGTACCCGTATGTGATGGCGTGGCCGTCGGCCAGTTCGGTCTTGATCCGGCCGTGCCGGTCGTACTGGTACACCAGCTCGCTGTCCGGCCCGGCCGCGTGGACCAGACGCCCGGCCGGGTCGTACGCGTACGTCGTCACCGCCCCCGCCGCGTCCTTGCGGACGACCCGGCCCAGCGGGTCGCGCTCGTACGCGATGGTCTCGCCCAGCGGAGTCGTACGGGCGGTGACCTGGCCCGCGGTGTTGTGGGCGTACGTGAGGGTGCGGCCGTCGAAGTCGGTCTCGGAGGTGAGGCGTCCTGCCGGGTCGTAGACGTAGTTCCAGGTCAGGCCCTGGGGGCCGCGGACCTCGGTGAGGCGCAGCCCGGCGTCGTGGGCGAACTCGTACCGTACGCCGTCGGGCGTGGTGCGGGCGGTGAGGAGGTCGAAATGGGTGTATTCGAAGCGGGTGGTACGGCCGAGGGGGTCGGTGTGGCTGGTGCAGTTGCCTTCGCCGTCGTACGTCCATGATTCGGCGGCGCCGTCCGCGCGGGTACGGCGTGCCAGCTCGCCGTCGGCCGTCCACTCCAGGCGTGTGACCGCGCCGAGGGGGTCGGTGATACGTATGAGGCGGCCGAGGGCGTCGCGCTCGTAGCGGGTGGTCGCGCCGAGCGGGTCGGTGACCTCCAGGGGCAGTCCGGCCGGGTCGCAGCGTACGGCCGTGACCGCGCCGAGCGGGTCGGTGACCCGGGTCAGCCGTCCGTACGCGTCGTATCCGTATCGGGTGGTGTGGCCGGCGGGGTCGGTGACCGCGGTGCGGTTGCCGTGTTCGTCGAACTCCTGCTGCCAGCGGGCGCCGTCCGGCCCGGTGAAGTCGGCCGGGAGGCCGAGTGCGTTGTGCGCGGTGTGCGTTTCGGTGCCGTCGGGACGTATGACGGTGGTGAGCCGGCCGTCGCCGTCGTACGCGTGGACGGTGGTGTGGCCGAGAGGGTCGGTACGGGTGAGCTGGTTGCCGCGGGCGTCATAGGTGAAGCGGGTGGTGTGGCCGAGCGGATCGGTGGTGGCCAGGACCCGGCAGCCGTCGCCGATGAGATGGCGGGTGGCGTGGCCCTGCGCGGTGGTGAGTGTGGTGGTGCGGTGGCCGGTGGCCGGGTCGGGGGTGCTGTAGGCGAGGGTGAGCTGGAAGTGTCCGGCCTCGCCGCCCTCGGCGATCACGCGGTGCAGGTCGTCGTAGACGTAGTCGTAACGGCTGTTGTTGGAGTCGGTCCAGGCGATGATCCGGCGGCGGTCGTCGTAGGTGAAGGCGAGGGTGGCGCCGGAGGGCTTGGTGACGGCGGTGAGATTGCCGTCGGTGTAGCCGTACGACATGAGGGGGCGGGCGGAGCCGGGCCCGGCCGCCCCGCCTTCGTCCGCGGTGCTCGGGCCCGTACCGCTCGGGCCTGAGGCCGCCTGGCCGTCACCGCCCCCGTCCGTACCGCTCCCGCTCGCGCTGTCCTTGTCCGCCGCGCTGCCGGCTGCCCTTTCGGCCCCCGCCCCCGCCAGTGTCAGCGCCGTGACGCGGTCCTCGGCCACGCTCACCGTCACGTGATAGCCCGCCGAGTGGACCAGGGCCAGCGGTGTGCCGTCGGGCGTCCGGTCGAGGGTGATCGTGTGGCCGTTGCGGTCGCTGATCTGCGTCAGCCAGGCCTCGCCGTCGCCGCCCGGTTCCGCCCCAGCCGGGGCCGTGAAGTGCCGTACCAGCCCGGTGTCCGGGTCGGTGACCGTGTAGTCACCGGACTCCTCGCGGGCCAGGACATGACGCGCGGTGCCGGACTCCGGCAGGGTCGGAACCCCCGGAACCGGATGCGGATATGCCAGCAGCAGGCCGTCCGCGGTGACATGGATGACACCGTTCGCATCGACCTCAAGCCGCTCGTCCACCGTCGACGACCACGACGGCCCGAAGAAACGCCCCGCCGTATACCCCGACTCCGTACGGCGCCTGAAGACCAGCGGCAGCACCCCGGGCAGCGTCACATCCGTCTGCGGCAGGAACATCCGGCCCGACGCGAGGTCCACCGGGTCCGTGCCCCTCGTCGTGCGCTGGCCGTCGGAGCGGTTGAGCGTGCCCTCCGGGGTTTCGTCCAGCAGCCTGCGCGCACGGTTCGCGCCGGCGGCGGCATCCGCGGCGTCCATGGCCAGCCGGGTGGCCTTGACTCCGGCGCCGGCGCCGCCGGTGGCCGCTGTCAGTAGCAGGTCGGGGACGAGTCGGCCGAAGCCTTCGGAGGGGTCGCGCATGAAGTCGGTGACCATCTGACGGCCCGCGCCCCACGGGTCGTTGGCCAC
>NZ_JBHVGV010000022.1:0-82442 GCF_042800555.1 Streptomyces sp. NPDC057617 | reverse complement strand
GAGGAGGCGCGGGACGCGCACAACGGGCGGGTCGACGCGTACAACCAGGCCGTCGACCGGTACAACGCGCAGCCCGCCGACCAGCGCGACCCCGCCTCCCTGCCGGCGCGGCCGGGTGAGTTCAGCGATCCGGGCCGGGGGCGGATGGAGGAGGCGCAGGAGATCCTGGCCGAGGCCCGCCGCCAGCGGAACTCGGCCGCGGAGACGGCCCGTGGTTCGGTCGCGGAGGCGCGGGACGCGGCGCCGCCGAAGCCCTCGTACGGCGAGCAGGCCATGGACGGCCTGGACGAACTGGAGGTGATGCAGACCCACTTCGGCGCGGGCATCGTGCGGGGCACGGCCGGGCTGGTCACCTTCGTACGCGGGATCAATCCGACCGACCCGTACAACATCACGCATCCGGCGGAGTATCTGCTGTCGCTGAACAACACGGCGGCCGGGCTGGTGCAGGTGGCCAACGACCCGTGGGGCGCGGGCCGTCAGATGGTCACCGACTTCATGCGCGACCCCTCCGAAGGCTTCGGCCGACTCGTCCCCGACCTGCTCCTGACCGCCGCGACCGGCGGCGCCGGCGCCGGAGTCAAGGCCACCCGGCTGGCCATGGACGCCGCGGATGCGGCCCGGAGTGCCGAGAGGCTGGCAGATGCCAGTGCCGGTGCGCGACGTGCCGACGACGTGGCGGATCCGAGCCGCGAGCCGGGCTGCAAATGCTCCGGCCGCGAGCCGGTCGACTTCGCCACAGGCCGGATGTTCATGCCGCAGGTCGACGTGTCTCTGCCCGGCTCGCTGCCGCTGGAATTCCGACGCGACTTCGAGTCCTCCTACCGCGCCGGCCGCTGGTTCGGGCCCACCTGGTCCTCGACGATCGACCAGCGGCTGACTGTCGACGCGATCGGTGTCGTCTTCCACGGTGAGGACAACCTGCTGCTCTCCTACCCGCATCCAGCGCCCGGCGCCCCCGTCCTGCCCGAGGCGGGACCGCGCCGCCCGCTGGAGCGCCACGCCGACGGCAGCTACACCCTCACCGATCCGGAAACCGGCCTGACGCGCCACTTCCACGCCCCGCCCGACAGCGAACCGGGCGGCGACGGCACCGCGGCGCTCGCCGAGATCACCGACCGGTGCGGCCGCAGCATCACGGCCGAGTACGACGAGCACGGCATCCCGCTCGCCCTCACGCGCACCGGCGGTCACCGCCTGGAGTTCACGGTCGAGAACAGCAGGATCACGGCCCTGCGCTCAGACGGCACCACCCTCGTCCGCTACGGATACAGGGAAGGCCACCTCACCGAGATCATCAACTCCTCCGGCGTACCGACGCGTTTCGACTACGACATCGAGGGCCGTATACTCGCCTGGACCGACACCAACGACTCCCGGTTCACGTTCGTCTACGACGACAAGGACCGCTGCGTCGGCCAGACCGGCGCCGAAGGCCACCTCGCGTCCGCGTTCCATTACAGCGAGCCGCACCCCGACACCGGCCTGCGCACTACGACCGTCACCGACTCCCTCGGTCACACCTGGCGCTACACCGTCAACCGCCGCAACCAGGTGATCGCCGAGACAGACCCGACCGGCGCCACGGTCCACACCACGCAGGACCGCTACAACCGTCTGCTGTCACGTACCGACGCGCTGGGCCGCACCACAACTGTGGACCGCGACGAGGAAGGCCGGCCGACTGCTGTGACGCGGCCCGACGGCAGTGTGGTATCCGTGTGTCCGGGGCCGTTCGGTCTGCCGGTCGAGCTGACGGCGGCGGACGGCGGGCGGTGGACAGTGGAGTACGACGAGCACGGCAACCGCACCGCGGTCACCGACCCGACCGGTCAGCTCAGCCGCTACACCTATGACGAGCACGGCCACCTGGCATTGTTCACCGATCCCCTCGGCGCAACCACGGTGCTGCGGCACGATGCCGCCGGCCTCCTGACGGAACGGGTGGACCCGGCGGGCGGCGTCACCCGCTATCAGCGGGACACACTTGGCCGCATCGTCGAATACACCGACCCGACCGGCGCGCGCACCCGCCTCGACTGGACACCCGAAGGCCGTCTCGCCCGCCGTACCGGCCCCGACGGTGCCACCGAGTCGTGGGCTTATGACGGTGAGGGCAACTGCCTGGCCCACACCAACCCGATGGGCCGCACCATCCGTTACGAGTACACCCACTTCGATCTCCTGACCGCCCGCACAGCGGACGGCGGCGAGCGCCACGAGTTCCACCACGACACCGAACTACGCCTGACGGAGGTCACCAACCCCCTGGGCCAGGGGTGGAGTTATCGCTACGACCCGGCAGGCCGACTGATCTCGGAGACGGATTTCGATGGGCGCACCCGCCGCTACGAGCTGGACGCCGCCGGACAGCACGTCGCCACGGTCACTCCCATGGAAGCGTTGATCTCGTACGCGTACGACGCGATGGGCCGCCTCGTACGCAAGGATGCGGCCGGCGAGATCACCGAGTTCGTCTACGATCCCGTCGGCCGTTTGCTCCAGGCGAGCGGGCCGCACGGCGAGTTGATATACCAGTACGACCGCCGGGGTAACGTCAAGACCGAACTGTCCGACGGCCGGGTCACCGCCTACCGCTACGACGCAGCAGGTCGGCGAGTGCGGCGTACCACCCCCAGCGGTGCCACCACCACATACGCGTACGACGCGGCAGGCCGCCTGAGCGAACTCGACTGCGCAGGTCATCGCATCGCACTCACCCACGACGCCGCCGGCAGGGAGCTTGCCCGCGAGTTCGGCGAGACCCTTGCTTTCACCTCCGCCTGGAACGCGGCGGGCCGCCTCGCCGAACAGCACCTCACCAGCTCGGGCGTGGACCTGGTCCAGCGGGCCTACGCCTACCGGGCCGACGGACACCTCGTCGCGGCCCAGGACACCTTGCGCGGCACCCGGCACTTCAGCCTCGACCAGGCCGGCCGGGTCACCGGCGTGTCGGCGGACGGCTGGCGCGAGTCGTACGCCTACGACAACGCCGGCAACCAGACCGCCGCCACCTGGCCTGAGCGGCACCCCGGCGCCGACAGCACCGGCGAACGCGTGTACCGGGGCACCCGCCTCGAACGTGCCGGTACGACCCGCTACCGGCACGACCCGTCGGGCCGCCTGATCAGCCGTACCCGCACACGTCTGTCACGCAAGCCGGACACCTGGACGTACACGTACAACGCCGAAGACCGGCTGATCGGCGTCACCACACCCAACGGCACCCAGTGGCGCTACCGCTACGACCCACTCGGCCGCCGCACCGCCAAACAGCGTCTCTCCGACGACAGCTCGACCGTGGTGGAGGAGGTCTGTTTCAGCTGGGACGGCTCGGTGCTCGTCGAGCAGGTCACCTCAGCGCCCGGCCAGTTGTCCGATCCCGTCGCCCTGACCTGGGACCACCGGGGCCGCACCCCCCTGGCGCAGACCGAACGCCGACTCGACGCGGCCACGCAACGCGAAATCGACGCCCGTTTCCTCGCCATCGCCACCGACCTGGTCGGCACGCCGAGTGAACTCGTCGACGACACCGGCCGCATCGCCTGGCACACCCGCACCACGCTGTGGGGCACAACCACCTGGAACGCGGACGCCACGGCCTACACGCCACTACGCTTCCTCGGCCAGTATTTCGACCCAGAGACCAGCCTGCACTACAACCTGCACCGCTACTACGACCCCGGCACCGCCCGCTACACCACCGCCGACCCCCTCGGCCTCGCCCCGGCCCCCAACCCCACCACCTACGTCACCAACCCTCACACCTGGACCGACCCGCTGGGCCTGAACCCTTGTCCACGCGACGGAGCCTCGAACCGGGAACGGCCGCCCGTCGAAGGGGACACCAACTACCAGGTCGACAACCCGAACGACCTCTCGGACACGATCACCGACATCGACCGAATCGAGGACGGAGTGCTCTGGGAGGAGAAATCGGCCACCGGCTCCCACCCGAATATGAACTACCAGAGATGGATCGAGAAGAACGTCGACGGCAAGCTCGACGCGTATGTGCGAGCCCGCCAGTACATGCCCGGCTACACCAACGCCCCGATCGGCATGAGCTTCACCGCACCGGGCGCCACACCCGCCTTCCGCTCTGCGGTAGAGTCCGCCGTCGCGAACTGGCAGGCGAGTAACCCAGGGATCGACGTGCGGATCAGGTGGGCGGAATGAGCTGTTTCATCGACATCGACGGCCACGACGTCTGGAATCCCGCCAACCGAGTGGCGAAGCTCTTCATCGCCCAGACAAAGGCCACAGCAGACGCCTTCGCGATGGGCTCCGGAGTCGGCGACGTCATCGAGGACCAGTGCAGCATCGACGGCGCCACGTTCACCGCGTTCGTCACCACCCTGCTCGCCGAATACGAGCACACCAACAACATCACGCTGCGCCGCCTGATGGAAGGCGTGCTAACGGTGTCCCTGACCCTCCTGAAGCGCGCCGGCCTGCCACCCGAGCTCCCTGCCCACTGGCACCAGCACGTGGAAGCACAGGACCACCACATGCCAAAGGCATGACCGCGTACAAGGGGCCAGCCGGTTTGGCTTCGCCGAGTCAATCAAAGACGCGAACGCGGGAACCCCGCGAAGGGCCTCACCGAACTACGGAAGGCCGCCAACCGCAACGGCTGAGGTAACGCTGCAGGTACACGGTGGCGACAACTTCTGCGTGACGAGAGTCCTGAATATCAGCGCAGTAGCGAGGTGGGAAAACCGAATGCGCTGACGCTGGGGCTCTGCGGGTGCTGTCCCGCGTCGAGGCGATGTGGGACAGCCGACATCAGCGTACGACGCGGTTGGAAGAAGCTGTTGGCCCAGGTGAAGGAACTCGCAGTCCAGCACGGAGCGTTCGACCCGCAGGGGCGACGACTGGCCGGCAGCGGCCACGACAGCACCGTACGGATCTGGAATTCCTCAGGCCGCGGAGCACCGACCGTGCTGCGCGGCCACGGGGATGCTTCGAAGGAGATCGCCTTCAGCCCGGACGGCATACGGCTCATCAGTGCCAGCATCGATGGCACGGCCCGAGAATGCGACACCAGAGGCAAAGCGGCCCCAGTCGTGCTACGTGGTCACAGCGGCACCGTGGAAGGAGTGGCCTTCAGCCCGGACGGCGACTGGGTTGCCAGCGCAGGAAAAGACAGCACCGTACGCCTCTGGCGCACCCGCGCCGGAGGAGAACCCGTCACCTTCGAGGACTTCGGCACATCCGTGGAGAGCGTCACCTTCACCAGCGACGCCCGGCACTTGGCCACGTCCCACGGAGACGGCTCGGTCCGCCTCTGGCGATGCGACGCCTGCGGACCGATCCAGCAATGGCTCTGACGGTTCAGATCGGGCTGTCCAGCTCGGCGCGAGCCGATCCGTTACGGCGAACGGCCGGCGGACGTCGGCGCCGGGGTGTCAGTGGGATTCGTCGAGGATAATGGTGCAGTCGGGAATTGGGACCTCCGAATAGTGTGGCCAACGCGATGCCCTCCTTGTTGAGTCTGAACATGGATCCTCAGGACCCTCGAGGTCCTCTCGCAGTTGGGCGGTCTCCTCAGCATCGGCCGCCCGCGGCTCTTCCACCTTGACGATCTACTCGTGCAGCCGCATCTCGTCATCCCGTGACGCTCGGCGGGGTCAGCCAGTGAAGGGGGTGGCGGTGTACCGGACGCGTTCGGCGTCCATGAAGAAGCCGTGGTCGGTAGTCATCACGCCAGGGCCGGCCGCGTTCAGGATGGACTTCCGGAAGCGGGCCAGGGCAAGCCACTCGGGCGCGTCGGCCAGGGGAAGAGGTCCGGCGTACCAGGTGCCGTCGGGCATGATGACGGTCAGCTGTCCTGCCGTGTGGTGGGCCGACCATCCGGGGAGTGGCCGGGCTGTGGAGCCGAATTCGGCTGCGGTGAGCCAGCCAGGTCGGCCAGCGTGCCATCCAGGCCGTCCGGGGTAGCAACGCCGAAGGCGGTCGCCGAGGTACGGACTTCGTAGGCGGCGGCCTGGGCCGGTCCGCCCATGGGGAAGGTACACGCATAGGCGCGGGTCTCGAACGCGACTTCTTCTGTGACCGTTGGGCTTGGGGCTTCTACTCGGCGGGCGCCTCTGCGAACGCTGTACCCTCCCTCGTCGGCACGCTCGCCGGCGTCCTCAATGACGGCACTCGCCGGATTGTCCCTGAGCTCCACCAGGCCCACCTGAGCAATGGCACGACACCACGAGTTCAACCTCAGTAATGACAGGGTCTGATGACAGTTGGGGCCCGGTAGGCCCACAGGAACGAGGATGGCATGGTGGCCCGGCCGGTAGGCTTCCGGGGTGACGAAGCACACCGAGCGGGAGGAGCGGCGGCCCGCGAACGACGGGCCGAAGGCCGCTGCCCGCAACCGGGTCGCTCTGGTCACCGCCGCCCGGGAGATCTTTGCCGAGCAGGGTCTTGAGGCACCGCTGTCCGCGATAGCACGTAGTGCCGGAGTCGGGCAGGGTGTTCTGTACCGGCACTTTCCGGACCGGACCGCCGTGGTCAAGGCGGTTCTGGAGGAGAACGTACGGCAGGTCGAGCAGGCAGCCGAGGCCGAGAACGCGACCTTCGCCGACGTCCTCGGCGTGCTGACGTGGCATCTGGCGGGGTCGGCGGCCTTCGTCGGTCTTCTGCACGCCGACAGGGCAGGCGGTCGCTCGGGAATCCTCGCACACGCCCTCGCCATGTCCGAGCGTGTGGAGATCGCTCTGCGAAAACACCTGCCCCGCGGACATCAGCTGAGCGCCGAGGACGACCTCGCGCTCTCGGTCGCCATGGTCTCCGCCGCCGCCACCGGCTCCACCCGCGAGGAGCGCGAACACCGAGCGCTGGCAGCCTGGCGGCTGCTCGGCGTGGAGGTAGGGCCGGTGCGGGCCTTCGACGGTTGAGCAGAGGCCTGCGTCGGCCGGCCCGCGTCAGCCGCCGTTGGACTGCCGGATGCCCTTCGCGAGCGCGTCGAAGGTGTACAGATACCCCCCGGCGGGACCGCTGACGGTCATGTACGCCTTTGTGCCGCTGGGTGTGATGGCCACGTTCGTGGCCTCCTCCAGGCCTTCGACCCCTGAGGGAAGCTCGACCGTTGCCAGCCGCTCACCGTGCCGGTCGTACACAGCCATCGCCGCCCGGCCGTGCAGGCCCTGGTAGAGGTTCCCGTCCGCGTCCACGGCGATCGAGTCGGTCTGTGCGATCCCGCCGTTCACACGGATGGCGGTGTGCCGGGACGTCACCTTGCCCTCCTTGTCGAGGCGCAGGTAGGAGATCCGGTTCTCGGTGAGCTCGCTGAACCACAGCCCTTGATAGTCCGCGTCGAACGAGACTCCGTTCGGAGCGGCCAGATCCTTGGCCAGCACGGTGGCCTCCTTGCCCTCGCGGTCGATCCGCACTATGCGCCCGTACGCCGCGCCCTCAGACATACCGCGTGAATCGCTGATGTACAGGTTGCCCTCCTGGTCGAAGGCGATGTCGTCGGGGTTCATCGGCGCGCCGTCGACCTTGCCGGTGAAGAACGTCCGCGGATCGCCACCGTCGGAGGCCAGGCTCACGATCTCGCCGTGCGGGAAATCGCTGAGGTAGAGCCGTCCGTCGTACGGGCTGAACTGCGCCGAGGTGTAGAACGCACCGCCGTCGGTGCGGACCGCCCGATGCGTCTTCTTCCTGACATCGACGCGCATGACCTTGGGCTTGCCATCGGGCGCGGTGACGTCGACGACGAAGAGGCCGCCGTCCTTGCCGAACGTGGGCCCCTCCAGCAAGGTCATCCCGGTCTCGGCATGCACCTGGGTGAGCCGCATGAACTTCTGCGCCTGGATGGTCCTGCCCGCGGAGAGGGACGGCGCCTCTTCCCTGGGATCGCCGGGATCGCCGTTTTCCGTACCGCATCCGGTGAGGACCAGTGTGCCGATCGTGGCGAGCACGGCAAAAGACCGGGCCGAAAGTCGCTGCATGGGAGATCACTCTTCCTGTCCGTCGGGCGGGTTGCGTGGGCGGCGTACATGGCACGCCGGAAGCACAAACGCCCCCGTGGCCGGATGTCGCCGTACCCCCGAAACTCCAACCGGACACCACTGTCCGGTAGTTGCTACCGTAGCGGACGGCTGCCCGACCGGGGCGGTCACACCGTCCTGGATGGAGGCCATCACATGACGTCCCCTCAAGCGCCGGCTCCCCACGAGCTCGCCGCACTGAGGCAGCGCTACCGCCTCGAACGCGAGCGGCGCGTCCGGCCTGACGGCGCCCGCCAATACCGCGGTACGGACGCCGAGTTCGGCTACTACGCCGCCGATCCGTACACGGCGTCGGCCGAGCGTGACCCACTGCACGACACCGTCGACGTCGCCGTGATCGGTGGCGGATTCGGCGGCATCCTGGCGGGTGCGCGGCTGCGGCAACGCGGTGTGGAGCGCATCCGGATCGTCGAGAAGGGCGGCGGCTTCGGGGGCACCTGGTACTGGAACCGGTACCCGGGCGTCCACTGCGACATCGAGTCGCACGTGTACCTGCCGCTGCTCGACGAGACCGGCTACGTACCGGAGTGGAAGTACTCCCCCGGTGACGAGATCCGCCGCCACGCGGTGCGGATCGCACGGCAGTTCACTCTCGGCCCGGACGCCCTCTTCTCCACCACGGTCACGTCTCTGGCGTGGGACGAGGCATCGGAGATGTGGATCGTGACCACCGACCGGGGGGATGCCTTCCGGGCCAGGTACGTCGTCGAAGCCACCGGTACCCTCACCGATCCGAAGCTTCCCGGGATACCCGGCATCGAGGACTTCACAGGGCACACATTCCACACCTCACGGTGGGACTACGCCTACACCGGCGGCACCCCGGAAGGCGGCATGACCGGCCTCGCGGACAAGCGAGTGGGCATCGTCGGCACCGGAGCCACCGGCATCCAGGTCATCCCCATGCTGGCCGAGGACGCCGAGCACCTCTACGTCTTTCAGCGCACCCCATCCACCGTGGACGTGCGTGCCAACCGCCGCACCACGGCCCAGGACGTGAGCGCCGACAGCGAGGGCTGGGCCCGGAAGCGACGCGAGAACTACCTCCGCATCGTCTCAGGCGAAGACGTCGAGCAGGATCTCGTGGCGGACCGGTGGACCGCGTCAGCGGGCTTGCTGGAGAAGCTTCATCCGAGCTTCCGCCGCCCGGACGACCGGAAGGCGTTCGAGGCCGCCTACGAGGTTGCCGACGCCGCCAAGATGAACGAACTGCGTGCCCGTGTCGAGCGGTCCGTCACCGACCCCGACACGGCCGAGAAGCTCAAGCCCTGGTACCGCTACGCCTGCAAACGTCCCACCTTCTCCGATCTGTACTACCCGGCGTTCAACCGCTCCAACGTGACCCTGGTCGACACCGCGGACACCCACGGCGTCGAACGCATCACGGAAAACGGCGTCATGGTCTGCGGCATCACATACGAACTCGACTGCCTGATCTTCGCCACAGGGTTCAGCGTCGGGGCCTCCAGCATCGGCATGGGCAAGCTCCCCGTTCACGGCCGAGGAGGCGTCCAACTACTGCACGGGTGGGCACAGGAGGGGCCGCGCACGCTCCACGGCTTCACCAGCAACGGCTTCCCCAACCTGATACAGATGGGCCCTCTTCAAAGCGCCGTCAGCGTCAACTTCACCCACGTCCTGGACGAGCAGGCCGTACACGCGGCCGCTCTCATCGCCGCCGCCGAAGCCAAGACCGCCGTCATCGAACCGTCCCGTGCGAGCGAGGACGCCTGGATCGCCCTTCTGGCCGAGGACGCTCCCGACCACGAATGGTTCCACGCCGAGTGCACCCCCGGTTACTACAACGGCGAGGGACGCGGCAAGCCCAACGGTCCGACCGCCTACCCGCATGGCGCCGTCGCCTTCCACGAGCTCCTGGAACGATGGCGCGACGAGTCCATGGGCGAGGTCCTCCAGGCCAGGAGTGCCCCTCCGGCCGACGTGTAGGTCCGCCGGGCGGCGAACGTTCATCGCACCACCGGTTCCGGGAAGGCTTCGCGGATACGGTGCAGTACATGTCCGAGGTCGCTGGGGTTGTCCCGGGACGACCGCCACACAAGAGATGTCGTGGCGGCTGATTTCGGGGCGAGTGGTTTGATCAGCACGCCCGGGACGGCTACGTACTGATGCCAGGGAGCGGCAGGGTCCAGGGGTGCGAAGCAACAGTGTCCGCCGCCCGCTACCAAGGCGGCGAACCCGCCGACGATGTCGAAGTCGACCGCCAGCATATTCCGTGCCGCCGAGCCGTACCGTTCCATCGCCGGGTTGGCCACGATGTCGGTTCCCGCGGGCAGAAGAAGAGTCAGATCTGCGAGCGTCTCGACAGAAGCGACGGCCAGCGGCCCGTACTTCTCGTCAGCGGGGAGCGCCATACCCATCGTTTCGACCAAGACGGGCAAGTACGACAAACTGCGGTGCTCCACACGAGGTTGCACCAGTCCCATGTCGAGGTCTCCGGCAAGGACCGCCCGGATCTGCGCCTGCGAGATCAGCGGTCGCAACTGGACATCGACATCCCCGGTCTCGCCCCCACTGGCGGCAGCCCGTACCAGCCCGAGGACGTCGTGCGGGATGGACCGGAAGCCAAGGTTGACATCCGCTCGCCCCCGCGCACGCTTCTGCATGTCGCGGGCGAGCGAGTCCACCTCTCCGATCGCGCGCTCCGCCCGGGGGACCAGGGCCATTCCGAGCGACGTGAGTTCCACCCTGCGGGTGTCCCGGTCGAAGAGCTGACCGCCGATCTCGGCTTCCAGTTGCTGGATGGCTCTGCTGAGAGGGGAGGGGGCGATATGCAATTGTTCTGCCGCCCGTCCGAAATTCAGCGTCTCGGCCACCGCCAGGAAGTACCGCAGGTGTCTCAGGTCCATCCATCGATTATTGCACTGCGAGCAATAATCTGTGACCCAGTAGGCCGTGGACGTGGCCGACTGTTGCGCATATTGTTATAAAAAAAGGCGGAGCCGCTGTTTTGAGTCCTGCTCCGGCCAGGGCGATTGCCCTCACGTAAGGAATTTCTATGACACCCTCAATGCGCCCAGATTTCATACGCCCAGATTTCGACCCCGAACTTTCTGTGCTCCTTGGTGACGCGGTCACCGCCGAGGATCTGGCCCGGTTGAATGATGTCGCACCGCCTGTCGAAGTCCTTCTTGAGGGACGCTCTGTAAGCCACCGCGACGTCACCATCGAGATGTCCGACGGCGCGCAGATTCCCCTGGCTGTGTTCACGCCGACAGGCATCGGTGACGGCGAGGGGGCGACTGGCCTTCCGTGCGTCTACTGGGTGCACGGCGGAGGCATGGTCGCCGGCGACCGGTTCTGGCAGATCGACATTCCACTGGAGTGGACCGACCACCTCGGCGGGGTGATCGTGTCGGTCGACTACCGGCTCGCCCCGGCGGTGCGCGGTGCCACTCCGGTCGAAGACTGTTACCGGGGACTGCGGTGGGTGGTCGAGCACGCCGCCGAACTCGGCGTGGACCCTGGGCGGATCATCGTCGCGGGCTCCAGTGCGGGAGGCGGACTCGCCGCCGGCACGGCCCTGCTCGCGCGCGACAGGGGCGGCCCCTCCATCGCCGCGCAGGTGCTGATCTACCCGATGCTCGACCACCGCAACGCCACGACGTCCAGCAAGCAGTACGCCGGCATGGAGGGAGCGTTCTCCACCGAGGTCATTGTCCGCTGCTGGCAAGCTCTCCTGGGTGACCTGACCGATGACCAGGTCACCGGCTATATCTCTCCCACCAGGGCGGACGATCTGTCGGGACTGCCTCCGACCTATATCGACGTCGGCTCCGCGGAAATCTTCCGTGACGAGGCCATCGAATACGCGAGCCGTATCTGGGCGGTGGGGGGACGCGCCGAACTCAAGGTGTGGGAGGGCGGTTTCCATGGCTTCGACGAGATCTTCCCCCATGCCGCCGTCTCGGTTTCAGCCCGGGACAGCCGCATCGAATGGCTTCGCCGGCTCTTCACCGGGAATGACGCCAATTCCGGTCGAGACCGTACTTGAAAAACTCCCGCCGCCGACGACAGTGCGGCGAGATCACTTGACAACGCGATCACTTGACAAGGAGATAGCCGTGACCAACAGCCTGGATGGGAAGGTGGCTGTCATCACCGGCGCCGCAAGAGGCATCGGTGCTGCGACAGCCCGCACTTTGGTGAGCAAAGGGGCACGTGTCGTTCTGGGCGACGTCAAAGAAGATGTTCTGCAGGAGCTTGTCCGTGAACTCGGTGACGCCGCTGCCGGGGTGCACGCTGATGTTTCCAGGGAGGAGGGAATCGAGGCCCTGGTGCAGTCCGCCATGACCCGCTTCGGACGCCTCGACATACTGGACAACAACGCTGCTGCCGTGATCCCCGGAGACACCGACGCCGCCACGTCCACCGACGAGGCCTGGCAGCGCACGTTCGACCTGAACGTGATGGCGGCGGTGTGGGGAGCTCGCCATGCCGTTCCGGCCATGCTCGCCGGCGGTGGCGGTTCGATCATCAACATCTCCTCCGGCGCCTCGCAGACCGCCGCTGCCGACCGGCCCGCCTATGGTGCCTGCAAGTCGGCCCTGGAGACCTTCTCCATGTATGCCGGCACCCAGCTCGGCCCGCGGGGCATCCGCAGCAACGTGATCCGGTGCGGCTTCGTCCTCACCGAGGCGACTCGGGAGATGTTCAACGAGGACCAGTTGAACGCCTTCGGCGGAAGGACGACACTCGGCCGGGCCTGCCTGCCCGAGGATGTCGCCGAAGCTGTCGCCTTCCTCGCCTCGCCCGCGTCCGGATATGTCAACGCCGCCGTCATCGATGTCGACGGAGGCGGTTTCAAGCCGCCGGCCTGGTAGCCCATCGCCTTCGCGCGACGGGTACTCAGTTCGCGACGGATACTCGGTTCACGCTGACCGCCCCGGACCGTCCAAGTCCTCCTTGGACGGTCCGGGGCACTGCCCGGGCAGGAGCCCGGCCGCGGGGCCACCGTCAAAGAACGACGATCGGCTGCACGACCTGGCCCGCGGTTCCGTGGAAGTTGGGGGGCGCGACAATCAGCAGGAAGTCGTTCCGCCCCTGCGCCGCACAGGCCTCGCCCACTGCTTCCAGGTTGAGGTCGTGGACGAGCGGCAGGCCGTAGAACGCCTCGGCGAGGATGTGGATCGGCGGAGCCGGCAGTTCGGGCGTGGCTGACGGGAAGCGGTCGCTCGGGGAGTCCGAAACGAGCACCGAGATGTCCTTACGGCCGAGGAACTCCAGGGCGTCGACGTGGAAGCCCGCGGCAGGATCGACCCTGTCGAGGTGCGTGCGCGGGCCCAGGCGGACGACAAAGGCATCTCCCGGTTCGATGCGCTCGGCGGCCTGCGCGATGTCCTCGACGTACACGCAGTCGTCGTCCTGGAGGCGGTCGACGCCTCGCTTCCGGGCGACGTCGACGAACACACCACGCGTGACGATACCCACGCCCCCCATCATGTCGAGCTTGCGAGCACCACTCTCGTCGAAGACCTCGTCGAGGGTGTAGCCGTTGAACCCGAACCCCTTGTAGAACATGTGGCCGAGACCATCCATGTGGGTCGGGCCTATGTGCGGCTCATAGGCGTTGACGCGGTCGCTGATGGCACCCACATCTGAGCCCGGCCCCTCAAGGCGGATGAGGCTGTTCTGGCCGCGGATGGGCCTTGCACAGGGAAAGACCTGACCGGTGCGCACCGTCTGGACGCCCCGGAGAACCACCTCGGGCGTCAGCAGGTTGAGGGTGCCCCGATCGTTGGGCCAGCGGTGCCAGTTCCCGATGTGCCCCGGCCACTTCTGCAGTTGCTCCGGTATTGAGCGGTCCTGGTGCTGCTCGTACGGCATGCTGATACTCCTTCTGTCATGGGCTACGACGTTGACGTCCGACACCGTTCCTACGCCGCCCACCTGGCACGCATCGCTGTCCGATCGAGGCGGCGGCCGCCGAGGTACACGTCCGAGATGCGACGGGTGTTGCGGATGTCGTCGAGCGGGTCCGCGTCGAGCACCAAGAAGTCAGCCCGCTTTCCGGGAGCGAGCGTGCCCTGCTGCTTCTCGATACCGAGGACTCGTGCCGATTGCTCCGTGCCGGCGTTGATGGCCCGGATCGCGGGCATGCCCGCCTCCACCATGGACTCGAGCTCGAAGTGCTCGGCGAAACCCGGGAACTGAGTGGCCACACCTGTGTCCGCGGACAGCACCAGGCGAACGTCTGCGGCGACAAAAGCCGCCACTTCGCGCCTGAGCGTCTGGTACACACCGTTCAGATGGTCGAGTTGTGCGGGTGAGGCGCTCCTCATCCGCTCACGGATGGCGTCGCGAGCGGAGGCTGACACGGTTTCGGCGAGGAGCGGGTCGTCCAGGAGGGCAGGGCCGACGACTGCCGACCGCTGTATTCCGAGCGACGTGAAGACGAAGGCGTCGCGCTCCAGGAGGAGAGCGATCAGTTCGTCGTCATGGCCGGGATCCCGTACCAGATGCGCGGTTCCGTCCGCGCCGGCCCGGATGACTCCCTTGGCGTCGTCGAGGTCATGGATGTGGGCGACAACCTTGAGACGTTCCAGATGTGACTGGTCGATGATGGCCTGGTAGACCGGTGGTTGCATCTTTGTCTTCTGGCCGCCCCGGCTGTCGATCCAGAACTTGACGACGTCAACGCGTTGAGCAGCCAGTGACCGTACGATCGCGCGGGCGGCTTCGGGGTCTGTGACCTCGTTGACCACGTCAGTCGCGAAACGGGCGCCGCCGTTGGTGCTCCCCGGGGTCGGTGCGACCAGGCCCGTGCCCGCCGTGAGCAAGGTCGCCAGGCCGGGGTCGCTCAGCTCTCCCGACCGCTGCTGGTCACGCAGGATCAGTTCGGTGTCGTCGCGGTCGGTGCCCAGGGACTGGACGACGCTCACCCCGTGGTAAGCGAAGCGGCGCAGGTGATCGAGAACGTTCTCCCGTGAGTAGTTCGACGCGTCACCGACACCGTCCCGCATGTACCCGATGTGCACATGCGGGTTGATCAGGGCAGGCATGACATGGCGGCCCGACAGATCGACGACCCGGCCGCGTGCCTCCCGTCGACCGGCAGGCTCTACCGAGACAAGCCGTGTCCCCTCGACCACCAAGTCGGCCGACTCGATGACCGGATTCGCCAACCCTCCTGTGATGACGGTCGCACCCCGGTAAGTGACGGCTTCGCCCTGCGGCATAAATGCTCCTTGGTTTTCCATCGCCGACGTCAGTCGAGCAGTCCGTACTGTTCCGCCTTAGCGCGGACGGCGTCGCCTCCGAGGAAAGCGTCGTAACCGAGGACACCTTGCACGCCGTTCCAGGACTCCTCGATGGATACGGTCGAGCCTTCCGCGGCAAGTGCCGCGTAGGCCGCCCGCATGGCGGGAGTCGCACTCATATGCGCCAGGGCGTAGTAGATAACAACCCCTGCGCCGAGTTCAGCGAACTCCGCCGCGCTTACGCCAGGACTGTCGCAAACGACGATGGGAATCCGGGCTTCCGCCGTCAGCGTTTTCCATTCTTCAGGTGTCAGCATGCCGGCAAGGAACAGCGCGTCGGCGCCTGCCTCCTGATACGCCAGCAGCCGACGCACCGCTTCCACGCCTCCGTGACTCTGGGAAGAGTCTGTCCGCGCGATGACGAGGAAATCTTCACTGTCGCGAGCGTCGAGTGCTGCTTTGATCTTGTCCACCGCGGTATCCAGCGCGACGATGGTGGGCTTCCGCGTTATGTGCTTCCCGAATACGTGGTCCTCGATGTGAAGTGCGGCTGCTCCGGCCTGTTCCAGCAGCTTGGTGTTACGGGCGACATGGAGCGGATTTCCCCAGCCGGCTTCCGCGTCCACGATCACAGGGACCTGGACCAGTGGCGCCAGCCTGCGTACCTGATCCGCCATGTCCTCGGGCCCGATGTACCCGATGTCGGGCAGACCGTATCTGGTCGCTCCTGTGCCGTAACTGCCAATGTAGGCGGCTTTGAATCCGTGCTCCCTGAAGGCAAGGGCCGAGATGCCGTCGTAGATAGACGGAACGATAAGAGGATTCTCTGCGGCCATCAGCGCACGAAGATCTTGCTGGCTCATGGCCTCAAATTACATTGGCCATGGCTGAAGATGAAGGACCAGTTGGGCACTGCACTGCGACCCTGTCGGTCATAGTGCGCACCTTCGTAGCGTCAGGCTGGTTTCATGGGCCGTGGCCTGAAATTGAGCGACTGGGCGCATGGGGCACTGCTGACCCGAATTCGCATGTTACCTCTGGTGAACTGGGATGCAAGAAATCCGGGCGGCGGCTTCCTTGTACGCTGCGCACAGTTGCTCGTAGCGGAGACCAAGAACACCGGCATCGCACAGTCCCATGATTCTTCGGCGCCACTGACCAGCCGTCGCCTGACCTATTGCTTCGCGCCCCCTCCCCGAATGCACGGCTTCGCGTGAGGTGCAATAGTTGGACTACAAGTCGAGCGTGCAAGGGCGGTCGGGAGGCATCCAGGGTCCCCACCGAGACGGAGAGACCGCATTCACGGAGTTCATCATGTCAAAGATACGGTCGGATCTTGTCCTGTCGGAGTCGGCGTTCCATGCTGTGATCGACGCGCCGATCGAGAGAATCAATATCGCGAAGTGGCTGTTCAGCCTGCCTGAAGCTGAGTACCAACGCTGCGCACCTCCGGATCACATCGCGGCGGGTTACACCACGACGGATGACGGTCAACCGATGTCGATCAATGTTGAGATGATCGGGACCGGCCTGATGATCCAGCATTACGTAGCAGAGATAGCCGAAAAAGATCATTGCCACATGGTGTCGACGTCCGATGTATTCACACCCAACGGGCCGAGCAAGGTGCAAGTGATCTGGGACCTCAGCGCGAAGCGAACGGACGACAGCCGCTGTGAGTACACCAATTCCGTAATTGCGCACCCCACCGAAGAGTTTTTGGTCTTCATCAAGGAGCACGGAATTTCGTTCGAGCAGGCCGCGAAAGACCGACAAGCAGCAGGCAGCGATCATAATAGACGCGAGACGCCACTCTACGCAGCAAGTATTGGACGTGCCGCTCTCGCGACTGAGTAGATGGCACGAGTACTGGACGGCATAACTGCGCTGTGGCGGGTCGCTCCGCGCGAGGGCCCGGCGAATCACCTGGTCATCTGGATCACCAACTCACCGGCCGGTTCGGTCCGTTTCCATGTTCTGGGTGCCCTGCCGGAGATTCGAACCTGCGCGGGGGCGCGACCAATTCCTCCTCTCACTCGGATTCCGGCCGGCGGCTACGGCAGAGCCAACTGCCCGGAGTCGTAGGTGAGGGTGAGCACGAGCCGACGGGGGGCGGTGGGTGGCGAGTTTCGCGTTGCAGTCGGTGATCGCCGCGGGGGCTTGCTGTATGGGTGTGCTGTCGGTGTCGTGGCCGGGGGTGGCGGTGGCGCCGTTGCCGCGTTCCAGTCGCAGGCATCTGCGCCGGGTGGGCGCTGAAGTGCCGCAGGCACTCGGTCGAGCCGTAGGCAGAGTTCGTCAGGGAGCCGCAGAATTGCCACACGGTGCACCGGTAGTCGCGCGGGGTGGAGCGGACGCAGCCGTGTACGGCCGCAGATCGGCCGACCGATCGTCGACGTGCTGCGGTGCCCGCTGCCATGGCGTCGCATCGGTATGCCGGATGAAGGCCCGCACCGTCCCGGCCTCACGACTACCGTGGCTCCGTGCAACTCCGTAAGGGCATCCTCCGGCTGCCAAATCCGGAAACCATGGACGTGATCGGCGACCCGGTCCGCCTTGTTCAGGTGGCGCCTCACGCGAGTGACGAACGCGAACTCTCCGTAGTGGATGGTTGTGGATGCTGTGGCTCTGCGGCTGCGGACACTGGCCGATCCGTGGTGTCGGCGCGGGAAGCGCCGCCCGTGCGTACAACTCGCGGCGGACGGCCGCGGGCTGTGTCCGGCGTCACGGCGAACCGCTCGACGGTGGCGGCGATCTGCTCCGGTGTCATGGCGAGGAGACGGCCGAACCGCTTGCTGTGCCTGCCCAAGTCGAGGGTCACCACCGACGGCCCCCGCGCCACGTCCGGCATGTAGAGCGGACCGGCACGCCGTGCCTTGACTCCCGGTCCTGGGAATGTGAGTGATGTGTGATCGCGCACTGGCTGGCTGGGGGCGTGAGCCCAGGCCGTATCTGGCAAGTGGCGTTGTCCGCCCAAAGGGCGGGTGCGCGGTGGCTGGTGCGTGCGATCGCAAGGCGGAGGGTCAACAGCGTCGATGGCCCGGACGTACTTGGATGATCCTGGCAACGCGGCGAGCGTGCGTGCCTGGCGTCGCGCGCCGGACGAGATTTGTCAGACGAGGCCCAGCCCCAGCCGGGGTATCTCCCGTCCCGGGGAGCGGTCCATCACCATCAGCAGGCCGGCCTCGCGAGTCCTGTCGTACGCGGCCTCGTCTACGACGCCCAGCTGGAACCAGACCGCCTTGGCGCCCATCGCCACAGCCTGGTCGGCGATGTCTCCGGCGAGGGCGGAGTTGACGAACACGTCCACCACATCCACCGGGAAAGGGATCTCCGCAAGGGAGGCGTAGCCCTGCTCACCGTGCACCGTCTCGGCCTTTGGGTGTACAGGCACCACCCTCTTGCCGATGCGCCGCAGCTTCTCGGCCACGCGGTAAGCGGCCCGTTCGCGGTTGTCGGACAGGCCCACCACAGCCCAGGTGTCTCCGGCGGTGGTGAAGATCTGCCTTATTGTCGCGTCATCGCCATAAATCGTCATGCCCGGCGCCGCCGTGCGGTGGCGAGTTCCTCACCAGTTGACGCCAAGCGCATGATCACGGGGAGTGTCAGGTCTGTGAACTTCGTCAGCCGCATGAGTAGACGTTAGCCAATCTGAATACTGTATGCAATGGCTTCTGTGTCTCGCGTGCCCGCCGTTTGGCAGGAGCGCCAGAGGCGGTCGGCTGGCGGCTCGCTGCGGTAGGGCACCCACAACCACGGACAGCCGTAGATCCCACTCGTCGCCGCCGACCATCTCGGTGAAGTGGTCGACCAGCTCATCGGTCACTTCGTGGACCAGGCCCGTCGCTCCGGCGCGTCATGGACGGAGATCGGCAGGTCCATGGGTGTCACGCGGCAGGCCGCCCAGAAGCGGTTCGTGACGAAGGACGAGCCGGCGCCCGGCGCGAGCATCTCGTGCTCGGCCTGCTCGACGACCCGGAGGGGCTGGCCGCACAGGTGCTCGTCGCCGAGGGCGTAGCGCCGGCCACGGTCGGGCAGGCGGTGGCCGAGGCGCTGCCGGAGCCCTCCGGTGAGCCCGTGCCCCACCTCGTACCCAGCGGGGAGCCGACCGGCCTTCACCACGCCCAGATTGACGCCGCTCCGGAATTGAACGTGGTGGTCACCATGGACCATGACGCCACCAGGGCGCAGGCCGCGGAGGCGGACAGGCACCGTGCCCGGGGCGGCACACAGCGGATGCTCGGCCTGCCCGTCCTCTTCAAAGGACTCGAGAGGTCGAGGCGTTCGCGCCGTACGTGAACACCTGCGTTCGTCCGTCGGGCCGATGCGTCGACGGAACTGCCGCGGACGTCTCACGGAGCCCGGAGGTGGGTCGCCGCGAGATCGGCGAACTCGCTGATCAGACGGCTGCGACGCGTAGCGTCCCAGGCCAGCGCGACGCGGCTCGGGCCGATGTCGGCGATCGCGATCGCGGTGACGTCGGGGCGATGGTAGAAGCCGGCGGTCGACTGCGGCAGGACAACGACGCCGCGCTCGGCGGCGACGTGCTCCAGCTTCTCCTCGACGGCCAGCGCGGCTGGAGGCTCACTCGGTGCGGTATCGCCCGTCATCGCCTGCCATTCGGGGACTGCGCCGTAGGGCTGGAGAAGTGTTTCACCGGCGAGGTCGCTCAGGTGCAGCTCGCTCTTGCATGCCAGGCGATGCCCGGTGGGCAGCACAGCGACGCGGGGTTCGTCGAACAACGCCGTGACCTTCAGTCCGCGCTGGTCGATCGGCAGGCGTACGCAGCTCACGTCCGCCCGCCCGTCACGCAGGACTTCCACCTGGTCGGCCCAGCTGGTCCGCAGCACATCGACCGCCATCTGCGGGTGAGCGGCCGTCAGCGCGCGGACGGCGCCGGTGACGATCAGTCCGGGCATGAAGGCGACAGTGAAGCTGTCGGCTCCGCGGGCGGCCCGTCCAACGCGGCGGCGCAACGCCTCGGCGCCGGCCAGCAGCGGTGCCGCGTCCGTGTACAGGGCCTCGCCGGCCGCAGTCAGTTCGGTACGGCGCCTGTCGCGCGTGAACAGCTGGACGCCGAGTTCGGCCTCAAGCGCCCGGATCTGGCGCGAAAGTACGGGCTGGGCGATGTGCAGATCCCGGGCCGCACGTCCGAAGTTCAGCTCCCGCGCGACGGCCATAAAGTACCGGATCTTGCGAAGGTCCAGGTCCATGTAACGCCTCCTGGCCACCTGTGATGCCTCGAAGGTATCACAGCGGTCACAGAGGGTCTTGGACGCTGACCGGGTTCGGAACGGATCGTTGAGGTCGGCACACGGAAGAGCTACGGAAGAGCTAAAGAGAGGAGCCACCGCCATGAGCTTCAGCGGACAGCGGGTCGTGGTGATCGGCGGGACGTCGGGCATCGGGCAGGCCGTCGCGCAGGCGGCAGCCGAGCGCGACGCACAGGTCGTGGTCGTCTCCGCGCGGCAGGCGAGCGTGGAGCGCGCCCTGAGGGAATTGCCGCCCGGCGCGACCGGCCACGCGGTCGACGTACGTGACGCCGACGCGCTCGACGCCGTCTTCGGGCGAATCGGCGAATTCGATCACCTGGTGTACACCTCGGGGGAGGCGCTGACTCTCGCGCCGATCGCGGATCTTGACGTGGATACCGCCCGCCGGTTCTTCGAGATCCGGTACTTCGGGGTGCTGGCCGCGGTGCGGGCGGCGATGACGCGACTGAGCCGGGACGGGTCGGTGACGCTCACCGGTGGCTCGGCGGGCCCGCGTCCGGCTCCGGGCTGGGCGGTGGCCGCCAGCATCTGCGGCGCGATGGAGGCCCTGACCCGCGAGCTCGCTCTCGAACTCGCCCCGGTCCGTGTCAATCTGGTGCGTCCGGGCGTGGTCGAGAGCCCCTTGTGGTCGGCCCTGGGCGAGAGGGACCGCGACGCGCTGTACCAGGCCACCGCGAAGACGGTGCCGGTCGGGCACACCGGCCGGGTCGAGGAGGTTGCGCTTGCCTACCTCTACTGCATGGAGCAGACCTATGCCACCGGCGCGATCATCGGTGTGGACGGCGGCGCGGTACTGGTCTGAGGTCCCGCCTCAGGCCCATTCCGACACCGGGCGTTCGCCGGGCCGGGCTCCCTTCACGACCGTCTGCCCCACCGAACGTCGCAGAGCCGGCTCGACAACCGCCCGGTATCGGTGCCGGGCCGCCAACGCGCGCCCTGCCCCACCGAGGGGCTTGCCCGCTCGTGTGCGAACGTCGCCGAGTTGACGCCTGGGCCCGGCAAACAGGCTACTCCTGGACGATGGCCATGGACTGCAGCCGTACCGCGTCCTGCCCTGGTGGGGCGCCGAACATCCGCCGGTACTCACGGCTGAACTGCGAAGGGTTGTCGTAGCCGACGGCGTATCCGATCGCAGCCACGTCGCTCGGCGCGGAAATGAGCTCGATTCGGGCCTTCTGCAGCCGGATCTGCTTCTGGTACTGCAGCGGGCTCATCGCGGTCACCGCGCGGAAGTGCCGGTTCAGGGTGGACACGCTCGTGCCGATGGCCGAGGCGAGGTCGTCGATGCGGATCACCTGGTCGTACCGGGCCCTGATCCACCCAGTGGCGCCGGCGACGAGGGCGAGCCGGCTGTCCGCCGCCCCCGCCTGCCGGATCAGGGCCCCCTGAGGCCCGTTCAGCAGCCACCAGTGGATCTCCCGCCGCACCCCGTCCCCCAGCACCCGCAGATCACGCGGGTCCTCAAGCAGCCGCGTCAACCGGACCAGAGCGTCCAGGAGTTGGTCGTCCGCGTGGCTGATCGCCATGCCAGGCCCGTCGTGCGGCCGGATGGAGGTGGGTCCGCCGTCCACGAGTAGCTGCGCGATCGTCGAGGGCGCGAGCCGCAGTCCGAGCCCGATGAACGGCTCTTCGCGACTCGCTCGGAAGATCCGTCCGCTCAGCGGGAGGGCGACGGTCACCACCACGACCTGGCCGGGATGATGCTCGAACACATGGTCGCCAAGAGCCGTGCGCTTCGCCCCCTGTACGACCAGGCCGAGCATCGGCTCGGTGATTGCGCTGATCGTCTCGGTCCTGCGCTCACTGGCCACGACCTGCACGTCCTCGACCCATCTCGGGCCGGGATGTCCCGCGGCGAGCCGAGTGATACGCCGACCGAGTTCCTCCAGATGACTCACCCTTCGAGTGAACCACGACCGGTGGGCACAGGCCCACCACCATCGCCGCAAGATTGAGCGGATCGTGCAAGTGATCGGGCGCAATGGGCTAGGTGTTCGGACCTTTCGCAGTTTGCATGGAGAGGTACTCGAAACCGCTTCCACAGGGTGTGAAGCATTCCCCCAGCACGGAGGACCACGATGTCACTCGATTCCTACGTCACCCTCGGCCGCTCGGGTCTGCGGATCAGCCCCCTCACCCTGGGCACGATGACGTTCGGCAATGACTACGGGTGGGGGGCCGGTCCGGAGGAGTCGGAGAAGATCCTCGCGACCTACCTCGACCGCGGCGGCAACTCGATCGACACCGCCAATGTCTACACCAACGGCCACTCGGAGAAGATAATCGGCGACTACCTCGCCGGCCGGTCGTCGCTGCGGGACCGACTCGTACTCGGCACGAAGTTCTTCTGCAACCTCCACCCGAACGACCCGAACGGCGGGGGACCCAGCCGCAAGGCGATCGTGCAACAGCTGGAGAACTCGCTGCGCCGCCTGCGGACCGACTACATCGACATCTACTGGCTGCACAACTTCGACCCGGTCACACCGGTCGAGGAAACGCTTCGCACGCTGGACGACCTGGTCAGCGCCGGCAAGATCCGCTACGTGGGCTTCTCCGACGTGCCGGCCTGGGCGACCGCCGAGGCAGCCACCATCGCGCGGCTGCGCGGGTGGGCCCCGATCATCGCGCTGCAGTTGCAGTACTCCCTCCTTGAGCGGACCTCGGAGGGCGAGCTGATCCCGATGGCCCAGTCCCTGGGCATGGGCGTGCTGCCGTGGTCTCCGCTGCACGGAGGCATGCTGTCGGGCAAGTACTCCAGCGCGAACCCGACCACCACCGACACCGCCCGCACATGGGCCGCCGCGCCGACCGAGGCCGAGCTTGTCGTGATCGACGCCGTCAACGCTCTCGCGGAAGAGGTGGGTGCCACACCCGCCCAGACCGCCCTGGCCTGGGCGCAGGGACAGCCCGGCATCACCTCCACCCTGATCGGCGCGCGCCGGATCGACCAGTTCGAGAACAACCTCGGCGCCCTGGACGTGCACCTCACCGAGGCACAGCGCGCCGCGCTGAACGAGCTCTCGGCGCCGAAGCTGAACTTCCCCGCCGAGAACAACCGGCAGTTGGCACGGATGCTGCAGTTCGCGGGCGCCACTGTGGACGGCAGTCCCTCGGCCGCCTATCCGCCGCTGGTCGAGAACGACACCCGCTACTGACCGCCGCTCATCGGTGAGGGGAGACAAGCCATGACGCGGCAGTTCGCAGGCAGGACCGCGCTGGTCACCGGGGGCGGCTCGGGCATCGGACGCGCCACCGCCCTGACGCTGGCGCCGAGGGCGCGCTGGTGACGGTCGCGGGGCGCACCGAGGGCACGGTGATCGCTACCAACGTGCGCGGCACGTTCCTGTCGATTCGATGAAGTACGGGCAAGAGCGCGGTACTGGAGGTCGCGCCCAGGGGCGTACGCGTCAACGCGCTGCGCCCCGGCCTGATCGAGACTCCGATGATCGCCACGATGGACCCCGCGACCGAACCCATGAAGTCGCTCCTGGCGGCCCATCCGGTGGGCAGGATCGCCCAGGCGCACGAGATCGCGGACGCCGCGGTCCGGCTGTGCTCCGAAACGACCCCGCAGCAGATCGGCGTGCCGGACAACCCGCGCCCAGTGGGGGTTTGTAAAGGGGCCCACGCAGGGGCCCACGCACTCGCCCGCATCCGACGGCCCCCTCCTCGGCCACCACTCAAGGAACACCCATGAGCAGAAGCGCACCCGCGTTCAGCGAGTCAAAGCCCCTGGAAGCCAGGAAGAACGCGACCAGCACCGCGATCGGCCGACTGCTGGGGCTGCCGGCCAAACGGAACAAGGTACGTGTGGAACGGGCCGTCAACGTGCCGATGCGGGACGGGGTGACGCTGCTCGCCGACCACTACATCCCCGTCACCCATGAGCCCGCACCCGCCATCCTGATTCGTTGTCCCTACGGCCGGGGATTCCCGTACGACCTGATGACGGGCCTGCCCTTCGCCGAGCGCGGCTACCACGTCCTGCTCCAGAGCACCCGCGGCACCTTCGGCTCCGGCGGCACGCACAGGCCGGGCGCCGACGAGCCCAACGACGCGCAGGACACCGTCGCGTGGCTGCGTACCCAGGACTGGTTCGACGGAAGGCTCGCGACGGCCGGCGGCAGCTATCTCGGCTTCACCCAGTGGGCGCTCGCGATGGACCCGCCCCCCGAACTGACCGCGATGGTCGTGATGATCGGCGTACACGACCTCGGCCTCGCCGGCTACTCGCAGGGTCCGCTGGATCTGTTCAACATACTGAGCTGGTGCGATCTGCTGTCGCACCAGGAACAGGTCGGCCCGATGCGGGGCCTGCTCAGGATGGTGCGGGCCGAACGGCGACTGGCCCCGGTGCTGAACCGGCTGCCGCTGCGCGGCGCGATGGACGACACCAGCGGCAAAGCCACACCGTGGTTCGACGAATGGGTCGACCACACGGACCCGAACGATCCGTACTGGGAGCCGTACCGCGTGGCTGACGCCCTCCAGCGAAGCACCGTGCCCACGTTGCTGATCGGCGGCTGGCACGACTTCTTCCTGACCCAGACGCTGCAGCAGTACGAGTCGCTGCGCTCGCGCGACGTCGACGTCGCACTGACTGTCGGCCCATGGACCCATCTCGACGTCGACAACAAGATCGCCATGCCGCAGGCCATCGCGTGGCTGGACGCCCACGCCGCGGGCCGTGCGCCCGTACGCCGTGACGCACCGGTGCGCGTATTCGTGGGCGGCGCCAAGCAGTGGCAGGACCACCAGTCCTGGCCACCCGAGGGCGGCCGGAGGACGACCTGGTACCTGCGGAAGGACGGCAGGCTGGCGGACTCCCCGCCCACCGCGGCATCGAGCACCACGGGCTTCCGCTACGACCCCAAGAACCCCACACCCTCGGTCGGCGGCCGCCTGATGGCGCTCAGCGGCGGCGCGCAGGACAACCGGAAGCTCGAAGCGCGCGACGACGTCCTTGTCTTCACGACGGATCCGCTCACCGCTCCCTTCGAATTCCACGGCGCGCCGGTCGTGGAACTGCACATCACCTCGGACAATGCCGACGCCGACCTGTTCGCCCGGATCTGCGATGTCGACCCAGCCGGCCGCTCGGTCAACGTCACCGACAGGATCGTCCGCTGCACCGCCCAGGACACGGCCCCGGGCCATGTCAGGACGGTACGAATCACCATCGACCCGGCGGCCCACCGGTTCCTGGCCGGGCACCGCGTCCGGCTACAGGTCTCCGGTGGCGCGTTCCCTCGCTTCGCCCGCAACCTCGGCAGCGGCGAGGCCCCCGGGACCGGTACGAAGACCCGAACCACCACGCACCTCATCCACCACGACACGGCGCATCTGTCAGTCCTCACGCTGTAGAGGCAGTTCGACCGGGGAGCCGGACCGTCCGCCGCAGCAGCCGCTGCTGGTGATCCGGCGGCGCGTCAGCTCTGGTCGCGGGCCGCGCCGCCCGCCTCGTCATACTCGGCGAAGACCTCGCGCGCCACGGCGTAGCTGTCGAACGCGCGGGCGACGCCCGCGTAGACGGCCATCTGGATGAAGGCCTCGACGATCTCCTCCTTGGTCACGCCGTTGCGCAGCGCGATCCGAAGCTGGCCGCGGAGCGGCTCCAGGATTCCCAGGCTCGCCGTGATGGTGACGGAGACCAGCGCGCGGGAGCGCAGGTCGAGGTGATCGGTGCGGGGCCAGGCGTCCTTGAAGGCATGCTCGGTCGCGATCCGGGTGAAGTCGTAGGCGTTGGCCGGCTCGGACGGCCGGGGGTCGACGAACGGCGCCAGGCTGAAGCCGAGGATCCGCTCGGCATTGTCCAGGGCGCGGGTGTAGTCGGGGGTGTGCTCGGTCATACCGCGATTCTGCACCCGTACGGCGGGGTGGCAGTGCACCGGAAGCCCCGGAGCGCTGCCACCCCGCCGTCGCATGGTCGCGCGTGAGTTCATGGAACCTGCTGGAGAAAAGGTCGGGTCATCACCCTGGTCCGCCCCGGTAGTCCGCCGACCTGACTGGTGTCGATCCCGTCGGCGCTCAGTCGCCGACCGTGGACGGCAAGACCGCCCACATGCGTGCCACCCGGTCCTTGAGCAGGTTCCTGTCATTAGGCGTGTTCGAGAGAAGAGAACGGAGTGGGGATCCAACTCCGGCACCGCTCCCGCCGACCCCGGCGCGGCCCAAACCTCCCACAAATGATGATTCTATTGCAAAGTCGGGAATAGTGGGACTATTTAGGGGTCGTGGGGTTAGCGTGGGTTCGTTGTCCGATCCGCAGCCGAGTCGCTGGAGCCTCAAGGGGATAGGTCAGCAAGTCGTAAAAGGGTAAGGGAACGTGCTCATGACTGAAGCTGCGCAGGAATTCGACTTCGTGGTGGTGGGGGCCGGAACGGCGGGTTCCGTACTGGCGGCGGGTTTGTCGCGGGACCCGTCCGTCGAGGTGCTGCTGATTGAGGCGGGACAGGCCGAAGGGCCTCCGGCGATGTCTGTTCCGCACGCCTGGCCCAGCCTGTGGGGGAGTGAGGTGGACTGGGGGTTCCAGACCGTCGCACAGACGGGGCTGAACAACAGGGAAATCGTCTACCCGCGCGGCAAGGTGCTGGGAGGCTCCAGCGCCATCAACGCGATGATGCACGTACGCGGCCATCCCGCAGCCCTCGACGCGTGGGAAGTCCGCGGCTGGGAATCCGCCGATCTGCTGCCGTACTACCGACGCAGTGAGCACACCCAGGGACTTGACCCTGCCTACCGGGGAACCGGAGGGCCCGTGCGCCCCAGGCCCGTGGACGTCCCCCACCCCGCGGCCCAGGCGGCCTTCGAGGCATTCAGGGACCTCGGCATCCCCGTATCGGACGACATCAACGGTGCGGACCCCGAGGGCATCGCCTGGACGGAGCTCACCGCGGCCGACGGGGTCCGGCAGTCCGCCGCCGACGCCTACCTGACACCCGCCGCCGGCCGCCCCAACCTCACCCTCGCCACCGACACCCTGGTGGTGGGGCTGACCTTCTCCGGCGATCGGTGCACAGGGGTCCGCTACGTCAGAGGCGGGGTCGAGTCCGAGGCGAGGGCCACCCGCGAGGTGGTGCTGAGCGCCGGAGCTGTCGGCTCGCCGCACCTCCTGCAACTGTCCGGGGTGGGACCTGCGGACATGCTCCGCGAGCACGGCATCGAGGTCGTCCAGGATCTGCCCGCGGTCGGCGCCCATCTGTCCGACCACCCTGTGGGAGCGGTCACCTACGCGGCGGACATGACCCCCGGCGACAGCAACCACATCGATGTCTTCGCCGCCGTACGCAGCAGCGAGGACATCTCCCGGCCGGACCTGCACATCCTGTTCATGGACGTGCCGCTGGCACCGCCCGACCTGGCCAGTGGCTACACCATGGTTGTCGGCCTGCTGTCGCCGTACAGCCGTGGTTCCGTCACCCTGGTCTCGGGAGCCCCGGATGTCGCGCCCGCCATCGATCCCGGCTTCCTCACGGACCAGCGGGACGTCGACCGCATGATCGCCGGTCTGCGCCAGGCACGCCAGGCAGGCAGCGCGAAGGCCCTCCAGCCCTGGCGCGACCACGAGGTGCTCCCCGGTCCGGCGCTGCAGAGCGACGACGACCTGCATGCCTACCTGTGCGAGGGGATCATTTCGTACGGTCATACCGGGGGCACGTGCCGGATGGGGACTGACGCCGCCGCGGTGACCGACGAGCACCTGCGAGTGAAGGGGATCGAGGGCCTACGGGTCGTCGATGCCTCGATCATGCCGACGTTGCCCGAAGCCAACACCAACGCGACCGTCCTCGCGATAGCCGAAAAGGCCGTGGACCTGATAACCGGAACCTCACCCGCTTCGTGACGCCGCCCCTTGCACGGCCAACCCGCAGCCGCCACGACCGGGTGGGCTCAGCATTGTGTTCAGCCTCGGTGGTCACTCGACCTGCTGAGACTCCCAGGACCGGGGGCAGGTGACACAGCCGCCCTATACACCGCCTCGTGCACCATGTGCGGCGGCCTGCATGACAAACCGTGGCGCCGTACCCGGTCCTGACATGGTCGGTGTTCGGTCTCTTCGTCGTCGGCCGCGTCCGGGTCGCGCAGGGGCCGCTCGCGCCGATGTGGAACAGGTAGCGGCCCAGGAAGTTGACGTGCCGGTCCTTGAGCGGGGAGAGGCGGGCAACGTCCTCGTCCCTGATCTCGTGGCCCTCGGCACGCAGTTGGGCGACGGCGGCGTCCAGGTAGCGCGTGTTCCGCAGCCCGACGGCGTTGAGGACGAGCCCGAGGGCTGCGAGCCGGCCCTCCTGTCCCTCCCGGTACGCCTGGCGGATCCGGCCCCGCCCGCCATCCAGGAGCCCGGTCCAGGAGTGCACCTCGAACGGCAGGTCCGGCAGGTCGATCCTGGGAAGCATCGCCTCCGTGGTGACCTTCAGCCAGGTCAGCAACTCCGGCTCGCCCAGCGCGCCGAGTTTGTCCACCGACAGGCGGGCCCGGCCGCCGCCCGGCACTGCCATCAACGACTGGCCATCAACGACCGGCCGGAACGACCGTGGTCACCCCGGCGTCCAGATGGCTGAGCGAAGCGACGAGCTCGGCGAGCCTCGTGGCGAGCGCGTCGACGCCGCTCACAACCGTCAGCGACTGCTGGTCACGGCTCGGGAGATGGTCGCGGAGGTCGGCGCCGAGAAGGTGACCATGGACGGGCTCGCCGAGCGGGTCAACCTTGGCAAAGGCACCGTGTTCCGCCGCTTCCGCACGAGAGCGGGGATCTTTGACGCCCTGCTGAATGAGGAAGAGCGCGCCTTCCAAGAACAGGTGCTGGGCGGCCCGCCGCCGCTCGGGCCGGGCGCGGCACCTGTCGAGCGCCTGATCGCCTACGGGCGAGTTCGCATCGCCTTCCTGCTCGAACATCACAAGATCACCCGCGCTGCATTGGACGGGGCTCAGCCGGTACCTGCCAGAGGGGCCTCCTGGACGACTGATCCGCCTTGGCGGCAGACGCGTGCCACTGGTGCTCCCACGCGGCGCGCGAAGTACGGACAGGGCGCGATCTCACCCCTGGACAGCGAGTGCCGGACCACACGGCTTCTCGGCGGACGCTTGCTGGGCGTTCACCTCCTCGCCGTGGGCCGTGAAGTATTCCGGGGCGGGGGCGGACCCGGTCTGATCGTCGACATCGCGGTGCAGCGGGCCGCCGTCAGCGCCGGCGCCGGAACGGGACTCCGGCTGCCTCTGCTGAGGCCGGCTCAGCCTGGCCGCGGTTGCCAGGCCGGCAGGGTGGGTCGGCGAGGCTTCGCGTCAATCGCGGACAGGGTGCATGCACGTCTCCGGACCACTTTCATCCAGTACAGGTGTTGACATCGACCGTGTCCGGCGGTCAAGCTGCCTCCGAATCGTGTTAACGATAACATCGATCCCCCGCCCGGGAGCCGTCTCAGGGGCCAGGAGCGCCGCCGGCCTTGTCAGTCCACCAGCAGTCGGCAGGCGAATTTCCCGGGCGCCGTTGTCCGTCCCGTTCCAGAAGGAGACCGTGTGTACCGGCTCGATCCGCGCTATGCCCCCGCCCCGCAGGCCGACCTCAGCACGGGATGGCAAGCGATAGCCGCACAACTCCCCGATGGACCGGCGGTGGTGGCGGTCGAGGGACCGCCCTCCGTGGACTGGAGCCAATTCGGCGATCGCCTCGAACGCGAACTGACCGCGCGTGGCACCCCTGTCATGCTGTTTGACGTACGCGAGCACTACGCACCGCCGGCCCGCATCAGGCACCGTACCGAACGGCCGGAGGACGCGGACGACCCCTACTACCGCAAGCTCGCCGAAAACCCCCTCAACGACCTCTTCGACGCCCTCCCGCGGCCCGCAGTGCCTGAAGAAGGACTGCTCCTTGTCCACGGGCCCGGCTCCGCACTCGTGGAGCACGACCTCCTGTGGTACGCCGATGTGCCGAAGCGGTACGCAGAGGCCGCCGCCGGCGCCGGCGAGACGGGGGTGAATCTCGGCCTGCCGGGCGAGAAGCCCGACTTCAGGCGCCTGTTCTACATCGACTGGCCGATGCTCGACCGGCACCGGGACGCGCTCGCGCACCGGCTCGACGGCTGGCTCGACATGCAGCGTCCGGAACAGCCGACGTTGATCGACGGAGCGGGCTTGCGTGCCACCTACGCGATTCTGGCACGCCGGCCTGTTCGAACGCGCCCCTACTTCAACTCCACTCCTTGGGGCGGCCACTGGGCGCAGCGCGAACTCGGCTTCGACCCCGGCGCCCGCAACACCGCGCTCGGCTACGAACTGATCGCGCCCGAGGCCGGCATCCTCATCGGTCCCGGGACGCAGACCCAAGTCGAAGTGCCGTTCCAGCTCATGTGTGTGCTGGAGCCGGAGAACGTGCTGGGAGCGGAGGTACACGCCCGCTTCGGCACATCGTTCCCGATCCGCTTCGACTACCTCGACACGGTCGGTGGCGGAAGCCTTTCGGTGCACTGTCACCCGAAGGAGCCGTACATGCGTGAGCGTTTCGGCTGGACGTACACACAGCACGAGACGTACTACCTGACTCTCGGCGGCCCTGACACCAAGGTGCTCCTCGGCCTGCGGGAGGACGCCGACGTCGATCTGTTCCGCAAGGAGGTACGGGAGTCCGTCACCGACGGAGTGCCCATGAACCCAGAAGATCACGTTCTGGTCTTCCCCGCCGAGCAGGGACAGTTGTTCATGATCCCCGCGGGTACCCCGCACGCCAGCGGGGCGGGCAACCTCGTGCTGGAGATCAGCGCCACCCCGTACCTGTACAGCCTGCGGTTCTACGACTGGCTGCGGCCCGGCACCGACGGCAGTCCGCGACCGCTGCCGTACGAGCACGGGTTTGCCAATTTGGAGACGGAGCGACGCGGCGAGGCCGTCACCCGTGACCTCGTTCAGGAGCCGCGCACCCTGCGTGAGGGCAACGGCTGGCGGGAGGAGGTCATCGGCGCGCTGGACGAGGTGTTCTACGAGGTCAGGAGGTACGTGCTCGACGCCGGTGCTGAGGCGGACGACGATACCCACGGGCGCTTCCATGTGCTGAACGTGGCAGAAGGCGAGGGCGTCACGGTCCACACGGCCGCCGGAGACCGGCACGATCTGGCGTACGCGGAGACGCTGACCGTTCCGGCCGCAGTTGGGCGCTATACCCTGCGGGCGACCGGTGACGGCCCGGTGCGGGTCGTGAAAGCGCTCGTCCGTTGATTCCCGTCCTGGAAATCGGCGGCACCCATGTCACCGCGGCCCTCGTGGACCTGCGCAACGGTCGCATCACCAGCCGTACCCGCAGGCCGCTCGACCCGCACGGCGCCGCCGAGGACATACTCGACGCCGTACGGCGCTGCGCTGAACCGCTGCCGGCGCCTCCGGGCGCGCGGTGGGGCGTGGCGGTGCCGGGGCCGTTCGACTACGCGGCGGGGATCGCGCTGTTCGCGGGTGTCGGCAAGTTCGACGCTCTGTACGGAATAGATGTGCGAGCGGCACTCCGCGACGGGTTGTGGCAGCCCCCTGGCGACGTCGTATTCGTCAACGACGCTCATGCCTTCCTGACCGGCGAGTGGTTCGCGGGAGCGGCCTGCGGTCATCGTCGTGCTGTCGGCATTACGCTCGGCACCGGTGTCGGCTCGGCCTTTCTCGCCGATGGCAGCATTTGTGGGGACGGCGGCAGCATTTGTGGGGACGGCGCCGGCGTACCGCCCGAGGGGCGCATGGACCTTACCGAGATCGACGGCCGGCCACTGGAGGACACCGTCTCCCGCCAGGCGATCCTTGCCCGCTACGGCGATCCGGCCGCCGACGTGCACGACATCGCCGAGCGTGCCAGAGCAGGGGAGGAACGGGCCCATCGGGTGCTGGACGACACTTACACCAAGCTGGGTGCGGCACTCGGCCCGCGTCTGACGGACTTCGGCGCGACCGTCCTGGTCGTCGGAGGCTCCATCTCCCGCTCCTGGGACCTCGTCGCTCCCGCTCTGCGCATCGGACTTGTGACCGGAGGCTGGGCACCGGACGCCGCCGCCCTCGGCGCCGGCCCGCGGCCTCCGGCCGGCCCTGCCTCTTCCGATCCGCGTCGCGTCTCGGCGGCCGTTGCACGGCATACTCGTGCGATGAAGCCCGCCAGCACAGACGGGGAGGCCGCACTCATTGGCGCGGCACGCGCGGCACACGCGGCGACCGCTTGAGACCGACGAAGGGAGGCACGGCCGGCATGCCCGACACACGTGGGTCGAAAGACGCGCAGCCAACCGTGCGTGACGTCGCCGAGCGTGCGGCGGTCAGCGCCATGACCGTCTCCCGGGTCTTGCGCGACGACCCGAAGGTGCTGCCGGCCACGGCCGCCCGCGTACGCGCGGCCGTCGCCGAACTCGGCTACCGCCGCAATGAAATGGCTCGCAGCCTGCGCTTGGGCAGCGGCACCGGCCTCATCGGCCTGGTGGTCACCAACCTGGCCAACCCCTTCTACTCACGGCTGGCCCTGGGGGTCGACTCCTTCGTCGCCCAGCACGGCCTGAAGACCGTGATCGGCAACACGGGCCAGGACCTCGACAGCGAGCGCGGCCTTGTTGAGGACCTGGCCGTCCGTCGTGTCGACGGGATCATCGCCGTACCCGCCGGTGCCGACCAGCGGCACTTGGCCACTGCCGCAGCCGAAGGCGTGCCCGTGGTGATCGCCAGCCGTCCACCGGAGGGCTTCGCTGCCGACTGCGTGCTGGTCGATGACTACGGCGGCGCTCGCGCCGCGACTGAACGACTGCTTGCCTGCGGACACCGCAGGATCGGCTTCCTCGGCTCACCGCCTGCTGTTTACACCAGCACCGAGCGGTTGCGCGGCTTCGCCGACGCCCTCGCCGCAGCGGGTCTGCCCTACGACCCCACCTACATACGCCAAGGACAGCAGCAGACCGGCGAGGCCGCTCAGGCGGCCGCGGAACTGCTCGACCTGCCAGAACCGCCGACCGCCCTGTTCTGCTCCAACAACCGCAACACCATCGGCGCCTTCCGCGCCATCCGCCGCGCAGGGACGACAACCGCACTGGCGGGCTTCGACGACTTCGAACTCGCCGACGCGCTCGGCCTGCCACTGACCATCGTTGCTTACGACAGCGACGAACTCGGCCGGGAAGCCGGTCGGTTGCTCGTCAGCCGTATGAGCGAGGGCACTGCACGTACCAGAGCCGGCGCGACTACCCCGCCCCGGCGCACCGTTGTGCCGACGACGCTCGTGCACTATGGCCCACCGGAGCCCGCGTACGGGCGGTGATCTGCCCCGTGACGGAGACGGAGCGGCGGCACGACCGCGCGGTGACCGGCATGAGCCGAGATCGTCCCGCCGCCATCGCCCCTGGACACATCTCGGATCAGCACCGCAAGCGCGACCAGGCTCATTTTGTGGCTCCTGCCCAGCCTCGTGTTTGCGGCCGAACAAGGTCCTCCCGGACTGACTCCGAGACTCTCGTACAGCGGGTGCTTACGTTCGGGTGGCGCGGCGAGGAGTCGGTCTTTGATGTCGCCCAGGCTGGTGACGATGCGCTTGATCTGCTCTGTCGTGAGGGGCCACGGAGTGCGTAACCGCGCGGGGTGGGACGGGACTTCCGCTCCAGGTGCGGCTTCGTTCGCCGCGCGGGCAGGTGCCCGGGCCGACGGGTGAACCCGGTACGGATCTTCTCAACGGCCCGGTCCGGCAGCACGATGCCTGGGCCGGGCGCGGCATTCGGTTGGTCGGGCGCGGGGAGCCAGATGGAGGTCGGCAGAGGAGGGGGGACGGGTGCGAGCGGTGTTTCGGCCGCGAGACGGTGTGGCGGACATCGGCGGGGGGCGCCCGGGGAGTGGGGACCGGATCCGTCTGGTGCTGACGCGAAGTAATGGAGAAGCGAGCGGACCGGATTGTCATCGCCTCCGAGAGTGTGCTCGAACCCCCGGCCGACAGGGGGTTGAGCAGGCAGCCGAGATCTGGCGCTGCCCGCGAAGGCCAGGCCTCCGCGGACAAGGGCTGTGGGGTAGGTGGCGCCGTCAGCAGGGCGAAGACTGCCGACGAGTAGCGAGGCGATCCAGTCGGTGGATCGCCGTAGCGGGTGTCGACTCCTCAAGACCGGGCGGGAGATGCGTGATCCGCCTGGCAGGGCCGTCGTCGCTGGCAAGGGGTGGACGGATGACGGCGCGACGCGGGCCGAGGCGATCAAGGGGCCGCGGTCCCGGACGCCCTGCGCCAGCGCCCAGCCGCTGCCCACGGATCCCGCACGACGACGGGGGCGTGGGGCAAGCGGCTGGGCGGAGTTCGGGACGGGCGGCCGCGTCCTCGGTGTGGTGGCATGTGGTCAGCCGCTGATGTCCACCCATTCGTAAGGGGAGGTGGTGCTGCCGCCGGTCCAGAACCCACCGCCGATGACGTAGGGGTTCCAGACCTCGGCGTATGCCCGCGTCGCATACCAGCCGACCCCGCAGACCGGGCCGCCGTAGGCCAGGAGGGTCGAGGGGCCGGTGGGCCCCCACATGTCGCTGCCCGTCGTGCCGTACGTCCAGTCGGTGCTCCGGCAGGTGGTCCAGGCGCCCTGCGCCTCGTTCCAGAACCGCAGTTCCAGCCGGGACCTGGCCTCCATCACCGCGGGCGTGACGCAGTCGCCCTTGTAGGCATAGGCGTTGGCGTAGGCCAGGTTCCCCGAGAACGTACCCGGGGTGATGTGGTCGATGCCCGCCTGGTCCCCGACACAGTAGGATCCGGTCTGTCTGACCTTGACGATGCCGGTGAAGCTGTACGCCTGCGCCGACTGTGGCAGCGCCACAGTGAGCACCAGCGCGAAGAGGGCGGCCAACGGGCCGAGGAGGAGCGTTTTTCGTCGGGCCATGATGTCCCTTTCCAGTCTGGCGGAGGAGTTCGGGCGCAGTCTGTGAAGACTGGGCAACCCGCGGACACGTCTGATGACGAAGGGAACCTCTGCGCGTGACCGCCGACCGACGTTCTGAAGCCACCGCATGGTTCGCGTCGGGGCGCTGGGCGCAGCCGGTGCCAAGTGGGATGGTGCGGCGCTCTCGGATACCACGTGCCGCGCTTTGAAAGTTATCGTCGAGGCAGATTCATGTCGTGAGTATTCCGGTACTCAGATCCGCCATATGCTGCCTGGCCTGGCCTGGCCTGGCGGGCCGATCCGCGCCCAGCCGCTACCCGGCTCCACATGCCGCTGAGCGGCTCAGCAGCGGCGGTCGCCGCCCCGGCGTGCCGGGCAGCGCGTTCCGTACGGGCGCGGCGCAGGGCGGCGGCCTCGGTCGCCACGGTCTGGCGACGGCGCTCGGCACGGGCCACCTCGTCCGGGGGCGGGCGCGCGAGGCGGATGTATCGAGGACAACGGGACGGCCAAGCGCGTTGGGGCGCCGCTGCCTGCGCCGGGGTGGAGTCTTCTCCGTGGAGGCTCCGGGCGGACCGTCGTGTGCACGCTGGAGCAACTTGCCGACCGCCGCGGCGATTTCGTCTTGAGCGGGATCCGTGACGCCACTCTCGTGCAGTTCACTGATCGCGTTGTTCCAGTGCAGTTCGCCGAACGGGGCCCGGGCTGTGGACAGATGTTTCCAGAACGGGGTGATCCAACCGCCGTGATGGTGTTTCCGCACCCGGATCCGTGTCACGTCGTAGGGGTCGGTACGGACCTCCCACAGATCCTTGCGATCGGTGACTCCCGACGGCTGGCGTCGCAGTCCGTTCAGCTGGGCGTCGTCGTAGACGCGATGGCTGATCTCCACGCCGTTGGCGTTGATGGCCCCTGCAGCTCAGGCAGTGACCACAACGGCTGTACGGCGGCGTCCCGGCCCCGGTGCTCCACCGAGGAGCCGAGGGAGCCCGAAACGTACTGCAGGAGCTGTGTCCCCGCCGTCCCGATCACTCGCTCGATGTGTGGCTTGTCGGTGGAAGTGCCCAGGTGGCCGGGCTGGAAGTCGATGCCGAGCCAACGGCACAAGGAGCGGAAACTGTCCGAGACGAACACCATGCCGTGATCGCAGACCATCGACTCCGGCAGGATCACTGACCGGGCTGCTGCTTGTACGAGGCGCTCGTCGAGTCCGTGGAGGTGGACAAAAGGCGGGACGGACCGGGACATCCGCAGAGCATCCGCCCAGCCCGGCCGGCCATGCTCGATTCTTTTACGGCAGTTTGACCGTCACACAGGCAGGGGCAGTTGGGGAACGGGTCGTGCACTGGCTTTTGCCCTTGTCTCCACTATTGGAGACGTTGATCGTGAGATGCGTTTCGTTGTCCTTCAGCGTAAGCGGAATGGTGACTTTCTGGTTCACCTGCCCCATGTCATCGGGCCTGAGCGAGCCTGAATAGAGTTCCGTGGTTCCCAACTTGCCATCGCTTCTGAAGAGTGACCGCGCGAACGCGGCCACATGATCATTGCGATCGACACCGACCGCGTGGACGGTGAATGTCAGGGAAATATGGGGCCGTTGGCCCGTGAGGCTCACGCTTGTCACGGTGGGCCTGCCGTTCCCGGCAGCGGCGAGGGTGGCGACGAGCAGGGAGGCCACGAGGGCGGCGACATAGGCCGTGCTGCCGAAAATCAGGAGCGTTCTCTGCCGGGCGAAGTACGCGTAGAAGCTCAGAGCGACGGCGGTTATGGCCAGCGCGGGCGCGAGCAGGGTCAGCCACGTATTGTTGTTCAGCGCGACGAAGAGCCTGTCACTGTTCATGCCTAGGACAGTGAGGAGGCCCGCCAGAGCGATGAGCGAGCCCCAGAGGGTGTTTGTCACCTCGCCGAGCGGGTTCTCGTCCTCCGCCGCCGATTGAGCGGATCGGCCGTTGTCCGGGGCCGTTGGATGGTCTCCCATTGCGTCTCCGTCCCCCAGCCGGCGCGGTCACCCATCCTGACGCCGACTCGATGCGGTGACAAGGTGCCCGGCGACTGCTTGACCGGATGGGACGCGGGAGTGGCCCACAGGCACACGCATGGCGCCGACCGACCGCAGGACCATCCACGGCACCCCTGCCCGTTCCCTCCCGGTCTCCCAGATGGCGCGAAGCAACAGCGCGTCGCTGCCGTCAAGTCCCGTAGCGCGTATCACGCAGGTGTCCAGGATGATCAAGGCGGGTCGGCAGCACGCGCCGATCCCGTTGGTGGCCACATCTACAAGCCAAAGGTCAAGGGAAGGAAGATCAGGCCGTGACCTTCGTCTCTGATGTGCTTTCCGGCCGGGTGAGCCTGGAAGACATCGACAGCTACCACGACAAGTGGAATGAATCCAAGGAGGACCTTGGAGAGTTCCATGATTTTCTCGGCCTGCTGTGGCCGGAGTACGCCATGTGGGTCGAGGATGATGACGTACTCCGTTACGTCATCGAATCGCGGCGCAGCGGCGTCGAACTCCGCGACCTTCTCCGCGCACGCGAGGCGGAGGATGCCACAGCGGCGGAGCTGCTGCGGCTGAGCAGCCGTTACAGCGCGGAATGGGAAGCGGTCACGACGTAGCTCGTGCACTCCCCGGTGTCCGGCGCGCCCCAGGGCGTGCCGGACACCGGCAGGAAGGTAAGGCCCCCTCTCGGGCCGTCCGGGACAGGTCTCACGCGCTTGTACGCAGACGATGCGCGCGAGCCGGCGTGAGTCCCTCCGCGCGTCTCCCGGCGTGCGGTGCTGACCGCCCGGATCAACGCGGTCCGCTGGGAAAACCGCGTCCAGGCGCGGCGACCTCGCCGGATCGGTCGGCGATCACCGCTTCGGCCTCGCGGTGAGCAATCCGTGTTCGTGGTGTGCTTCGGACTCGTACGGGGTTGTGCGGCCGTTCGTGTTGGCCTGGAGAACAGCGTGGAGAGGTCGTCGAGGCAGGCCACGCAGGCACCCCAGGCACCCGCCGCACCGGACAGCTGCGCGCGCTCCCTGGCAGGTCCGGGCTTCACTCCGTGGAGTCCGGTCTGGTCGGTCTGGCCGGGCCGGTCGGACCCGCCGGGCCCGCGAGGTGTGCGTCCGCGAGTGCCAGGATTCGTTCGGCTGGCCCGCAGACCTCGCAGGTCCACAGCCGGACCGTACCGTCGTCGTGGGCGGTGACCAGCCGGCGGCTGTCGGGGGTGAAGGCGACGCTCTCCACCGACGCGCCGAACCCGCCGAAGGTGACCGGTTCCGAGGCGGTGCCGGACGGCCAGAGCCGTACGGTGCCGTCCTTGCCCGCGCTGGCAATCCACCGCCCGTCCGGGCTGAACACCACGAACCACGCGAAGCCCTGGTGGCCGTCGAGGACCACCGGATCGCCCGGCCGTTCCAGATCCCAGATCCGTACGGTGCCGTCGCTCCCGGCGGAGGCGATCCTGCGGCCGTCCGGGCTGAAGGCCACGGACCAGACGAAGCCCTGGTGGCTGCGCAGGAGTCGCGGTTCTCCGGCCCGCCCCAGGTCCCAGATCCTGATGACGGCGTCGGTGCCGCCCGCGGCGATCACGCGCCCGTCCGGGCTGAACGCGACGGTACGGAAGAGGCCGCGCGGCGCCCGGAGGACCCGCTCGGAGGGTCCGCCCGCAGCCGGTTCGATCCGCAGCGCGCCTTCGCCGTCGACCCCCGCGATCCGCTGCCCGTCGGGGCTGAAGGCAACGGACCAGGCGCCGCTCTCGTACCCCCGGAGGATCACGGGACGGCTGGTGCGCGTGGTGTCCCAGACCCGTACGGTGCCGTCGAGGCCGGCGCTCGCCACCCGGCGTCCGTCCGGTGCCGCGGCCATGCCGACTATCTCGTCCTCATGACCCCGCAGCACTCGGTGGGTGCCGGTGGCGGTGTGCCAGATCCTGAGCATGCCGTCCTGTCCGCCGCCGGCCACCCGCGGTCCGCCCGGGCGGGCCCCGGAGGAGGTGTCGCCCGACAGGACGGCCGCCGCCCAGACCGGTCCGTCATGACCGCGCAGTACGACGGGGTCGCCAGGTCCTCTGGGATCCCATACACGGACCGAGCCGTCCTCGCTGGCGCTGGCGAGCCAGCGTCCGTCCGGACTGAACTGGGCCGACCAGACGGTCCCCTGATGCCCCCTCAGCACGAGCGGTACGGCGGCGGCCGAGGTATTCCAGACGCGCATCGTCGCGTCGTCGCTGGCGGTGACCAGCCGGGTGCCGTCCGGACTGAACGCCACACCCTCCACCGTACCGTCGTGGCCGCGGAGTACGAGCGGTGCGCCACCGCCGGCGGTGGGCCAGATCCGGGCCGTCCCGTCCACACTGGCGCTGGCCAGCAGAGTTCCGTCGGGGCTGAACGCCAGGCGTTTCACGTCCTGTTCATGGCCACGCAGCACCCGGGGGCCGCCCCGGCCCGAGGTGTTCCACAGCCGTACGGTGCTGTCCTCGCCGCCGCTCGCGACCTGCCGCCCGTCCGGGCTGAACGCCACACCGATGACGGGCCCCTGATGCCCGCGCAGAACGGTGGGAGCGCCGCGGCCGCCCGCGTCCCAGATCCGTACCGTACCGTCGTCGCCCGCGCTGGAGATCCGGGATCCGTCCGGGCTGAACGCCACATTCCACACCGGTCCGCGATGCCCGCGCAGCACCAGCGGCACCCCGCGGCCACGGACGTCCCACACCCGTACGGTGCCGTCGAGTCCGGCGGTCGCGAGGCGCCGTCCGTCGGGGCTGAAGACCGGGCTCCACGCCTCGCTGCGATGGCCCCGGAGCACCGCGGCCGGCTCGTGCCCGGAGACACCGGCGCGGGACCAGCGCCAGATCCGTACCGTGCCGTCGGTGCTGGTGTCGGCCAGCCAGTGCCCGTCCGAGCTGAACGCCACCCCCAGCGCCCGGCCCCGCTCGCCGGGGACCACCGCGATCTGCCGGTCGTCGGCGACGGCCTGCCGCAGTACGGCGTCGGCCTCGCGGGTCGGCGCGGTCCGGTACGCACGCCTGGCCATCGACAGGGCCTGGCGGGGGTCGGCCAGGAGCTGGGCCCTCGCCTCGGCGGCGAGCTGCCGGGAGGTCGCCGTGGCGCGCTCGGCCGACGCGCGGTCCGCCTGCGCCAGTGCCACCCCCGCCAGCGCGCTCACCACCACGACCCCGGTGGCCAGGGCGGCGAGGGTGAACCGGGTGCGCCGCCGGACACCGGCCCGCGCCTGGGCCTCCACCCGGCGCGCGGCCTCCAGGAACGCGGACTCCGTCGTGTTGAACCGGGCGGTTTCGCGGCCGTCCCACCAGGCCAGCCGCGCTCCGCGGTAGAGGAAGCCGGTGTCCCGGCCGTGCTGGTCCCACTCCCGCGCGTCCACCGTCAACCGCCGCTGCGCCCGCAGCAGTTCCTCGTTCTCGGCCAGCCAGGAGCGCAGCCGGGGCCACTTCCGTATCACCGCCTCATGGGCGATGGTCACCCCCTGGCTGTCGGAGGTGACCAGGCGCGCCGCGATCAGCCGGTCGAGTACGGCCGACACCGCCGCGCTGTCGGGGCCGCCGAGGAGTTCGCCCAGCGGCGCGCGGCAGCGGGTGGCCTCGGTGCCGTCGCCGGGCGCGACCAGGCGCAGGACCATCTCCTCCGCGATCCGCTGCTGCGCCGCGTCCAGTTCGCCGTACGCCGCCTCGGCGCTCTGCGCGATCGCGCCGTGCACACCGCCGGCGGCGCGGTAGGCCGCCGCGGTGAGTGCCGCGCCCCGGCGGCGCCGCCAGGTCTCCAGGAGCGCGTGCGAGACCAGGGGCAGCGCGCCCGGCCGGTTCTGCGCCTCCGCCACCACGGTCTCGACCAGTTCGGGTTCGACCTTGATCCCGGCCTGTCTGGCCGGGCCCGTGACGACCTGCCGCAGATCCGCGGCGTCCATGGGTCCGATCAGCAACTGGTGGCCGTCCAGGGCCTGTACGAGTCCGTCGTGCTCGGCGCACCGGGCGTAGAAGTCGGCGCGGATCCCAAGGACGACCCGTACGGCCGGTTCGCCGGTCACGGCCAGCAGCAGTTCGATGAAGCGGCGGCGCTCGTCGGCGTCCTGGCAGAGGGTGAAGATCTCCTCGAACTGGTCGACCAGGATCAGCACTTGGGCGGGGCCCGGGTGATCGGCGACTATCTGACGGACCGTGATCCGCAGGCTCTCCGGACTGTCGCGCACGGTGTCGTGCAGCACGCTCGCCGGGACGCGGAGCAGGTTCGCGAGATGGATCGCGAGTTCCTGCACGGGGTGGTCGCCGGGAGTGAGCAGGACCGTTCGCCAGGTGCCGCCGCCCGTGGCCGATTCCTTGTGGAGCGCCGGCAGCAAGCCCGCCCGCAGCAGCGAGGACTTGCCCGCGCCGGACGCCCCGAACACCGCGAGGAGGGGCAACTCCACCAGCCTGGAGCGCAGTTCGGTGATCAGCGCCCCCCGGCCGAAGAACCGCTCCTCGTCCGCGACACCGAAGGTGGCGAGCCCGAGGTACGGGGCGTCCTCGGTGCCCCGGTCCGGAACGGGTGCCTCCGGGGCCAGTTCGGCGCTCAGCCTCCGCCAGCGCTCCTCCCAGTCGGCGCGTTCGCCTCCGCACGCTTCCGCGTAGGCCAGGGTGACGGCGAGGGTCGGCAGCCGTTCGCCGCCCGCCGCCTCGGAGAGCGCGGTGACCGAGAAGTGGGCGCGCTTGGACAGTTCGCGGTAGCTCAGCCCCGCCGCCGCCCGTAACCGGCGTAATTCCGATGCGAATCGCTGAAGCGGCCCCGCCTCAGGATCCAGCTCACGCTCAGGACGCCCCACACCCCACCGTCCGAACCCAGCCCGACCGACAAGCCGTTGTTTGTCCAGCAGGACACGCCCGTGCTGGACAACCCGGCGGTGACTATACCTGTGGCTGGCGGTGCCGGGGGGTGAACGCCGTGTGCGGCGAATCCGCGCCCCTCGGTCATGACCAAGTGACGAGAGGGCTCATCATGCGGAAACTCAACTCCCTCCTGGCGGCGTTCGCACTCGCCGCCGGAGCCAGCGCCGTGTCGGCGGCTCCCGCGCAGGCGGCGACGCCCACCTGCACGAGCTGGACCACCTACTACGCCACCGGCACGACCGATTTCGTGGTGCATGTCCCCAGCGCGGGTTACCAGACCGGGACGGTCAACTGCCTGCTTCAGCAGGGCAACTACGGTGACGCGGTCACCACACTGCAGCGGGGGCTGCGTTACTGCCGCGGCTACGACATCTCCGTCGACAGGGACTTCGGACCGCAGACCAGGGCCGCGGTCCTGGACACCCAGAGATGGGCGAACGACGCCTTCGGCGCGGGGATCTCCGAGGACGGGGGCTACGGCCCGCAGACCAAGAACTGGATCCAGTTCCCGGTGTGGACCTGGCCGGCCAACACGATGACGAACAAGTGCCAGCACTCGCCCGTCTGACCATGAGCGCGGTCTGACGACGGTGCCCGTATGACCACGGCGCCCGCCCATATGACCACGGTGCCCGTCTGACCACGGCGCCCGTCCGGCCATGAGTGCTGTCCGACCACCAACACCGCCCGACCAGCAGTGCGCGCACGGCTGGTCGGGCGCGCCATTCACCACGGGGGGAAGCCCGCCGGTGGGGTCGCGGTCCCGTGACCCCACCGGCGGGCTTCACGGAGCGCGGTTCACCGTCGCTGTCCGCTCCCGGCCTTTGTCGTTCCGGCTGAGAAGGTGCTTCGACGTGCTGAAATCCAAGAAGTTGACTCTGACACTGATATGGGGGGTGTGCGCGGCGCTGTGGGCCGGTCTGCTGTCCGCACCCCCGGCCGTGGCCGGCGCGCCCCCGTCGGACACACCACGGCTCTCCGGTCGCGGGCCCGCGACCGCCGGGCAGGACGGAACCGACCCGTCGACCGTCTCGCCCGCCCTCCGCGACAAGGCCCTGCCGCGTGGCTGGCGTACCTCCTCCGATCTGGCCTGGACCACGGACGGCGACGCGACCGGCTTCCATCTGCTGGTGGCCGAGGCGCGGACGGGCTACACCTGGCGTACGGCGGCGACTCTGTCCGAGCCCTGGATCGAGAGCGACACATGGGTGGGCAACGCGTGTGTCACCGCGTCCGGCCACCGGGCCGTGGTGGTCTACGCGCCCCGTCACTTCACCAACAGGGCCCATCTCTTCGACCGCGGGGCCTTCGCCGCCGTGGTGGACCTGAGGACCGGCGCGGTGAAGAAGCTCGGCGTCACGGTGTCGCTGGCGTACTACAACCCCGGGTGCGGGGCCGGTGAGAGCGCGGTGCTGACCCAGTCCGCGGTGGTCGACCGGGGCCGGACCCGGCTGCATGTGGTGGACTCCGCGCGCGGCACGGTCGTCCGGTCGCACGAGGTCGCCGGTGAGGTGACGTCCGCGGTCCCGGGCAGGGACGGGATCGTGGCGGCGTCGGGTGCCCGGCTCGTCGAGGTGGGGCGCTCCGGTGACGTACGGACCCTGGCGTCCTCGAAGGGCGTGCCGTACCGGATACATCCCGACGCCGAGAACGGGGTGGTGTTCACCGAACGCCATGGCTCGTCGGCGGTGGTGAAGCGGCTGTCCGGCCCGGCGGAGGTACGGGAGCTGGCTCGCGGGCCGCTGACCGGGGTCAAGGTACGGCCGGGCGGCGGCGGACGCGTGTTCGTCACCGGGACCCCGAGCAGGGTGGGCGACCTGCCGGAGCAGGTCGTACGGCTGAAGGTTCCGGCGGCGGCCGAGGTGTCCACCGCGGGGCTGCTCTCCTTCACCCATGAGGCGCCCGCGCCGGGGGCCAAGGCGGCTGCCGGGGCCGCGCGGCGCGGTACGGCACAGGAGAGTGCCGGGCCCGGCACCGCGGAGGGCACCGTACTGCGCGCCAAGGTGACGGCCACCGGAGCGGCGGTGGACTTCGCGGTCGGCGCCGCCGAGCGTGTCGGCCGGTATGCCGCCCAGGGCAGCGCGCCCAGTCCTGTCGCGCCGACCGCGGGCCCGGGCCGTGCGGCGGGACGCGCCGGTGCCGGTATCGCCGCCGAGTCGTCCAGCGATCCGGTCGACCACGACCGTACCTGCGCGATCGCGCGCAACGACTCCAGGGTGCAGGTGTACCAGCCGCACTGGAGCCAGGTGGAGTGGGCCGCCGACCTGGCGGTGCAGAAGGCCCTCACCACGACCCGGCCCGCGAACTGGAAGCAGTCGGGGATGCCCGCCTCCTGGTCGCCGCAGCAGATGTTCCCGCCGGTGGACCTGGCCGGCGGCGGACGGGTACCCGCCCAGATCCTGCTCGGTGTGCTGGCTCAGGAGTCGAACCTCTGGCAGGCGTCGTTCCATGTCGCCGAAGGGGTGACCGGCAATCCGCTGATCGGCAACTACTACGGGGTGGGGGACGGCTGGGGCATCGCCTGGGGCGAGGCCGACTGCGGCTACGGCGTCGCCCAGGTGACGGACGGGATGCGGCTGGCCGGGCGGCAGAAGCCCGGTGAGACTCCGCTCGCTCCGGAGAAGCAGCTCGCGGTGGGGGTCGACTACGCCACGAACATCGCCGCCGGTCTGCGGATCCTCCAGGAGAAGTGGAACCAGACGTACCAGATGAATCTCCGTGTCAACGGCGGCAATCCGGCCCGTATCGAGTCGTGGTTCGCCGCGCTGTGGGCGTACAACAGCGGTATCAACCCCCAGGCCAGTACGGGCAACACCTCGGGCTGTACACCGAGCCCCACCTGCACCGACGCGGACGGCAACTACGGTCTGGGGTGGACCAACAACCCGGCCAGGCCCGACTACCCGCCGGACCGGGCGCCGTTCCTCGACCACAACGCGTACGACGACGCCCGCAACCCGCAGTGGTGGCCGTACCCGGAGAAGGTCATCGGCTGGGCCGCGTACCCGATCGTCAAGACGACCGGTGGTGACAACTACGAGGCGGGGTACGCACAGGCCTGGTGGAACACCGAGGAGCTGAGGTCCGGGGCCAAGCCGCCGCTGGAGACGTTCTGCTCCCTGCACCCCACCGACGGCAACCGCTGCAACCCCGACAACATCGGCCAGGGCCCCAACCCGTGCACCCGGGCCGACGCGCACTGCTGGTGGCACGCGCCCGTCTCGTGGAAGAACTGCGGGCAGAACGGCGAAGGCTGCGGTCATGAGGCCGACGTCCTCACCTCGCCGGGCACACCGGAGCCGCCGGACGCCGACGCCGCCGGCGCCTATCCCGACGAGCAGCGGTCCCGTTATGCGCCGAGATGCTCGACAGGTCTGCCCGCCGGCGCGCTGCTCATCGACGACGTACCGGACACGGTGCCCGTCGTACGGAACAACTGCGCCCGGTCCTGGACCAGTTCGGGTTCCTTCGCGCTGTCGTTCGCGCAGCACTCCGACGGGCTGTACCACTCGAAGGTCGACTTCCATCAGATCGGCGGCGGATTCGGCGGCCACTTCTGGTTCACCCATTCGCGGAAGGCCGCCGACAGCGCGGCGCGGAGCTGGGGAGTCACCGGGACCTGGACCCTGAACCAGCCGCTCAACCAGTGGGCCCGGGTGCTGGTGCACATGCCCGACCACGGCGCACACACCCAGCAGGCCGCGTACAACGTCCACCTCGGCAACGGCCAGACCAAGAAACGGGTGGTGCTCCAGAAGACACAGCGTCACGAGTGGGTGTCCCTCGGGGCGTTCCCCTTCGCCGGAACCCCTTCGGTGTCTCTCAGCTCCGTCACCGCGGACGGCGACGGCACCCAGGACATCGCCTACGACGCGGTGGCCTTCCAGCCCCTGGCGCAGAAGCCGGCCGGCCAGATCGTCGCGCTCGGCGACTCGTACAGCTCGGGGGAGGGCGCGTCCCAGAACGCGCCGACCGACTACTACCAGGAGACCGACGACAGCGGCACCGGCGGCGCGGCGTACCGGAACGGCTGCCACCGCTCCCGGCACGCCTGGTCCCGGCAGGCCGTTCTGCCCGGCACCTCGGAGTCGGTCGGTGCCCGCGTGGACCGGCTGGACCCGTCGATGGACTACCACCTGCTGGCCTGTTCCGGAGCCCAGACGGAGAATCTGCTGCCCGCCGGGGTGAGCAATGCCTTCGGCGAGAGCGGCAGGGGCCAGCACCGGGAGCTGTCACAGCTCGACCGCGGCTTCCTCGACGCCAACACCACACTGGTCACCCTCAATATCGGCGGCAATGACGCACACTTCGCCGATGTGATGAGGATGTGCACCATCGAGACACCGAATCCGCTGGACTTCTGCCAGTACCAGCAGGTGACCGAACCCTGGCTGGGCGAACCGGTCGCGGGGGACCTCGGACAGATCCTGCCGATGCTCATCAACGGAAAGGTCAAGGAGTCCATCGCGACGGTCCTGCGGAACATCCGCCAGCAGGCGCCCAACGCCAGAATCGTCCTGTCCGGATACCCCCGGCTGGCCCCGCCGCGCGCCATGGACCCGTATACGCGGAACGCCGACTGCATGATCCTGACCGGGCTGAACGAACTGGAGCTGGACTTCCTCAACGATATGAGCGACCTGCTCAACGACGTCCTGCACGAACACGCGGTGGCTCTCTCGAACACCGGCATTCCGGTCTCGTACTCCGACCCGCGTGACGAATTCGAGCTGGAGAACGTGTGCTCGTTCAACGAGACCATTCACCGGATCATTCTCCGCAAGACCGAGGGAGAGGATCCCGGCGCGAGTGCCTCGTCCCAGTCCTTCCATCCGACCGTCGCGGGCGCGCGGAACTACGCCGACGCCTTCGTCAACACGCTGCGTGCCCGGATGGACGGGCAGGGGATGCCCGTACCGCCGAGCAAGGAGGTCGCTGCCGCCGAGCTCCAGGACCTGAGGGGCAATCAGCCCGGCTCGTCCTCGGGCTATCAACGCAGCCTGTTCCAGCACTGGCTCACCACCGAGGGCCCCTGCGAGGTACGGCACGCGGTGCTGCGGAGGGACGGTACGGGCCTCACCCCGGCAACCGGTTGTCCCGTGACAGCAGGCCAGTGGTCCAGTCCGTACGACGGCACCGCGCACACCAGTCCAACGACACTGACCATCGACCACGTTGTCTCGCTCAAGGAGGCCTGGACGTCGGGCGCCAGCCGCTGGACACCCGAGCAGCGGCGGACCTTCGCCAATGACCAGGAGCACTCACAGCTCCTGTCGGTCTCGGTGAGCAGCAACTCCTCCAAGGGGGAGCGGCCGCCGAACGTCTGGCTGCCCGCGCTCTCGCACTGGTGCACCTACGCCCGATCGTGGATCCACACCAAGCACATCTACCATCTGTCGGTCACCGACCCCGAGTACGACACCCTCGCCGAGATACTCAGCACCCGCTGCTGAACCAGGCGGCCGGCCGCCCGAGCACACGCTCCTCGGGCGGCCGGCCTTGTAGAGGTCACAACCGGTTCGCTCGCCTTCACACAGTGAATCCGTCGAGGGTGCTGTACTGACCGGACAGCTTGGTCACCACGATGGTGTGTCTGCCCGAGGAGAGCGGACCGGACGTGTACACCGCGACGTTCGCATGCCGTACGCCGTCGCTCGGAAGTGTGCTGACGACCTGCTGCGGTCCGCCGTCGATGCTGATGCCGATGTTTCCCTGGTCGGTGTTCTGCTCGCCGTACACCGTGACTTTGGTGCCGGTGAAGGTGAGCGACGCGGTCGACCCGTTCGCCGTCGCGTAGTGGACATCGTTCTGGTAGTCGCCGTATGAGCGGCCGCCCGCGTACGCGAATCCGTTGTAGGTGATTGTGCTGTCGTCGTCGTTGAGCCGGATGGATCCAGGGACCTGCGGAGTGACGGAGATCTGCCCGGCCGAGGTGCCGGCCGGAATCGGGACGATCATGAATCCGCTGGACAGGCGGGTCACATTGGCGACCGGGGTGGTGCCGATGTAGACCGGCGTTGCCGGGCCGAAGCCCTCGCCGGCGACGAGGACCTCCGTCGCGTCGGCCGTGGGCGACACGTAGAAGATTCTCGCGGGGACGGAGAGGACCGGCGTGAAGGAGCCGGAGCCCGTGCCCGCGGCGCGCAGCAGGGCGCTGGGAAGATCGGCCGGCTTGGGGGTTGCCGGGATGGTCGTGTTCCCACTCGCGTGAGTGTCGACCGGCTGGGCGCACGGGTACGACTGGATGCCGGCGGAGAAGTAGTTGCCGGTGATCCAGAAGTGGCCCGTCGGGCTGCAGCCGCCGTGTGCTTTGTCACCGGCGCGGAAGGCGATGTTCCCCTGCCAGTTGATCCATTCCGAGCCGGCGTCGTTGTAGTAGGTGAAGTTGGTCGTGGGGCCGTTGTAGGCGATGTTGCCGGTGACCTGAAGGCCCTTGGCCAGAGTCCGCACCGGGTCGATCGTCGTCCCGTCCGCCTGGTACACGTACTGCGCCTGGTGTCCCTCGACGTAGACGGCGCCGCCGTCACTGCGGACGGACAGGTAGTCATGGAGGATGTTGTTGCTGATGGTGTTCGAGCTGTTGATGTTCGTGGTGTTCTGCGGGGTGCTCGCCTGGTTGACGTGGCCCTGGATGACTCCGGCTGTGATGCCGGTGTAGGGCAGGTCGTACAGGTTGTTCCGGGTGATGGTCGTGTGCTGCGAGAACAGCAGGGTGATGCCACTGGCCGAGGAGTAGTCGGTACCGATGTGATGGATGACGTTGTCCGCCACGGTGGTACCGGTCAGGATTTCGTTGGTGCCGATCGCGGCGGTTTCATTTGCTCCGTTGGGGGTGCAGTTCTGCTTGATCCCCGCGGCGTCGGCCGGGTTGGTCGGCAGCGGGTCGTAGGTGCAGCCGAGGAGGATCGCGGTGGAGGCGATGTCGGTGAACTCGTTGCCCTGAATAAGGGTGTTGGCCGCTCCGTACATCACGCCCAGTCCGGCTCCGCCGAGTCCGGTGAAGCGGTTGCCGGTGAGCGTGATGTTCTTGGAACCGGTGAACGAGACGTTCGCCAGGGGCTGGGTCAGCGATCCCCAGGGGCAGCTTCCCGCGGGGTTGGAGAACGTGCACATGCCCTGGTTGTTCGCGCCGGTCATCCGCAGATTGCTCTGCACGTCGGCGAACCCGGAGCCGGCGGAGGGAGCGTTCCAGGTCGCGAACGAGAACTGAAGACCGCTGAAGGTGATGTCATGGATGGGCGCGGCGAGAGTACCGGCGCCCTGGACCAGGGTTTCGAGGCGCGGCAGTTCCACGTCGAGGGCGGACATCTGCTGGCCCGGGGAAGGCTTGTAGTACAGCGTGCCGCCGGCGCCGTCCAGGAACCACTGCCCGGAACCGAGCAGGGTCTGCGCGTTCTCGACGCGCGCGGGCATCGTGTGGGGCGACATGGACGGCAGGCCGCCGCTGGCTTGGGCGTAGGACGCCCGGGCGGTCACATTGGTCCAGCACGGCTGGCTCATCCTCAGCGTTCCGGCCGCCGCGGAGAAGCTTGCCACGCGGCACCTCGACTCGGTCCACGGTCCGTTGCCACCGGGGAAGGCGAACTCGACTCCCGCCACCTGGCTTGCGGTCAGCGAACCGAACCACGCCATCGCCGCCTGGTCGCCGGAGATCGTGTAGCCCGTCGACGTACCGGTCCACGAGCCCCGGAATCCCAGGCTCGCCGGGGTCGCCTGTGCTACCGGGGCCTTATGGCCGTCGATGTACAGCTGACGGCTGTTGCTGGTGCTGGGTACCGGAGCGGACCACACACCGCTCGATCCGCGCTGCGTCCAACCGGTGACCTGTGAGGCCCCCGAGATCACCGGATGAGCCCCTGGCGCGGACCTCCACACCACCGGGTGGCCCGGCGTGCCCGAGTCCGCCGGGCCGAGGGACCAGGTCCTCGACAAGCGGTACACACCGTCGGCCAGCAGTACGGTGACGTCCGCCGAACCCTCTGCGAGATGGGTTCGAACTGCGTCCTGGGCACCGGACAGGGAACACGGGGCCGAGGAGGAACAGGTCGAACCCGCCCCGGACGGCGACGCGTAGAGCGTCACGGAGGGCGCGGCAGCGACGGATTGAACTACGGGTGCCGTCAGAATCAGACCGAGGGCTGCCGCGATCGGGCCTACGCGGCGCAACAGCCTCCGCGTGAACGAACCTTGTGGTGACACGGGTGGGTCCTTCCCATGTACGGAGATGAGGTGATTCCGAGTGACCGGAGGGTTGGTGTGTGACGTGCCTTCGGCGGGCTGAAGGCCTGGACCGTGCGCTTACATCCAATGTTTGGTGATAGTCGGGCTGCCTGCCCCTTCCGTCAAGGGCCTGCGCAAGCGTGCAGCATCAACGCTTTGTTCCAGCAAGGGTGTTGATTATGCGGTCGTCACCGGGCGCTTACAGCGCCACCTGAACTGCCCACAGGCACAGATTCATCGGGTGTCTGGTTCGTCGGCCCAGGCTATGAGGTGCCCGCCGACAGCCTCCACCGCAGCGGGCACGTCGTCCCGTTGACGTTCGGCGCGGGTCGTTCGCGCCGGGCCGGCCTCGGTACGACGACCGATGATCTTCCCGGAACGTGTGTCGCGGACGTATCGAAAATCGCATACGCCACGGCAACGGTCTCCCGTCTTGAGTGGAGCCATGGACCACAGTGCGTCAACGGTCAGTTCGTCCATCGGGAAAGGACTGTGATCATGGGCTCGGATTCCGTACGCGGTATCGACCGGCGGGGGCTGCTCGGGTGGGGCGGGGTGGCGGCCGCCGGCGTGGTGGCAGGCGCGTCGCTGGTGGGCGCCCAGCCCGGCCACGCCGCGCAGGCCCCAACCGACCCGGTCCCGCCGGACACCCGGCCTGGCGGGGCCTACGACCGGTATGTGGCGAAGCTGGCCGCCGAGGGCAAGTTCTCCGGCGTGGTGCTGTTGTCGCACCGGGGCCGGACGGTGCTGTCCCGCAGCTACGGCATGGCCGACAAGGAGAGGGGGATCGCCAACCACGAGGGCGTCGCGTTCAGCCTCAGTTCGGCGGGCAAGCCGTTCGGCGCGGTGGCCGTCCTGCAGTTGGCGCAGCAGGGCAAGGTGAAGCTGTCGGACACGGTGGGCACCCATCTGAAGGGCTTCGCCAAGGAGATCGCCGAGCGGGTGACCATCCACCACGTGTTGTCCGGCACCTCCGGGCTGGACAGCCCGGAGGAGGACGTGCAACGCGTCTTCCAGAGCCGGGATGAGGTGCACGAGTACTACGAGCAGCGGGCCCGGCAGGCGAAACTGGTGGGCGTCCCGGGCGTCCCTGGCACCACCCATGAGGAGGCGGGGGTCACCATTTCCGCGCTGATCGTGGAGGCCGTGACCGGCAAGACGTACTGGGACTACGTGCAGGAGAACGTCTTCGGGCGCTGCGGCATGACCGGCTCGGGGTTCTACACCAGGCGGCAGTGGCTCACCGACGAGCACATCGCGCACCCGTACATGGAGCTGGCCGACGGCAGCGTGGTGGACGCCGTCCGCAACCTGGACAAGAGCAGCCCGGACCCGAACGTACTCGGCAAAAATCCGGGCCGCGCCTTCATCGATGCCCCCGGGGACGGCGGCTTCGCCACCGCACCGGATCTGGTTCGGTTCGCGCACGCGCTGGGCGACGGCACGGTGCTGGACCGGCCCTGGGCCGACGTGCTCACCGCTGCCAAGATCCCCCATGGACCGGCGTCGTTCGGGGCGTACGGGATTCCGGTCTCCATCGCCAACGGCCAGTGGATCTACCAGCGCGCCGGTGGCAACCCCGGTGTCGGCGCCAACTGGGACATCTACCCGTACACCGGCTGGGTCGGTGTCATCCTCAGCAATCGCAACGGCGTGCCTTTGCAAGAGATGATCGGGCAGGAGATGCAGGCCATCACCGGGGCCCCGGTCGGCGGGGGATCGGGCGGCTGAGCTGCCGGGGGATTCCGGGTCCGTCGTCGGCGACGGTCACCCGTACGGCACCGTGCATCGCCGTGCACTCGATCACGACGGTGTGCGTCGAGTAGCGGCGGGCGTTGTCCAGTAGTGGCCCGCGTCCCTGTCCGTTCTCCCGTTGGACGGGTGTGCCCGGTATCCCAGACGCATCGTGCGTGTGAACCCGCGTGGCCTCAGCGGAGGTGTGCGAGTTCCAGGAACTGGTGGAGGTCACGAGCGGCTTCCAGGGCGCAGAGGCTGCTGGCCGCCAGCAGCGCCGCGGCAGCCACAAGCAGCAGAGGCGGGCTCTGCGGCGGGGGCGCGAGGAGGGCGGCGACGCGGCGGGGCACGAGGCCCGGGGCGGTACGGCGGCCCAGCACACCGAGCGCGGCGGCGGGGAGGTGGCGTCCGCCCCGGCCGCGTTTGGCGGCGACAGCGGCCCGCGCGACGGTTTCGGCGACCGCGCGACGGTCGCCGGTGTGGTGCGCGGCGTGCTCGTCGGCCCAGCGTTCGACGGTGTAGGCAACGGTGTCGGCCAGGGGGCGCAGCAGGGGGTTGGCGGCGGCGGAGAGCTGCGCGAGGGAGACGAACGCGTAGTGGTGGTGGTCGAGGTGAGCGCGTTCATGGACGAGGAGGATCTCGTGTCCGGCGGCATCGAGAGCGTCGAGCATGCCGTGGGAAATGACGATGCGGCCGGGCAGGCCCGGCATGGCGTAGGCGTCGGCGCCGGGGTCGTCGATGACGACAACGGGGCCGGGGCCGGGCAGACAGGCGGCTTCCAGGGCTGCGGACCACAGGGCTCCGGCCCGGCGTGCGGCCATGCGGACGGCAGCGAGGACGGCGAGAGCGAGCAGAACGGCGCCCGCCAGGGCGGCCGGCCATGCGGCCGGGTCCTGACGGTCGATCACCTCTGGCGAATAGCCCTTGAGGGCGGCGACGAGCGGGATACGGACCAGGCCGGCCAACGCGAGCAGGCCCAGCACCGCGGTGCTGGAAGCGGCGAGGACCAGGCCGGCGGCGGTCAGCAGCCAGGTCGCGAGGCGCGGCTCCAGCCGACGGGCCAGCGGGCCGGCGCTCAGGCCCGCCAGGGCGGGGAAGAGGAGCGGCAGGTAGACGGCCAGATGCATGGCTGAAGGCGGCTCTCTACTCCTCGGTGCCCAGCAGGCGGCGCAGCAGATCCTCGTCGTCGTCGGACAGTTCGCCGACGAAGCGGGTCAGGACCGACGCGCGGTCGCTTCCGCCTTCCATGACCTGATGCATGTGTTTGGCGGTCAGTCCCGGCTCGTCCGTGACGGGGGTGTAGGCGTAGCCGCGTCCCCGCGGGGTGCGCTCCAGCACACCGCGGGTGTGGAGGCGGGCCAGGGTGGTGGCCACCGTGGTGTGGCCGAGGGGGGCGGCCAGACGTTCGACCACCTCGCCCGGGGTGAGCGCCTGGTCGGCGGTGTGCAGCAGGGCCAGGATCTCGGCCTCCAGGGCGCCGTTCGCCCGCCGTCTGCCGCCGGGCCCGGGGAGCCGTTCGTGAGCGCCCACGGTCGACCTCCCTCCACACGTCGTCTACAGTCACCAGTATCTTCTATTCGCGAATAGAAGATACTGTGTCCCTCAAGTGTTCCACGACTCCCGGCTCTGCCGCCGCGCCGGCCTGTGCCGACAGGATGCCTCACGCACGGTGGGCGCGGCAGCAGGGCAGCAGTGGGCCGTCGAAGCCTCCGGATGACGCGGGGCACGGCGGAGGCCACGGTGCCACCGATGTCCCGGCGGCCCGAGCCGCTCGGGATGTCCCTCTCCCTGTCCGCCGCCGGAAGGCCGGCGCCGTCCAACCAACCGAAGGTGAAAGCACGTGAGCGCGATCAGTGTGGGACAGGCCGTCGTCCTGGGTGTCGTGGAGGGGGTGACGGAGTTCCTGCCGGTCTCCTCCACCGGACATCTGAAAATCACCGAAGGGCTGATGGGTATCCCGGTGGACGACAAGGCTGTGGTCGCGTTCACCGCGGTGATCCAGGTCGGGGCGATCGCGGCCGTACTGCTGTACTTCTTCAAAGACATCGTGCGGATCGTGACAGCCTGGGGACGGGGGCTGGCCAACCGTGAGGAGCGGCACCACCACGACTACAAGTTCGCCTGGTGGGTCATCTACGCCACCATCCCGATCGTGGTCGTCGGACTCGCGGCCAAACCTCTGATCGACGGCCCGCTGGCATCGCTGTGGGTAGTGGCCGCGTCGCTGATCGTCGGGAGCGGCCTGATGTGGGCGGCCGACCAGATGGGCCGCCACAAGCGCGGCGAGGACGACACCTCCCTCAAGGACGCCATGCTCGTCGGCTCCTCACAGATCCTCGCCCTGCTCTTCCCCGGCTTCTCCCGCTCGGGCGCCACCATGTCCACCGGCCTCATCCTCGACCTCGAACGTGTCGCCGCCACCCGCCTGTCCTTCTTCCTCGGCATCCCGGCACTGACCGGCGCCGGCCTGTACGAACTGAAGGACGCCCTCGGTACCGGAGTGGACACCCTCCCACTGATCGTCGGCACCGCCGTGTCCTTCGCGGTCGCCTACGCCTCGATCGCATGGCTGCTCAAGTTCGTCGCCAAGCATTCCTTCAACGCCTTCGTCCTCTACCGGATCATCATCGGCGTCCTCCTGTTCGGCCTGCTGGGAACGGGCGCCCTGCACGCCTGACAGCCACCGCCCTGCATGTATCCCCGCCCGGCGTCCATCACTGCACCGCGGGCATCGCCGCGCCATGACGTGCCGCGGCGGGGCGGGATCAACTCTCCTACCTGGGCTTTTCCTACCTGCGGACCACGCCTGCCGCGACTTCCTACTGCCGCCGCAGTACGGCGCAGAGCGTGTCGGCGGACGACGACGATGAGCGGTCGGGAGGCGAACAATCGGGACATTGGCAGGGGCCGGCCGTAATGCCGGCGGGTCAGCCCCAACGGGGCATCGCCCCTGTCGTCTCGATTACTGACAGGAGAGCTTCTTTCGTGGCTACCTTCCTCTACCGACTGGGTCATCTGGCGTTCCGGAAACGGCGATGGGTGGCCTTGATGTGGGTCGCGATCCTCGCTGCCACCGTCTTCGCCGCGGTCAAGGCCCCCGCGGCGCCCGACGACGGGTTCGCGATGCCGGGCACGGAGTCGCAGAAGGCATTCGACCTGTTGAACCAGCGCTTCCCCTCGGGCAACTCCGAGGGCGCGGACGCCCGCCTCGTCTTCGTCGCCCCGGACGGCCAGCAGATCACCGCGACGCGGTACAAAGAAGCCATCGACGCGGCCGTCACCGCGGTGGCCGAAGGCGGGCAGGTCGCGACCGCCCTCAATCCGTTCGACGCTCACGCGGTGAGCGAGGACAGCTCGACGGCGTATTCCAGCATTTCGTACGGCGAGAAGGCCGAAGATCTCACCGACGCCACGAAGAAGACGCTCACGGACGCGGCCGACGACGCCCGCGAGGCGGGTCTGACCGTCGAGATCGGTGGTTCCGCGCTGGGTGTCGCGCCCGAGTTCGGCGGGACCACCGAGATCATCGGCGTGGCCATCGCCGCGGTGGTACTGGTCATCACCTTCGGGTCGCTCGCAGCGGCGGGTCTGCCGCTGCTCACGGCGCTGCTGAGCATCGGCGTCGGTGTGGCCGGGATCGTCGCCGTGGGCCTCTCTACGACGACCACCACCCTCGCCCTGATGCTGGGGCTGGCGGTCGGCATCGACTACGCCTTGTTCATCGTCTCGCGCTACAGCGCCGAACGAGACGCGGGCCACAGTCCCGCGGAGGCGGCGGCCCGCGCCGCGGGAACGGCCGGCTCCGCCGTGGTGTTCGCGGGTCTCACCGTGGTCATCGCGCTCGCCGGACTGTCCGTGGTCGGCGTTCCCACGCTCACGAAGATGGGCCTGGCCGCGGCCGCGACGGTGGTCATCGCCGTCCTCATCGCGGTGACCTTGGTGCCCGCGGTCCTGGGCTTCGCGCCGAAGGCCGTCCTTCCCCGCAAGGTCCGCAAAGCTCGACAGGGCGGCGTCGGGCACGGCGCCGGAGCGTCGGGCCCGCGGCCACCCCGGGGTACGGAGCCGGCTCCCGTGGCCAAGCCCAATATGGGCACTCGCTGGGCCCGTTTTGTGGTGGGCCGGCCCCTGCCGGTACTTCTGCTGAGCATCGTGGGTCTGGGGATACTCGCGGTGCCGACCCTCGACCTGCGACTGGGCCTGCCCGGTGATGAGGCACAGCCCACGTCGACCACCCAGCGCCGTGCCTACGACGCCTTGGCGGAAGGCTTCGGGCCCGGCTTCAACGGTCCCCTGACCGTGGTCGTCGACGCGAAGGGCGCGCAGGACCCGAAGGCGGCGGCGGAGGAGGTCGCCAAGAAGCTGGCCGCGACCGACGGTGTCGTCTCCGTGTCGCCCGCCATGTTCAACAAGTCCGGCGACACCGCGATCATCAGTGCCACACCCTCCACCGGCCCCAGCGAAGAAGGGACCAAGGATCTCGTTCACACCCTCCGTGAGGAGAGGGCCGGCCTCAAGGCCGGCACCGGGGCGACCATGCTCGTCACCGGCACCACCGCGGTCAACATCGATGTGTCGCAGAAACTCACCGACGCCCTGGTGCCGTATCTGGCGGTGGTGGTGAGCCTGGCCTTCCTGCTCCTGATGATCGTCTTCCGATCCGTCCTCGTACCGCTCAAGGCCGCTCTGGGCTTCCTGCTCTCCGTGGCCGCGTCCTTCGGAGTGATCGTCGCGATCTTCCAGTGGGGCTGGCTGGCCGGTCTCGTCGGTGTCGAACAGACCGGTCCCGTGATGAGCATGATGCCGATTTTCCTGATCGGCGTGGTCTTCGGACTCGCCATGGACTACGAGGTCTTCCTCGTCACCCGGATGCGTGAGGCGTACATCCACGGCGAAAGCACCGGTCAGGCCATCGTCACCGGATTCCGGCACAGCGCACGCGTCGTCGTCGCGGCGGCCGTCATCATGATCGCCGTCTTCGCCGGATTCATCGGATCCGGAGAATCCTTGGTCAAGATGATGGGTGTGGGGCTGTCCTCCGCCGTTGCCTTCGACGCGTTTGTCGTCCGCATGACCATTGTCCCCGCCGCCCTGGCCCTCCTGGGCGACAAGGCGTGGTGGATGCCGCGCCGGCTGGGCAAGATCGTGCCCAACGTGGATGTGGAGGGTGAAGCGCTGGGCCAGGGACAGCCCGGCCAGGCCCTTCCGGGACACCTGGACGAGCAGGGCCGCGAAGCGGTTCACGTCTGAGAGCAGGAGTCCCGTACGCGAGCGGGAGGGCCGCACGTGGCGACACGCGTGGCCCTCCTCCATGACGAGAAGGGCGCCTCTCCATCGCAGACGATGGGGACCAAGAAGGAAGAGTCCAGCATGACCACCGACCGGCACCATCCGGACAGACGTCCGCCGACCAAGGGCGACTGGATTCTCGCTCCTGGTCTGCTCGGTGTCTCGATCGCCGGCCTCTCCGTGACCGACGATCTGGGTCCGTCCGGCCTTGTGCTCATGGCAGCCGCGTGCGGCATGTTGGTGTGGTACCGAACTCGCCCCCGGACGGTGGTCGTGCTGGTCACCCTCTGCACCATTGCCATGGGAGTCATGGGTTCCGTATTCAGCCCGCTGTTGATGGCCCCGGTGCTCGCCGCCGTCTACCTCCTGCCCCAGCACGTCGAGCGCCGCACGGCCCAGGTCTTCACGGTCACCGCTGTGAGCCTGCTGCTGATCACCTCGCTGACGTCCGGGACGGGAGCGATCCTGGGGCACGAACGGCTCGGCTTCGTCCCCTGGGTCCTGCTCGCCGGCGCCATCGGCGACGCGGTCCGCAACCGGCGCGACTATGTGAGCGCCGTGGAGGCCCGGGCGGAACTGGCCGAGCGCACCCGCGAAGAAGAGGCGCGCCAGCGTGTCGGCGAGGAACGTATGCGGATCGCCCGGGATCTTCACGATGTCATCGCCCACCACATGGCGCTCGCCCATGTCCAGGCCGGCGCCGCCGCGCATCTCCTGCCCACCGACCCCCGTCAGGCCCAGCAGTTGCTCGGCCATCTCACCGACACCACATCCTCCGTGCTGCACGAACTCAGGGCGACCCTCGGCCTGCTGCGCCGGACCGACCGACCCGACGCCCCGCTCGAACCCGCTCCCGGCCTCGCCCAACTCCCCGATCTCATCGCGGCGTTCGAGGCGGCGGGCCTGGCCGTCACCGTCTCGCCGCAGGGGGTCGTGCAGCCGCTGTCCCCCGGTGTCGACCTCACGGCATACCGTGTGGTCCAGGAAGCGCTGACCAACGTCGTCAAGCACGCGGACACCGGCGAGGCCACCGTACGGCTGGCCTACTCCCGCCGGGGTCTCACGATCACCGTGTCCGACAACGGGCAGTCCCACGACCCGGGCACCCGGCCCGCGGGGTACGGCCTCATCGGCATGCGCGAACGGGTGCGGTCCGTCGGCGGTGAACTCTTCACGGGCCGTCGCCCGCAGGGCGGATTCGAAGTGACCACAGAACTCCCCCTGCAGAGCGACAACCCGGGCCGGACCGGCGGACCCGATGAGAAGGACGTGCTCTCGTGACCGTCCGGGTAGTGCTCGCGGACGACCAGGCTCTGCTCCGGGGGACGTTCCAGATGCTCATCGATTCCTGCGACGACATGGAAGTGGTCGCGGTCGCCGGCAACGGGGAGGAAGCCGTCTCCGCGGCACGCGCCACGCATCCGGACGTGATCGTCATGGACATCCGCATGCCCGGCGTCAACGGCCTTGCCGCGACCGCCGAGATCTGCCGGGACGAGAGTCTGCGCGACACCAAGGTCTTGATCCTCACGACCTTCGAGATCGACGAGTACGTCGCCCAGGCCCTGCGCGCGGGTGCCAGCGGGTTCCTCGGCAAGAACATCGGTTCCGGCGAGTTCCTGGACGCCATCCGTACGGTCGCGGCGGGGGACGCGTTGCTGTCGCCCGCCGCCACCCGGTCCTTGATCGGTGAATTCCTGACCCGCCCGGTGCGAGGCCGGATGGCGTCTTCCGCGGCCCTGGACACCCTCACCTCACGCGAACGGGAGATCGTGGCACACGTCGCCGCCGGACTGTCCAACGACGAGATCGCCAAGGACCTCTGCCTGAGCCCCCTGACGGTGAAGAGCCACGTCCAACGTGCCATGACAAAACTGGACGCCCGGGACCGGGCCCGGCTGGTCGTCATCGCGTACCAGTCAGGGCTGGTCCAGCCGTAACCCCGGCCCCGTCGCCGCTCAGGTTCACTGTATTCATCATGGTCATTTCGCTCACACCTCTTGACGCTCTGGCCCGCACGAATGCAGCATCAAGATAATCATCATGATGAATATTGATGACCAGACAAGGGTGCCGTTGTCGACGCACTTCGCCGATTGGTGACGGAGAACCCACAGCGAGCCGAGGAGAGCCGTGAGCAGAAGTCCCTCGAAGGTGCACGACGTCGCGATCGTCGGCTTCGGTCCCGTCGGCCAGATGCTGGCCCTGCTGCTCGGCCGGGCCGGTCATGACGTCATCGCACTCGAGCGCTGGCCGGATTCCTACGACTTGCCCCGGGCGGTGCACTTCGACCACGAGATCGGCCGCATATTTCAGGCCGCGGGAGTGGGGGAGGAGGTGCGTGAGATCACTGACCCGGTGCCCGACAACTACGAGTGGCGCAACGCGGCCGGTGAGTCGCTGGTGCGTATCGACTGGTCAGGCGACGGTCCGTCCGGCTGGCCCACCGCCAGCTTCTTCCACCAGCCCCAACTGGAAGCCGTCCTCGCCAAGGCCGCCGGGAGACAGCCCACAGTCACCGTGCGCCGCGGCTGCGAGGTCACCGACCTGCGACCGGACGAGGAAACCGTCCGCCTCACCACCGGTGGGGACGACGGCGCGGGGGAGGTACGGGCTCGCTATGTGATCGGCGCCGACGGGGCCAACAGCTTCGTCCGCGACAGGATGGACACCTCCATCACCGACCTCGGCTTCTTCTACGACTGGCTGATCGTCGACACAATTCCGCACGAGCGGGCCGAGTGGTCTCCGATGAACTGGCAGCTGTGCGACCCCGAGCGCCCCACCACGATCGTCTCCGGCGGTCCTGGCCGGCGCCGTTGGGAGTTCCTGCGACTGCCGCACGAAAGCGTCGAGGAACTCAACACCCGGGAGACGACGTGGCGCCTGCTGGAGCCGTGGGGACGCACACCGGAGAACACCACGATCGAGCGGCACACCGTCTATACCTTCCAGGCCCGATGGGTGGACCGCTGGCGCGACGGACGACTCATCCTCGCCGGTGACGCCGCCCACCAGATGCCGCCGTTCGCGGGACAGGGCATGTGCTCAGGGATGCGTGACGCGATCAACCTGGCCTGGAAACTGGACCTGGTCCTGACGGAGCGGGCGGCCCCATCGCTGCTGGACACCTACACCTCCGAGCGCAGCAACCACGTCCAGCACGCCATCGGCATGTCGATGGCCCTGGGGCAGGTCATCTGCGTACTCGATCAGGACACCGCCGCGGCGCGTGACGCCCGCATGATCGCCGCCGGCGCCGACCCGCGGCACGCGCTCCCGGCCGCCCCGCCGCCCGTCCTCGGCGACGGTGTCCTCCAATCGGCGCCCAACGGCACCCGCGCCCCGAACGTCGGCCACCTCACCCCGCAGCACGAGGTCACCCATCAGGGCCGCACCGCTCTGTCGGACGACCACACCAGCGGCGGGTTCACGGTCCTCACCGACGGACCCGCCCCGCTCGACGCCCTGGACGCCGCCGACCGCGACTTCCTCTCGGACATCGGTGCGACCGTCGTCCCGCTGTACGCCGACAATGCCCCGCCCGAGGGCTACCTCGACGGACCCGACGGCTACCTTTCCCACATGCGCGAGCACGGTCATGTCGCCGCGGTCATCCGGCCGGACTTCTACCTGTTCGGCGCCGCCGTCGACGGGCCGGGACTGAAGGACCTGGTCGTCCAGTTGCGGCAGCACTTGCGGAGGCCCACCCCAGTTGCCCACCGCACACCGGCAGCGGCACCACTTGCGGCCGTCGCCGAGGAGTAGGCGTCCTTCCGTGAACCGCGCCTCCCCCCCCCGCCGTCGGCGGTATCCCCCGTGGTTTTGTACGCGAGAGTAGGGAACGTTTGTCGACGGTTTTGGGCAGCACTTAGCGATCAGCCAGCTCGAAAATGTCGATGAGATCCGACAACGGTTCTTGATGGGTCGCACCGCTGCGGGGGCCGTCTGTCTGGTCTCGGTGACCGCCATGGCATGACCCGCTATGGCATTCAGGGGCACCGCACCACGTGCCGGACTTCCAGCAGGCAACGTTGCGCGACAGAAATGGGTTGCAGTTGAAGATCGTGAGGCGGATGCTTCCACCATGAAGATGCACGCCAACCAGCTGACGGTGTCACCTGAGACGGTGCGCATGTTGGTAGAGCAGCAGTTTCCTGAGTGGCGGAGCCTGCCAGTCAGGCGCATCGCGGCGCAGGGTACGGTCAACGCCATCTTCCGTATTGGCGATCGGTTCGCAGCCCGATTCCCTCTTGAGTCCGCAGAGGTCGAGTCGACGCGGCGCCGGCTGGAGTCCGAAGCGGAAGCGGCTCGCGAGCTGGCAGGTCGCACGCGTTTCCCCACGCCCGAGCCGGTCGCGCTTGGTGAACCTGGGGCAGGTTACCCGCTTCCGTGGTCGGTGCAGACGTGGCTGCCCGGCGTCGTGGCCGCCAACGAGGACCTGGGCGAATCGTCTGTGTTTGCCCGTGACCTGGCCGATCTCATCGGCGACCTGCGCGCGATCGACACGCATGGCCGCACGTTCGCCGGCACAGGTCGAGGAGGCGACCTGCAGTCCCATGACGCGTGGATGGAGACCTGTTTCAGACACAGTGAGCAACTCCTGGATGTCCCTCGGCTGCGCCGTATCTGGGCAACTTTGCGTGATCTGCCGCGAGGTGCAGCTGAGGACGCCATGGCCCATTGCGATCTGATTCCTGACAACGTGCTCGTGTCCGCTGGCCGGCTTGCGGGGATTCTCGACGTTGGCGGCTTCGGGCCGGCTGACCCATCGCTGGATCTTGTGAGTGCGTGGCATTTGCTCGAGGCCGGGCCGCGGCAGGTGCTCCGTGATCACCTGGGTAGCGACGACCTTGAATGGGAGCGAGGCAAGGCGTGGGCTTTCGTTCAAGCGATGGGGTTGGTCTGGTACTACGTCAAAAGCAACCCGGCCATGAGTCGGATGGGTCAACGATCCCTGGAACGTATCCTGGCGGACAAGTCGCTCGCGTGACTTGCAGCAGCTGCTGGTCGCGGGTGAGGAAATCTTGATGGGGGCGTGTGCAATCACTGTCTCTTTCGCAGTACTTCATCCCGCGGTTGTGTCCTGGGCCCGGGCGGCCCTGGCGCTGGCGAGTCGGGAGGATTTCTCGCGTTCGGTGAGCACCTGGAACAGCAGCTCGGCGCCCCTGCGGTCCAGCTCCATGTAGCCGAGTTCGTCTATGCAGAGGAGATCGACGCGTCCGTAGCTGGCGATGGTCTTGGTCAGGATCTTCTCGTCCGCGGCCTCGACGAGCTCGTTGACCAGCTTGGTGGCGAGCGTGTAGCGGACACGGAAGCCAGCCATGGCGGCCTCGGTCCCGAGCGCGATCAGCAGGTGAGACTTGCCGGTGCCGGAGTCGCCGATCAGGCAGAGCTGCAGGCCCTTCTTGACCCATTCGCAGGTAGCCAGGGTATGGATGACCGCGGGGTCGATGTTCGGGTTGGCGTCGAAGTCGAAGGCCCGCAGTGACTTCTCCCGCGGGAACTGCGCCGCCTTGATGCGCCGTTCGGAGCGGCGGCGGGCCCGGTCGTCGCACTCGGACATCAGCAGTTCGGCGAGGAAGCCGCGATAGGACATCTGGTCCCGGGCGGCGGCTTCGGCCAGTTCGGGGAACTGGGCCCGGATGGTGGGCAGCCGGAGCATGCGGCATGCCTGGTCGACGGCTGCGACCGAGGGCAGCGGCTGGCTGTCGGGCGGCAGCTGGGCCAGCCGCCGTTCGGTCAGCGAGGTCGCGTTCGTCCGTTCCGGCTCGGTGGGGGCATCCGGAGCCGCGACCTCGTCGGCTTCGGCCGCCTTCCGGGCCTCCGGAGCGACGGCGGCTCCGGCCAGACCGACTCCAACGCGGCCTTCACCGTGCGGAACCCGACTCCGTACTCACGCATCAAGGCCCGGTACGACATCCCTGCCCGGGCATCGCGGCGGATCGCCGCGTACAAGTCGACCTTGGACTTCGGTGGCGCCATCGCAGCCTCATCCCGCAGGGCACGTCCATGCTCCTACCGCAAGCCCCTGGGCGTTGCCAGAACTCACAGACATCGCCCTCCGGCGAAACCGGGCGTTCCCCGCTCTGAGCGACAAGTGGTGTCAGCTCCCACGTAGAAGACCACCCCCGGCGCCCCACCGCCGACGGCGGGACGGCCATCGCGTGTCGGCCGATGCTCCCGACGTGCCGGGGCGCGCGGACTACCCGGGCAGCGGACCGGCGTCGCCAAGAGCGTCCCGGATCAGGGGGCGCGTGTGCCGCCCCGTGCCGAGGGCGTGGGCGGACCTGAGGTCGTCGAGGGTGTCCACGTCCAGCCGGACGCTGAGCGCCACCGGATCGGTCAGCTCGTACGCGCCGCTCCGCCGGTGCCGCGCACGTGAGGCGTCCTCGAAGGCCGGGGCGAGATCCTGCGCGCGCCCCGCGGCGAGCAGCGTCGTGCCCCGGCGCGCCTGATCGGCGAGGAAGGACCGCGGATGCCGGGCGGCGGCGGCCAGCACTTCGCCCAGTTCCGCGCTGCGCAGCGCGGGCAGATCGGCGGTCAGCACCGCCACGGGGCCGCACATCCCAGCCGCCAGCACCTCGGCCGCGGCGGTGCTGATCGCCGCGTTCAGCCCGGCGGAGAGCCGGTCCGGCACGGTTCCCGCCCCTGCCGCCCGCGCGTCGGCCGCCGCTTCGCCGTCGCTCGTCACCACCAGGACCGCGCCGACCCCGGGGGCGGCGAGGACGGCGTCGAGGGTGTCCCGGAAGAAGGCACGGGCAAGCGCCACGCGGGTGCCCGGATCCGGACAGCGCAGACGGGACTTGGCCCGGTGGAAGGGCTTGACCGGCAGCAGCACGGTCCAGTCCGTCGGCACCGTCTCACTCCGGCCGGGCGACGGCCGGGCCGCCCCGGCAGGCGGACGGGCACCCCGGAGCGGACGCGGCCGCAGGAGCGGACGGAGATGTGGGGAAGAGCGGGAGCAGTTTCCCCGGCGCCGCCCCGTCCGGTTCCGGCAGGACGCCGTCGGAGGTCCTGGCAGCCGCGATCCGCTCGGCCGGCACCGGACCGTACGGGGTGGTGCGCTGCCTGGCGGGCCGGCCGGCGGCCTTGGCGATGGCCTCCAGGCCGCTCACCGACCGGTACGAGCCGTGCCGCGAGCCCGCCATGCGCGAGAAGGTCTCCTCCATCAGCGTGCCGCCCATGTCGTCGGCGCCCAAGCACAGCATCTCCGCCGAACCCTCGGTGCCGAGCTTCACCCAACTGGTCCGGATGCGCGGGACCAGGCCGTGCGGCAGCAGCCGCGCCATCGCGGTGACCACCCGGTTCTCCCGCGCGGTGGGCCCCGGCCGGGCAACCCCCGCGAGGTACACGGGCGCGTTGGTCGGGATGAACGGCAGCGTCACGAACTCGGTGAAGCCGCCCGTCCCGCGCTGCACGTCTGCCAGTACGCGCAGACGGTGCAGCCAGTGGTCCGGCCGGTCCACATGCCCGTACATCGTCGTCGACGAGGAGCGCAGATCCACCTCGTGGGCCGTCTCCACCACCTCGATCCAGGCGGCGGCCGGCAGCTTCGCCCGGGTGAGGATCCAGCGCACCTCGTCGTCGAGGATCTCGGCCGCGGTGCCGGGGATGCTGTCGACCCCGGCCTCTTTCGCCGCCGTCAGCCACTCGCGCGTCGACAGACCGGCGCGGGCCGCGCCGTTCGCCGCCTCCATCGGGGAGAACGCGTGCAGATGCAGATCCGGCACCCGCGCCTTCACCGCGCGGGCGATGTCGAAGTACACGGTGCCCGGCAGGTCGGGATGGATGCCTACCTGAACGCACACCTCGGTCGCGCCCGCGTTCCAGGCCTCCTCGGCCCGGTCCGCCACCTCCGACAGGGAGAGGGTGTACGCGTCGGCGTCGACGGTCCGGTTCAGGTCCGTACGGCCGCACAAGGGCAGCGAGGCGCCCCCGCTCTGCCAGGGCAGCCCTCGCGGCACCACGCCCTCCCGGGCCAGGCCCGTCTCCGGGTCGGCCGGCGCCGTCACATGGGGCAGCGCCCGCGGGTCGATCCAGGGGTCGCCCCGGCGGACGAACTCCGGGTGCGCCGTGAGCCGTTCGCGCAGCGTGAAGCCCTCCCCGGCCGTCCGGTGCGCCAACTCCCCGATCCCCGGGCAGGGATGTCCGGGGTTGACGTGGTCGGGGGTGAGCGGGGAGACGCCTCCCCAGTCGTCGATCCCGGCCCGCAGCATCGCCGCGTGCTCGTCTCCCACCAGGTTCGGGGGCGCCTGGATCCGGGCCGAGGGCCCCAGGACGACGCGCGCGACGGCGATCGTGGCAGCCGGCTCGTCGAGGCGCGCGTGCGGTGTTCCGCGCATCGCGGTGCCCGGCTTGGCCCGGAAGTTCTGGACGATCACCTCCTGCACGCCGTTGTGCTCCCGCGCCACGGCCCGCAGTGCGAACAGCGACTCGACGCGCTCCCGGTAGGTCTCGCCGATCCCGGTGAGAGCGGTCGGGTCGGGACCGCGGGCCTGGAGCAGTACGGCGGCCTCCGTCACGTCGAGCGGCACTCCGTCGGCCGCCCGCTTCAGGGCCCGGCGCAGGACGGTGGCCGTCGGCCTGTCGGCTGCCGGGGCATCGTCGTGACCGTTCATGCCGCTCCTTGGACGTGCCCGAGGTCTGGGAGGTGGGGTGCCGGGGACGGGGCCCGGTGCTCTGTCCGCGGCACCGCCTGCCCCGCCCGGCGGCTGGGCGAGGCAGGCGGGCGGGGCGACGGTCCGTTCGGGCGAGGCGGCGGGGCCGGGTGTCAGTGACGGCCGGGTCCGCCGGGGCGGCCTGGTCCGCCAGGTCCACCCGGGCCACCGCCCAGTTCGGGGCGGGCCCTCGCGTACTCGCCGATCGTCGACTGCATACGGCCGGACCGTGACACGACGCTGACCTCGGGCCACGGGGGCGCGGGCAGTTCGCTGTCCGGCGTGGTGATCGCCAGGTCCAGGTGGTCCAGGTGGATGTGCAAGGAGGCCATCATCGGCAGTACGGCGTCGTCCTTGCCGAAGGGGCCGTAAGAGACCTTGAGTACGCCGTCGGTGAGGACGTAGGAGAGCGTGACGTCCGGCGACAGGGCCGGGTGCGTCGTCGTCCACCGGAAGGCCAGGGCGTGCGGGGGCTCGACCCGGGTCACCTTGCCGAGGGCGAACGCCTTGGCCTGCGGGTTGAGATGGGCGTAGACCGTGGCGCCCTCGCGCAGTTCGGGGAGGAACTCGACCGGGTGCTGCCACAGCACCAGCCGGGCCGGCTCGGTGAGCGCGGCCCAGACCGCCTCGGGCGAATGGGACACCGGGCGCTCGAACTCGATCCACCGGCCCGCCTCGTCCTCCCGGACGACGCCGTCCGGGGCGGTGCGCGGGACCTCGTCACCGGCCGCGGCGCCGCCGGTGGCCGGCCGGCCACCCGGCCGCTGACGGGCGGCCGGACCGAGCTGACGCGGGTCGAAGCTGTGGTACGTGACCTTGGACGGCGTCACACGGATCTGGAGGACGGTGACGGCCGCCTGCTCCTGGTCGGTGGGCGCGGACGTGCCGCCCTCCCGCGCGTGCCCCTGGAGAAGCCGGGCCTTCTGCTCCTGCTGGAGTTCATGGATGGTCGCCGTCCCCCGTACCTCCACGTACCGCATGGGGGAGGCGGGGTCGATGATCAGGACGTTGACCCGGGGGTCCGCCCGGAGGTTGTTCAGCCGCTTCGCGGTCGGAGCCGTGTTCGTCACCAACTGGTCACCCTCCAGCACGACTCCGGAGACCACGGAGTGCGGACTGCCGTCGGGGAGCAGGGTGGTGAAGGTGGCCGGAGTCTTCGTGCTGAGGAGAGCTGCGGCTTCTGGAGGAAACATGGTTACTCCCTGGGTGCGTGCCCGGCGCGTCGACTGGGGAGCGCCTGGCAGTCCGTGTTCATGAGGCGTGGAATGTGGTCGGGGCCCGGGGACCCGTGACGTCCGCTGGGCCCGGGGATCCGCGGGGCGTTCGGTGAGCCGGCCGGGGAAGGGGAACAGGGCCGCTGATGGGGGAGGAGGCCAGCCGCTTCGGCCGGCCGAGTCCTTTGTGTCAGACGTCTTGTCCCGCGGAGTGGGAAAGGAAGAGTGTGTCGCGGTGACCGCGTGCCCGAGGGACGTCAGGGCCGCTGCGGGCCCTCAGGGAGCCTGGTGGGCGGCCTCGGCGAGGTCGTGCAGGTCCGGCAGTGCCGCGGCGATCCGTTCGACGGCAGCGGGGCTGAGCGTGCTCAGGGCGGCCTCGACGTTGCGGTAGATGCCGGCGTTGACCTCCCGGCCCTCCGCGAGCATGCGGGGGGTGGGTCGCAACTGAGCCTGACGCCGGTCGTCGGGATGGGGGGACCGCTCCAGCAGCCCGTCCTTCACCAGTTGGGTCACCAGGGTGCTCACATTGTTCGGCTGCATGCGGAGCATCCGCGCGGCCTCCCTGACACTGACCCCGGGCCTGTCGGTCACGAGCTGGAGCAGTTCCACCTGCGCCGGGGGGCGCACGTGTTCGCCGACCGGAGTCCGGGTGGCCTGCAGCAGCGTCCGGTGCAGGGTCCACACCAGGCGGGCGAGGTCGGTGGGGAGGTCCTGGTGCGGCATGACCGGACTGTACCTCCTGCCCCGCGAGGGGCCACACGGGTGCCTGGTCAGGCGGCGCAGATGCCGGGCATGGCCATCTTCTGGTACAGGACCGGGTAGGCGACCGAGCCCTCCGGCGGGAGGATCAGGGAGTCCGCGAAGTCCTTGCGGGCGAAGACCGCTTTGAGCGCGGTCCCCGACTCCCACACCGCGACGTTGGTGAGGACCCTGCTGTCGCCGACACCGCGGTAGAGCTGCGCCGAGATGAAGCCGGGCTGGGCCGTCATCACTTCGCACTCCTTGGCCCACGCCTCAAGACACGCCTCGATTCCCCCCTCGGGGGCGATGAAGGTGTTGATGACGGTGACGGGGCTGTCGTCCGACTGCTCGACCTGGGTGAAGAAGGGGCAGCTCTCGTCGATGTTCCTGATTTCCATCATGGTGTGCTCTCCGTTCCGGGTGCTGGATGGGTACGCCGGGCGAGGACGCCGGATGCGCCGGAGGTGACGTACCGTCGGCGCGCCGTCCGGCGCGGGTACTGCGGAAAGGACCGACGGGAGGTGTCCGGCGGGAGTTCTCCGGGGTGAGGCATCCGGGCCGCTCGTGCGGGTCGCCTTCGACCACCTCGAATTTGACTCTACTACTAGAGGTTATGAAGCGCATCCCTGCCGCAGGTCAAGAGTTTCCCGGATGTCCGCCGAGGCTGTACGGCTCCTCCTGGACGCATTCGTTGCGCGTCTCGCCCAGCCCTTCGATGACCGTACGGAGCACCTGTCCCTTCCGGAGGTAGACCTGGGGGCTGCGGCCGTCCCCCACGCCGCCCGGCGTCCCCGTGCAGACCACGTCGCCCGGCAGGAGCGTGACGATCTCGCTGACGTACGCCACGATGTCCGCGATCCCGAAGAGCAGGTCGGAGGTGCGGGATCGCTGCATCACGACGCCGTCGACCTCGCACCTGATCTCCAGGTCGGGCTCCCGGCCCCCGAACTCGTCGGCCGTGACCAGCTCCGGGCCGATCGGAGTGGTCGCTTCGAACGTCTTGCCCGCGAGGAACTCGCGTGTACGGCGCTGGTAGTCGCGGACCGTCACGTCGTTGACCACCGTGTAGCCCGCGATGTGCTCCAGGGCCCGCTCGCGCGTCACATGGCGCCCGGGCCGGCCGATCACGAAGCCCAGCTCCGCCTCCCAGTCGACGCGGTCGCTCACACGCGGCAGCACGATCGCGTCGCGGGCGCCGATCAGGGAGCCGTCGTACTTTGCGAAGAGCGTCGGGTACTTGGGAGTGTCGCGCCCCATCTCCTCGATGTGGGAGGCGTAGTTCAGGCCCAGGCAGATGATTTTGTTCGGGTGGGGGACGAGGGGCGCGTAGTTGGCCTCCCCCACGGCCACCCGCCCCCACTGGCCGTCGGCTCCCGTCTGCCGGTAGTCGGCACCCGAGGAGAGCAGGGCGCCCACGTCGGGCTGGGGGAGCAGGGTGTACGAATCCCCGTCCAAGCGGGCCGCAAAGGTCTGTTCCCGTACACGCAGTGTGGCGAGTCGCACGGTGCACCTCATCTTTCGTCGTTGACCTGCCGCAGGGGCGATCGTACGCTAGTAGCGATTTGCAGGATACGTGTCCTGCAAAGCGAGACGCGAGAGATGGAGTGGATCGTGGCGATCACCGGGCTGGGCCACACGGGGCTCTGGGTGTACGACCTGGAGAAGATGCGCGACTTCTACGAGAGGGTGCTGGGGCTGACGGTCACCGACGCCGACGACGGGCTGGCGATCGTCTTCTTCAGTGCCCGGCCCGACGAGGAGCACCACGAGTTCGTCCTCCAGCGCGGCCGGACCGCCGCGATCGGTGACAAGCAGCAGCACCAGATCTCCTGGCGGGTGGAATCGCTGGAGGATCTGCGCGCCTTCCATGCGCGGTTCGCCGCGGAGGGCGTCGACGTCCAGCAGGAGGTGACCCACGGCAATGCCTTCGGCATCTACTTCTTCGACCCGGAAGGGAACCGCAACGAGGTCTATCTCCGCGTCGAGCGGGACGTCCGCCAGCCGTTCCGCAAGTCGATCGACTTCGGACTCCCGGCGGAGGAGATCCATGCCGAGGCCGACCGGCTGCTCGCCGACGGGGAGAACCCCTACCAGCCGGTGCAGTAGGCCGTACCGACCGGTGCGGAGGCAGGCCGGCGCCGACGGCACCGGCCGGTTCCCGGGGGCAACCCTGATACGTTTCCTGTATGTCAGGAATCACGCCGCGTGAGGCAGGTAGCGGCCAGGGGTACCGCGGACGCAACTCCACGGCGGACCGGGCCCTGGACATCCTGCTCATGTTCACCGACGACCGGCTCGACCTCTCCGCCGCGGAGGTCGCCGCGCGCCTGGACGTCGCACGATCCACCGCCTACCGGTACCTCCAGAGCCTCACCTCCAACGGGTTCCTGGAGGAGAACGACGGCTCAGGCTTCCGGCTCGGCCCCCGTGTCCTCGATCTCGCCCGCCTGGCCCGCAGGGGCGTCGGACTCTCCGACCTGGCCCGGCCGGTCATGCGGGAACTGGTGGAGCGCACCGGTATGTTCGTGCTGCTCACCCGGCGCTCCGGCGCGGCCGTGGTCTGCCTGGAGCGGGAGGAGACGGGCTCGGCCCTGCGCCTGTCCTACGAGCGCGGCCAGGTGCTGTCGGTCAACGCCGGCGCCGCCGCGCTCGCCCTGACCGCCTGGGCCCCGGAGGCGGAACTCGACGAGCTGCTGGCGCTTCCGCTGCCGCGCTACACCGACGCGACCCACACCGACCCCGACCGGCTGCGCGCCCACCTCGCGGAGATCCGCGAACAGGGGTACGTCGTCGGCCGCGGTGAGCTGGACCCCGACGTCCTGGGGGTCGGCGCGCCCGTCACCGGGGAGCAGGGCCGGGTGGTGGCGGCGCTCAGCATCGCCGCGCTCTCGCATCGCGTCCCGGACCGCGAGGTCCCGCGCTACGTCAAGGCCGTACGGGAGGCCGCGGCCGAACTGTCGGATCAGGTACGCCGCATGGGCATCGGCTGACGACCGCCCCGCTCGGCACGGCCGCCCCGCTCGGCAGTCATCGCGCCGCCACCTGCTTTCCGCCGAAGCCACCGTGCCCGCGCCCCCGGTCGGGGGACGCGGGCGCGGTGGCGACAGAGGGCGCGGGCGGGGTGGGACATGCCTGCCGGGTGCGCGTCCGTGGACGTGGCACACCCGCCGTGGCGTCGCCGGCCTACCCGCTGTGGGAGCCTGTCATCAGGCCCGCCAGGTCGTCCGGCCGGATGAACGAGGGCGGCGGGGGCGGACCCCAGTTGAACAGTCCCTTGGCGCCGTCGAACACCTCCGGCTTCCACAACTGGTCGTCGACCACGCAGTCCATGTCGGAGTAGTACTCGGAGAAGTTGCCGGCCGGGTCCTTCAGATACCAGAAGAAGTTCGAGCCGGCGTGGTGGCGGCCCAGCCCCCACACATGCCGTTCGGGGTGGTCCTCCAGCATCGCCATTGCGCCCCGCCCGACGTCGTCCACGTCGTCGACCTGCCAGGACGTGTGGTGCAGGAAGGCCACGGGCGCGGAGAGCACCAGGACGTTGTGATGGTCGGTCGAGCAGCGCAGGAAGGCACCGAAATCGCCCATCAGGTCCGAGACCTTCAGACCGAGTCCGTCCCGGAAGAATCCGGTGGTCGCGGCGAAGTCGGTGGTGCCCAGGACGGCGTGCCCCAGCTTGCGCGGCCGGATGCGGTCGTCCCGCAGCAGACCGGGCGCGCGCACGTTGACGCGCTCGGTGCGGCCGGGCCCGTTGTAGGGCGTGGCGGCGGTCTCCGGCTGGCTCACTCGTGGCTCGACCCGCAGCACGGCGCGCAGCCCGGTGGTCTTCTCGATCGCGGTCAGGGTGGAGCCGTCCCGGTGGGCGTGGACGCCGAGCCGGGTCAGCCGCGCGGCGGCCCGTTCCAGGTCGTCGGGGCTGTCCACGCCGATGGACAGTTCCACCAGGCGGCGGGTGGGCGCGTGGACGACGTGGAGCTGGCGTCCGCCGTCGCGGGTGCTCAGCCAGCCTCCGTCCTCGGGGGTGAGGCCGAACTCGGTGTAGTAGGAGATCGTCCGGGCGGGATCGGGAACGCCCATGACGACGGAGGACAGACGGTGCAGGGACATGTGGGGCTCCCGGGTTCAGAGACTCGATCGGTCACGGAAGGTCTGGCGCAGTTCCCCGATGCCTTCGATCCAGCTGACCAGCGAGTCACCGGCGGATATCCAGCGCTGCGGACTCCGGCCCAGGCCGACGCCGGCGGGGGTGCCGGTGAAGACGACGTCACCGGGGAGCAGCGGCAGGATCGCCGACAGCCGGGCGATCAGCGCGGGGACGGAGAAGATGAGGTCGTCGGTGCGGCCCTTCTGGACCTCCTCGCCGTTCAGGGAACAGCCGAGCGCGAGGTTGTCGGGATCAGCGATCGCGTCCGGGGTGACCAGGAACGGGCCGGTCGGGGAGAAGCCGGGGAAGGACTTGCCGAGGCCGAACTGCGCTGCCGGGCCGGACAGCTGGGTGATGCGCTCGGAGAGGTCCTGTCCGGCGGTGAGGCCGGCCACGTGCGGCCACGCGTCGTCCTCCGCGACGTGATGGGCCCGTTCGCCGATGACGGCGACCAGCTCCACCTCCCAGTCGGTGTGGCCGTCCGGCGGGAGGTCCACTTCGGTGACGGGACCGGTGATGCTGGAGACGTACTTGGGGAAGACCGGCGGCAGCGTGGTCGGGGCCTCGAAGCCGGACTCGGCCGCGTGGGCCCGGTAGTTGAGCCCGACCGCGAAGACCTGGCGGGGCCGCGGCGCGGGCGCGCCCAGTTCCTCGGGGGCGAAGGGACGCCCTTGCGGGAGGACGGCGGTGGTCTGCCAGCCGCGGAAGCTCCGCCAGTCCTGGTAGATGTCCTGCGGATCGGGTCCGAACCGGCCGTCGCTGGCCTGTTCGACGTCCACGGCCAGGCCGTCGTCGGTGACGAGGACGAGACGGCCGGAGAGATTGGCGGTGCGCACGTAATGCTCCTGTTCGCCACGGGGGCAGGGATCCTCAGACGAGGGGGGTGATCGTTTCGTCGACTCCGAGCAGGGCCTTGCCGTAGACCTCCAGGGCCACGGTCGGGGCGGCCATGGCATGCCGGCCGGCGGTGTTGGCGTCCCGCCAGATCCGCTGGAGGGGGTTGGCCTCGGCGAAGGAGGCGGCACCGTGCACGTTCAGCAGGATGTCGATCGCCTTCAGCACGTTCTGGATGGCCCAGCCGGTGTACGCGCGTACGCGGGCCCGCTGGGTGAAGTCCGGGTAGGTGTCGCGCCGTGCCGCCTCGTCGATGTCGGCGGCGGCCCGTTCGGCGAGGAGAGTGGCGGTGTCGATCCGCAGCGCCGCCTCGGCGATCCGCAACTGCACGGCGACCGAATCGGCCTGGGTCTCGTAGAAGGTGTACGAGATGGGCTTCTGGCCGGCCTTTTCTGTCACGTATTTCAACGCGGCCCGGCCCAGGCCCAGTTGGGGGCCGGCGAGTACCAGCGTCAGGACCGGCACGAACGCCGAGCGGGAGAGGACCTCGTCCTCGTGCTCCGTGGCGTAGTGGCCCCCGATGGCGGCAGGCACCGAGATGACGCGGTACTCGGGGACGAAGAAGTCCTCCCCGGTCAGGCAGTTGGAGGCGGTGCCCTTCATGCCCGCCACGAACCAGGTGTCCTCCAGGGACAGGTCCGTACGCGGTACGAGCGCCAGCCCCTGGTCGACCACCGTGCCGTCGGTGTCGGTCACCGGGATGCCCAGGACGGCCCAGCCGGAGTGCGCGGAACCGGAGTTGTAGTACCAGCGGCCCGACACCAGCCAGCCGCCCTCGACCCGGACGGTCGTGGAGGTGGGGGTGAGGACGCCGGTGACCCGGGCGTCCGGGTCGGCGCCGAACACATCGTCCTGCGCCTTGGTGGGGAAGAGGCCGGTCAGCCAGTTGCACACATTGACGAGGGCGACCACCCAGGAGGTGGATCCGTCGCCCTCGGCGAGCGCGGCCGACACGTCCAGCATGGTCCGCGTCGACGACTGGTGGCCGCCGTAGCGCGCCGGGGTGGCGAGTTTGAACAGGCCGGCCTCGGCGATGGCGTCGATCACCACGTCCGGCACCTGACGGTTCGCCTCGGCGGCGGCGGCGTGCTCGCGCAGCAGGGGTTGCAGGGCCACGGCGCGGGCCAGGAGTTCGTCGTGTGTCTCGCGGGACTCCTGCTCACCGAGGTCGACGGCCATCAGGACTCCATTCATCATCATGATTATAGTGATACTGTCGGGTGATTTTGCCGGGTGTCAAGAGGTGCGACGCTGTCCGCCACAATGAACGGACGGTTGTGGGGACTGCGGGCAGGAGCGGTTGTGGCGGCGCGAGGCGGAACGGACGGCCGGAGCGGACGGGCGCAGGGGGCGGGCGGGTATCTCGATCCTCCGGCGCTGCGGCGGGCGGAGTGGGGGCAGGCGTCCGTGAAGTCACGGGCGGAGGGCGCCGCCGAGTTCGTGGCGCACCTCGCCGCGAGCGTCGAACGCGGCTCCCGGCTGGGTACCAAGGACGAGCTGCGCGCGCGGTGCGGGGTGTCGGTGGGCACGTTCAACGAGGCGCTCCGGCTGCTGCTGGTGCGCGGGGTCGTGACGGTCCGGCCGGGGTCCGGCGGCGGCCTGTTCGCCGCCGAGCAGAACCCCATGGTCCGTCTCGGCAACTCGGTCCTGGCCCTGGACGCCTCCGAGGCCGACGTGACCGAGGCTCTGCGCATCCGCGGTGCGCTGGAGCCGCTGCTGTGGCAGGACGCGCTCTGGCACGCCTCCCCGGCGGACGTCCGCGACCTGCGCGTCATCCTGAAGGGGATGCGCGAGGCCGCCGAGGCGGGCGACGCGGACACGTTCGTACGGGCCAACTGGAGCCTGCACAGGCGGGTCGCGGACGTCGCGCCCAACGCGCTCCTGCGGTCGCTGTACACGAACCTCCTCGATCTTGTGGCGAGTCATACCGTGGGCGTCCGGCCCGGTCCGGGCTTGTCGCTCGACGAGTACGTCCTGGACCGCTATCAGCAGCATGCGGCGATGGTGGACGCGCTCGACAAGCGGGACGAGGCCGCCCTGATGCGACATGTCGCCGACCATGATTCGGCGGCCGGCGGGGTGATCGAGGGGTGACCAGTGGCTGGATCGGTGGCTGACCGCGGGGTGGTCGGGGGCTGAGGTGTCCGGTCGGCGTCGGCCGCCCGGTGGAGGACTTCGCGGTGCTGCGGTCGGGGTGCGAGTCGCGCCCGCCGCAGAGGGACCGCTCATGCGACCGCGGGCCGGGGCCCGGTCGCCCGTACAGATTGCTCCGTCCGTCCTGTGGTGACTTCCGGTTGGTTGACTCTACCATTATAGGTCTAGTCGTAGAGTTAAATCGGAATCGACTCTCGCCTTCCTGCGGTTGGTCTCCTATGGTGACCGATAAGCAGGACATGCCTCCTCATATTCAGGACAGAGGTAATGATGGATCCGACTCACCCGGGACAAGGACGCCCCGCCGAACCCCGTATCGGCCGTTCCCTCACGCTGCATCTGCGCGGAGACTGGGGGACCGCGAACCTGCACCGTGTCTGCGGCTGGATCGCCCAGGAACTCGCCGACCGCTGCGGCCCGCACACCCGGATCGCCACCTGGAACAGCCGCGGCTTCAGCGACGCCGTCCACGCCGTCGGCCGCGGCGAGGTTCAGGTCGCGCTCACCACCCCGGCCGCTTTCGCCGCCGCCGCCCTCGACGGCCGGGGTGTCTTCACCGACGAGCACTACCCCGGTCTGCGTGCCCTCGGCGTGGTCCCACAGCGCGACCGCCTGGTCGTCGCCGTACACAAGGACCTGGAGATCACCAGCTTCGCCCAACTGCGGGCCGACAAGCCCGTCCTGCGGCTGGCCACGTCCGTCCACGACGGCGTCAACCACGTCGGACTCGCCGCGCACGAGGTCCTCACGCGCTCGGGCGTCGACGTGACCGGCTGGGGAGGCGTGCTGCTGGAGGACGAGCGGCCCTTCGAGTCCCTCGACCACGCCAGGGACGGCCGGGCCAACGCCATCGTCCACGAAGCGGTCATGCTGCCCGCCTGGCAGGACATCGGCCGCGCATTCAACTTCCTGGCCGTCGAGGACGAGGTGCTGGACGGACTGCGGGCCGACTTCGGCTGGCCCGACGCGTACGTCGACGACGGCTGGTTCGCCGGCCAGGACGGCTTCCGCACCCTCGACTTCTCCGACTTCCTGGTCCTCACCCGGGACGACCTCCCCGAGGACGTCGCCTACGCCATCGCCTGGGTACTGGGAGAGACCCGGCACCTCATCGAGGGGCAGTACCGCCACCTGCCGCCCGAGCGCAGCCCCATCACCTACCCGCTGGACCCCGTCACCATGGGCCGGTCACCCGTACCCCTGCACCCCGGGGCCGCCCGCTACTACGGTGCCCTGCCCCGGCCATGACGCCCGATCATGCCCAGCGGCTCGCCGTCAAGGCCTCCCACGCCCTGGCCGCCGCCGGACAGGGCGACATGGTCTGGGGCCATGCCGCCGTACGCGATCCGCAGGGGCGAGGCATCTGGATCAAGGCCCCGGGCTGGGGCCTGGAAGAGGTGCGGGAGGACCGCCTCCAGCTCGTCTCCTGGGACGCCACGGTCCTGCACGGCACCGGCACCCCGCACAAGGAGTGCCACATCCACCTGCGACTCCTCGCGGCGTCACCGGACCTGGTCTGTACTGTGCACACCCACGCGTCGGCCGCCGTCGCGTTCGCCGCTCTCGAGACCCCGCTGCTCCCGCTGTCCCACGAGGGCGCCCTCTTCGGCGGCGAGGACGTGCCCCGCTTCCGCGCCACCGGCGCCCTCGTCAGCACCCCTCAGCTCGGCAAGGCGCTCGCCGTCGACCTGGGCACCGCGCCCGCCGCGCTGCTCCCCAAGCACGGCCTGGTCAGCGCGGGCCGCACCGTCCCGTCCGCCGTGATGCACGCCGTCCTGCTGGAGCGCGCCTGTGCCATGCAGGTCCGGGCCGCGGCGGCGGGCACGATCCGCGTCCACTCCGACCGGGCCGAGGCCCGTGCCAAACGCGCCGAGTGCTGGCCCGACAGCCAGCTGGAGGCCGGCTGGCACTACCTCCTGCGCCGAGCGGCCCACACCCTCCCACCCTCCCACCCGCCCATTTCCCGTGAGGACCCCGCACCATGACTGACCGGAACAGCGCCACCCCTCGCAATGACGACTGGTTCACCGTGGCCACCGCCGACGGACCCATGCGCGTGTACGCGGCCCGCCCGGCTGCCCCGGCGGACCGGGCCGTGATCGTGCTCCAAGAGGCGTTCGGGGTCAACGAGCACATCCAGGACGTCACTCGCCGCTTCGCCGCGCGGGGCTTTCTGGCCGTGGCCCCCGACCTCTTCCACCGCAACGGTGTCGGGACGCTCGACTACACGCAGCACGCCGAGGCCATGCCCCTGATCGGCGCGATCGGACCCGACGACATCGTCACCGACGTCCAGGCCGTCCTCCATCACCTGGAGAAGACGGAGGGCATCAGCGCGGGCCGGACCGCCGTCAACGGCTTCTGCTTCGGGGGCCGGGCCGCCTTCACCGCCGCCACCGGCATCACCGGACTCGGCGCCGTCGTCGTTTTCTACGGCCCCGGCATCGCAGCCGGACCGCACGCGGTCGTGGACCGCGCCGACCGGATCGACGCCCCCGTCCTGCTGCACGTCGGCTCGGCGGACCCCGCCATCCCCGCCGACCAGGTCACCGCCATCGACGGCGCGCTCACCGCCGCCGGAGCCGACTTCGAGAGCCACGTCTACCCGGGTGCCGGCCACGCGTTCGCCTGCGACGCCCGGCCGCACATGTACGTCGAGGACAGCGCCCGTACCGCCTGGCAGCGCACCCACGCCTTCCTCGACCGGCACCTGCCCGACGGCGTCTGACCCTCCCCCTCCCACGACTGAAAGAACATGTCATGCCGAACGTCACCGAAGTACTCACGACCGTGTTCTCCGAACAGGCGGACGTGTACATAAAACGCGACGAGCGACTGCTGCTCTCCCCTCCGCACCCCAACCCGTTCCCGGTGAAGTTGTGGAGCGATCAGGAGCCGCTGAGCGTCGTGCACTACCCGCAGGAGTACGCGGCCGTGCCGTTCGCCCCGCCGCGCGGCGTGTACGAGAGCGCCCAGATCCGGGTCGAGTGGCAGACCATGGACAACCGCCAGCCCTTCTACCACCGCAACTGCGACGTCGACGAGATCTCGTACCAGATCGCGGGCGACCGCACACTCATGACCGAACTCGGCGTGGTGGAGCACCGCCCCGGTGAGTTCTCGCGCATCCCCCGGGGTGTCGCCCACGACAACTACGGCCGTCGCGAGAGCCATCTGCTGTTCTACTCGCCCGCCCCGGTCACCGAGGAGACCGGCCCCTCGCGCCGGTCCGAGGCCGCGCTGCCGCCCTTCCCCGGCTGGGAACCCAGCGACCGCAACGAAGCGATCACCCAGTGCATGGGCACCCCCGGCCACGACATCACCGTGGCGCCCGTCGACGAACAACAGCTCCTCGACCACGTCCACCGGGACAAGCGGCGGCTGAGCGTGCTCGCGCTCCCGGACTCGCCCGGCACGACCTGGCTCTACCGCTCCGACACCTTCCGGCTCGGCACCGTACGGCAACTGCCCGACACCCCGCGGATCTACCGCCGCACCCTCGACGCGGACGAGATCCAGTACCAGATCAGCGGCCGGCGCACCCTCGTCAGCCAGCGCGGGACCGTCGAGCTGGGCCCCGGCGATTTCGTGCGCATCCCGCTCGGCGTCGCGCACACCAGCCTGTGCGCCGCCGGGGAGAGCCGCCACCTCGCCCTCCACTCCGACCGTGACCTGCCGCAGATCGCCCGGACGACCGGGACCGCCGCGTACCCCGCGCCCGGCGAGCTGACAGACCTGCTCGCCTGACCTCCTCGCCCCTCGATCAGGAGCCCCATATGACCGCCATGCTCGCCGCGCGCGCCCAGCAGGGGTCCGACGCGCTGCACCTGCGCAAGATAGCTGTCCCCCAGCCGGGCCCCTCGGACGTCCTGGTCCGGGTCGCCTCCGCCGGACTCGCCCCCGGCATGATGACCCTGCTGGCCCAGGGTGCCTTCGGACACCTGCCCACCACCCTGGGGCACGAGGCCGCGGGCACCGTCGCCGCCGTCGGCGACGACGTCACCACGGTCGCCCCCGGCGCTCGCGTCCGGGTCCACCCCAACCTCAACTGCCGCGAGTGCGGCCACTGCCGGTCCGACCGCGACATGATGTGCCCGCAGCAGGCCATGATCGGACACGCCGCCTTCGGCGACGTCCCCATGCCGCTCTACGACCGCTACCACGACGGCGGCCTCGCGGAGTACCTGCGCGTGCCGCACTGGCTGGTCGACCCGCTTCCCGACCACGTCTCCTTCGACGTCGGAGCGAAGGTCCACGACCTGGCCAACGCCGTCCGCGCCCTGAAGTGCGCCGACCTGCCCCTGGGGGCCACCCTCGTGGTCACCGCGGCCACCGGCACCATGGGTACCGCCACCATCAGACTCGCCCGCCACTTCGGCGTCTCCCGCCTGATCCTCGTCGGCCGCAGCGCCGAACGCCTCGCGGCCGTACGCCACCTCGCGGACGGCGTCGAGACGCACACCGTCGCGCTGGAGGAGCTGCCGGGGAGCTGGTCCGCCGACCGCGGGCTGACCCGGGCGATCCGCGCCCTCGCCCCTCAAGGAGCCGACGCGGTCGTCGACTACATCCCGGACGGGCCGGCGACCGTACAGGCACTGACGTCGCTCGCCACCGGCGGCACCTTCGTCCACATGGGTGCCAACAGGACCCTGCTGACGGTGCCGCTCGCCGCGATCATGGTGAACTGCTGGCGCATCGTGGGGACCCGCGCCTGTACCCGTACCGACGCCGAAGAGGTCCTCGCCCTGCTCGGAGGCGGCAGCCTGCGCGCCGAGGACCTCATCACCCACCGCTACCCGCTGGCAGAGGCCCACGAGGCGGTCGCCGCGCTCCAGAGCCGTACCGATCCAATCTGGATGGCGGTGGTCAACCCGTGACGGGGGCCCGCCGCGCACCCGTCCTCGTCGTCGGCGGCGGCCCGGTCGGCCTCACCGCCGCCAACCTCCTGGTGGCCCGGGGCGTGCCCGTGGTCCTGGTCGAGCGCAACACCGCCACCAGCGACGAGGCCAAGGCCATCAGCCTGGACGACGAGTCCCTGCGCGCCCTCCAGCCCGACGGCCTCGCCCAGCGGGTGCTCGACATCGTCGTCCCCGGCACGGGCACCCGCTACTACGACCGCCGCGGGCGCCCCCTCTTCCACGCCCGGGGACCGCGGCCGTACCGCCTCGGCCACCCGTTCAAGAACCAGTTCGCCCAGCCCGAGCTGGAGAAGATCCTCCTGGACGAGCTGAAGTCGCATCCGCTGGCCGACGTCCGGTTCGCCACCGAACTGCGCACCGTACGGGAGCGGGCCGACGGCAGCGGCGTCACCGCCGGACTCGCGGCGACCGGCAGCGACCCCGGCACCGAACTCCTCGACGCCTCCTGGCTCCTGGCGTGCGACGGCGCCCGGTCCTCCGTTCGCGAGCTGTGCGGCATCGGGATGACCGGGACCAGCCACCGGCAGGTGTGGCTGGTGGCCGACCTGACGGGGGACCGGCACGACGAGCGCTACGGCATGCACCGGGGCACCCCGGACCGGCCCACCGTGATCGTGCCCGGCCGGGGCGGACGCTGCCGCTACGAGTTCCTCCTGCACCCCGGCGAGGGGGAGAAGGGGACCACTCCCGGGTTCGAGACGCTGCGCCGGCTCGTCGCCCCCTACCGGACGCTCGACGAGGACCAGGTCGAGCGCTGTACCGCCTACACCTTCAACGCCGTCGTCGCCGACCGCTGGCGCCTGGGACACGTGCTGCTGCTGGGCGACGCCGCGCACATGATGCCGCCGTTCGCCGGGCAGGGCCTGAACTCGGGGATCCGGGACGCCGCGAACCTGGTGTGGAAGGTCGAACAGGTCTGGCGCGGGACCGCCGCGGCGAGCCTGCTCGACACCTACGAGGCGGAGCGGCGGCCGCACGCCACGGCGGTGGTGAACTACTCCGAGCGGCTCGGCGAGGTCGTCATGACCACTTCGCGGACCCGCGCCCTCGTACGGGACCTGACGGTCCGTGCGCTGCTGCGGGTGCCGGCCGGGCGCGACTATCTCACCGAGATGCGGTTCCGGCCCGTCGCCCGGCACCGGGCGGGGCTCGTCGTCGGGGACCATCCGCTGACCGGCACCCAGCTGCCGCAGCCCTTGGTCCTCGTCCCGCCGAGTCTGCGCCCGCGCCCCCTGGACGAGGCGCTGGGCGAGTCGTACGCCCTGCTGGGCGTCGACGTGACGGAGGAGGCCTGGGCGCGCTTCGACACCGGCGACTGGCCCGGCAGCGCGTTGGACGTACGGCGCGTGGACGTCCTCCTCGGCGACCGGCTGCCGTCGGCCGAGGGCCGGCGGGCCGCCGTCGCGGACGCCGACCGTGGCCTGGAGGAGGCCCTCGGCACCGCGCGCAACCGCTTCGTCCTGGTCAAGCCCGACCGCTACATCGCCGCCGTCATGGGTCCGGACGACATCCCGGCGGTCGCGGCGGTCCTCCGGCGAGGCCTGCGAGTGGCCGGTGGTGAGGACCTGCCGGACTGATCTCGATCACTGATTGTTGCGAATTCCGATAGCAAGGCCCTGAAAAACAGGACGGTCACTCGGGGTGGGCCGGTCCGTGAGCGCCCGGTGTTCTCGCCCCGATTCCCGTGTTCCCGCGCACCCCGTGTCCGCGGGCACCCCGTTTCTTCGCGCACGCCGTGCGCGTCGCCATCCGGAGGAGATCCGCCATGTTCTCTGAAGAAGTTGTGGCCCTGCTCAGCAAGCGCGTCACCGGAGTCATCACGACGCTGCTCCCCGACGGCAGCCCGCACTCCGTCATCGCCGGTGTTGTCATCGAGGGCGACGAACTCGTCTCCCACACGGGCCCCGGCGCCCGCCGTCTGGACAACCTCCGCGCCGATCCGCGCATCAACATCATCGCGATCGACCCCGAGACCCCCATGCGGTATGTGGAGGTGCGCGGGACCGCGGTCATCGAGGAGACCAAGGGAGCCGACCTCGTCCAGACGTTCAAGGACCACGCCGAGAAGTACGACCTGCCGGAGGAGGCGGGCAGGGTCGCCCCCGAGGCGACGGTCGTCAAGATCCGAGTCACGCCGAAGAAGATCGGCTACCACGACCTGGACCCCAGCCGCATGGGCCCCGAGCGGCTCCAGAACCGCCGTACCTAGGCGTTCGGACCATCCGCCCAAGGAGAGGGGGCCTCAAGGCGGCCGGGGCCGTTGCCGACCGATCA
>NZ_JBHVGV010000021.1:0-85816 GCF_042800555.1 Streptomyces sp. NPDC057617 | reverse complement strand
GGTTGATAGGCCGGATATGGAAGCCAGGTGACTGGTGGAGTTGACCGGTACTAATAGGCCGAGGGCTTGTCCTCAGTTGCTCGCGTCCACTGTGTGGTTCCCGGGTTGCGAACAGTCGCACCGGTTGAACCAGTATGTACTCAATTGAAGAGTGTGCTTGTTCGCTAAGTGCCGATATCCCGCTTCGGCGGGGTGGCCCGATAGGGTTTCGGTGGTCATAGCGTGAGGGAAACGCCCGGTTACATTCCGAACCCGGAAGCTAAGCCTTACAGCGCCGATGGTACTGCAGGGGGGACCCTGTGGGAGAGTAGGACACCGCCGAACAATCTTTCAAGGACCCATGGTCCAGCGTTCATGCTGGATCATGGGTCCTTTTTGTTTTTCTGCGAGAATGACTGCGGTACCCGAAGACAGGAGCCCAACCGATGTCCCCCAATTCCTCCGACGACCGTCCCGAGCGCGATCAGCGCCGTCGGGACAGCGGTGACCGGGGCGGCTTCCGCGGAGGCCGTGACGATCGCGATCGCGGTCCACGGCGTGATGACCGGGACCGTGGTGGTTTCCGTCGTGATGACAGCGGCCGTCGCGATGACAGCCGTCGTGATGACAATCGGGGCGGCGGATATCGCGGTGGCCGCGACGACCGGCCCAGCGGGCCGCGTCGTTCCGACGACCGCGGTGGGCGTCCGGGCTTCGGTGCCAATTCCGGTTCCGGCGGCGGTGGTTACGCCCGCCGTGATGACCGTGGCGGGCGGCCTGCCGGTGCCGGCAGCGGTAGCGGTGGCGGATACGGGCGGCGTGACGACCGTACCGGCGGTCCTCGCCGTGACGACCGGCCGAGCGGTCCTCGTCGCGATGACAGGCGCGACGACCGGCCCGGGTTCCGGCGCGATGACCGCCCCAGTGGCCCACGTCGTGATGACCGCCCCAGCGGACCCCGGCGTGACGACCGGCCGAGCGGGCCGCGCCGTGACGATCGTCCCAGTGGGCCGCGCAGGGACGACAGGCGGGATGACCGTGGTGGGCGGCCCAGTTTCGGTTCGGGGGGCGGGGGTTACGGTCGTCGCGATGACCGTCCCAGTGGTCCCCGGCGGGACGACCGGCCGAGCGGACCCCGTAGGGACGACCGCCGCGACGACCGCCGTGATGAGCGGCGTGACGATCGGCCCGCCTTGCGCCGTGACGATCGGCCCGGCTTCCGGCGTGACGACCGCGGCGAGAGCCGGGGAAGCGGTTACGCACGGCGGGACGACCGTCCCAGTGGCCCCCGCCGTGACGACAGCCGCGGAGGCGGCGGCAGGCCCACGGGCGGTGGCGGCTACGGCCGGCGTGACGACCGCGATCGCGGTGGGTACCGCGGGCGCGACGACAACCGCCGTGGTGGGTACGAGCGCCGTGACGACCGGGGTCGTGACCGCGATCGGGACCGTGACCGGGAGCCGATCAAGCGGCTGCCCATCCCGGAGGATGTGACCGGCGAGGAGATCGACGCGAGCGTCCGGCAGGAGCTGATGAGCCTCCCCAAGACACTCGCCGAGGACGTCGCGAAGAACCTCGTGATGGTCGCCAAGCTGATCGACGACGACCCCGAACAGGCCTACGCGTACTCCCGTATCGCCCTGCGGCTCGCCTCCCGGGTCGCCGCCGTACGGGAGGCGGCCGGCTTCGCCGCGTACGCCACCCAGAAGTACGCCGAGGCGCTGGCCGAGTTCAGGGCCGCGCGGCGGATGACCGGGGGTGTCGATCTGTGGCCCGTCATGGCGGACTGCGAGCGCGGTCTCGGCCGTCCGGAACGGGCGATGGCGATGGCCGGCGAGCCCGAGGTGCAGAAACTCGACAAGGCGGGCCAGGTCGAGATGCGGCTCGTCGCGGCCGGCGCGCGCCGGGACATGGGGCAGCTCGACGCCGCCATCGTGACGCTCCAGAGCCCCGAGCTGGCGTCGAACTCCGTACAGCCGTGGACCGCGCGGCTGCGCTACGCCTACGCCGACGCTCTGCTGTCGGCGGGGCGCGAGGACGAGGCCCGCGAGTGGTTCGCCAAGACGGTCGAGGCGGACAAGGACGGTGCGACGGACGCCTCTGACCGGCTCGCGGAGCTGGACGGGGTCGAGTTCGTCGACGCCCTGGCCGATGACGAGGACGATGACGACGAGGACGAGGACGACGGCCTGGACGGCACCGGCGCGGACGACGACGCCGAGGACGTTGAGGACGACGAGGACAGCGAAGGCAACGACAAGGGCTGAGCGTTGAGCTGACGCCCGTACGCCTGCACGCCCGTACAACCCGTACACCTGAATCTCTGTGGGCGGCATCCCGGCCGGGGTGCCGCCCACAGACGTACTCACTCCAGCGTGAGGCTGCGCAGCACCAGTCCCGTCGCCGGCTTGGGGCCGAAGGAGGTGGACTTGCGCGGCATCATCACGCCCTGGCGGGCCAGTTCGCGTACGACCTCCTCGCGCACCGGGTGCAGCAGGACCGCCGTACCGCCGTCGCGTTCCGCCTTGTCGACGGCCGCGGCCGTGTCATGGATGTACGCGATGTGCTCGGGCGCGTCCGGGATCCGCCAGACGTGGTCCAGGAGCGTGGCATGCAGGACCGTCGCGTCCAGCGCCCGCCAGGCCGCGGGCCGGTCCTCGGGGACCGTACGCGCCAGCAGATCCGGGTCCGGGCGGTCGACGAGATGGAAGCGCCCGTCCCCGGCCAGCAGGAAGGCGTTGCCCGAGGCGGCGGCCTCCGCCAGGGCGTCCAGCGCCTCGGCGAGGGGGCTCTCGATCGTACGGACACGGAAGGAGCCCGAGAGGGCCTCGACCGCGCGGCCGACCGGCAGCCGGTGCAGCAGCCGGTGGATGGAGCGCACCTGGAGGGGGTGGCGGGCCGTGTCGACCAGCAGGACCAGCCCGTACCCCCATGGGCCTTCGGCCGGGTGCTCGTCGCGCAGCCGCAGATACGTCGCCCAGCGGTGGTGGCCGTCGGCGATCAGGGCCTGGTGATGGCCCAGGTCCTCGGTGATCTCCGCGAGGTCACCGGGATCCGTGACCGCCCACAGACGGTGACTGAAGCCGTCCTCCGTGGTGGTCGCGAGAAGCGGGGGCCGGCGGACGGCGCGCGCGATGACGCCCGACGTACCGGCGCCCTCCGGTGTGTCCGCCGTGCCGGCTGCCTCGCCTCCGCTGCGGTAGGTCAGCAGCAGCGGTTCCAGGTTCGCCTCGGTCGCCCGCATCAGGGCCGCGCGGTCCTCCACCACATCCGGCATGACGTCCTCGTGGGGCAGCACGATGCCGTCGGAGGGGGCGGACAGCGCCAGCGCCCCGATGACCCCCCTCTGCAGCAGCTCGCCCCCGCGCTGCTCGTACACGTACAGCGCGGGCTCCTCGTCGGGCGCGAGGACGCCCTCGGCGAGCCAGCGGCCCAGTGTGCGCGCGGCCTGGCGGTGGCGCTCGCCGGGGGTGGTGGCCTGCGGCAGGATCAGCCGGACGATGTTGTGCGGATCGGCCGATTCCAGGTGGTGCAGACCGTCCGGCCTGACGACCACGTCGTACGGCGGCGAGGTCACCGCGGCAAGGCTGCCGACCCGTTCGGGGACATAGCGGAGTCCACGGAACGGAATCAGTCGCAGCCCCTTGTCCCCGGGACCTGTTGTGTTCATCAGGGCATCGTATGTGGGCCGTGGGGGATGAGCGATGATCGGGGGAGAAGCCATCGGAGCCACCGGAGTACCGGCGGCACGAACGAGGGACGGGCGGCGGATGAGCGAGCGGGGCAGGACCAGGCCGGGCGGGAGCACGACCGCGCTGTACAAGGCGTACGACACGGCTCTGCTCGATCTCGACGGCGTGGTGTACGCCGGGGGCGACGCCATCGCGCACGCGGCCGAGTCGCTCCGTACGGCCCGGGACGGCGGGATGCATCTCGCGTATGTCACCAACAACGCGCTGCGCACGCCCGAGACCGTCGCGGCACATCTCACGGAACTCGGCGCGCCGGCCGGTCCCGGTGATGTGATCACCTCGGCGCAGGCGGTGTCCCGGCTGATCGCCGAGCAGCTTCCTGCGGGGTCCAGGGTGCTGGTGATCGGCGGGGAGGGGCTGCGGGTCGCGCTGCGCGAGCGGGGTCTCGTACCGGTGGAGTCGGCCGATGACGACCCGGCGGCGGTGGCGCAGGGGTACGGGGGGCCGGAGCTGCCCTGGGGGCGGTTCGCCGAGGCGTGCTACGCGATCAACCGGGGCCTGCCGTGGTTCGCGTCCAATACGGATCTGACGATTCCGAGCGCGCGGGGGATCGCGCCGGGCAATGGCGCGGCGGTCGAGGTGGTACGAATCGCCACGGGAGCGGAGCCGCAGGTCGCGGGCAAGCCGCTGCCGCCGATGCACCGGGAGACGATCCTGCGGACGGGGGCGCGGCGGGCGCTGGTGGTCGGGGACCGGCTGGACACGGACATCGAGGGGGCGTTCAACGGGGGTGTGGACTCGCTTCTCGTCCTGACCGGGGTGACGGACGCGGCGCGGCTCCTGGCGGCAGTGCCGATCCACCGGCCCACCTATGTGGACGCGGATCTGCGGGGGTTGCTGACCGGGCAGCCCGAAGTGGCCGTGACCGGCGGCGGGTTCGGGTGCGGTGGCTGGACCGCTTCGGCCGGCGGGCAGACGCTGGTGCTGGAGGGGGACGGCACGGCGCTGGACGGGCTGCGCGCGCTGTGCGCGGCGGCGTGGACGGAGGCGGGCGAGGGGGCGAGCACGCTGGACGCGGGCAAGGCGCTGGCGAAGCTGGGGCTGTAGGGCTGTAGTACGTGGAGCCGGGGCTGTCGGTACGTAGGTACGGGTCTGGTCCCAACGTACGTACGGGCCTTGATCCCGGCGTACGTACGGGCCTGCCCCCGCGGCGAACCTCTCAGCGAGCTGGTTGCGAGGGTAGGCTAACCTAACCTCGTGTTGGTCCACAGTCCCCCCGAACCGAGCGCGCCGCCGGTCCCCGCCGCCGCGCCCCGCGAGCGCCGGATCCCGCGCGCCACGGGGCTGCTCCTCTCCCTCGGCGTTCTCCTGCTGGTCTGTGGAGCGAGTATCGCGATCGGTGCCAAGTCCGTACCGCTCGGGGACGTCTGGCACGGCCTGGTCCATGACTCGGGCACCGGGAACGATGTGATCGTCGTCGATGTCCGGCTGCCGCGGACCGTTCTCGGGCTGCTCGTCGGGACCGCGCTCGGGCTCGCGGGGGCGGTGATGCAGGCGCTGACCCGTAACCCGCTCGCCGAGCCGGGGCTGCTGGGGGTCAATGCCGGAGCCGCCGCCGCGGTGGTCTCCGCCATCAGCTTTCTGAACGTCACCTCGATCACCGGCTATGTGTGGTTCGCGTTCCTGGGCGCGGCGGTGGTCTCGGCGCTCGTGTACGTCCTCGGCGGCACCCGCGGCGCCACACCGGTGCGTCTCGCGCTCGCCGGAACCGCCGCCACCGCCGCGCTCTTCGGCTACGTCAACGCCGTACAGCTTCTGGACTCGGCTGCGCTCGACCGGCTGCGCTTCTGGACCGTCGGCTCGCTCGCCTCGGCCGACATGTCGACTGTCGGCAAGGTGTGGCCCTTTGTCGCCATAGGTGTTGTCCTCGCACTGCTGATCGCCCGTCCGCTCAACGCGATGGCGATGGGCGACGACACCGCCCGTGCGCTGGGCGCGCGTCCGGCCCGTACCCGCGTACTCGCGATGGTCTCCGTCACCCTGCTCTGCGGGGCGGCGACGGCGGCCTGCGGGCCCATCGTGTTTGTCGGACTGATGGTGCCTCATCTCGTACGGGCGGTCACCGGGCCCGACATGCGGTGGATCCTGCCGTACGCGGCGGTGCTCTCGCCCGTGCTGCTGCTGGGCGCCGATGTGGTGGGCCGGGTCGTCGCCAGACCGTCGGAGCTTCAGGTCGGCATCGTCACCGCGCTGCTCGGCGGGCCCGTCTTCGTCCAGCTCGTACGCCGCAAAAGGATGGGCCGGCTGTGACCGTACTCTCCAGGGAGAAGGCGCCCGGACATCCCGCCGTACGCACGGTCCGGCTGCCGGGAGGTCTTTCCGTACGGTACGACCGGCGCTCGGGCCTGACGGTGCTGCTGCTCGCCGCGGTCGCGCTGGCCGCCGGGGTCGTGCTCATCGGCACCGGCGACTTCCCGATGTCGCCCGGCGATGTCGTCACGACCCTGCTGGGGAACGGCAGCGCGGGACAGGAGTTCATCGTCCAGGAGCTGCGGCTGCCCCGGGTGCTGGTCGGGCTGCTCGTCGGCGCGGCCCTCGCGGTGGGGGGAGCGGTCTTCCAGTCCCTCACCCGCAATCCGCTGGGCAGCCCGGATGTGATCGGATTCGGTCAGGGCGCGACGGTCGGTGCCCTGAGCGTGATCGTTCTCTTTCAGGGCGGTGCGACGGCCGTCGCGGGCGGAGCGGTCGTCGGAGGCGCGGTGACCGGGGCCGGGGTCTATGTGCTGGCCTGGAAGCGCGGGGTGCACGGCTACCGGCTGGTCCTCGTCGGTATCGGTGTCGCCGCCATGCTCACCGCCGTCACCCACTATCTGATCACCAAGGCCGATCTGGTCGACGCGACCCGGGCCGTGCTGTGGATCACCGGCTCGCTCGACGGGCGCGACTGGACGCAGGCCTGGCCGCTGTTCGTGGTGTGCGGGGTGCTGATTCCGCTGGTCCTGGGGCACGGGCGGGCGCTGCGCGTGATGGAGATGGGCGACGACGCGGCGTACGCGCTGGGCGTGCGGGTCGAGCGGACCAGGCTGGTGCTGATGGGATCCGCCGTACTGCTGGTCGCGGTGGCGACGGCCGCCGCCGGGCCCATCGCCTTTGTGGCGCTGAGCGCTCCCCAGCTCGCCCGCAGGCTGACCCGGGCGCCGGGGCCCAATACGGGTGCCGCCGCGGTCATGGGGGCGGTGCTGCTGCTTGTCGCCGACTGGATCGCCACCTCGGCGTTCGGCGACCGCGAGCTGCCCGTCGGCGTGGTGACCGGGGTGCTCGGCGGCTGCTATCTGCTCTGGCTGCTGGTCACCGAGCGCAAGGCAGGCCGTATATGACGCACGGCGGGCCGCAAATGAGGCCGTATGTGATCGGGAACTGCCACATATGAACGGGAACGAGGCGCGGATGAAATCCGCGGACACCAGGAGCAGGAGTACGACCATGCAGCGCCTCACCGCGGAATCGGTGACCCTCGGCTACGACCAGCGGGTCATCGCCCGCGATCTGTCGGTGGAGATCCCCGACCACTCGTTCACGGTGATCGTCGGCCCCAACGCCTGCGGCAAGTCGACATTGCTGCGTGCGCTCTCCCGGATGCTCAAGCCGTCCCAGGGGCGCGTCCTGCTCGACGGTACGGTCATCCACACGATGCCCGCCAAAAAGGTCGCCAGGACCCTCGGGCTGCTGCCGCAGTCGTCGATCGCGCCCGACGGCATCACCGTCGCCGATCTGGTGGCCCGCGGCCGGTATCCGCACCAGGGGCTGCTGCGCCAGTGGTCGCCCGAGGACGAGCGGATCGTCGACGAGTCGATGCAGTCGACCGGTGTCGCCGAACTGGCTGATCGCTATGTCGACGAATTGTCCGGCGGCCAGCGCCAGCGGGTCTGGATCGCGATGGCCCTCGCCCAGCAGACCCCGCTCCTGCTGCTCGACGAGCCGACCACCTTCCTCGACATCCAGCACCAGATCGATGTGCTCGACCTCTGCGCCGACCTGCACGAGACCGGGGGCCGTACGCTCGTCGCCGTACTGCACGACCTCAACCACGCGGCCCGCTACGCCACGCATCTGATCGCGATGCGCGACGGGGCGGTCGTGGCGGAGGGAGCGCCCTCGGAGGTCGTCACGGCCGAGCGGGTCGAGGAGGTGTTCGGGCTGCGGTGCCAGGTGATCGAGGACCCGGAGACCGGTACGCCGCTGGTGGTGCCGGCCGGACGGCGGGCCTGGTCCCTCAGAGCAGCGACCGCAGGCGCACCAGATCACGGAAGCCCGCGTCCAGCCTGACCCGGCCCGACCCCCAGGCCCGGGCGAAATTCAGCTCGCCGTCGACCAGCGCCACCAGATCGTCGCCCGCCATGGCCAGCCCGATCTGCGCCTTCTCCGTCGGTGGCCCCGCCACCGCCTCCGCCACCTCGATCCTGCCGTCCACGAGCCGCCCGGTGAAGGTCACGTCCAGGTCCGTGATGTGGCAGGTCAGTGAACGGTCGAAGCCTGCCGCGGTGCGGACCTTCCCGTCCGCGCGCGCCAGACTGTCAGAGAGCTTGTCGAGTGCGCTGCGGCACTCCTCCTTCGTCGCCATCGCGATCGACGGTACCGCAGGGCTTCGCGGTAGCGTCTGGGCATGAGCGACTCGATGGCGGGCGCGGCCGCCGTACCGGACGGGCACGGGCCAGGGGCCGCGGGACCGCCCGCGCCGGAACCCGCGGCGCCGCGCCCCCTCGGCGTGGGTGTCGTCCCGACCGGCAACGCCGAGGTGGACGAGCGGCTGGCCCGGCTCGCGGACGCCGACCACCTCTCGGCGGACGGCCATGTCGAGGTGTACGAGGATGTGCACCGGGGGCTGCGCGACGCGCTGACCGCGCTCGACGCCCGCCCGGCGGCCCCGGGCCCGCCGGGCACTCCGCAGGGGCCCCGGTGACGGCCCCGGTGACCTCTCTCGCGTACGACCACAGGAGCTGAACCGAACGTGGCAGGACTGGCACGCCGCCGTCTCGATGCCGAGCTGGTACGCCGTAACCTCGCGCGCTCGCGCGAGCACGCGAGCCAGCTCATCGCCGCGGGCCGGGTGACCGTCGGCGGCACCACCGCGACCAAGCCCGCCACGCAGGTCGAGACGAGCGCCGCCGTCGTCGTCACCGCGGACGACACCGAACCCGACTACGTCTCGCGCGGCGGGCACAAACTCGCCGGCGCGCTGGCGGCCTTCGTACCCCTCGGTCTGGAGGTCCGCGGCCGGCGGGCCCTCGACGCGGGCGCGTCCACCGGCGGCTTCACGGATGTCCTGCTCCGCGCGGACGTGGGCCATGTCGTCGCCGTGGACGTCGGGTACGGGCAACTCGCCTGGTCGCTGCGGGGCGATGAACGCGTCACCGTCAAGGACCGTACGAACGTACGCGAGTTGACGCTCGACGCGATCGGAGGGGAGCCCGTGGATCTGGTGGTCGGGGATCTGTCGTTCATCCCGCTGGGGCTGGTGCTGCCGGCGCTGGTGCGCTGCTCGGCGCCCGGCGCGGACCTGGTCCTGATGGTGAAGCCGCAGTTCGAGGTGGGCAAGGAGCGGCTGGGCAGCGGAGGTGTCGTACGCAGCCCCGAGCTGCGGGCCGAGGCGGTACGGGCGGTGGCGCGGCGGGCCGGTGAACTCGGCCTCGGGGTACGGGGCGTCACCGCCAGTCCGCTGCCTGGTCCTTCCGGGAATGTCGAGTACTTTCTGTGGCTCCGAGCCGGGGCGCCCGAGCTGGACCCGGCGGATGTCGACCGTGCAGTGGCGGAGGGACCCCGTTGACCACGCGTACTACGCAGATGAGCCAGCCCGCGCAGAGCCCCCGGCCCGCCGAGGCCGTCCGGAGCAGAAGTGTCCCGGCCGCCGAAACCGCCCCCGACGTACGGGCGGCCAACGCGGACCGGACCGTGTTCCTGCTCGCCCACACCGGCAGGCCCGCGGCGATCCGCAGCGCCGAACTGGTCGTGAACGGACTGGTGCGCAACGGTCTCGGCGTACGGGTCCTGGCCACGGAGGCGGCCGATCTGCCGCTCCCGCCGGCCGTCGAGACCGTCCCCGAGACCGCCCCCGACGTACTCGACGGCTGCGAACTGCTCATCGTGCTCGGCGGTGACGGGACGCTGCTGCGCGGCGCCGCCTTCGCGCGCGCCTCGGGTGTGCCCATGCTCGGGGTCAATCTGGGCAGGGTCGGCTTCCTCGCGGAGGCGGAGCGCGACGATCTGGACAAGGTCGTCAACCGCGTGGTCACCCGCGCGTATGAGGTCGAGGAGCGGATGACGATCGATGTCGTCGTGCACAGCAACGGCGATGTCGTCCACCGGGACTGGGCCCTCAACGAGGCGGCCGTACAGAAGGTCTCGCCCGAGCGGATGCTCGAAGTGGTCCTGGAGATCGACGGGCGGCCGGTCACCGCCTTCGGCTGTGACGGGATCGTCTGCGCCACCCCCACCGGGTCGACGGCGTACGCCTTCTCGGCGGGCGGGCCCGTCGTCTGGCCGGAGGTCGAGGCGCTGCTGATGGTCCCGATCAGCGCCCATGCCCTGTTCGCCAAGCCGCTGGTCACCTCGCCGACCACGGTGCTCGCGGTGGAGGTGCAGGCGCACACGCCGAACGGGGTGCTGTGGTGCGACGGGCGCAGAACCGTCGAGCTGCCCCGGGGCGCCCGGGTCGAGGTACGGCGCGGAGCGGTGCCCGTACGGCTGGCGCGGCTGCACCACGCGTCGTTCGCGGACCGGCTGGTGGCCAAGTTCGCGCTGCCGGTGTCGGGCTGGCGAGGGGCGCCCCACTGAGCACGGGCGGGGGAACCTCGGGTGGGGGCCGTCGCGCGGCGGGGTCCGGACCTCGTATGGTCATGACCGTGTTGGAGGAGATGCGGATACGGTCGCTCGGGGTCATCGACGACGCGGTCGTCGAGCTGTCGCCAGGCTTCACCGCGGTGACCGGTGAGACAGGCGCGGGCAAGACCATGGTCGTCACCAGTCTGGGACTGCTGCTCGGCGGCCGGGCCGATCCGGCGCTGGTACGGATCGGCGCGAAGTCGGCGGTCGTCGAGGGCCGGCTCACCATGGCCGCGGGCGCGCCCGCGGCCATACGGGCCGAGGAGGCCGGGGCGGAGCTGGAGGACGGGACGCTGCTGATCAGCAGGACCGTCTCCGCCGAGGGGCGCTCGCGGGCGCACCTGGGCGGGCGTTCGGTGCCGGTGGGTGTGCTGGCGGAGCTGGCGGACGATCTGGTCGCGGTGCACGGCCAGACCGACCAGCAGGGGCTGCTGCGGCCCGCGCGGCAGCGGAAGGCCCTCGACCGGTACGCGGGCGACGCGGTCGCCGCGCCCCACGCCGCGTACACCGTGGCGTACCGGAGGCTGCGGGCCGCCGCCGTGGAGCTGGAGGAGCTGACCACGCGGGCCCGTGAGCGCGCGCAGGAGGCCGATCTGCTGCGCTTCGGGCTGAACGAGGTCGCGGCCGTCGAACCGCGCGCGGGCGAGGACACCGAGCTGGCCGCGGAGGCGGAGCGGCTCGGGCACGCGGAGGCGCTGGCGTCCGCGGCGGCCGTGGCGCACGGCGCGCTCGCGGGCAATCCCGAGGACCCGGAGGGCGTCGACGCGACGACACTGGTCGCGGGCGCGGGGCGGGCGCTGGAGGCCGTACGGTCCCACGACCCGGCGCTCGCCGGGCTGGCCGACCGGATGGGGGAGATCTCCATCCTGCTGGCGGACGTGGCGGGCGAACTGGCCGGTTACGCGGACAATCTGGACGCCGATCCGCTGCGGCTGGCCGCGGTGGAGGAGCGGCGGGCCGCGCTCAACGCCCTTGTCCGCAAGTACGGCGAGGACATCGCGGCGGTGCTGGCCTGGGCGGAGGAGAGCGCGGCGCGGCTCACGGAGCTGGAGAGCGACGACGACCGGATCGCGGAGCTGACGGCCGAGCGGGACGCGCTGCGCTCCGAACTGTCCGGCCTCGCCCAGGCGTTGACCGACGCCCGCACCGAGGCCGCGGCGCGCTTCGCCGACGCGGTCACGGCCGAGCTGGCGTCGCTGGCGATGCCGCACGCGCGCGTTTCGTTCGACATCCGCCAGACCGAGTCCGCGGACGAGCTGTCCGGCGTCGAGGTGGGCGGGCGCTCCGTGATGTACGGGCCGCACGGCGCCGACGAGGTCGAACTCCTCCTGGCCCCCCACCCGGGCGCCCAGCCCCGGCCGATCGGCAAGGGCGCGTCGGGCGGTGAGCTGTCGCGGGTGATGCTCGCGGTGGAGGTGGTCTTCGCGGGGTCCGATCCCGTGCCGACGTATCTCTTCGACGAGGTCGACGCGGGCGTCGGCGGCAAGGCGGCGGTCGAGGTCGGCCGCCGGCTCGCGAAGCTCGCGGCGTCCGCGCAGGTGGTGGTGGTGACACACCTTCCGCAGGTCGCGGCGTTCGCGGACCGCCAGCTTCTGGTGAAGAAGACGAACGACGGCTCGGTGACGCGGTCGGGGGTGACGGTGTTGGAGGGGGAGGACCGGGTACGGGAGCTGTCGCGGATGCTGGCGGGCCAGGAGGACTCGGAAACGGCGAGGGCGCACGCGGAAGAACTCCTGGCCTCAGCGAGGACGCCTCCCGGCTAGGCGCCGTGGTGCCGGTTGCGCCTCCCTGTGTCCTCAATCGCCGGACGGGCTTGATTTCGCGCACCCGGCACCGGGGCGGGCGGTTCCGTCCTCAAACGCCGGACGGGCTGGATATGCGTGCACGTTCACCCGTGTGGGTGGTCCGCCGGGGTATTCGGCCCGGTGGGGCGCGGAAGTGGGGGGCCGTGGTGACGGAACGGGTGTGCGGGCTGGCATTCTTGACGGCGTCCCCGTTTCCGATTCAGGAGCCTTGACCACGTGACACAACTGCGTACGGTCCAGGTACTCGGCGGTGGCAGCGCAGGCAGCAGCGCGCACGTTCGGTCGTTGGCGGCGGGCCTGGTCGCCCGGGGCGTGCGCGTCACCGTATGCGCCCCCGTGGACGTCGACCGCGCCTATGACTTCGGCGGCTCGGGGGCGCACCACGTCGCCGTACCCCGGCGTGGAGACCCCGCCTCCGTCGCGACCCTGCGCGCCGCGTGCGCCGGCGCGGACGTCGTGCACGCGCATGGGCTGAACGCAGCCGTACGCGCCGCGATCGCGCTCGGCGGGCAGCGGATACCGCTGGTGGTGACGTGGCACACCCGCGCGCAGGTGGAGGGGGCGCGCGCCCATCTCGTACGCCTGCTGGAGCGAAGGGCCGTGAAAGCGGCGGCCGTTGTGCTCGGCACCTCGTCCGAACTGGTCGACCGGGCGCGCAGCAGGGGCGCCCGCGACGCCCGTCTCGCGCCGGTCGCGCTGCCCGCGCCGAACACGCGCCCCGGCGGCCCGGAGAGCAAGGCCCGTGCCGAACTGGGCGCGGTCGAGCGCCCGTTGCTGATGGCTGTGGGCAGCCTCACACCGGAGCAGGGGTACGACATACTGCTGGACGCGGCCGCCACCTGGCGCGCCCTCGACCCCGCCCCGCTGCTCGCCATCGCGGGCGAGGGCCGGGAGCGCGGGCGGCTCCAGCGCCGTATCGACGCGGAGGGCCTGCCCGTACGGCTCATCGGCCGGCGCGACGACATCGCCGAACTCCTCGCCGCCGCGGACATCGCGCTGCTGCCCAGCCGCTGGGAGGCCCGCTCGGTCCTCGCGCAGGAGGCGCTGCGGCTCGGCGTACCGCTGGTGGCCACGGCCGTCGGCGGGGTCCCCGAACTGGTCGGTGACGCGGCGGAACTCGTACCGTACGGAAATGCCGCGGCCCTCTCGGACGCGGTGGTACGGCTCCTCGGCGACCCGGACCGCAGGGACTGGCTCACGACGGCCGGCCGGGCGCAGGCGGAGACCTGGCCGACGGAGGACGAGACCATCGCGCAGGTGCTGTGCGTCTACGACGAACTGGCCCAGGCGCCCCGCCGCTGAAGGCCCCCGCCGCTGAAGTCCGAAGCCCGCGCCGCCGAAGCCGCCGTCGCTGAAGCCTCGCGCGCCTACCCCGCGTGCCGCCTCGCCCGTAGCGCCAGGCTCAGCGTCAGGACCGTCTCCGGATCGTCCAGATCCATGCCCAGCAGATCGGCGATACGGGACAGCCGGTTGTACAGCGTCTGGCGGTTCAGATGGAGTTCGCGCGCCGTCTCCGCCTTGCGGCCCGCGTGCGCCAGATAGGCCTCCAGGGTGGGGAGCAGCGCGGGCCGCGAGGCGCGGTCGTGGTCGCGGAGGGGGCCGATCGCGCGGTGCACGAAGGCCGCCAGGTCCGGGTGCTCGCGCAGCCGCCACAGCAGCAGGTCGATGTCGAGACGGCGGGCGTCGTACCAGGGACGTTCCGGCAGACCCTGCGCCGCCGTCGCGGTCTCCGCCGCGTGCCGCAGCCCCGCGCTCGCCGCCGCCCAGCCGCCCGCGGCCCCGACGACCACCACGGGCGGGCGCGCGCCGGCGCGTTCGAGACCGGCCCGCGCCACACCGGAGCGCAGAGCCGTCGCTACCCGGTCGGCCACCGCCATACGTACGGACTCGGAGTCCAGCCCCACCAGCAGCGGAACCCGGCCCTCCACGGGCCGTAGGCCCAGCAGCACCGGCACCCCCACCGACGCCAGCTCCTCCAGCACCGCCCGCGCCAGCGGTGCCCAGTCGCCGGGCGGCAGGGGTTCGGGGTCCAGCTTCATCACCACCGGCAGCAGCGGCCCCTCGCCCGGCCTGAAGCCCAGCACCCTGGCCTGCGCGGGCGCGTCCTCGGCGCGGATGCGGCCCTCCGCCAGATCGGTCAGGAAGTCGCCGCGGCCCCGGGCCGCCAGCTCCTCCTCCTGGCGCGCCTGCATCAGGACGACCGCCAGCATCCCCGCCGCGCGCTCGGCCGCCATCCGGTGCACCGGCAGCGGCGGAGCGGAGACGGCGGGCAGCACCAGCCGGGCCCGTACCGCACCCGTGCCATGGCCGCCGCCCGGCACGTCCACCAGCACCGCCCCCGCCGGCGGCCCGGCCTCGCGCGCCTCCCGTCGGCCGCGCAGCCCCTCCCAGATCTGGAGCGGATCGGCGGCGGCCGGGCCCGAGCCGGGCGTCGCCGCGTACAGCAGCCGCCCCTCGGCCGTCTCCAGGAAGACCGGGTTGCCCGCGAAGTCCGCGAGGATCCGGAGCACCCGCTCCACCCCGCCCCCGTCCAGCAGCGCCTGTGTGCACGCGCGGTGGACCTCCTCGGCCCGCCGCAGCAGCGCGTAATGGCCGTTCACGATCTCGGTGTGCACCTCTTCGGTCACCGAGACGAAGGGCACCTCGCGGTGGAGCTGTACGAGCGGCAGCCCGGCCGCCCTGGCCGTCTCCACGATCGCCGCCGGCAGCCGGCCGAACCGCGGCCCCAGCTCCACCACCAGTGCCGCGATCCCCCGGTCCGCGAGCGTCCGGACGAAGGCGCGCTGGTCGGCGGGGCGGGTGCCCAGACCGAGCCCGGTGGTGAGGAGCAGTTCGCCGCCCTTGAGCAGCGAGGCGATGTTCGGGACCTCGCCGGCGTGCACCCAGCGCACCGTACGGTCCAGTTCGTCCGCGCAGGCCACGACCTCGGGGAGACCACCGCGCAGTCCGGGCAGGCCGAGCGCCCGCCGTACGGTGATACCGCCCTGACTGTCCATGAAGCCGGAGGCTACCCGCGGTCACGCCGCACAAGAAACACTTGCTTCCGACACAGGAAACACTCGCTCCCGGCACAGGAAATGCCCGTCCCCGGAGCGCCGACGGGCCCCGAGCACCCCCGAAGCACCCGCCTCAAGAGCGGAGCCGGGACGAAGGGCACACTGCCCCCGCCCCGGCCCTTACAGCCGGACCCACGGCCCGCTGTCAGCCTCCGTACGCCCCCGACGCCGTCAGCCGCAGCGCCGTGTCGATCAGCGGCACATGGCTGAACGCCTGCGGGAAGTTCCCCACCTGGCGCTGGAGCCTCGGGTCCCACTCCTCCGCGAGCAGCCCCAGATCGTTCCGCAGCGCCAGCAGCTTCTCGAAGAGCTTGCGCGCCTCCTCGACCCGCCCGATCATCGCGAGGTCGTCGGCCAGCCAGAACGAGCAGGCGAGGAAGGCGCCTTCGTCGCCCGCCAGACCGTCCACGCCTGTTTCCTCGCCCGAGGTCGGATACCGCATGACGAACCCGTCCTCGGTGGACAGCTCGCGCTGGATCGCCTCGATCGTGCCGATGACCCGCTTGTCGTCCGGCGGCAGAAAGCCCATCTGCGGGATGAGGAGCAGCGAGGCGTCCAGTTCCTTGGAGCCGTACGACTGCGTGAAGGTGTTCCGCTCCTTGTCGTACCCCTTCTCGCAGACATCGCGGTGGATGTCGTCCCGCATCTCCCGCCACCGCTCCAGCGGCCCGTCGGCGTCGCCCGACTCGATCAGCTTGATCGTGCGGTCCACCGCGACCCAGGCCATCACCTTGGAGTGCACGAAGTGTCTGCGCGGCCCGCGGACCTCCCAGATGCCCTCGTCGGGCTGGTCCCAGTGCTTCTCCAGATAGCGGATCAGCTTGAGCTGGAGCACCGAGGCGTAGTCGTTGCGGGCCAGGCCCGTCATGTGCGCGAGGTGCAGTGCCTCGGTGACCTCGCCGTACACATCGAGCTGGAGCTGATGCGCCGCGCCGTTGCCGACCCGGACCGGGCCCGAGCGCTCATAGCCCGGCAGCCAGTCCAGCTCGGCCTCGCCCAGCTCCCGTTCGCCCGCGATCCCGTACATGATCTGGAGGTTCTCCGGGTCGCCGGCGACGGCGCGCAGCAGCCATTCGCGCCAGGCGCGGGCCTCCTCGCGGTAGCCGGTGCGCAGCAGCGAGGAGAGGGTGATCGCGGCGTCGCGGAGCCAGGTGTAGCGGTAGTCCCAGTTCCGTACGCCGCCGATCTCCTCCGGCAGCGAGGTCGTCGGCGCGGCCACGATGCCGCCCGTCGGCGCGTACGTCAGGGCCTTGAGCGTGATCAGCGAGCGGATCACGGCCTCGCGGTAGGGGCCGTGGTACGTGCAGTGCTCGACCCACTCGCGCCAGAAGTCGGAGGTCGCCTCCAGCGAGCCCTCCGGGTCCGGCAGCGCGGGCGGCTGCCGGTGCGAGGGCTGCCAGCTGATCGTGAAGGCGATCCGGTCGCCCGGTGCCACGGTGAAGTCGGAGTAGGTGGTGAGGTCCTTGCCGTATGTCTCGGCGGTGGTGTCCAGCCAGACCGAGTCGGGCCCGGCGACCGCGACCGTACGGTTGTCCACCTTGTGCACCCACGGCACCACACGTCCGTAGCTGAACCGCATCCGCAGCGCCGAGCGCATCGGCACCCGGCCGCTGATGCCTTCCACGATCCTGATCACCTGCGGGGCACCGTCGCGCGGCGGCATGAAGTCCGTCACGCGCACCGTGCCGCGCGGGGTGTCCCACTCGGATTCGAGGATCAGGGAGTCCCCGCGGTAGCGGCGCCTGGCCGCCCGCGGCGGTGCGGACCCCGCGGGGTGCGCGGGGCCCAGCCGCCAGAAACCGTGCTCATCGGTGCCGAGCAGCGCCGCGAACACGGCGTGGGAGTCGAAGCGGGGCAGGCACAGCCAGTCGACTGTGCCGTCCCGGCAGACCAGGGCAGCGGTCTGCATGTCTCCGATGAGTGCGTAATCCTCGATGCGCCCGGCCACGTGCATCTCCAGTCGAACGGCCACGTCCGCCCCGCGGGGCGCGTACTTCGGTGTACTTCGGTCAAGGGTCGTTGACGAGCTCATCTTCCGGGAAATCGGGCGGGGTGTGCCGATGCCGGCCGGACTCGGCAGCGAACGTCCGAGCAGGATACGACGCACCTGGGAGTTCTGTGCCACGGTCCCGGCAACATCGGTCCGACGAACATCGTGGCCAAGGGTGAGTCCCGGGACAAAGGGTGACACGTGAGAACAGGTGTGGGAGGCGGGGCGACGCGTGGCCGGGACCGGCCTCGGTGCGTCGCTGATACCCTGGTAGCCCGTGGACCGGTGGACTCCCTGCGACGCGAAAGGGGCACCGACCCCGCAGCGACGGAAGTCCCTCCCCTCTTCGGCAGGGACACCGGTACGCACCCCAGACCGCGACCACGGGAGCCCCCTCTTGGCCATGCCGCACCGATCCTCGACATCCCCGACGACCAAGCACATCTTCGTCACCGGGGGTGTGGCGTCCTCCCTCGGCAAGGGCCTGACCGCCTCCAGCCTGGGTGCGCTGCTCAAGGCGCGCGGTCTGCGGGTGACCATGCAGAAGCTCGACCCGTATCTGAACGTCGACCCCGGCACGATGAACCCGTTCCAGCACGGTGAGGTGTTCGTCACCAACGACGGCGCCGAGACCGATCTGGACATCGGGCACTACGAACGCTTCCTCGATGTGGACCTCGACGGCTCCGCCAATGTCACCACCGGCCAGATCTACTCCCAGGTGATCGCCAAGGAGCGGCGCGGCGAGTATCTGGGCGACACGGTCCAGGTCATCCCGCACATCACCAACGAGATCAAGCACCGGATCCGGCGGATGGCGACCGACGATGTCGATGTCGTCATCACGGAGGTCGGCGGCACGGTCGGCGACATCGAGTCGCTGCCGTTCCTGGAGACGGTCCGCCAGGTACGGCACGAGGTCGGCCGGGACAACGTTTTCGTCGTGCACATCTCGCTGCTGCCCTACATCGGCCCCTCAGGCGAGCTGAAGACCAAGCCGACCCAGCACTCGGTCGCGGCCCTGCGCAACATCGGTATCCAGCCGGACGCGATCGTGCTCCGCGCCGACCGGGACGTACCGCTGCCCATCAAGCGCAAGATCTCGCTGATGTGCGATGTCGACGAGGCCGCGGTGGTGGCCTGTGTGGACGCCAAGTCGATCTACGACATCCCCAAGGTGCTGCACACCGAGGGCCTGGACGCCTATGTCGTACGCAAGCTGGACCTGCCGTTCCGCGATGTCGACTGGACGGTCTGGGACGACCTGCTGGACCGGGTCCACAACCCCGACCACGAGGTGACGATCGCGCTGGTCGGCAAGTACATCGACCTGCCCGACGCCTATCTGTCGGTGACCGAGGCGTTGCGCGCGGGCGGCTTCGCCAACAAGGCGCGGGTCAAGGTCAAATGGGTCACCTCGGACGACTGCAAGACCCCGGCGGGCGCGGCGAGACAGCTCGCGGACGCGGACGGCATCCTGATCCCCGGCGGCTTCGGCGAGCGCGGGGTGACCGGAAAAGTTGGCGCGATCCAGTACGCGCGCGAGCACAAGGTCCCGCTGCTGGGGCTGTGTCTGGGACTCCAGTGCATCGTGATCGAGGCCGCGCGCCATGTCGCGGGGATCCCCGACGCCAACTCCACCGAGTTCGACTCCGGCACCGCCCACCCGGTGATCTCCACCATGGAGGAGCAGCTCGCCTATGTGGAGGGCGCGGGGGACCTGGGCGGCACGATGCGGCTCGGCCTCTATCCGGCGAAGCTCGCCGAGGGCTCGATCGTGCGTGAGGTCTACGGCGACCAGCCGTATGTGGAGGAGCGCCACCGCCACCGCTACGAGGTGAACAACGCCTACCGCGCGGAGCTGGAGAAGAAGGCCGGTCTGGTCTTCTCGGGCACCTCTCCCGACAACAAGCTGGTCGAGTACGTCGAGTACCCGCGCACCACCCACCCCTATCTGGTCGCCACCCAGGCGCACCCCGAGCTGCGCTCCCGGCCGACCCGGCCGCATCCGCTCTTCACCGGTCTGGTGAAGGCCGCGGTGGCACGCCGTCAGGACGCGGAGACCGGGGCGGACGGGCGCGTGGCCGCCAAGGCGTAGGTGCTGTCGTAGGTACTGTCCGGCCGGTCCGGGCGACCGGGATCCAGGCGATACGGTGGGAGCCGGGGGCGACGGGCGTGCGGGTCGTACGGCTTCTCGGCCCCGGATTTCCGCGTGTGCGCCGCTGTGTGGGAGGACGCTTTCATGACCATCAAGGACGCCCCCGAGGAGTGGCGGGTCACCGCGACCAGGACGCCTTTCCGCGGCAACAAGACCAGTGTCCGTACGGACGACGTGGTCATGCCGGACGGCACGGTCGTCTCGCGTGACTACCAGGTCCACCCCGGGTCCGTGGCGATTCTCGCGCTGGACGGTGCGGGCCGGGTGCTCGTACTGCGCCAGTACCGCCACCCCGTCCGCCAGAAGCTGTGGGAGATCCCGGCCGGGCTCCTCGACGTACCCGGCGAGAACCCGCTGCACGCGGCGCAGCGGGAGCTGTACGAGGAGGCGCATGTCAAGGCCGAGGACTGGCGGGTGCTGACGGACCTCTACACCACGCCGGGCGGCTGCGACGAGGCGGTACGGATCTTCCTCGCGCGCGATCTGTCCGAGGCGGACGGGGAGCGCTTCGAGGTCTCCGACGAGGAGGCGGACATGGAGCTGGCGCGGGTGGAGCTGGGGGAGCTGACCCGGGGGGTGCTCGCGGGCGAGCTGCACAACAACTGTCTGGTGGTGGGGGTGCTGGCGCTGGGCGCGGCGCTGGCGGGGGAGGGCGTCGAGGCGCTGCGGCCGGCGGACGCGCCCTGGCCGGCACGGCCGTTCGAGTCCTGAGGGCCGTTCTTCCGCGGGTCCGTCGATCTGTTGATCTTTCGGTCTGACGATACGACTGATCCGATTGAGGGATTGGGTGATCGGTCGGCCGCGCTCCACCGGGTCCGTCGCAGAGAGTGAACTACGCTCGGACCGCCCGTGCGGAGACCCGCCGGGCTCGGCTCGTGCGCAGGCGGACGGAGCGTGGCCCGTGACGGATCAGGCGGTGGATGTGGACGGCTCCGGCCGTACGGGCGCCACGGGGAAGAACGACGGCCAGGCAGGCGGCGCCGCCTCCGCCGACGCGCGGCCGGACACCGCTCCGGCGAACGAATCCGACGCTCCGGCGGCCAAGCGCCGGGGCCGGTTCAGGCCGGGTGGGGCGAAGCCGCCGAAGAGCGGTTCCAAGACGAAAGGTACGGCCCGGGTGAAGCCCCCGGAGACTTCCGAGGAAGCGACGGCCAGTGAGCACGGTCCGCCCGCCCCGGCCAGACGCCGCCGCCTTCCGCTTCTGCGCCGCCGGGCCTCCGAGCCGGGCGGTACGCCTGCGAAGGAGCCGCCCGCGGAGGAGTCGCCCGCGGAGTCCGGTACGGACGGGGCCGCGGATGCCCGTACGGACGAAGCCCCGGCCGGAGCGGAAGCCCGTACCGCCGCCGGGACCGAGCCGGAAGAGACCGCTGCCGGATCCGGCCGCTCCGGCGACGGTGAGGCGGGGAGTAGCAGTGCTCGTACCGGCGGTACCGGGACCGCATCCGCGAGCGTGACGGCCGGGGTCCGGGAGCCCGCCACCGGTCCCGGGCGCACCGGTGGCCCGGAAGCCCGGGAGTCCGGGACCGGCGATGCCCGTATCAGCGGTACCGGTACCGGACCCGGCACAACAGGCAGCGCCGGGGCCCGGGAGTTCGCCGGGCGGGGGCGGGAGCTCAAGGCCCTGCGCGGGGACATCGAGCGGGCCGGGCTCAATACCATCTCCGGACGCAAGGAGCCCCGCGCGCGGGTGCTGCTCATCGCCGGGCGGCCCGGAGCCGGGCGCACCGCGCTGGCCGAGGAGCTGGCCGCGCAGGTGCGCGACCGCTATCCGGACGGGCTCGTACGGACACGGCTGACCGAACCCGGCGGCGACCCCGTACCGACCGAGCGCACGGCACGCGAGATCCTCGGCGCGTTCGGGGTCCCCACCCCGCCCGGCGCCGGGGAGGACGAGCTGTCCCAGATGGTGCGGGAGACCCTGGCGGTACGGCGGGTGCTGCTGCTCCTCGACGACGCCGTCGACGCCGAGCAGGTCGACCCGCTCGTACCCGACAACCCCGACTGCCTGGTCGTCGCCGTGTCACGGGGCCCGCTCACCGGAATCCCCGATGTCCGCCCGTGCACCCTCGGCGGCATGGACGCCAAGGCCGCCATCGAGCTGCTGGTCCGGTTCACCGGTGCCGTCCGGATCACCGTCGATCCGCAGGCCGCCGAGTCCCTCGCCGAGGAGTGCGGCGGCCAGCCCGCCGCGCTCGTCCTGGCCGGCGGCTGGCTCGCCGCCCGCCCCACCGCCTCCGTCGCCGACGCGGCCAAGCGGCTGCGTGCCCTCCCGCACGACCCCGAGCGGCCCGTCGGCGACCGGCCGCTCGCCCGTGCCTTCCAGCTTGTGTACGAGTCGCTGCCGGGGCCCTCCGCCCGGATCCTGCGGCTGCTGGCGCTGGCCCCCGCCGGGTTCGTGGACGCGCACACCGCCTCCGCGCTGGCAGGCTGCTCGGTGTCGGCCGCCAGGAGCATGCTCGGCGACTTCACGGCGCTGGGGCTGCTGCGCCGGGCCGGCGACCCGGCGGCGGGTGAGCGGGCCCCGGACGAGCGGTATCTGGTGCCCGGCTGTCTCGTACCGCTGCTGCGCGATCTGCTGGAGACGAAGGACCGGGACGCCGAGGTGCAGCTCGCGCGGGCGCGGATGCTGGAGCGGACCGTACGGCTGCTCCAGTCCTGCCGGGCCATCACCGAGCCCGACGGCTCCCCGGCCCGCAAACGGCTGGCCGGGCTGCCCCGCTCGCTGCGTTTCCCGACGGCCGCCGCCGCGGACGAGTGGCTGACCTCCCGGCAGCCCGCCCTGCTGGCCGCCGCCCGGCTCGCGGTCGCCGACGGCGAGCTGGACACCCTGGCCCGCCGGCTGGTCGCCGCGCTGGTCAGGGCGCTGGCCGCGCACCGCGGCACCGAGGCCGCCGCGCCCGAGCTGTACGGGCTCCACCAGCTCGTCCTCGATATCGCGGAGCGGCGCGAGCTGCACCGCGAGCAGGCCGCCGCGCTGCTGAACATCGGCGATCTGGACGCCCAGACCGGCCGTACCCATGACGCGCTCGCCCGCTACCGCGCCGCGCTGGACGCCGGACGGGCCGCGAACGATCTCTACGCGACCGGCCGCGCGATGGAATCCGTAGGCGGCGCGCACCAGGATCTCCAGGACTGGCAGCGGGCCGCCGACTGGTACGGCAGGGCCCTCGCCCAGCGCCTCAGCAGGGGCGAACGCGCCGACGCGGCCCGGCTGTACGGCCGGATCGGCACCGTCCACACGTACGCCGGCCACTACGGCGAGGCGCTCCGCAACTGGCGGTCCGCCGTCGCCCTCTACCGCCGGCTGCGCGATCTCCCCGGCCAGGCACGGGCGTTGAGCGAAGTGGCGCGGGTCCAGGAGTACGCGGGCCGGCCGCAGGAATCCCTGCGTACCTGTCAGGAGGCCGTCGAGTGGGCGCGGCTGGCCGGGGACGACCGGTTGCAGGCGGCGCTCCGGCTCCGCGCGGCGGACACCCTGGACCGGCTCGGCGACCCGACCGCTGCCAGACTGCACCGGTCCGCGGCCGAACGATTGCTGGAATTGGAAGGAAACACCTACGAAATCCGCAGTGCTCCGGCTGGCCAATAATACTTTGCAAGGCTAGACAGCGGGAAATCCTTCATTAGACTGGCTCTGCCGCAAAGAAGCGGTGTGCACCGGTGCGCTGTCCCGCGCTCCGGTCCCTGTGGCATTGCGCCCGCAGTGCCCTGAGTCGAGGACCGTGATCTGCCGTGTTGGTCGGTATCCCCCGAGAGGTCAAGAACAACGAGTTCCGGGTGGCCATCACCCCCGCCGGTGTGCACGAGCTGGTGCGCCACGGCCATGAGGTCGTCATCGAGCGGAACGCCGGCGCCGGCTCCTCGATCACGGACGACGAGTTCACCGCGGCCGGCGCCCGGATCCTGGCCACCGCCGACGAGGTCTGGGCCGCCGCGGAGCTGCTGCTGAAGGTCAAGGAGCCGATCGCCGAGGAGTACCACCGGCTCCGCAAGGGCCAGACGCTCTTCACCTATCTCCACCTCGCCGCGTCCCGCGCCTGCACCGACGCCCTGCTGGACTCGGGCGTCACAGCCATCGCGTACGAGACGGTCGAGACCGCGGGGCGCGCGCTGCCGCTGCTGGCCCCGATGTCCGAGGTCGCGGGGCGGCTGGCCCCGCAGGTCGGCGCGTACCACCTGATGCGCTCGGCCGGCGGGCGCGGTGTCCTGCCGGGCGGAGTGCCCGGTACGGCGGCCGGCCGGGCCGTGGTCATCGGCGGCGGGGTCTCCGGCTGGAACGCCACCCAGATCGCCGTCGGCATGGGCTTCCATGTGACCCTGCTCGACCGCGACATCAACAAGCTGCGCGAGGCCGACCGGATCTTCGGCACCGCGGTGCAGACCATCGTCTCCAACGCCTTCGAACTGGAGCGGGCGGTCGCCGACGCCGACCTTGTCATCGGGGCGGTCCTCATCCCCGGCGCGAAGGCGCCCAAGCTCGTCACCAACGAGCTGGTCGCCACCATGAAGCCCGGAAGTGTACTTGTCGACATTGCGATTGATCAGGGCGGCTGCTTCGAGGACTCACGGCCGACGACCCACGCCGAGCCGACTTTCCCGGTCCATGGCTCGGTGTTCTACTGCGTCGCCAATATGCCCGGCGCCGTGCCCCACACCTCCACGTACGCGCTGACCAACGCCACGCTTCCGTACATCGTGGAGCTGGCGGACCACGGCTGGTGCGAGGCGCTGCGCCGGGACCCGGCCCTCGCCAAGGGGCTCAACACGCATGAAGGCCAGGTGGTTTACCGTGAGGTGGCCGAGGCGCATGGACTGGATCACGCCGAATTGAGCGCGCTTCTGGGCTGATGCGTCAACTTGTGACGTCAACATCGCGCCAACGGCCGGACCTTGATCGGCAAGGTCCGGCCGGACGTGTGCGCGGACACCTCCGAACGAGCGGTCAACTCGCCTCGAACGTAACCTTTTCCCCGATTCGCGGAGCCGTGCACGGTGCGGACCATGCCTTGATGAGAGGCTTGTGCGCCCTTGACAGCGGGATGTTCCGTTGCCGACACATCGGGCCGGGTCCGGCGGATTGTGTTGCTGCGGACCGGTGACACGCCATAGAGTCGCCAACCGTCGGCATGGTGCCACGCTGACCTATCGATAAGTTTCCTGGTCCCGTCCAAGGAGGTAAGACGACTTGTGAATGAGTCGACATTTACTCCCGGGGGTGGTCAACCAGGAATGCCGGTGAGGGGCCAGAGCCCGTCGTCCGGGTTCGAGGCTGTCGGCTCCGTAGCTGTCCGCACCTTCGCCACCCACCAGCACATGACGACAGCCCACCAGATGATGGACGGCCAACACGTGAACGCCATGGCCGGCAACGAGGGTGGCCGAGAGTCCACTCCATTCGCCGACTACGACGAGGTGCCCGAGGGGCACTTCTACGACCCAGACGCCGAGTACGAGCCGGATCCCGAGTACGCGGCCACTCTCGCCCCCGACGCCGCACGCCAGCGCCGCGAGCGGATCGGCCCGACCGGTCGTCCCCTGCCGTACTTCCCTATCCCGGGCCCGCTCACCGACCACGGCCCCGCGAAGATCATCGCGATGTGCAACCAGAAGGGCGGCGTCGGCAAGACGACGTCGACCATCAATCTGGGTGCCGCGCTCGCGGAGTACGGCCGGCGTGTGCTGCTCGTCGACTTCGACCCGCAGGGAGCCCTGTCGGTCGGTCTCGGTGTGAACCCGATGGAGCTGGACCTCACCGTCTACAACCTGCTCATGGAGCGGGGCATGGCGGCCGACGAGGTGCTCCTGAAGACCGCCGTGCCCAATATGGACCTGCTGCCCAGCAATATCGACCTCTCCGCCGCCGAGGTGCAGCTCGTCAGCGAGGTCGCGCGCGAGTCCACGCTCCAGCGGGCGCTCAAGCCGCTGATGCAGGACTACGACTACATCGTGATCGACTGTCAGCCCTCGCTCGGTCTGCTGACCGTGAACGCGCTGACGGCCGCGCACAAGGTGATCGTGCCGCTGGAGTGCGAGTTCTTCGCACTGCGCGGGGTGGCGCTGCTGACCGAGACGATCGAGAAGGTCCAGGAGCGGCTCAACCCCGAACTGGAGCTGGACGGCATCCTCGCCACCATGTACGACTCCCGCACGGTGCACAGCCGGGAGGTCCTCGCGCGGGTCGTCGAGGCCTTCGACGATCACGTGTACCACACGGTGATCGGACGGACCGTGCGCTTCCCGGAGACCACGGTCGCCGGTGAGCCCATCACCACGTACGCCTCGAACTCCGTCGGCGCCGCCGCGTACCGCCAGCTCGCCAGGGAGGTGCTCGCCCGGTGTCACGCCGAGTGAGTCTGCCCGGGGCCGACGAACTGTTCCGTACGACCGGGGGGACGGCGCTCCAGTCCTCCTCGCCCGCGGACCGGCGCCGTAACGCCAACGGCGAGCCGCGGGTACCGCCGCCGGCCGGGGAGAGCGACCCGGCGGGCGAGACGGGGGCGCAGGGCCAGGCCGCCCCGGCCGCGCCCGTGACCCACCCCGCTCCGCCGGACGAGCACACCGCCGCCGAGACGGACTCCCCGGAGGCGCCCCGCAGCCGTACCGCGGGGGCCGAGCAGGCGGCCTCCGCGATGAAGGGGCGCCGGGCGGCACAGGAGGCCGGGGCCCCCGGGGCCGCGCAGTCCGCCGGACAGCAGCGCCGCCGGGGGCGGGGCGCCAACCGCCGCCCCAGCGGGCGCGAACGGCACGACGAGAAGATCACGGTCTATGTCTCGGCCGAGGAACTGATGGACCTGGAGCACGCGCGGCTGGTGCTGCGCGGCGAGCACGGGCTCGCCGTGGACCGCGGACGGATCGTCCGCGAAGCGGTCGCGGTGGTCCTCGCGGACCTCGAATCACGCGGAGACGCGAGCATCCTCGTACGGCGCCTGCGCGGGCGCTGAGGGTAGCCTGCGCGGGCAGCCCCTATGCCCGCCGCCCACAGGACCCTCGATGCCGCCGCCTTCCCCGCCAGCCCGCCGCCCGCTGGGCCGTGGCCCCGGCGTGCCGCCTTCCGCACCGGCGGCGCCTGCCGTGGAGGCCGCTGAGCGTGCTGAGTCCGCTGAGTCCGCGCTTGCGCCGGAGGCCGTTCCCGAGCCGGTGGCTGTGTCCGAGCCGGTGGCCGTGGAGGCCGCTGCACCTGCTGAGGTCGTTCGGGCCGTTGAGCCCGCGCCTGCGCCTGCTTCTGTGCAGTCGGAGCCGTTGGAGCAGCCGGAGCCGTCGGACGAGCGGCTGCCGGACCGTACCGAGCCCTCTGCGCCTTCGGCCGAGGAGGGCGCCGCGGAGGCCGAGGCCGACGACGGGCGGTTCACCGTACGGCTGGCGAACTTCGAGGGGCCCTTCGACCTGCTCCTCCAGCTCATCTCGAAGCACAAGATGGATGTGACCGAGGTCGCGCTGTCCAGGGTGACCGACGAGTTCATGGCGCACATCCGGGCCATGGGTCCCGACTGGGACCTCGACCAGACCACCGAGTTCCTTGTCGTCGCCGCGACCCTGCTCGATCTGAAGGCCGCCCGGCTGCTGCCCTCCGCCGAGGTGGAGGACGAGGCGGATCTGGCGCTGCTGGAGGCCCGGGACCTGCTCTTCGCGCGGCTGCTCCAGTACCGCGCGTACAAACAGATCGCCGAGATCTTCAGCGGACGGCTGGAGTCGGAGGCGCGGCGCTACCCCCGTACCGTCGGACTGGAGCCCCATCACGCCGCACTGCTTCCCGAGGTGGTGATCCGTGTCGGGCCCGAAGGCTTCGCGGCGCTCGCGGTGAAGGCGATGCAGCCCAGGCCCAGGCCGCAGGTGTACGTCGATCACATCCACGCGCCGCTGGTGTCCGTACGGGAACAGGCGGGGATCGTCGTCGCGCTGCTGCGGGAGCGCGGCGAGGCCAGCTTCCGGGCGCTCGTCGAGGACGCCGCCGATGTGCTCACCGTCGTGGCGCGCTTCCTGGCGCTGCTGGAGCTGTACCGGGAGCGGGCCGTCGCCCTGGACCAGGAGGAGGCGCTCGGGCCGCTGATGGTCCGCTGGACGGGCGGGGACGGTGACGGGGTGCCCGCGATGACGGACGAGTTCGACCAGGTGCCGGGCGGGAGCGACGAGAGCGACGGGAGCGGCGCGGACGGTCAGGCGGGCGGTCAGGCCGTACGGGACGGCGCGGGCGCCCGGGCCGAACGGGACGTGCAGGGCGACGAAAGCGAGGAGAAGGTATGAGCGAGCAGCAGACCGGCGTTGCCGCGACGGTCGCGGAGCTGGATCTCAAGCCCGCCCTGGAGGCGGTCCTCATGGTCGTCGACGAGCCCGCCACCGAGGAGCATCTCGCCAAGGTCCTCGACCGCCCCCGCCGGGCCGTCGCGGACGCACTGCGGGAGCTGGCCGACGAGTACACCGTCCAGCGCCGGGGCTTCGAGCTGCGGCTGATAGCGGGCGGCTGGCGGTTCTACACCCGGCCCGAGTACGCGGAGGCCGTCGAGGGGTTCGTACTGGACGGCCAGCAGGCCCGGCTCACCCAGGCCGCGCTGGAGACCCTTGCGGTCGTCGCGTACCGCCAGCCGGTGAGCCGCTCGCGGGTGTCCGCGGTACGAGGAGTGAACTGCGACGGCGTCATGCGCACCCTGCTCCAGCGGGGGCTGGTCGAGGAGGCGGGCGCGGAACCCGAAACAGGTGCGATCCTGTACAGGACGACGAACTACTTTTTGGAGCGGATGGGCCTGCGGGGCCTGGACGAACTTCCGGAGCTCGCGCCCTTCCTCCCCGAGGCGGACGCGATCGAGGCCGAGAGCCAGGAAGGTGTTCCGTCGTTCGACCCGGACGCACCGGATACCGACGCAGACGACAAGACGGAACTTTGATGCGAAGCAGTGGCAGGAACAGCGGAAGCGGCAGCAGGAGCGGCGGAGGCGGCAGCGGCGGCGGCAACCGGGAGGGCCGGAGCGACCGGACGGGCCGGGACGGCCGGGGCGAGCGGGACACCTGGGGGAGCCGGGACGAGAGGGACGACAGGCGCGGCCGGGACGACAGGGCCGGCCGGGACGACAGGGGCTCCCGTGACGACCGGGCCGGAAGAGATGACCGGGTCGGCAGGGACGACCACCGCGGCTCCCGTGATACCCGCGACACCCGCGGCTCCCGTGACGACCACCGGGGCTCCCGCGACGACCGGGTGAGCAGGGACGGCGGCCGTGGCTCCCGGGACGACCGTGGCGGCCGGGGAGAGCGGAGCGCCGGCGCCGGCCGGGACAGCAGGGACGGCCGGGACAGCCAGCCGAAGCGGCCCTCGCGCCCCCGCCCCGAGGAGCGCCGTTACGACGTCGGCCGCTCGGGTGCGTCCGGCGGTTCCGGTGCGTCCGGCGCTCCCCTCGGCGCGCGTCGCTCCGGTGGTGCCGGTGCCTCCGGCGGCGGTCCCCGGCAGGGCGGCGGCGCCCGTGGCGCGGCGGCCCGCGGCGGTGCCAAGGGCGGTCCCAGGCCCCCGCAGAGCGCCGGCCGCGGCGGCCCGCGCCGGGGAGCCGCCGCGCGCCCCCGCGAGCTGGACGCCAAGATCGAGCAGCGCAACCGCGACCGGTACGCGGAGCGGCCGTCCGTCAAGACGCCCAAGACCTTCCCCGGCGCCGAGCAGGAGGGCGAGCGCCTCCAGAAGGTCCTGGCCCGCGCCGGTATGGGCTCGCGCCGCGCCTGCGAGGAGCTGATCGAGCAGTCGCGCGTCGAGGTCAACGGCGAGATCGTGGTCGAGCAGGGCATGCGGGTCGACCCGGAGAAGGACGAGATCAAGGTCGACGGGCTGACCGTGGCGACCCAGTCGTATCTCTTCTTCGCACTGAACAAGCCCGCCGGGGTCGTCTCCACCATGGAGGACCCGGACGGCCGCCAGTCCCTCGGCGACTATGTCACCAACCGGGAGACCCGGCTCTTCCATGTCGGCAGGCTCGACACCGAGACCGAGGGCATCATCCTGCTCACCAACCACGGCGAGCTGGCGCACCGTCTCACCCACCCCAAGTACGGCGTCAAGAAGATCTATCTCGCCGCGATCCAGGGCCCGTTGCCGCGTGATCTGGGCAAGCGGCTGAAGGACGGCATCCAGTTGGAGGACGGCTACGCCAAGGCCGACCACTTCCGGGTCGTCGAGAACACCGGCAAGAACTATCTGGTGGAGGTCACGCTCCACGAGGGCCGCAAGCACATCGTGCGGCGGATGCTGGCGGAGGCCGGGTTCCCGGTCGACCGGCTCGTACGGACGTCTTTCGGCCCGATTCCGCTGGGCGATCAGAAGTCGGGCTGGCTGCGCCGGCTGACCAACACCGAGGTCGGCATGCTGATGAAGGAAGTCGGGCTGTGACCGCCGACTGACCGAAATCCTTGAGAAAGAGCCCGTGGCCCTCAGGCCGCGGGCTTTTTCCCTTGTGGGGCACGCCTGTTCGCCTTTATAGTCAGAGTGACCATTAAGGAGGCGGGCGTGAGTCTCGCGGACATCCTCGATGCCTTGCAGCGTCCGCTGCTGACGGTCCTGGACACCCCGGTGAGCTGGACCGAGGTGCTCGGTTTCGGCAGCGGCGCGCTCTGCGTATGGCTCGTGGCCCGTCAGCACCTCGCCAACTGGCCGATCGGTATCGCCAACAACCTTTTCTTCATCCTGCTGTTCACCCAGGCGGGCCTGTACGCCGACGCCGGCCTACAGGTCGTCTTCATCACCCTCGCCGTGTACGGCTGGTGGACCTGGACCCACGGGGGTGGTCCAGGCTCGTCCCTGCCGGTGCGGCGCACGAGCCGCACCGAATGGATCCGGCTGCTCGCGGCGGGGGTGGTGGGGACACTCGGACTGACGCTGCTCCTCGGCCGCGCCACCGACTCGACGGTGCCCTTCTGGGACGCCCTGACCACCGCGCTGTCCCTGATGGCGACATACGGTCAGTGCCGCAAGCGGCTGGAGTCGTGGTGGCTGTGGATCGCGGCGGACCTCGTCTACATCCCGCTCTACGCGCACAAGGACCTCTATCTGACCTCGCTGCTGTACATCGGCTTCCTGGCGCTGTGCGTGGCCGGGCTGCGCAACTGGTCCCGGGATCTCGCCGGTGCGCCGTCCCGGCCGGTGGAGGCGACTGCCGTATGAGCGCGCCCGCCGTCGGCCGGGGAGGAAGCGCCTTCGAACACGGCCTGGTGCTCGGCAAGTTCTATCCGCCGCACGCCGGTCACCACCATCTCGTACGTACGGCACGGGACCGCTGCGCCCGGCTGACCGTCCTGGTCTGCGCCTCCTCCGTGGAGTCCGTGCCGCTGGCCGACCGGGTCGGCTGGATGCGTGAAGTCCATCCGGACGTACGGGTGGTGGGCGCGGTCGACGACATTCCGGTGGACCTGCACGACTCCGGCGTCTGGGACGCGCACATGGCCGTCTTCCGGGGCGCGGTGCCCGAGCGGGTGGACGCGGTCTTCACCTCGGAACCGTACGGTCCGGAGCTGGCGCGGCGGTTCGGCGCCGAGTCGGTGTGCGTGGACCCGGACCGTACGCTCTTCCCGGTCTCCGGCACCGCCGTACGCAAGGACCCCGTCGGCTGCTGGGACTTCCTCGCCCCGCCGGTACGGGCGGCCCTCACCCGCCGGGTTGTGGTGCTCGGCGCCGAGTCCACCGGCACCACCACGCTGGCGCTCGCGCTGGCCGATCACTACCGGCGGCGCGGCGGGGTCTGGGCGCGTACCCAGTACGTACCGGAGTACGGGCGGGAGTTCAGCGAGCAGAAGCTGGCCGCGCTGCGGGCCGGGCGGCCGTCGGCGCGGTGGGAGGACGTCGAGTTCGCCGCGGAGGACTTCCCGCTGATCGCGGAGCGGCAGAACGCGCGGGAGGACGCGGCGGCGCGGGCCGGCTCGCCGGTGCTGTTCTGCGACACGGACTCGTTCGCCACGACGGTCTGGCGGGAGCGGTATCTGGGCGGGCGCGATCCTCGGATCGAGGAGATCGCGGCGCTGAACACGCACCATCTGTGGCTGCTCACGGATGACGAGGGCGTCCCCTTCGAGGACGACGGCCTGCGCGCGGGCGAGGAGCTGCGCCCGTGGATGACGGCCCGTTTCGGTGCGGAACTGGCGCGTACGGGGCGGGAGTTCACGCTGGTGAGCGGGGCGCGTGAGAAGCGGCTGGCGACGGCGGTCGCGGCGGTGGACGCGCTGCTGGGCCGGGGCTGGCACTTCGCGCCGCCGCTTCCGGAGCGGCGATGAACGGGCGGGCGCGGGGGGCGCGCGGGGCGCGTGGCTCCGGGGAGCCGGCGGCCGGCCCGGCCGCCCGGGAGCCGGCCGCTCGCGAGGGCTCGGCCGTTCGGCGCGGGCGTGTCCCGGAGGACCGGGGAGCCCGTGAGGCGCATGGGCCGAGGGACCAGGCCGCCCGGGACGGGCGTGCCCCCGAGGGGGCCGCCGGCCCCGCCGCCAGGAACGGGCACCCCGCCGCCCGGGAAGTCCGCGTTCCCGACGACTACGATCCCTCCGCCTTCGTACCCTTCGCCGTCACCGTCGATCTCGCCGTCTTCACCGTCCGCGAAGGCCGGCTGCATGTGCTGCTCGTCGAGCGGGGGCAGGAGCCCTACCTCGGGGCCTGGGCGCTGCCCGGCGGGTTCGTACTGCCCCACGAGTCCGCCGGGCAGGCCGCGCGGCGCGAACTCGCCGAGGAGACCGGCCTGTCGGAGCGGACCGCGGGCGCGCTCCATCTGGAGCAGCTACGGACGTACAGCGACCCGGACCGCGACCCCAGGATGCGGGTCGTGTCCGTCGCGTACACCGCGCTCGTACCCGACCTGCCCGAGCCGCGCGGCGGCGGGGACGCCGCGCACGCCAGGTGGGTGGAGTACGGCACCGGCGGGCCGCTCGCCTTTGACCACGAGCACATCCTCGCCGACGCGTACGACCGCGTCGGCGCCAAGCTCGAATACACCTGTATCGCCACCGCGTTCTGCCCGCCCGAGTTCACGCTCGGCGAGCTGCGGCAGGTGTACGAAACCGTCTGGGGCGTGGAGCTGGACCGCCCCAACTTCCGGCGCAAGGTGCTCACCACGCCCGGGTTCGTCCAGGTGCTGGAGGGACCGCCGCGCCGGACCGGTGGCCGGGGGAAACCGGCCGCGCTGTACCGCGCGGGCACCGCCACCACGCTCTACCCACCGCTTCTGCGACCGGATCGACCGGAAGGACGGACGCCGTGATCATTGCGAGGACCATTACCAAACAGGCCGCGACGGGCTCCCTGATCGGGCTCGCGCTCGGCGACGCCCTGGGCTTCCCGACCGAGTTCAACGACGTACCGTCGATCCTCGCCACGTGCGGGCCGTGGCGGGAGATGGCGCTGCCGAGGCCGGCGGTCGTCACCGACGACACACAGATGACGCTCGCGTTCGCACGGGGCATCCGGACGGCGATGGACCGGGGCGTGCTGGGGCCCTACCGGCTGGAGCGGCCGGTACGGGACGAGTTCGTGGCCTGGTACCACTCGCCGGACAACAACCGCGCGCCGGGCCGTACGTGCATGACGGCGTGCCGGCTCCTGGACAGCGACCGGCCCTGGCAGCGGGCCAGCCAGATCGGTTCCAAGGGGTGCGGCGCGAACATGCGGGTCGCGCCGATCGGGCTCGTACCGGGGCTGAGCGACGAACAGCGGGCGGGCGCGGCCCAGTTGCAGGCGGCGCTCACCCATGGCCATCCGACGGCGCTGGCCGCCTCTGACCTGACGGCCCGTGCCGTGTGGCTGCTGGCGCACGGCGGCGAACCGCTGGGTCTGGTGGGCCAGTTGCGTTCGTACGCGTACGAGAACCGGGAGCGCTACTACGAGCGCTGGCTCGGCGATCTCTGGACCCTCTCGCACGACCCGACGCCCGAGGCCTTCATGGCACGCGGCTGGGACGAGTGCCTGGCGGCCCTGGAACGCGTCCAGCAAGCCCTGCGCACCCCATCCCCGGAAACCGACCCCTGCCTCGCGACCGGCGACGGCTGGACCGCCGAGGAAGCCCTCGCCACCGGCCTGCTCTGCTTCCTGCTCTTCCCCACCGCCCCCGTCACCGCCCTCCGCCGCGCCGCCTGCACCCGCGGCGACTCCGACTCCATCGCCGCCCTCACCGGCGCCTTCGCCGGCGCCCACCTGGGCGCGGGCGCCTGGCCCAAGGAATGGTCCGAACGCATCGAATACCGCAGCGACCTGCTGTCCTTGGGAGCCCTCTGGGACGCTTGACCCCATGCGTACGGACATGACACCCGCCCGGTCCCGCCTCCGCGAGGCCGGCCTGCCGGCCACGGACCTCACCCCGGTCCTCGCGGAGGGGCCCCATCCGCTGCTGTTCGCGACGGTCTCCGGGGCGCACCTGTACGGATTCCCGAGCCGGGACTCCGACGTGGACCTGCGGGGCGTCCATCTGCTCCCGGTCACCGCGCTGATCGGACTCGACGAGCCGACTGGGACCCGGTCGTGGACAGGGCACCGGGACGGTGTGGAGATGGACCTCGTCACCCACGATCTCCGCACCTTCGCCCGGCTGATGCTGCGCCGCAACGGCTATGTGCTGGAGCAGCTCCTCTCCCCGCTGGTCGCGCACACCACCGACACACACCGGGAGCTGGTGGCGCTCGCCCCCGATGTGCTGACCGGCAACCACGCCCACCACTACCGGGGTTTCGCGAACACCCAGTGGCGGCTCTTCGAGAAGACCGGCGAACTCAAGCCCCTGCTCTACACCTTCCGCGCGCTGCTCACCGGCATCCACCTCATGCGCAGCGGTGAGATACAGGCGCATCTGCCCACCCTGCTGGGCGAGGTGACGGCACCCGGCTATCTGCCGGAGCTGATCGCGGCGAAGGCCGAGGCCGAGCACGGACCGGCCGGCGGGCCCGGGCGGGAGCGGTTGCGGGTGGATGTGGAGGCGCTGGGGGCAGTACTGGAGGAGGCGCGGTCAGGTACGGGGCTGCCCGACGCGCCCGTCGCGTATGAGGCTCTGCACGACCTGGTCGTCCGCGTCCGTCTGGAGGGCTGAGGTGCGGCGGGTGCGGATCAGGAAGGCTTCTATGCGGGCGTGGTCCGGTTCGGGGGGTAGCGGGGAGTGCGGGGCTGCTTCGTCGGCCTCTGCTGTGAGGCGGGTCATTCTGCGTTCCACCTCCGGCCAGGGGACCTCGCCCCGCTTGACCGCGAGCAGGTCTTCGCGGTCCTTGCCGACGTCGACGGTGAGCGTGCCCGTACGGAGCAGGTCGCGGCAGCTCGCCAGCAGGCGCAGCAGATGCATGGCGTGCTTCCAGCGCGGGGCGCCGTGTTGGCGGACGTCCGCCTCCAGCTTTCTGCGCTGGCCCACGGCGTAGCGTACGAACGTACGATGCGCCTCGCGGGACAGGAACGCGTCGCGCAGCGACAGCAGTTCGCGGCCCGTGTCGTCGATCCGCTCGACCAGCGGGGAGTGCAGGCACTCCAGGACATTGGGATTGGCGCGCAGCGCGAGCGAGCAGAAGCGCTCAAGCTCCCACGAGAACTGCTCCGGGGCCGGGCCCTCCACATGCGTCGGCGGCTTCTCGAACCGCCAGTACAGCGGCGCCGGGGCCGCGAACACCCCGCGCCGGTCGGTGTCGCTGTCCTCCGTCGCGAGTCCGAAGGCGCGTGAGCCCATCACACAGGAGTACACGGTGTGGTCGCGCACCAGGTCGAGGTGACGGACAGGTGTTTCGCGGGTCATGCGCGAGAGCGTACGGGGGAGGCAGCGGAGGCCGGTGGGGGCGTGGGTGTTTACGCTGGTCGGGAAGGACTGCGGGGGTGTGGGTGCGGTGCGTGTGGTGGGTATGGCGAGGATCGGGAGAGCGGCGTGGCGGTACGGGCGGTTCGCGGGGCCGTGCAGTTGGAGCGGGACGAGCGCGGGCACATGGACGAGCAGGTCAAGCGGCTGCTCACGGAGATCCTGGAGCGCAATGAGCTGGCCGCGGACGATTTGATCAGTATCTGGTTCACCGCCACGCCCGATCTGCACAGCGACTTCCCGGCCGCCGCCGCGCGCGGCCTCGGGATCGTCGACGTACCCCTCCTGTGTGCCCAGGAACTGGACATCGAGGGCGCCCTGCCGCGTGTGGTCCGTATCCTCGCCCATATCGAGTCGGACCTTCCCAGGTCGGAGATCGCGCACGTCTATCTCGGCGCCGCGGCCGCCCTCCGCAAAGACATCGCCCAGTGAGCCCCGGCCCAGCAAGCCCAGTGAACCCTGTGAGCCCCGTGAGAGTCGCCCCGTGAGAACCGCCCTCGTCATAGGAACGGGCCTGATCGGCACCTCGGCCGCGCTGGCCCTGGCCGGCCGCGGCGTCACCGTCCATCTCAGCGACCACGACCCGTCCCGGGCCCGTACCGCCGCCGCGCTCGGCGCGGGTACGGACGAGGCGCCCGAGGGGCCCGTCGACCTCGTGGTCGTCGCCGTACCGCCCACCCATGTCGCGGCCACCCTGGCCACGGCCATGCGGCACGGCACGGCCCGCGGCTATCTGGACGTGGCCAGCGTCAAGGGCGGCCCCCGCCGGGAGCTGGAGGCACTCGGCCTCGGCCTGTCCTCGTACATCGGTACGCACCCGATGGCAGGCAAGGAGCGCTCGGGCCCGCTGGCCGCGACCGCCGACCTGTTCGACGGGCGGCCCTGGGTGCTGACCCCGACCCGGGACACCGACACCGAGGTGCTCAATCTGGCCCTGGAACTGGTCGCGCTCTGCCGCGCCGTGCCCGTCGTCATGGACGCCGACGCGCACGACCGGGCGGTCGCGCTCGTCTCGCACACCCCCCAGCTCATCTCGTCGATGGTTGCCGCCCGGCTGGAGGAGGCCGACGAGACGGCCGTACGCCTCTGCGGCCAGGGCATCCGCGATGTCACCCGGATCGCCGCCTCCGACCCGGCGATGTGGGTGGAGATCCTCTCCGCGAACCCCGGTCCCGTCGCCGATGTGCTGGCAGGCGTCGCCGCCGACCTCGGCGAGACGGTCGAGGCGCTGCGCGCGCTCCAGTCCTCCGACGAGGAGAAACGGCGCGGCGGCGCGGCCGGGATCGAGGACGTCCTGAAGCGCGGCAACGCGGGCAGGATCCGGGTGCCCGGCAAGCACGGCGCGGCTCCCGCGGCGTACGAGGTCGTGGCGGTGCTCGTCAGCGACCGGCCGGGCGAGCTGGCCCGGATCTTCGCGGACGCCGGGCGCGCGGGCGTCAACGTCGAGGACGTCCGTATCGAACACGCCACCGGACAGCAGGCCGGTCTGGCGCAGCTCATGGTGGAGCCGTCGGCGGCGCCGGTGCTCTCGGCGGCCCTGCGGGAACGCGGCTGGTCGATCCGGCAGTGACCGCGGCGGCGGCCGGGCACCCGCGTCCCGCCGAACGGGTGCATGGGCGGTACTGAACACTCGGTAACCTTGTGCGGGGGCGTTGTGCGTCCCCGCACATCCACCCCGAGAACCAGGAAGGTGTCCGCCCCCGTGGAAACTGGTGCAACCCCCGCCCGGACCGCCCCGGTCGCTGTGATCGTCGCCATCGACGGGCCCTCCGGCACGGGCAAGTCGAGCACCTCCAAGGCCGTGGCCGCCCGGCTCGGGCTGAGCTATCTGGACACCGGCGCCCAGTACCGCGCGATGACCTGGTGGATGATCAGCAATGGGGTCGATGTGACGGACGCGGTGGCCGTCGCGACCGCCGCCGGCAAGCCGGTCGTGGTCTCGGGCACGGACCCGGACGGTCCCACGATCACCGTCGACGGCACGGACGCCGCGGGCCCGATCCGTACCCAGGACGTCACCGCCAGGGTCAGCGCGGTCAGCGCGGTGCCCGAGGTACGGGCCGTCGTCACCGAGCTGCAGCGCTCCATCGCGGCGGCCGCGCCGAACGGCATCGTGGTCGAGGGCCGCGACATCGGTACGACCGTACTGCCCGACGCCGACGTCAAGATCTTCCTCACCGCCTCCCCGGAGGCCCGCGCCGCCCGCCGCAGCAACGAGCTGACCGGCAAGGAGGCGGCCGATGTCGCCACCACCAAGGACGCCCTGATCAAGCGGGACGCGGCCGACTCCAGCCGTAAGACGTCCCCGCTCGCCAAGGCCGCCGACGCGGTCGAGATCGACACCACGGACCTCACCCTCCAGCAGGTTGTCGAGCGGGTCGTGAGCCTGGTCGAGGAGAAGCGGGCGGCCGTATGAGCACGGTGTCCGCCGAGGCGGCGGGGCCGACCCAGCGAGCGGTGTCCGCCCGGGGCGCGGAGGTCGGCCGACGTCTCGGCGTCGGGCTGATGAACGGGCTCTGGAAGCCGAGGGTGCTGGGCGCCTGGCGCGTCCCGGGGAGCGGCCCGGTGATACTGGCCGTCAACCACTCGCACAACATCGACGGCCCGATGGTGATGGGCGTCTCGCCCCGCCCGGTGCACTTCCTGGTGAAGAAGGAAGCGTTCATCGGCCCGCTCGACCCGTTCCTGCGGTCGATCGGACAGGTGAAGGTGGACCGCGCCGCCGCCGACCGCACCGCGATCGGCGCCGCGCTCGGGGTGCTGAAGGCCGGCGGGGTGCTGGGCATCTTCCCCGAGGGGACCAGGGGCGAGGGCGACTTCGCCTCACTGCGCGCCGGGCTCGCGTACTTCGCCGTACGGTCCGGAGCGCCGATCGTGCCGGTCGCGGTCCTCGGCAGTACGGAGAGCCGGGGCCGGCTGATACCGGCGCTGCCCGCGCTGCGCAGCCGCGTGGACGTCGTCTTCGGCGACGCCTTCGAGGCGGGCGACGGCAGCGGGCGGCGCACCCGCAAGGCGCTGGACGACGCCACCGTACGGATCCAGGAGCACCTGACCACGCACCTGGAGCACGCCAGGCGTCTCACCGGGCGTTAGGGCGTGTCCGCAGTTGATCAGCTCGCCGACGCTCGCACGGCCGCCAGGACGGCCGACGCGGGAGCGTGCGCGAGACTTGGCTTTTGAGTAGTGCACCGTGCACAGCGGCGCACCGACCACGATGAACGAGGTACGGACTTCATGAACGACCAGATCGACTCCGCCGACGAGCACGGAGAGCTCGGCGACGCCGAGTACACGGACTTCATGGAGCTCGCCGCGCTGGAAGGCTTCGAGGCCGAGGAGGTCGAGGGGGCGATCGGCGAGGCCGGCCATGGCCCGCTGCCCGTGCTCGCCGTCGTCGGCCGGCCCAATGTCGGTAAATCGACCCTCGTCAACCGGATCATCGGCCGCCGTGAGGCGGTCGTCGAGGACAAGCCGGGCGTCACCCGCGACCGGGTCACCTACGAGGCCGAGTGGGCGGGCCGCCGCTTCAAGGTCGTCGACACCGGCGGCTGGGAGCAGGATGTCCTCGGCATCGACGCCTCCGTCGCCGCCCAGGCCGAGTACGCGATCGAGGCCGCCGACGCGGTGGTCTTCGTGGTGGACTCCACGGTCGGCGCGACCGACACCGACGAGGCCGTGGTCAGGCTGCTGCGCAAGGCGGGCAAGCCCGTCGTGCTCTGCGCCAACAAGGTCGACGGACCGAGCGGGGAGCCGGACGCGGCGGCGCTCTGGTCGCTCGGGCTCGGCGAGCCCCACCCGGTCTCCTCGCTGCACGGCCGCGGCACCGGCGACATGCTCGACGCGGTCCTCGAAGCCCTGCCCGACGCCCCGGCGCAGACCTTCGGCACGACGGTCGGCGGCCCGCGCCGTATCGCGCTCATCGGCCGCCCGAATGTCGGCAAATCGTCCCTGCTGAACAAGGTCGCGGGCGAGGAGCGCGTCGTCGTCAACGAGGTCGCGGGCACCACCCGCGACCCGGTCGACGAACTGATCGAACTGGGCGGCACGGTCTGGAAATTCATCGACACGGCCGGCATCCGCCGCCGGGTCCACCTCCAGGAGGGCGCGGACTACTACGCCTCGCTGCGCACCGCCGCCGCCGTCGAGAAGGCCGAGGTCGCGGTCGTCCTGATCGACACCAGCGAGTCGATCAGCGTCCAGGACCAGCGGATCATCACGATGGCCGTGGAGGCGGGCCGCGCGCTGGTCGTCGCGTACAACAAGTGGGACACCCTCGACGAGGAGCGCCGCTACTACCTGGAGCGCGAGATCGAGACCGAGCTGGCGCAGATCGCCTGGGCGCCCCGGGTCAATGTCTCGGCGCGCACCGGCCGCCATATGGAGAAGCTGGTCCCCGCGATCGAGACGGCCCTCGCGGGCTGGGAGACCCGGGTGCCGACCGGGCGGCTCAACGCCTTCCTCGGCGAGCTGGTGGCCGCGCATCCGCACCCGATCCGGGGCGGCAAGCAGCCGCGCATCCTGTTCGGTACGCAGGCGGGCACCAAGCCGCCGCGCTTTGTGCTCTTCGCCTCGGGCTTCATCGAGCACGGCTACCGGCGGTTCGTGGAGCGCAGGCTCCGCGAGGAGTTCGGCTTCGAGGGCACCCCGATCCATATCTCCGTACGGGTACGGGAGAAGCGCGGCCGCAAGAAGTAGCTGCGGGGCGCGAGGGCCGGTCATACGGGCACGGAGACACGGGGACGCGGCATACGGGGGCGGGTCGGCGGAAGCGGTACGGAAACGGCGGGGCCCGGCGCGGAGGATTCCGCACCGGGCCGCACCGCTTCCGGCGGTCAGACGCCTCGGCGGGGCCCCGGGGGGAGGGCTGCCGGGGTGTGGCGTCCGGCGGGCTGCCGGGGGTCGCGCTGCCAGGAGCCCGGATAGGGCGTGTGCCCGTATCCCCCGTGAGCGGCGTGCAGCCCGGTGCCGAAGGCTGTGAACCCGAGATTCTCCTCATTGCTGCGGTCGCCGGGCAGCGCCCTGAAGGACCTGCGGAACTCCGAGTACAGCGCGTCGTAGATCGGCGTCAGGGAGAGCCCGTCCGCCACGTCCTGCGCGGGGCGCATGGAGGGGATGTGGCTCTGGTACTGCGGACGCGAGGGGTCGTATGAGTGCACATACGTGCCAACGACCCTTTCGTCCGTCGGATGCGGGCTGTCCTGGGAAATCGCTGTCTGCGACCGGAGCAGCAGCCGGAGAGTCGTATTCGAGGGCTCGGTCATGTGCCGGCCAACGGCATCGCGGCGGCGACGAGCCGCCCATTGGCCGCCGCCTTCTCCAGGGCGTCCCGCAGCAGGTCCTCGCGGGGCTGCTGGCCGATCGAACCGACCGGCGCCGCGAACACCAGGACGGTGTGCGACTTGTTGGCCGAGGCGCGCCAGCCCTCGGTGACCTGGAGCGGCTGATGGGCCTGCCACCAGGCGACCGGGCTGCCGCCGCCGGTGCCGGGCTGGAGCACGGCGTGGAGCTGGCCCATGGCGAGCAGCACCGACCAGCCGGGCAGCGTGCCGGGCACCCGGTTCAGATCGGAGACCGGCGCGAAGCCCTGCTCGATCAGGAGCGTGAGGAACTCGTCGGTGGTGCCCCGCGATCCCGGCCGGGCGATCGGCGCGGTCGGCTCCACCACCAGGGCGGGGTGCAGATCGCCCTCGATCAGCACCAGACCGCTGGTCACGCCGAGGACGGCCTGTCCGGGCCCCGCGCCGGGGTCCGCGACCGACTGCGGCTCGCCGCCGGTGATGGACCGGACCGCGCCCTGGAGCTGCTCCTCGGCGACCTGGACGACCTGGGAGGGGATGCAGGTGGCGTGGGCGAAGGCCAGTACGGCGGTCTCGTCGCCGACGAACAGCACCGTGCTGGTCCGCTCCTGCTCGGAGTCGCCGGGGGTGCGGCAGGAGGTGCAGTCGTAGCTTCCCGGGGAGTTCTCGCCGGCGAGCAGCCGGTCGGCTTCTTCGTCGCCGATCTCGGCGCGTACGTCCTCGCTGACGTCGAGCATGCGCGGCACGGGTGGCTCCTCGAACTCGGTGCGTGGAGCCGGGCTGTTCCCGGCTCGTAAAGAAGACAACGGACGAGCCGTGGCCAGGGTCACGCGCGGATGCGCACGGAATCGAACCATCCCGCGCATGGCGTGAGCTGTCGTAAGGAACGCGTCATTACATGCCAACGCGCCCTGAAGGGACGGCAGTTGCCTCTCGTTCCCGCGTCGCAGGTCAGTACATTCACAGGTCGACAAATCGGGAAATCAGCGAACCAAAGGGGTGGCTGAAAGTCGTTGCTGCTTTCGTGGCCCGGATCTGTCCCAGGTCGGCACCATCCGGCTGATTTCTGCGTCTATCCGGTGGGCCGGGAAAACGCCACGGGACCGGACGGAAGGGGACAGGGCCGCGTGACCAGATCGAACAGGGCCGGCGGAGCCGACGGGCGGCGGGCCTCACCCGCGGGGTACGCGGCCGACCGTGTCGCCGACTGCATCGCGGACTCCGCGGGCGGTATCACCTTCGACATCGCGGGCGAAGCCCGGCCGGACGCGGTGCTGGTGCTGCGCCGCCGTGACCCCCGCGCCGGTGACGGCGGTTCCGGCGCGCTCGCTGCCGCTGCCGGTACTGGTGCCGGTACGGACGACGAGGTACGGCTGCCGCTCACCGAGGCCGGGGAGTCCCTGCTGCGCGCCGTCCTGCCCAGCACGGTCGAGCTGGCCGAGGGCCACTGGGACATCTTCACCGGCGTCCGCGGCGAGCTGCCCGTACGGCCCGGGATCCGCGATGTACGGGCGCTGGTCGGCCGGATCCCGGGAGCGGGCCGGGTCGCGGCGAGGATCCCGTACCCCACCCCGGACGGCCGGCTAGCCGTACGCTCCTGGGTCCGCGCCCCGCACGCCGAGGCCGGGACGGTCCGCTGCGAGCCGGGCGCGACGACCGTGGAGGGCGTGCTGTACGGCGCCGAGCTGGGCGAAGGCGCCATGGCCGAGGCGCGGCTGCGCGGCACCGCCCGCAGCCACCGGGTCGCCGTGACCGGGTGCGGCGGCGCCTTCGCCTTCAGGCTGCCGTACGGTCCGCTGGCCGCGCGGCCGGTCCAGGAGCGGCAGTGGTGGGACCTGTGGCTGCTGCCCGCGCGGAACGCCCCCGGGGTACGGATCTCGCGCATCCTCGACGACATCTGGGACAAGCGGTTCGCGCTGGTCCACCCGGCGCACCTGTCCCACCCGGACCGCGGCGCATACGGCTGGCTGGCCGCGCCCTGCTACACCGGTGGCAACGACTTCTCCGTACGGCTGGATCCCGCGCCCCTGCCGGCTGCCGCGCCCTGACCTGACTGCTGGTCGGCTGCGGCGGAACGTGTTGCCCGGCGGGGGATTGTGCGGGGAAATCGTGAATTCTTCCGGCCCCGGCAATTGCCGCCGGACGGCCGGGAGCCGTCCTCCGTGGCGAATTGAAGAAGGCCGAATTCATGTGATCGTCAGGGGCCTGGAATTGTGTGCGAGCGGAGAGTGAACTGCCCGTAAGAGTGAAGTTCTTGGCGTTCGGCCGATGGTGTGATCCTGTGACACAAGTGTGACCGCTGAGGGACAGGAAGCCTCCTGTGCCGGTATCCGTCCCGCTTCCTTCACCGCCCCCGGACGCCTACCGTAAGTGTTATGGCACCGATACCGACTCCACCCCTCCAGCCCGACGACGCGCCCGAGCCCTATGTGGGACTCGATGCCGAGAAGGCCGAACGGCGGGCGCGCGGGCGCGGCTGGACCACGGTCAGAAGCCTGCCGCCGGGCTCGATCATCACCATGGAGTTCGTGGTGGGCCGGCTCAACTTCGAGGTCGACGACGGCAGGGTCATCCGCTGCTGGGTCGGCTGACCCGTATCCACGCGCCCCGGCCTCCGTACGGAGCCCTCTCACCCTTCTGACCTGCGGGTACGTCCCGCACACAGCGAAGGCCCCGGCGGTCTGCCGGGGCCTTCGGTTCTGTCTCCCGCCTGTCTCCCACAGGCCTTTGCGTACGCGGGGAGGGCTTGTGCGTACCGTCCCCGACGCCCGCTCAGCCGCCGGTCACCGGCCGTGAGTTCGGCGGGCGGCGGCTGCCGGCCGGAGCCGTCGGCGTCCGCTCCGAGCGCACCGCGTGCGGCCGGGACTGGGTGAGCTGGGCGGTGTTCCGTACGGTGCCGACACGGCTGCTGTGACCTGCCCCGACGGACTCGCGCGGGGGCTCCTCGCCGCCTGCCGCCGCCCCCTGCGGGACCGGGGCGGGCCGGGGCCCTCCGGAGGCCACCGGGGTGGTGGGGATCCGTCTGCGGCCGTCCAGCCAGCGGTCACGCACCGCGAGGATCGCCGGCTCCGCACGGCCGATCAGCGGCTCGAACCAGGGCATCCCCAGCAGGATCAGCAGCCCGGCCGCCCAGCCCAGCAGCACATCACTCAGCCAGTGCGTACCGAGATAGACGGTCGTCGCGCCGACCCCCAGCGCCACCACGGCCGACAGGACCGACAGATAGCGCCTGGCCCGGGGCGTGGTGGCCAGATAGGCCAGGATTCCCCAGGTCACCACGGCGTTGGCGGTGTGTCCCGAAGGAAATATATCGCCGCCCGCGAACAGCTCCGCCGAGCCGATCTGCGTCGCGTAGTGCGGGCCGAGCCGTCCGAGACCGAGCTTCACCGCACCGACGGTCACATTGAGCAGCAGGAGCGCGGTGCCCAGCGCCAGCAGCGGACGCAGGGTGTGCTGGCGCCAGGAGCGCCAGCCAAGCCAGGCCGCGATCATCACGGCCGTGGGGCCGCGCTGGCCGAGCACCACGAAGTAGTCGAGGAACGCGTGCAAGTCCGGCCATTGCTGATAGGGCCGGAACAGCATCACTTTCCAGTCGAGGGTCACCAGCCAGGAGGTGGCGAGCACGGCGACGACGATGGCGAGATAGAACGCCAATGTCCCGCCGAAGAGAGCCGTGCGGGTGCGGCTCATCCGCGGGATCTCTATCTTCGGCGGCTCCGGCTCCCGGTCCAGGCGGGCAAAGATGTCGGTACGCACACAAAGGACGTTACAGCGAGTGAGTGAGTGAACAGGTCCATCACGTCTCTTCGTGATGACGATGTGATGTGGAGTGACACTCGGGCGGCCCTTTATTCGGGGCGATTCCGGAAATCCAAGTGACCTTCGGCCCTATTCACCGACACGCCGTTACGGGAAGTGTCTTTGTGCACAACAGAAATAGTTCACCCGGGCGTCGCATGGAATTTCCCTGCTGCTCGTGCGCGCCCCGGGTCCATGATCCTGGCCAGGACGCCATGGCGTACGCCACACTGCCTGGTCGGGGCGGTGAGAGATCCACCACGCGGCACGCGCGCCCACGTCGCGTACGCTGACGGCTCACTCGCCCGTCGATGCCGGGCCGCCCCGAGGGACCGGTGTCCCCGTCGGACCGCCGAGCGCGAGGACGCATTGGGAGGTACTCAGATGTCCGGGACCGCCACGACCGGAGCACGGCTGCGCGCTGCGGCCGGTGCCAACCGGTGGGTCGTCCTGTTCGTCCTGTGCGTGAGCCTGCTGCTGGTGGCGCTCGACGCGACGGTGCTGCATGTGGCCGTGCCCGCCGTGACCGGGGACCTCAGGCCCAGCGGGGTCGAGCTGCTCTGGATCGTGGACGCGTATCCGCTGGTCTGCGCCTCGCTGCTGATCCTGTTCGGCACCCTCGGCGACCGCGTCGGGCGACGGCGGGTGCTGCTGATCGGCTACGGGCTCTTCGGGGCGGCCTCGGCCGTGGCGGCCTTCGCGGACTCGCCCATGGTGCTGATCGGGGCGCGTGCCCTGCTCGGGGTCGGCGGGGCGATGATCATGCCCGCGACCCTCTCGATCCTGCGCGCGGTCTTCCCCGACCGGCGCGAGCGGGCCGTCGCCATCGGGGTGTGGACGGCCGTCGCGGCCGTCGGAGCCGCCGTCGGCCCGGTCCTCGGCGGATTCCTCGTCGAGCACTTCTGGTGGGGCTCCGTCTTCCTGATCAATATCCCGCTGCTGGCCGTGCTGCTGCCGGTCGGCCGGATCCTGCTGCCCGAGTCGAAGGGCCCCGGGGACGGTCCCTGGGACGTGCTGGGGGCGCTGATGGCCGCGGCCGGGGTGCTCGGGGTGGTCTTCGGCGTGAAGCGCTTCGGCGCCGGAGAGGGGCTGCTGAGCCCCGCGACGCTCGGCCCGCTCTGTCTCGGCGCGGCCCTCCTGGTCCTGTTCGTACGCAGGCAGCGCCGCCGGGCGCATCCGCTGATCGACATGCGGATGTTCTCCAGGCCCACCTTCTCCACCTCCGTCGGCTGCATCGTCCTCGCCATGCTGGCGCTGGTCGGTCTTGAGCTGATCGCGGTCCAGTACCTCCAGCTCGTCCTCGCCCTCAGCCCGCTGGAGACCGGGCTGCGGCTGCTGCCGCTCACCTTCGCCGCCATGGCCGCGGGCGTCACCGGATCGGCCACCCTGCGCCGGGTCGGGCCGCGCCGGATGGTGTCCTGGGGATTCGTCCTCACCGCCGTCGCCGTGCTGCTGCTGGTCCTGATGGGCCAGCACGACCGGCCTGGCCTGCTGACCGCCGGCTTCGTGCTGCTCGGCTTCGGGCTCCAGACCACGCTTTTCGGGGCGTACGAGTCGATGCTCAGCGAGGCTCCGGCCGACCAGGCGGGCGGGGCGGCGGCCATAGGCGAGACCTCGTACCAGCTCGGCGCGGGCATGGGGATCGCCCTGCTCGGCAGCGTGATGAACGCGGCGTACGCGCCGGCGGTGTCCTCGGTGAAGGGCGTGCCCCCGGCGGCGGGCTCGGCCGCGGCGGACTCGCTCGGCGAGGCGTATCAGGTGGCGGCGCGGCTCGGCGGGCCCGCCGGGGACACCCTGCGGAACGCCGCGCGCCACTCGTTCGTGCACGGGCTGCATGTGACGCTGCTGGTCAGCGCGGCACTGCTGCTGCTCGGCGCGCTGGCGGCGCTGCGGCTGCCGAGGGTCATGGAGTGCGGGGTGCCGGGCGGGGAGGCGGCGGAGGAGCAGCCCGCCGTCGAGGACCAGGCCGGGGCTTTCGAGTCACAGCCGGTGCGGCAGCCGAGGCCGACGCCGGAGCCGCAGCTCCACAAGCCGCCGGAGCAGCGGCGCCCCCAGCCCCGTAGAGCCCCGGAGCCCCACGCCACCGCGGAGGCGCCTCTCCCGGCGGGCCGAGGGCGCGGCTAGTGGGTTGCGCGGCCTCCGGCCGCGGCTTGTCCTCAATCGCCGGACGGGCTGGGTTTGTCGGCGGACGGGCCGATCTGTCCTGGCCGGGGGCGAGGCGAACGCCCAGGCGCTGCTAGTTTGTGGCGGTCCAATTCTCGCGAGCCGTCGGAGGTCGTCCCGTGTCCGCACCGTCCGCCGCGAAGCTCCCGCCCTTCGACCCCGGCGACCCCCTCGGCCTCGACGATCTGCTCGCCCCCGAGGATGTGGCGATCCGCGACACCGTCCGCGCCTGGGCCGCCGACCGGGTCCTGCCGTACATCGCCGAGTGGTACGAGCGCGGCGAGGTCCCCGTACTGCGCGAGCTGGCCGGGGACCTCGGCGCGCTCGGCGCACTCGGTATGTCCCTGACCGGCTACGGCTGCGCGGGTGCCACCGCCGTCCAGTACGGCCTGGCCTGTCTGGAGCTGGAGGCCGCCGACTCCGGGATCCGCTCCCTCGTCTCCGTACAGGGCTCGCTCGCCATGTACGCGATCCACCGCTACGGCTCCGAGGAGCAGAAGCAGCGCTGGCTGCCCGGGATGGCGGCCGGCGGGACCATCGGCTGCTTCGGGCTCACCGAGCCCGACCACGGCTCGGACCCGGCCGGGATGCGGACGTACGCGAAGCGCGACGGCGCCGACTGGATCCTCAACGGCCGCAAGATGTGGATCACCAATGGCTCGATCGCGGGCGTCGCCGTCGTCTGGGCGCATACCATCGACACCGCTGCCGACGGCGCGAGCGGCGGCATCCGGGGATTTCTCGTCCCGGCCGGCACCCCCGGCTTCACCGCCCCCGAGATCAAGCACAAGTGGTCCCTGCGCGCCTCGGTCACCAGCGAGCTGGTCCTCGACGACGTACGCCTTCCCGCCGACGCCGTACTCCCCGGCGCCATCGGACTGCGCGGGCCGCTGAGCTGTCTGAGCCATGCCCGGTACGGGATCGTCTGGGGCTCCATGGGCGCCGCGCGCGCCAGTTTCGAAGCGGCGCTTCAGTACGCCACTTCACGCGAGCAGTTCGGGCGGCCGATCGGGGGCTTCCAGCTCACCCAGGCCAAGCTCGCCGACATGGCGGTCGAACTGCACAAGGGAATCCTGCTCGCCCACCATCTGGGGCGGCGGATGGACGCGGGCCGGCTCCGGGCCGAGCAGGTCAGCTTCGGCAAGCTCAACAATGTGCGGGAGGCGATCGAGATCTGCCGGACCGCGCGGACCGTTCTCGGCGCCAACGGGATCTCGCTGGAGTATCCCGTGATGCGCCACGCGACCAATCTGGAGTCGGTGCTCACCTATGAGGGCACCGTCGAGATGCATCAGCTCGTCCTGGGCAAGGCGCTCACCGGTCTTGACGCGTTCCGGTGAACCGGCGCGGCACGCTGCCGCGGTGATCCGGTGAGCGCCCTGCTCAGCTCTGGTTGAAGAAGCCGTCCTGCGGCCGTCCCGCCGCGTCGCCGGTGACGATCTCGGTGTCGGCGGGGCTCAGCAGGAAGACCCGGGTGGCCACCCGGTCGATGGAGCCGCGCAGTCCGAAGATCAGCCCGGCGGCGAAGTCCACCACCCGCTTGGCGTCGGCGGCCTCCATGGCGGTGAGGTTCATGATGACGGGGACACCGGAGCGGAACAGCTCGCCGATGCTCCGGGCGTCCCGGAAGCTCTCCGGGGAGACGGTGGCGATTCTGCGGTCCCGCTCCTGGGCGGTCTCGGAGGCGACCCGCACCCGCGGATCGGTCGTCCAGGTCTCGCCGGTCTCAGCACTCCCGGCGTACTCGTCGTCGTAGTAACGCTCGTCGTTGTCCTCAACGAGGCCCAGCCAGGCACTCGCCTTGCGCACCGATCCCATGGACGCCTCCTTTCACCGCGGTCACATCTCGTTCCCTGCCCCTATGGTCGTCCATGATGCGGATTCAGCGCCAAGGGGATAGTCGGCGCGCAGGCGATTCGTGACGGTACTGGTGCAGAAGATGTGGCGGTTCGTCAAGGTTGTTCCAGCGTAGGGCACCTGACGGGGTGCAAAATATGAACTTCCGGCCAGAAGGGTGACGCTGCGGACGTACGGGTGAACGACCCGGCCAGTACGATGCCTCGCGCACCACTCAGCGACTTTTCGGGGGGACCGTCGTGTTCGGAATCGTCAGGCCTTGCGGTCACCGTCTCGGCGACGGGCTGAAGGCCGAGTGGATGGCCCATCTCTGCGGGCTCTGCCTGGCACTTCGCTCCGACCACGGGCAGTTCTCCCGGGTCGTCACCAACTACGACGGGCTGATCGTCTCGGTTCTGACGGAGGCTCAGACCCAACGCACCGCAGGACAGCGGCGGACGGCCGGGCCCTGCCCGCTGCGCGGGATGCGGACCGCGCCGGTCGCGCGCGGCGAGGGCGCGCGGCTGGCCGCCGCGGTGTCACTGGTGCTGGCCTCGGCGAAGGTACGGGACCACGTCGCCGACCGGGACGGGCTGTTGAAGCGCAGACCGCTGGCCGCCGCCGCGCGCAGGGTCGCCACCGGCTGGGACCGGGCGGGTGCGCGGACCGGCGCGGAGCTGGGTTTTGATACGGCGGTGCTCGTCGACGCGGTCGACCGGCAGCCGGAGATCGAGGCGCTGGCCGGTCCCGGCACGCCCCTGCTCGCCGTGACGGAACCGACCGAGACGGCCACCGCCGCCGCCTTCGCGCACACCGCCGTACTGGCAGGACGGCCCGGCAACCGGGAGCCGCTGGCCGAGGCGGGCCGGCTCTTCGGACGGCTCGCGCATCTTCTGGACGCCGTGGAGGACCAGGAAACTGACGCTGCGTCAGGTGCATGGAACCCGCTCACCGCGACCGGCACCTCGCGGGCCGAGGCCCGGCGGCTCGCCGATGACGCGGTGCACGGGATCAGGCTCGCGCTGCGGGACGCGGAGTTCGCCGACGACCGTCTCGCCCATGTGCTGCTGGCGCACGAACTGCGCATATCCGTCGACCGCGCCTTCGGTACGGCGGCCTGCGGGCATGCCGCGCACAACAGCCAGGGCGTGCCGGGCAGTGGGCTGCCGGGCTTCGGACCTGAGCCGCCGAAGCCCGGCAGGCGCGGCTTCTGGGCCGGCTGCGCGGTCTTCGCCGGGCTCTGCTGCACCTGCAAGCTGTGCTGTGCCGAGGAGTACGAGGGTCCGTGGTCGCGCAAGAAGCGGGAAGGGTGCTGCCGGGACTGTGACTGCGACTGCTGCAGCAACTGCAATTGTGACGGCTGCGACTGCTGTGGTTGTGACTGCTGAGGGCTCAGGGCCGCTGCTGGGGACAGCGGGCGGGTGGCGCGGGCGAGGGGAGTGGAGCGTGACGCTCTGCGTGTGAAGGCACGCGGGCAACGGCGCGTGCGCGCCGGAACTGCGGGAAGCCGTGCAGGGTGTCAGCTCAACAGGAAGAGGACCACACTCGACCGAAGTCGATGTGGGAGCGTGTGACCAGCCACTGCTGCGAATGCATACATCAAGTGGAACAGGCATCCGTTTCCGCGTCAACCACATGAGACGCCCGGCTCACAGTACGGACGAGCTTGACAGCGGGCCGTACACACCGCTTAGCCTCGGTGAGAAGCGGATCGTGCTGAGGGGCTCGGTCCGCCCGGGTCCGCCCGCTGTGCTGTGAAGGCACTCCCGTGTTCGATCACGTATCCACGGAGCCTTCGCATGCCTGTGCCACCTGTCCCGTCAGGTACCGTCCGCACCCCGGCCGTCACACGCACCCTGGTGGTGATCGGCGCGGGTCCGCGCGGTACGGGCTTTCTGGAACGGCTCGCCGCCAACGCGCCGGACCTGTACGACGGACTGCCGCTGGACATCCATCTCGTGGACCCGTACCCGCCGGGCGGCGGGCGGATCTGGCGCCGTGATCAGTCGCCGCTGCTGTGGATGAACTCCATGGCCGAGGACGTCACCATGTACACCGACGAATCGGTCGCGCTCGCCGGGCCGGTACGGGAGGGGCCCGCGCTGCACGAGTGGGCACGGGACGTCAAGGAGGGCAGGGCACGGCTCACCGAGGAATCCGAACAGGCGGCGCACGCCACGCCCGGGCAGGACGGGGCTGGGCAGGACGGGCCCGGGCTGCGCGCCGCGGTCACCGGGCTGACCGACCAGACCTTCCCCAGCCGCCAGGTGCAGAGCGCCTATTTGAGCTGGGTGTACGAACAGACCGCCGCCGCCCTGCCCTCGGGCATCACCCTCCACCAGCACCGCACCCACGCCCTGCGTGTCACGGGACCGCACGGCGGGCGCCAGCGCGTCTGGCTGGAGGGCCGCACCGAACCGCTGCTCGCCGATCTCGTCGTCCTCACCCTCGGCCATCTAGACGGCGAACCCGACGCGGAACAGCGGGAGTTGAGCGCCTTCGCGGACCGCCACGGGTTGATCCATCTGCCGCCCGACTTCACCGCCGACAGCGATCTCTCCGCGCTGCCCGCCGCCGAACCCGTGATCGTCCGCGGCTTCGGACTCGCCTTCGTCGATCTGATGGTGCTGCTCACAGAAGGCCGCGGCGGACGCTACTCGGGGGACGCCGGCGACCACAGCGCCGAGGAGCTGACGTACCACCCCTCCGGGCGGGAGCCGGTCCTGTACGTCGGGTCGCGGCGCGGTGTCCCGTACCACTCCAAGATCGGTTACGGTCTGGACGGCGAGCGGCCGCCGCTGCCGCGCTTTCTGGGACCCGGGCAGATCGACGAACTGGCCGCCAGACCCGGGCCGTTGGACTACCGGCGCGACATCCGGCCGCTGGTGGACAAGGAACTCGGCTTCGCCCACTACCACCGGCTCTTCACCGCCCACCCCGAGCGCACCCGGGTCGGCTGGACCGACTTCGAGGAGAAGTACGCGGCGGCCGACCCCGGCAGCCCGGAGCTGGACGCCCTGGTCGCCACCGCCGTACCGGACCCCGCCGACCGGCTCGATCTGGACGCCCTCGACCGGCCGCTGGCCGGGGTGCGCTTCCCCTCGTACGACGCCCTCCAGGACGCGCTGCGCGACTACATACGCGACGATCTCACCCGTCGGCACGATCCGTCCCACAGTGCGGACCTTGCCGTCTTCTACGGGCTGCTCTCGATCTACGGGCAGCTCATGCGCCTCGGCGATCTCGGGGACATGGACGGGCCCTGGCACGGCTTCTTCAGCTATCTCGCCTCGGGCCCGCCGGGACCCCGGCTGCGTCAGCTGCTCGCGCTCTCCCGGGCCGGGATCGTCCGCTTCCTCGGCCCGGACATGGCGGTCGAGGCCGACGAGCGGCAGGGCATCTTCCGGGCCGGCAGCCCCGGAGTGCCCGGGCAGTACGTCGAGGCGCGCGCCCTGGTCGAGGCCCGGCTCCCGGACCCGTCGCCGGAGCGCACCCGCAGTCCGCTGCTGCGCGCGCTGTACGAGGAGGGGGCCGCCACCACCTCGGGGGCCGGCCTGGTCAGGGTCGACCCCGACGACGGGCGGCTGCTGGAGCGCGACGGCCAACCGCATCCACGGCGCTTCGCGCTCGGCCCGTACACCACCGCCCGGTCGAGCGGGGCCTTCACCCGGCCCAGGACCGGCGGGCCCGCGTTCCGGCAGAACGACGCGACCGCGCGGGCCGCGCTCACCCTGCTCGCCGCCCTGCCCGTCCGTACCGGCCCCTCGCGCGCTCCCGGCTCCGCCCCGGACACCGGCCCCGGCTCGCCGGACGGCCCGCGCCCCGTGCCCTCAACCGCCGGACAGGCCGGGAACGGCCCGTCCGAAGCCGAAAGGTGAGGCCCGCCGTGCCTGCCACCCGAGCCCTGCATCTCGCCGCCGAGATCGGCGGCCCGCCGCACTACGACGCCGAGTGGTACGTCGATCTCGTCCGGCTCGCCGAGCGCGGCGCCCTCGACTTCGTGACCCTCCAGGACTCCTTCGGGCGCCCCGGCCTCGACGCGCTCGCCGTACTCTCCCGGGTCGCGCCCGCCACCGAACGGATCGGTCTGGTGCCGGCCGTCACCACCACCCACACCGAGCCGTTCCATGTCTCCACGGCCCTGGCGACCCTGGACTGGGTCAGCCGAGGCCGGGCCGGCTGGCTCGTCGGGGTGTCCGCCACCCCGGCCGAGGCGCGGCTCTTCGGCCGCCGCCGGGCCGCGCCCGCCGCCGCCCTGTGGAAGGAGGCGGGCGAGGTGGCCGAGGTGAGCGCCCGGCTCTGGGACAGCTGGGAGGACGACGCCGAGATACGCGACGTATCGACAGGGCGCTTCATCGACCGCGACAAGCTGCACTATGCCGACTTCGAGGGAAGCGGGTTCAGCGTCCGGGGCCCGTCCATCGTGCCGAGGCCGCCCCAGGGCCATCCGGTCGTCGTCGCCGACGGCAGCGCGGACCCCGCTGCCGGGACCGCGGTACGCCATGCCGATGTGGTGCTGATCAGGACGGGCCGGCCCGAGGAGGCGGCGGCCCTGCGCGAGCGGCTTCTGGCGCGCGCCGCCGCCCATGGCCGTGACCCGGACACCCTGCGGGTGCTGGCCGCGCTCACCGTCCATCTCGGCGACGGCGAAAGGCCGTTGGACCCGGGCCTGGACAGCGCCCCGCACACCACCGCGGGCGCCGGCGGACCGCACTACCGCGGCGGCCCGGCCGGTCTCGCGGAACTCGTCGCCGGCTGGCACGGCGCCGGAGCGGTGGACGGCTTCCACCTCACGCCCGCCGAACCGCGCCGCGATCTCGAACGGCTGGTGAACGGGACCGTGGCGCTGCTCCAGCACCGCAGCCTGTTCCGCACCTTCCATCCGGGCGGCACGCTCCGCGAACATCTCGGTCTCGCGCGCCCGGCCAACCCGTACGCGTCCGCCGGGGGAGCCCGATGACCACCGACCCGACCGAAGCCGCCCGTACCGCGGCCGCGAGTGCCAAGAACACCGGCGCGGTCCGAACGGGCGCCGACCGCAAGCAGATTCATCTCGCCGCCCACTTCCCCGGGGTCAACAGCACCACCGTCTGGGCCGACCCCCGCTCCAGGTCGCAGATCGACTTCTCGTCCTTCGAGCATCTCGCACGGACCGCCGAGCGCGGGAAGTTCGACTTCTTCTTCCTCGCCGAAGGGCTGCGGCTGCGCGAACACAAGGGCCTGATCCACGATCTGGACGTGGTCGGCCGCCCCGAGTCGCTCACCGTGCTGAGCGCGCTGGCCGCCGTCACCGAGCGGCTCGGCCTCGCCGCCACCGTGAACGCCACCTTCAACGAGCCGTACGAACTGGCCCGCAGGCTCGCCAGCCTCGACCATCTCAGCGGGGGCCGGGCCGCCTGGAACGTGGTGACCTCGTCCGATGCCTTCACCGGGGAGAACTTCCGGCGCGGCGGCTATCTTGACCGCGCCGACCGCTACACCAGGGCCGCCGAGTTCGTCGCCACCGCCCGTGAGCTGTGGGACTCCTGGACGGACCCGGCGCCCGGCTCGCCGTACGGCACACCCCGGCCCTTCGCCCACTCGGGGCCGCAGTTCGAGATCGAGGGGGAGTTCACCGTCCCGCGCTCCCCGCAGGGGCATCCCGTGGTGATCCAGGCGGGCGACTCGGAGGAAGGCAGGGAGTTCGCCGCGTCGGCCGCCGACATCGTCTTCAGTCGGCACGGCACCCTGGAGGCGGGCCGCGCCTTCTACACCGACATCAAGGCCAGACTGGCGGCGTACGGCAGGAAGCCGGCCGACCTCAAGATCATGCCGGGGGTCACCTTCGTCCTCGGCGACAGCGACGCGGAGGCGCAGGAGCGGGCCGCCGGGATCCGCAGACAGCAGGTCTCCCCGCAGAACGCGATCCTCGCGCTGGAGCAGGTCTGGGGGCGTGACCTCTCGGCGTACGACCCGGACGGGCCGCTGCCCGCGATCGACCCCGACCCGGACTCCGGGCTGGTCCAGGGCCGGGTCAGGGTCGCGGACCCGCTGAAGGCCGCGGCCACCTGGCGGGCGCTGTCCGAGGCGAAGGGGCTCTCGATCCGGCAGACCGTCATCGAGACCACGGCCCGGCAGTCCTTCATCGGCACCCCGGAGACCGTGGCGGCGACGCTCGACACCTTCGTCCAGACGGACGCGGCGGACGGTTTCATCCTCGTACCGCATCTCACGCCGGGCGGTCTCGACGACTTCGTCGACCAGGTCGTACCGCTGCTCCAGGAGCGCGGGGTCTTCCGCGCGGAGTACGAGGGCGGCACGCTCCGGTCGCATCTGGGGCTTCCCGAACCGGTACGGAAGGGCTGACCGGCACCGCGGGCCGACCCCGTCGCCGTACTCGCGCCGAGGCCAAAAGCCGCCCTTGCGCGGTGAGTTGGGGCCGCTGATACTCCCGAGCAGCGCCGACCGGGGCGCGGGCCGTCCCGTCCGTACGGACGGCCGTGCCGGTCGCGCCTCACGGGCCCGTACCCGATGGAGGGCCCCCGATTCCCCCGGGAGGGACGCCAAGTGAGGATCAAGCGCACCATCCGCCGCGCGGGCGGGCTCAGACGCACTCGTACGCTCGCCGTCGTCACCGGACTGCTCGCCGCCGTGGCGCTCGCGATCCCCGCCGCGAGCGCGCACACCGCCGGTGACCGGCCCGGCGCGGGGGCGTCCGCCGCCGCGGACGCGGTGCTGGCCGCCGGGGTGGCGGGCACCGCCTGGTACGCGGACCCCGCTACCGGCGAGGTCGTCGTCACCGCGGACCGTACCGTCTCCGCCGGGGAGATCACCGCGATCGAGCGGGCCGCGGGTCCTCACGCGGGCACCCTGCGGTTCGAGCGCACAGCCGGCACACTGGCCCCGCACCTCTCCGGCGGCGACGCCATCTACTCCGGGGGCGCGCGCTGCGCGGCCGGGTTCAATGTCGTCAGCGGCAGTACCTACTACTTCGTGACGGCGGGACACTGCACGAGCGGCACCTCCACCTGGTACGCGAACTCCTCGGGGACCACACTCCTCGGCACCACCGCCGGAACCACCTTCCCCAGCCGCGACTTCGGCCTCGTCCGGTACACCAACCCCTCGGTGCCCGTCCCCGGCACGGTCGGTACAGCCGACATCACCGGCGCGGGCAATGCCACGGTCGGAATGTCCGTCACCCTCCGCGGGCCGGTCGGCGGGGTCCGCACCGGTGTGGTGACCAGCCTCAACAACACCGTCAACTACGGTGGCGGGCAGATCGTTTCGGGGCTGATCGCCACCAACATCTGCAGCTATCCCGGCGAGAGCGGTGCGCCTCTCTACTCGGGGAGCATCGCGATCGGTGTGCTCTCGGGCGGATCGGGGAACTGCTCCAGCGGCGGCACGTCGTACTTCCAGCCGATCATCCCGGCCCTGAACGCGTACGGGGTGAGCGTGTACTGACGGGCGCTGTTCCGGTGTCCTCGCGCCCGGACGCGCCCCCGCGCCGCGTCCTCACGCGCCGGACGGACCGCTGCCCCGTGACCTCAATCCCCGGACCGGCTGATTTTCCGGGCCGCTCTGAGACACTGTCGGAGTGGTCGGCCGCAGAAGGACCGGGGGCTGTGGGCAGTGAAACGTATCGGAGTGACCGGTCACCGGAACATCCCCGCCGAGGCCTACGCCCATATCCGGGCCGCCATCCAGTCCGTACTCCACGGCCAGAGAGGCTCGTTGGAGGCGCTCTCCAGTCTGGCCGCCGGCGCGGACCAGCTCTTCGCGGTGCTCGCGCTCGACCGGGGCGCCCGGCTCACCGTCGTCATTCCCAGCGGTGACTACGAGGACGGCTTCGACGACCCGGCCGAACTCGACGGCTACCGGCGGCTCAGGGACCGCGCGGCGGCGGAGGTACGGATGGCCTTCCCGCACTCCACCGACGAGGCCTACTACGCGGCGGGCACCTATATCGCGGACCACTGCGACCGGCTGCTGGCGGTGTGGGACGGCCTTCCGGCCCGAGGCCTCGGCGGTACGGGGGACATCGTGCGTTACGCGCGGGAGCAGGGGAAGCCGGTGACGGTGATCTGGTGCGAGGGCGTCAAGCGCGCCTGAACCGGCCGGCGCGCGCGACAGCCCTTGGCGGGCCCAAGGCGGGAGGGCCCGTATCAGCCGGAGCCTCAACTGCGGTGGCGCACCAGCCAGTCGGTGTGCTGCGGCGAGACGATGCGCTCGGTCTCGTACACCGCGCTGGACCACTGCTCCTCGGCCACCATCGTTTCCATCGCGGTGTGCATCGCCGCCAGATCCTCCTCGACCAGCGAGTGTGCGGAGATCAGAGGCTGGTGCCGGCGGATCTCGCTCCACGCCAGACAGGCGGCGGCCGACGCCGACAACACCCCCAGTACGGACGAGGATTCGGTGACCGAGAAGGTCCGCAGCGTGGCCAGGACCAGCGCCAGCAGGGTCAGCAGGGAGATGGTGACCGACCAGAGTGTGGTGGCGCGGCGCGAGACCACCGTTCTGCGGTGGTACCAGTTGCGCTGCTCGATCAGCCGGTCCCTGACATACGTCTCTTTACGGATGGTGTACGGCTTCTCGCGCAGCAGCCGCATGGGACCGGTGATCAGCTCTCCCACCGGACCCAGCACCCCCGTGACACTGCGTCCGCCGCCCGTGTCGTCGCGCGGGTCCTCCCAGCCGACCTTCTTCAGCTCCTGGAGCCCCGCCTCCATCCGCTCGGTGAACAGCCCCGCCGGGTCGGCGGCGCCGGAGTCGAAGGGCGCGCCATGGACGGCGTACCGCCAGGACAGCGACTTGATGAACTCCGCGGCGGAGCGGTTGAGTTGCCAATGCGACTTTGCTCGCTGCCCCGCGGAGCGGAAGGTGAGCAGAAGCACACCCGCGTAGGCCAACGAGCTGAGTGCGCCGACGAGTTGGAACGAGCCCCCCAGCAACCCCCGCCAGGGCAGCGCCGCCAGGGCCGCGCCCAGTACGAGCAGCAGCAACTGGAGGCGGGTCGCCCTGATGGCCTCCCGCTGCCGCGCGATGGCGATGGCGTCCGCGTGATGGAAGAGAACCGGCAGATCAGCGTTTCGGAAGACCATGCTGTGCAGTGGTCCGCGTAACTCGGCCATGCGCGCCCCCGTCTGCTGTTTTGTTGTCACCCAATAGGCGGAACGGTGTGTTCCGCACCGCCCCGTGAATTCCTCGCAACGCTTTCGTCTCGGCCCCACGCGCCGATTTGCCGCTCGGGCTCACGAGAGTAAAGTCGAGCCGCTGACACTGCAACGGTGCGGTGTCTCCTCTTCGGACCACATCATCAAGGACGGCCGTCGTGACTCACCAGACCTCTGTCACCTTCGCCACTGCGAAGAAGAACCGGACCCCCCTCGCAGAGATCGACGTACGCGACGCCGGTGTCGCCAAGAAGCTTGGACGCGTACTGCCCATGCCCACCGACCGCACCGCGCGCGTTTCGAGCTTCAATTCTGCCCTCTAGACCTGGGCAATGACGCTCCAACGACGTTCTACACTCCCCCAACGACGTTCTAGACTGGGGTAATGACAGGACCCCTGGTCCCCTTTCGCGAGATCGTTCTGAAGGTTCACAGCAGGTGTGATCTTGCCTGTGACCACTGCTATATCTACGAGCACGCCGATCAGAGCTGGCGCACCCGCCCCAGGACAATCTCTGACGAGGCGATCTCATGGACGGCTCTGCGACTGGCGGAGCACGCCAAGGCCCATGCTCTGCCCTCCGTGTCAGTGATCCTGCACGGAGGGGAGCCGCTGCTGGCGGGGCCGGCGCGGTTACGGCGTGTCTGTGAGGAGCTGACCAGGGCTCTCGACGGAGTCGCCGCACTCGATCTGCGGATCCATACGAACGGCCTCCAGCTCAGCCCCCGCTATCTCGACCTCTTCGAGGAGTTCGGGGTGCGGGTGGGAATCTCCCTCGACGGCGACCGCGCCGCCAATGACCGTCACCGCCGCTTCGCGGACGGCCGCAGCAGCCACCCCCAGGTCCTCAAGGCCGTCGGCCTGCTGCGCCAGGAGCGCTACCGCCCGCTCGATCTCGGACTGCTCTGCACCGTCGATGCGGCCAATGACCCGGTCGCGGTGTACGACGCGCTGGCCGCCCTCGACCCGCCGCGCATCGACTTCCTGCTGCCGCACGCCACCTGGGACGAGCCGCCGCCGCGCCCCGACGGATCGCCCACCGCGTACGCCGACTGGCTGCTCACCGTCTTCGACCGCTGGGACGCCCAGGGCCGGCCCATGCCCGTACGGCTCTTCGAGTCGGTGCTCTCCACCCTGAGCGGCGGCCCCAGCCTCACCGAGTCGCTGGGCCTCGCCCCCACCGATCTGGTCGTGGTGGAGACCGATGGCGCGCTGGAGCAGGTCGACTCCCTCAAGAGCGCCTACGAGGGCGCGGCGGCCACCGGCTTCGATGTCTTCTCGCACTCCTTCGACGAGGTCGCCGCGCACCCCGGGGTACGGACCCGGCAGCTCGGGCTCGCGGGGGTGAGCGAGACCTGCCGGAAGTGCCCGGTCGTACGGTCCTGCGGCGGCGGTCTCTATACGCACCGCTACCGCTCGGAACCGGCCGAGGCGGGCACCGGAGCCCCGGGCGGCTTCGACAACACCTCCGTCTACTGCGCCGATCTGGAGGCGCTGATCCGCGGGATCGAGTCCCGTACGGCCGCCGCCTCGGTCTCGCCCGCCCTCGCCGACACCGGTGAACTGCTGGTCGCCCAGGAGGAGCTGACCCGTTCGCTGCTGGCCGGGCTGCACGCCGAACTCGGCGGGAGGGGCGGCGAGGAATGGCAGGAGGCCTGGGAGCTGGCGGGCGCCGTCGAGCAGCGCTCGGACGGGCTCGACGAGGTGCTGGCCCACCCCTACACCCGTACCTGGCTGATCGACGCCGTGGCAGCCCTGCGCGAGGAGCGGCCCGGCGCGCTCGCCACCGCGCTCCGGCTGCCCGCGTATGTGGCCGCCGCGGTCGTCCGGGGCCGTCTGGATCTGCCCGTACGGGTCGGCCTCACCGACGGCGTACTCCATCTGCCGACCCTCGGCACCCTCCGGACGGGCGCCGGCGGCGAGGCCGAAGTCCGCGCCGCGGAACAGGGCTTCCTGGTCCGCACCCCCACCGCCGAGCTGCTCGTCGGACGCCCCGGCGAGGCCACCCCGTACTGGCGCCCGGTCCGGCACCTCCGCCGTGATGGGGCGCCCGCCCTCGCGCTGGACGATCTCGACCCGTACCGCGACTGCTTCGGCGCCCCCGTCCATCCCGGGCTCGGGGACGACGAGGCGGCCGGCTGGAGCGACCGGCTCGCGGCGGCCTGGCGTCTGCTCGGCGAGCGAGTCCCCGGGCAGACCGCCGAGGCCGAGGGCACCCTGTCCACCCTGACGCCCCTCCGCTCCGGAGCGCCCGTGCCCGGCCGCCACGGCTACGGCGCGCTGGGCGTCCCCGTGGAGGGCAGCGCCGAAGAGCTGGCGCCCGCGCTGCTGCGGGGTCTGCGCCGGGCCCGGCTGCGGGCGCTGACCGAGGTCACCGACCTGTACGCGCTGGACGGCGAATGGCTCAGGCCCGCCCCCTGGCAGGAGGAGCCGCTGCCCCTGTCGGCGCTGCTGGCGGGCGCGTACGAAAGGGTGGGGCTCGCCGCGTACGACCCCCGCCACCGCGACCAGGCACGCCGCGCCCTGGACACGCTTCAGGACGCGGCCGAACTCACCGTCGGCGGGAAGAGCCTGCTGGCCGTACTCAGGGAAGAGGCCGACCGTGGCTGAGACGACGACCGCCGGCCTGGCCGGTGAACTGGCGGAGCTGGGAGTGACGGAGGGGATGACCCTCCTCGTCCACGCGTCCCTGCACGGCACGGGACTGGACCCCGACGTCCTCCGTACGGCCCTGCTGACCGCGCTCGGCACGGAAGGCACCCTGGTCGTGCCCGCCTTCACCGAGGAGAACTCCGACACCTCCTCGGCCCACTACGCGCAGATCCAGGGCATGACCCGCAGGCAGGCCGCGGCCTTCCGGGCGCGGATGCCCGCCTTCGACGCGCTGACCACGCCCTGCACGGCGATGGGCCGGCTGGCCGAGTCCGTACGTACCGCTCCCGGGGCCGTCCGCAGCGCGCACCCGCAGTCCTCCTTCGCCGCCATCGGACGGCGGGCCGCGGAACTGCTCGCCTTCCATCCCCTGCACAGCCATCTCGGCGAGGACTCACCGCTCGGCGCGCTCGTCCGGGCGGAGGCGCGGGTGCTGATGGTGAATGTGGGGTTCGAGGCGTGTACGGCATTCCATCTCGCCGAATACCGCACCGGTGCGGCCATGCGCTCCTATCACTGTGTGGTGAAAGGGCCGGACAATGGCGCGCGGTGGGTGGAATATGAGGATGTCAACCTTGACGACAGTGATTTCGAGGCGATCGGCGCGTCATTCCCCTGGGGTCTGGAACGGAAGGGACAGCTCGGCGGAGCAGCCGCGAGGTCGTTCGCGATCACGGACGCCGTCGACCACGCCGAGTCGTGGATGACTGAAAAGCGGCGCTGATTGACCGAACGGCATGGGGAGGAAGCGGGCTCGGTTCCGGAAGGATTGGTTCGCTCGTCTCTGTATCCTGCATGGATTTCCTGGAGATGAGTGCTCACACAGGACGGGGGTCGTGTGCAAGCGTCATCGCAGCAGCGAGCGGCTGACCATCGGCCGTATTTCTTTCTCAGTTACGCCCATACGCCGAGGGACGGCAGGGGGGGACCGGATCCCGACATGTGGGTCGAGCGGCTCTTCCGGGATCTGTGCGCCCATGTGATGGCCATGACGGATCTGCCGGCCGGGGCGCAGGCGGGGTTCATCGACCGGGAGATGCGTTCGGGGGAGGGCTGGTCGGAGCGGCTGGCCGAAGTGCTGGCCACCTGCCGGGTGTTCGTGCCGCTGTTCTCGCCGCGCTACTTCGCAAGCGAGATGTGCGGCAAGGAGTGGTTCGCCTTCGCCCAGCGGGTCATCTATGAACAGGCCAAGAGCAATCGCGCGGCGGAGGCGATCGTGCCGGCGCTGTGGGTGCCGGTGCCGCCCCGGCAACTGCCGGGCCCCGCCGAGCGATTGCAGTTCAACCACCGTGACTTCGGGGACCGCTATGTCACCGACGGGCTCTACGGTCTGATCAAACTCCGCATATTCGCGGAGGAGTACGAACGGGCCGTCTACGAACTCGCCAAACGCATCGTCAGTGTCGCGGACACCGCAGCCGTCAGCCCGGGCCGCCCGGTCGACTACCGGAACGTGCCCAGCGCTTTCGGTACGAGCGGCGGGCCGCGCCCGATGCAGGTCACCGTGGCCGCGCCCACCCGCCACGATCTCCCGGCGGGCAGAACTCCGCACTACTACGGGGGCATGGCCCAGGACTGGAATCCGTACCACCCCGATTCCGTACGGCCGCTGGCCTATGTGGCGCGGGATCTGGTGCGCTCCCTCAACTACCAGGCCGACATCATCTCGTTCGACGAGGTGCCCGTACCGCAGGACGGCGGCAAACAGTCGCCCACCCGGCCGGAGATCCTGCTGGTCGACCGGTGGGCGCTGCGTGACGAGGAACAGCGCGAGCGGCTCGCCGCCTTCGACGCCGAACACCGGCCCTGGGTGAGCGTCGTCGTGCCGTGGAACCGCGACGACCAGCAGAGCAGGGCCGCCGAGGCCGAGCTGAGCGGTGAGCTGGAGCGGACCATGCCCAAGAAGATGGGCCAGGGCCGGGCCGCCTGCCGGGCCGCCGCCAAGGGCGTCCCCAGCATGGAGGCGTTCGGCCAGCTCCTGCCGCAGGTGGTCGAGGCGGCGGCCCAGCAGTATCTGAGACACGCGGCGGTCTATCCGCCCGCCGGCGGCAGCCACACCGAACGGCCGCGGCTGCGCGGCCCGATGGCGGCCGAGTACGCGACGACGCACTACATACCCGAGACGCACGACCTGGCGCCCGATGCGGAGGACACGGATGACCGAACGTCGTGACGGACGCATCGTCACCTTCTACTCGTACAAGGGCGGTACGGGCCGCACCATGGCCCTGGCCAACACGGCGTGGATCCTCGCCGCCAACGGACAGCGGGTCCTCGCTGTCGACTGGGACCTGGAGGCACCCGGTCTGCACCGGTTCTTCCACCCCTTCCTGGACCCCTCCACCCTCGGTGCCACCACCGGTGTCATCGATCTGATCACCGAGTACGCCTGGGCCGCGACCAGCCCGGTGGAGCGCCCCGACGACTGGCACCGTGACTACGCGCGTATCCAGCCGCACGCCGTCTCGCTCGCACCGGAGAGCCTGGGCTGGGAGTTCCCCGAGGGCGGCACGCTCGACTTCGTCTCCGCGGGCCGGCAGAACCGCGAGTACTCCGCGACCGTCTCCACCTTCGACTGGGACAACTTCTACGACCGGCTCGGCGGTGGTCACTTCTTCGACGCCCTGCGCGACGACATGAAGGCGCACTACGACTATGTCCTCATCGACAGCAGGACCGGGCTGAGCGACATCGCCGACATCTGCACCGTCCATCTGCCCGATGTCCTCGTCGACTGCTTCACCCTCAGCGACCAGTCCATCGACGGCGCCGCCGCGGTGGCCCGCCAGATCGACGAGCGGTACGGCGGGCGCGGGATCCGGATCTTCCCCGTACCGATGCGGATCGACGAGGGGGAGAAGGAGAAGGCCGACGCGGGGCGGGCGCTGGCCCGGTTCAAGTTCGACCGGTTCCCCGACGGGCTCAGCGGGGAGGAACTCACCGCCTACTGGGGCGCGGTGGAGATTCCGTACCGCCCCTACTACGCGTACGAGGAGACCCTCGCGACCTTCGGCGACGAGGCCGGGCTCAGCAACTCGCTGCTCTCCGCCTTCGAGCGGCTGACCACCTATGTCACCGACGGCACCATCACCTCGATGCCCGCGGTCGCCGAGGAGACCAGGCTGCGGATCAGGGACGCCTTCACCCGCCGCAGGCCCGCGCAGCCCGCCGATCTCTTCCTCAGCTATGTGGCGGAGAACCGGATGTGGGCCGACTGGACCGAGTCGGTGCTCACCCGGGCCGGCTTCCGGGTCGTCCCCCGCGATGTCTCGGCCAGTCCGTCGGGCGCCGACTCGGCCGCCGAGAACGCGGGCCGTACGGTCGTGCTGCTCTCCACCGCCTATCTCAAGTCCGCGCGGGCCGTGGAGGTGTGGTCGCGCGCCGCGTCCGAGGACCCGGGCGGGGCGCGGCGCAGGCTGGTGCCGCTGCGGGTCGGCGATGTGCGGCTCACCACCCCGTACATCGACCGCAACCCCGTCGACCTCTTCCGGCTGGACGAGGCGCACGCCACCACCGCGCTGCTGCGCGCGCTGGACCGTCCCGGACCGCTCACCGACGCGGTCGCGCCGGGCCCGCGCTTCCCCGGCACCGTGCCCAAGATCTGGAACGCGCCGGCCCGCAACCCCGGCTTCACCGGGCGCTCCCTCGTCCTGGAGCGGATGCGCGACCAGCTCGGCGGCGGAATGGCGGTGGTGCTGCCGCAGCCGCAGACCCTGTACGGACTCGGCGGGATCGGCAAGACCCAGGTGGCGCTGGAGTACGTCCACCGCTTCATGGCCGACTACGACCTGGTGTGGTGGATCTCGGCCGAGCAGACCGCCGATGTGGTGGCGGGCCTCGCCGAACTGGCCGTACGGCTCGGGGCCCAGGGCGGCGACGACATGGCCGCCGCGTCCCAGGAGGCCGTCGATCTGCTGCGGCGCGGGGTGCCCTCGTCGCGCTGGCTGCTGGTCTTCGACAACGCCGACGACCCCGAGCAGCTCCAGCGGTTCTTCCCGCCGGGCGGCCCCGGGCATGTGCTGGTCACCTCGCGCAACCAGAGCTGGTCGCAGTACGGCGACGCGCTGCCCGTCGATGTCTTCCTGCGCGAGGAGTCCGTCGAGCACCTCCAGCGGCGCGCGCCCGGGCTCTCCGCCGAGGACGCCGACAAGGTGGCCACCGCCGTCGGAGATCTGCCGCTCGCCGTCGAGCAGGCGGCGGCCTGGATCGGGGAGACCGCGACCCCCGTCGCCGAATATCTGGACCAGCTCGCCCAGCAGGCCCCCAGTGTGCTGGCGCTCAACCAGCCGGTGGGCTATCCGGAGCCGGTCGCCGCGACCTGGAACATCTCCATCGAGCGGCTCAAGGACCGGTCGCCCGCGGCCGTACGGCTGCTCCAGCTCTGCGCCTTCTTCGCCCCCGAGCCGATCTCCGCGAACCTCCTCTACAGCAAGGAGATGATCGAGGCGCTCAAGCCGTACGACGTCTCGCTCCAGGAGACCCTTGTCCTCGGCCGGGTCATCCGGGAGATCGGCCGGTTCGCGCTGGCCAAGGTGGACCAGGTCGGCAACAGCATCCAGGTGCACCGGCTGGTCCAGGCGATCATCAGGGCGCAGCTCAGCGAGGAGGAGCAGCGCGACGCCCGGCACGCGGTCCACCGGATCCTCGCGGGCGCCAGGCCCGACGGCGACGAGCCGATCGACAACCCCGCCACCTGGGACCGGTTCGCCACCATCTGGCCGCATCTCGCCACCTCCGAGGCCAGCCTCTGCAAGCGGCCCGAGACCCGCCGGCTGATGATCGACCGGGTGCGCTACCTCTGGAAGCGCGGCGATCTGATGGCCGCCTCCGAGGTCGCCAACGAACTGCGCGAGAGCTGGCGCGAGATGCTCGGCAACGACGATCCGCAGTATCTGTATCTGCGCTTCCACCTCTCCAACATCTTCCGCTCGCAGGGCCGTTACGTGGAGGCGCGCGAGCTGGACGAGGAGACCCTGGCCCGGCAGCGCACGGTCCTGGGGCCGACCCATCCGCACACGTACATGACCACCAGCGGACTCGCCATGGACCTGGGCACCCTCGGCGAGTACGCCAAGGCGCTGGACCTGGCGAAGGAGGCGCACGAGGGGTTCAGCGGGATCTTCCACGACTCCCATCCCAGGACCCTGGCCGCCGCCAACAACCGGGCGCTGAACCTGCGGATGGTCGGGCGGTACGCGCAGGCGCGCGAGATGGACCAGGACGTCTTCGACCGGCGCACCGAGGTGCTCGGCCCGGAGCATCCGTACACCCTCTCCTCCGCCACCAGCCTGGCGCGCGATCTGCGCGAGATCGGCCGGTACGAGGACTCGGTCGCGCTGCTCAGCCGGACGTACGCCCTCTACAAGGAGCAGCTCGGCCGGGCCTTCCCCGGCACCCTGGCCGCGGCCAAGAGCCTCGCCGTGTCGCTGCGCAGGGCCGACCAGCTGGAGGACGCGCGGCGGCTGACCACGGCCACCCGCAACCGCTACCGGGCCAAGTACGGCTCCGAGGCCAACCCGGACTCGCTCGCCTGCGATCTGAACCTGGCGGCCGACCACTTCGCCGCGGGGGAGCCGGTGGCGGCCAGGGATCTGGCGCAGGAGGTCGTCGACCAGTATCTGCGGGTGCCGGGCCAGCGGCATCCGTACACCCTCGCCGCGGTCAACAACCTCGGTGTCTACCACTGGGGTTGTGGGGCCCCGGAGCTGGCGGAGCAGTTGCTCCAGGGCGCTCTGCGGACCATGCGGGAGGTGCTGGGGGACGACCATCCGCACACGCTGTTCTGCACGGTCGGGCTCGCCAACGCCATGGCGGACCTGGGCGAGCTGGACGAGGCGCTGGTCACCGAGCGCAGCGCGGTGGCGGGGCTGCGGGTGGCGCTGGGCGCGCACCACCCCGAGACGCTCGCGGTCGCCTCCAACATGTGTGTGACGCTGGGGGCGCTGGGGCGCAAGGACGAGGCGGTGCTGCTGCGCCTGGAGACCGTCGAGGAGCTGACCAGGCTGCTCGGGGAGGAGCACACGCTGACCCGGTACGCGCGGGACGACCGGAGGGTGTACCGGGACCTGGAGCCGCTGGCGGTGTGAGCGCGGCTCCAGGCCTCATCCGGCTGCTGGACGCTCAGTCCTCCAGCAGCCAGGTGAGGATACGGGGGAGTGCGTGCAGGGCGTCGAAGTGCGCGGCGGCCGGTTCCAGGACGACCGTCGCGCCCGGAATGCGCTCCCCCAGCCAGCGCGAGTGGCCGACCGGCGAGAAGACGTCCTTCTCGCCGTGCCACAGCAGCACCGGACCCTTGATGGCGGCCGGGTCGAACCCCCACGGGCCGCAGAACGCGAGGGCGTCGTCGATCCAGCCGTACGCCGAACCCCGCAGCGCCTCCTGGTAGTTGCGCAGCAGCATCGTTCTGACCCCGGCGTCCGACACCACCATGCGGTCGGAGTCCGTCAGCTCCCCGCGCAGCTCGTCCAGCAGCCGCACCGGGTCCTCCCTGATGGCGTCCGCGCGCGGGATGAGCCGCGCGGCCATGCTGTCCGGATCCCTCGACGCGGTGCTGTACTCCAGCACGTTGAAGGCGGTCATGCCCTCGAACCAGTCGAGCCCGGGCGCGTCCCGCGGAGCGAGGGTGACCAGCGCCGCGGTCCTGGTCACCCGGTCGGGCATCAGCGCGGCGCAGGCCAGGGCGTGCGGAGCGCCGCCCGAGCGGCCCGCGACGGCGAACCGCTCAAGCCCGAGGGCGTCGGCGATCGTCGCCACGTCCTGGGCCACATCGGCGACACTGCGCCCCTCCAGCCGGTCCGAACCGCCGTATCCCGGGCGGTCGTAGGCGATGAGCTGCATCCCCCGCTGGTACAGGACCATGCCGCGCGGGGCGGGCCCGAGCCTGCTGCCCGGTGTGCCGTGCAGCAGGAATACCGGTCTGCCGCGCGGATCCCCCAGACGCTCCACCATCAGATGCCGCCCGTCCGCCGCGCGCACCCGACGTCGCAACCTCCGCTCCTTTCGTCGTAGGTGCCCCCCCACGAGAGATGCGTGCCCTCTGCGCGAGAAGCCCGGTCCCTGCCGATTGTCCCGGTCCCGGGCCGATTGCATAAGGCCAATCCTGCACAAGGCCGATCCGCGGCCCTCCGGGGGCGGATTCAGGACAGGACTAGTCCTCACCCGCTGATGACAAGGGAGTTGCAGCGGGTGTTCGCGAATGGAACGGGCACCCTCTGACCTCGGGCCGTCGGCAGGCCCGTGCCCGGGCGGACCTGCCATCCGCCCGGCCTGAAACCGGCCTTGTGTGCTGTTGGCCGGTCTCGGAATAGTGGGCGGCTCATCCTCCGTGCCGGGTCACCCCACTTGCCCCTGGCACGGTCCCCCCACAGGAGGCCGACATTGAAACACCGGCGTATATCCAGGAAGCGCGCGACGATGGCGGGCGGTGCCGTGGTGGCGCTGGCCGTCGCGGCCGTGACCTTCCAGACTGCGAACGCCAGTGAGGAAACACCCACGTTCACGGTCAAGTCCCTGACGGCCGTCGCGGCCGGAAATCTCGCTTCGACTCTCGGCAAGGACCTGGGCGGCGACGCGGCCGGTTCGTACTACGACGCCACGTCCCGCGCCCTGGTGATGAATGTCGTCGACGAGCGGGCGGCGGAGACCGTGCGCCAGGCCGGCGGCAAGGCCAGACTGGTCCAGAACTCGCTGGCCGAGCTGAAGAGCGCCCGGCAGACCCTCGCGGACCGGGCGGCCGTCCCCGGCACGTCCTGGGCGCTCGACCCGGTGACCAACAAGGTGGTCGTCACGGCCGACCGTACGGTCACGGGCGAGGCCTGGGACCAGCTCAGCGGAGTGGTGGAAGGGCTCGGCGGCAAGGCCGAACTCAGGAAGACGGCAGGGGAGTTCAAACCCTTCGTCGCCGGCGGCGACGCCATCACGGGCGGCGGCGGGCGCTGCTCGCTCGGCTTCAACGTGGTCAAGGACGGCGCGCCGTACTTCCTGACTGCCGGGCACTGCACCGAGGCCATCCAGACCTGGTCCGACGCGCAGGGCAACGAGATCGGGACCAACGAGGGGTCCAGCTTCCCGGGCGACGACTACGGACTGGTCCGGTACACCGCCGATGTCGCGCACCCGAGCGAGGTCAATCTGTACAACGGCTCCAGCCAGCCGATCACCCAGGCGGGCGAGGCGACGGTCGGCCAGCAGGTGACCCGCAGCGGCTCCACCACCCAGGTGCACGACGGACAGGTCACCGGGCTCGACGCCACCGTGAACTACGGCAACGGCGACATCGTCGACGGGCTCATCCAGACCTCGGTCTGCGCGGAGCCGGGCGACAGCGGCGGCTCGCTCTTCGCGGGCGACACCGCGCTCGGGCTGACCTCGGGCGGGAGCGGCAACTGCTCCTCGGGCGGGGTGACCTTCTTCCAGCCGGTGACGGAGGCGCTCACCGTGTTCGGCGCGCAGATCGGCTGACCGACCGGTCGGCCTGCCTGCGCCGCCGGACCGGCCGGCCGTGGCAGGCCCCGCACGAACCGGAAGGGTCCGGACCGCCGAGAGAGGTCCGGGCCCTTCCTCTCGTTCATCCACTCGCACGAACGTTCGAAACTTGGTCTATGGTGGGGGACGGGGAGGTGAGAAGCGGATGATCCAGGAGGTGCGATGCCCGGGTTCACGCATCTGCACACCGTCTCCGGGTTCTCCCTGCGGTACGGGGCCTCCCACCCGGAACGGCTGGCCGAGCGCGCTGCCGAGCGGGGCATGGACGCCCTTGCCCTGACCGACCGCGACACCCTCGCGGGCGCGGTCCGCTTCGCCGGGGCCTGCGAGGCCGCGGGGATACGGCCGCTCTTCGGGGCGGAGCTGGCGGTGGCCGAGGCGCCGGGCGCACGGGCGCGGGAGCAGAGCCCCACCGAGCGCCGGCGCACCCCCGTGCGCGGCGGCGCCTTCATCGACGAGTCCGCGCCCCGTGTGGTCTTCCTCGCGCGGGGCGGCGCGGCCGGCTGGGCCCAGCTCTGCCGGCTCGTCTCCACCGCGCACGCCGCCGGGGACGCCGGACCGCTGCTGCCCTGGCAGGACAACCACGGCGCGGATCTCACCGTCCTGCTCGGACCCGGCTCCGAGACCGGTCGGGCCCTCGCGGCCGGCCGCCCCGACCGGGCCGCCCGGCTGCTGGCGCCCTGGCGCGAGATCTACGGCGACGCGCTCCGGCTCGAAGTCGTGTACCACGGGCGTACGGGCACGGGCCCCGGCTCGCTGCGGCACGCCGCCCGTACCCTCGGTTTCGCCGCCGAGCAGGGCGTACGCCCGGTGCTCAGCAACGCCGTACGGTACGCCGACGCCGGACAGGGCCCGGTCGCCGATGTCCTCGACTCGGCCCGCCGGCTGGTCCCCATCGACCCGCGCAGAGGCCTGGACAGCGGGGAGCGCTGGCTCAAGGACCCGGCCGCGATGGCCCGTACCGCCGGGCTGGTCACCGAGGCCGCCGGTTTCGGGCGTACCACCGCGCACCGGCTGCTGGCGCTGACCGAGGAGACCGCCGCGGACTGTCTGGTCGACCCCGAGGACGATCTGGGCCTGGGCACCGTGCACTTCCCCGAGCCCCGGCTGGTCGGCGCGGAACGCCGTACGGCCGGGCGGGTCCTGCGCTCGCGGTGCGTCGCCGGGATGGTGCTGCGCGGCTACGACCGGCGCCCCGGCCACCGGACGTACTGGAGCAGGATGGACGTGGAGCTGCGCACGATCGAGGAGCTGGGCTTCGCCCCGTACTTCCTCACCGTGGCGCAGGTCGTCGACGATGTACGGGGGATGGGCGTCCGGGTCGCCGCGCGCGGCTCCGGCGCCGGGTCGCTGGTCAACCACCTGCTGGGGATCGCGCATGCCGATCCGATCGAGCACGGCCTTCTGATGGAACGTTTCCTCTCCACCCGGCGCCCGTCCGGACTGCCCGATATCGACATCGATGTGGAGTCGGCCCGGCGGCTGGAGGTCTACCGCGGGATCCTCGACCGCTTCGGCCCCGAGCGGGTCGCGGCCGTCGCCATGCCCGAGACCTACCGGGTGCGCCATGCCGTACGGGATGTGGGCGCGGCCCTGTCCATGGACCCGGCCGAGATCGACCGGATCGCCAAGTCCTTCCCGCACATCCGCGCCCGGGACGCCCGCGCGGCGATGGACGAGCTGCCGGAGCTGCGGGAACTGGCGGGAGAGCGGGAGAAGCATGGGCGGCTCTGGGAGCTGGTGGAGGCGCTGGACGCGCTGCCGCGCGGGATCGCCATGCACCCGTGCGGGGTGCTGCTCTCGGACGCCTCCCTGCTGCGCCGTACCCCCGTGGTGCCGACCAGCGGCGAGCACTTCCCGATGTCCCAGTTCGACAAGGACGATGTCGAGAAGCTGGGGCTGCTCAAGCTCGATGTGCTGGGTGTACGGATGCAGTCGGCGATGGCGCACGCGGTCGCGGAGATCGAACGGGCCACCGGGGAGCGGGTGGACATCGACGATCCGCGGCAGGTCCCCGAGGGCGATCCGGCGACCTACCGGCTCATCCGCTCCGCCGAGACCCTGGGCTGCTTCCAGATCGAGTCGCCGGGCCAGCGCGATCTGGTCGGCAGGCTCCAGCCCGCCACCTTCCACGATCTGGTGGTCGACATCTCGCTCTTCCGTCCGGGACCCGTGGCGGCCGACATGGTGCGCCCGTTCATCGAGGCCAGACACGGCCGGGCGCCCGTCCGGTATCCGCACCCGGATCTGGAGGAACCGCTGCGCGAGACCTACGGGGTGGTCGTCTTCCACGAGCAGATCATCCGGATGGTGGACATCATGACGGGCTGCGGCCGGGAGGAGGCGGACAAGGTGCGGCGAGGGCTCTCCGACCCCGAGTCCCAGGGCCGGATCCGGATCTGGTTCGAGCGGGAGACCCGGCGCAGGGGATACACCCCCGAAGTCATCGCGCGTACCTGGGAGATCGTCGAGGCCTTCGGCTCGTACGGCTTCTGCAAGGCGCACGCCGTCGCCTTCGCCGTACCGACCTATCAGTCGGCCTGGCTCAAGGCGCACCATCCGGCCGCCTTCTACGCCGGGCTGCTCACCCATGACCCGGGGATGTACCCCAAGCGGCTGCTGCTGGCGGACGCGCGGCGGCGCGGGGTGCCGGTGCTGCCGCTGGATGTGAACCGGTCGTCGGCCACTCATCGGATCGAACTGGTGTCCGATAAGGGGACGTTGAAGGATGGGGCGTTGAAGGACGGGGAGCCGGAGGGCGGGAAATGGGGGCTCCGGCTGGCGCTCTCCGATGTCCATGGCATCAGCGAGGCGGAGACGGCCAGGATCGAGGCGGGACAGCCCTACTCCTCGCTGCTGGACTTCTGGCAGCGGGCCAGGCCCTCCCGGCCCGTCGCCGACCGGCTCGCGCAGGTGGGCGCGCTGGACCGGTTCGGCGCCAACCGGCGCGATCTGCTGCTGCATCTCGCCGAACTGCACGGAGCACAGCGGAGATACGGCACCTACGGCGATCAGCTCCCGCTCGACGGAGGGCGGCGGACCGCCGCCGCGGGGCTGCCCGACCTGGACGGAACGGAACGCCTCAGCGCCGAGCTGGGCGTCCTCGGCATGGATGTCTCCCACCATCTGATGGAGGACCACTACGCGTTCCTGAAGGAGCTGGGGGCGGTGTCGGCCAAGCGGCTGCGGGACGTACCGCACGGCAGGACCGTCCTGGTCGCGGGCGCCAAGGCGGCGACCCAGACCCCGCCGGTCCGCTCCGGCCAGCGGGTCATCTTCACCACCCTGGACGACGGTACGGGCCTGGTCGACCTGGCCTTCTTCGGCGACAGCCAGGACGCGTGCGCGCACACCGTCTTCCACTCCTGGCTGCTGCTGGTACGCGGAGTGGTGCAGCGGCGCGGGCCGCGCAGCCTGAGCGTGGTGGGCGCGGCGGCCTGGGATCTGGCGGAGCTGGTGGAGCTGCGGAGGGAAGGGGGCCTGGACGCGGTCGCCGCCGCGCTGGACGCGCCGCAGCCACGGGACCGGGACACCACCCCGGCCGACTCGGGCCGGCGCATCCAACTGCCCACCGGCTACGCGATGAACCCCTGGGCCGACCTCAAACCGCCCGGCGAGGGCCTGCCCACCGGACGGAAGCTGTGGCACTCCAGCCCGGGGAGCGCGGGATGATCCTCTGTGTACGGCTCGGGCGCAGGCGCCTGGGGCAGGCCGAGCCGGACCCAGGCCCTGTCCGGCCGGTCTTCGCGGGCCCGGAACGCCTGGCACGGCACCTCGCGGCGTTGTCGGAGTCGCCCGAGTACGTCCAGGCCATCCACAACGCCGATCCGCCGCCTTGCGATGCTCCCCCGTGGCCTGAACGGCACGGGAGGGACCCCCTCCACCAGCCGCCCCGGGCTGATCCGCGAAGACCAACCGGACAGGACCTGGCGGGGCTGCTCGGGCTGATCGAGGACATCAGCCCGGTCGCCCAGGCCCTGCCGCCGGACACCGCGCTCGTCGATGTGCGGGGCGCGGAACGGTACTTCGGGCAGGACGCCGCCGGGATCGCCGCCCTTCTGCGGGTACGGGCGCTCGCGCACCTCGGGGCCGGGTGCGCGATCGGGGTGGCCGCCACCCCGATGCTGGCGCGGATGGCCGCGCGTGACGCCGAGCCGGGGACGACGCTGGTGGTGGCCGACGACAAGCGCGCGGTCGAACGGTTCCTGGGCCCCAGACCGGTCACCGACCTGCCCGGGACCGGCGCCGCGACGGCCCGCGCGCTCCGCTCGTACGGCATCACCACCGTCGGCGGGGCCGCCGCCGTACCGCTGTCGACGCTCCAGCGGATCGCCGGGGTGCGCGCCGGGCGCGAACTGTACGAGAAGGCGCACGGCGTGGACCGTACAAAAGTCGCCCCGAACGCCGCCGCGCGCTCCCTCACCGCCGAACGGACCTTCTCCCGCGACGAGTTGGACCGGGCACTGCACCGGCGCGCGCTGCTCTCGATCACCGAGGAACTGGGCGCCCGGCTGCGCGGCACGGCCCAGGTGTGCCGCTCCCTGACCCTCACTGTCCGGTACGCGGACCACTCCACCACCACCCGCACCCGCACCCTCCCCGAACCGACCGCCCACTCCCCGGCCCTCACCGCCACCGTCTACCGGACGCACGAATCACTCGCCCTGCAACGGGCACGGGTGCGGGCTCTCTCCGTACGGGCAGAAGGCCTGCTTCCGTACGAACACGCCACCCGCCAGCTCTCGTTGGATCCGGTGGACGACCGGGCCCGGCGGATCGAGGCGGTCACGGATCTGGCCCGCGCGAAGTTCGGTCCGGGGGCGATCGTGCCGGGGCGGCTGGCCGCGTAGCCGATACGGCTGTCTGTAGCCGGTACGGCTGTCTGAGGCATCCGCGCAAGAGGGCCGCGCATTTTTTACTGACGCGTAACTTCCCTTTTTCGGCCTACCCGTGCGTAACTTTTGGCAGTGCCACCATCTTTGTGGTCCGGGCCACAGGGCTGACAGACATCGCCATTTCCCTTGAGCCGCAAGGAGATCGCACGATGCTGCCCTGGAAACGCGCGCTCGGATCTCTGGGCGCGCTGCTGCTGGCCACCGCGTTTCTGGTCACCCCGGCCGCCGCTGCCGACACCCCCGCCCCCGCCCCCACATCCGCTTCTGCCTCCGTCCCCGCTTCCGCCGCTGCTTCGAGCCGTGGGTGGAACGACTACTCCTGCAAGCCTTCCGCCGCCCATCCGCGGCCGGTCGTCCTCGTCCACGGGACCTTCGCGAACGCCATCGACAACTGGCTCGGGCTCGCCCCGTATCTGGTGGACCGGGGCTACTGCGTCTTCTCACTCGACCACGGACAGCTCCCCGGCGTACCGCTGTTCTACGGGCTGGGGCCCATCGACGCGTCGGCCGGGCAGCTCGCCGCCTATGTCGACAAGGTGCTCGCGGCCACCGGGGCCGCGGAGGTCGATATCGTCGGGCACTCGCAGGGCGGCATGATGCCGCGTCACTATCTGAAGTTCCTCGGGGGCGCGGCGAAGGTCAACGCGCTGGTCGGTATCGCCCCCAGCAATCACGGCACCACCCTGCTCGGGCTGACCGGGCTGCTGCGGTACTTCCCCGGTATCGAGGACCTGCTGACCGAGAAGACGCCCGCGCTCGCCGACCAGGTGGCCGGGTCGCCCTTTCTGACCCGGCTCAACGCGGGCGGGGACACGGTGCCCGGGGTGCGCTACACCGTGATCGCCACGCGGTACGACGAGGTGGTCACTCCGTACCGGACACAGTTCCTGTCCGGTCCCGATGTACGCAATGTGCTGCTCCAGGACCTGTGCCCGGTGGACTTCTCCGAGCACGCGGCGATCGGGCTGATCGACCGGGTCGCCTTCCACGAGGTGGCCAACGCGCTCGACCCGGCGCGGGCGACCCCGACCACTTGCGCGTCGGTGTTCGACTGACGGGGGGTCTTCCGCTCCCGGGGGGTGGGTGTGCCCGGGAGCGGAAGACGCTTTGAGCCCGCGCGGGGGGGCGGAGGCCAGGGCCCTGAGGTCAGCGGCCGTGCCTGGCGGACGGTACGGCCCTGCGCCTGGCCGAGGCGAACAGGACGGCGGCGCCGATGGCGAGGATCGCCGTACCGCCGATCGCGAGATACGGGGTGACACCGGAGCCGCCGGTCTCGGCGAGGTTCTGCTGCCCCGCGGCGGGCTGGGCGGCGGACTGCGCGTCCGCGGACTGTCCTTCGCCGGACTGCGCGTCCGCGGACTGCGCGGCCGGCGCGGCGGCAGCTTGCGCGGTGGCGGTGTCATCGCCGTAGCTGTCGGTGTCGGTGTTGTCAGCGGCGTCGGCGGTGCCGGCAGTGTCAGGGGTGCCGGTGTGTTCGCCGGTGTCACCGTGACCGTTGTGTTCGACCGTCGACTTGCCCGCGCCCGCCGCGATCTCCTCGTCGGTGGGCGCCGAGGCCGCCGGGGCGGGGACCGCCGGAGCGCCGCCGCCCGCACCGCCGTTGTCCGCCCCGAACACCACGTCCGAGCAGGTGTAGAACGCCTCGGGACTGTCCGAGCGCTGCCAGATCGAGTAGATGAGATGGCGGCCCGACTTGTTCGGCACGATCCCGCCGAAGACGTACGCGCCGTTCTCCAGCTTCGGGTCCGTGACCTTGAGGAAGGGCTTCGGCTCCAGGTCCGACCACTTCAGCGGCTTGGCCGGGTCGTAGCCGTCCTTGGTGAGATACAGCTCGAAAGAACCCTTGTGCGGAGCCGTCGCCTTGTAGCGGAAGGTCCTGTTGCCCGCGGTCATCGGGGACGAGGGCCAGTCGCCGCGCGCCAGATCGAGCCCCTTGTACTTGTCCCTGCCCGCGCCGCACAGCTTTCCGTCCGGGATCAACTGCTTGTGGTTTCCGGCCGCGTTGGGGATGTTGACCTCGTTCCAGTCGTACAGCGCCTGCGTACCGCCCGCGGCGACCGCCGCCTTGCACGCCGCCGACCGCGGGCTCTCCGGCCCCTCGGCGTAACAGGCGGCCACCCGGCTGACCGGATCCGTCAGCGACCCATGAGCGGCGGCCGGCGCGGCACCGATCCCGGCCGACGCGAGCGGAACGAGACCGAGGACGACGATCCCGGCGGCCGTACGGCGAGCGGTCATGAGCAGGTTCTCCTTAGGAGCGGCACGGGTGAGGAGCGGCACGGGCGGAATCCGCCGGAGCGGCGGACGACCTCCCCGTCGAACGCCGCCCCGGCGATCAGCAAGCTAGCCGCTCGGAACCCCGGAATCCGCTGCTCGGACGGGGTGCGGGCAATCCTTATGGCGCCGTTAAGGCAAGCCTAAGAGTCGGCTCAGGAAGGCGCCTGAAGGCGCCGGCGGGCGCCGTACGGAAAGCCCTGCGGGCGTTGACCGCCGCCCGGCGGGCTCGGGTAGGGTGGCCGTCGCCAGCAGTGAGCTGTGCACGGACCCACCGAAGGAGGCGAGACCCATCACCGCTGTATCAGGTCGGGTGCTCCCCCTTCTCGGCCGTGCGGTCCATCGGACATAGGTGACCGCCGGGAGTGCCCATCGGCATTCCGAAAGGCTCCCCATGTCAGCTTCAGCTTCCGCGTCAACTCCCTCGTCCGCCTCGTCTGCGACGTCGGCTCCCGCTCCGTCCGCCGCCGTACGGTCCGCCGTGGTCGCCAGGCTCCGCGCCGCCGGCTGTGTCTTCGCCGAGGACGAGGCGTGTCTGCTCGTCTCCGCCGCCGGTTCCGCGGCCGAACTCACCGCGATGGTGGACCGGCGGGTGGCCGGTCTGCCCCTTGAACATGTCCTCGGCTGGGCGGAGTTCCGCGGTCTGCGGATCGCCGTGGACCCGGGGGTCTTCGTGCCCCGCCGCCGTACCGAGTTCCTGGTACGGCGGGCCGCCGCCCTCGCCGGGCCCGGCGCCGTCGTGGTCGATCTGTGCTGCGGCACCGGAGCGCTGGGCGCGGCGCTGGCCGCGGCCCTGGGCCGGGCCGAGCTGTACGCCGCCGACATCGACCCGGCCGCGGTGCGCTGCGCCCGGCGCAATGTGGCCGCCGCCGGAGGCCGGGTCTACGAGGGCGATCTTTACGAGCCGCTGCCGACCGCGCTGCGGGGCCGGGTGGACGTCCTGCTCGCCAATGTCCCGTACGTACCGACCGAGGAGGTCGGACTGCTGCCGCCGGAGGCCCGCATACACGAGGCGCGTGTGGCGCTCGACGGGGGCGCGGACGGGCTCGACGTCCTGCGCCAGGTGGCGGCGGACGCGCCCGGCTGGCTGGCGCCGGGGGGCTCGCTGCTGGTCGAGACGAGCGAGCGCCAGGCGCCGATGGCGGTGGAGACCCTCGCGGCCGCCGGCCTGACGCCGTGCGTGTCCCGCTCCGAGGAGCTGTACGCCACGGTGATCACCGGCACCAGACCGCCCGGCCGTACGGCCTGACCCCGCTGCTGGTATCGCCGGACGGGCCGGCTGTGCCGTGTCCTCACGCGCCGACGGCCTGGTCAGCCCGTCCAGCGGTAGCGGCGTTCCGGGCGGCCCGTGCCGCCGTAGCGGAGGGAGATCTCCGCCCGGCCCGTTTCCGCGAAGTACTCCAGATAGCGCCGGGCGCTCACCCGGGACAGCGCCCCCGCGTCCGCGCACTCCGTCGCCGACAGCCCGTCCTTGTGCTCGCGCAGAATGCCCTCCACCAGCTCGGCGGTGTGCGCCGCCAGCCCCTTGGGAAGACCGCGGCTGCCCGGCGGGCGCGTACCGAAGATACGGTCGACGTCCTCCTGGCGCGCCTCGCCCAGCCCGGCGAGGCGCGTCCGCAGGGACGCGATGTGCCGCAACTGCTCCTGGAGCGCCGTCTGGCTGAAGGGCTTGATCAGATAGTGCAGCGCGCCGGCGCGCAGCGCCGCCCGGATCACCCCCGCGTCCCGCGCCGCCGTGATGAACAGCGCGTCGACGGGCGCCCGGCCCCGGTCCCGCTCCTCCGCCGCCCGCAGCTCGCGCAGCACCGCGATTCCGTCCATATCGGGCAGATAGATGTCGAGCAGGACCAGATCGGGCGCCAGCCGCTCGGCCGCGCGCAGCGCTTCGGCGCCGCTGTGCGCCACCCCGACGACCGTAAACCCGTCCATCGCGGACACATAGCGGCTGTGCAGCTTGGCGACCATGAAGTCGTCGTCAACCACCAGCACTTTCGTCACGGCGACACGCTAGGCCGCGACCGCAATGACCACAACGTCCGTTGATTCCGGAAGCGAGACAGCTTGTTAACGCACAGGCAACATGTGGCCCACTTCACAAGCTTTCCGAAAGGCGGCAGACGTGCGATTGCGCACCCCTCTGGCCCTGCTCGGGTCGGCGCTGCTGGTGCTGGTGGGGCCGCCGTTGCTCACCTCGGGCAGTGGCGCCGACACCGGTACGCAGATCCCCGGCCTGCGCTTCATGGTCCCCAACACCCCCGGCGGCGGGTACGACATCACGGCCCGCACCCTGGCCAAGAACGCCGAGGACGCGGAACTCACCCACAACATCGAGGTGTTCAACCTGCCGGGCGCCGGCGGCACCGTCGGTCTCACCCGGCTCGTCGGTGAGCACGGCAACGGCAAGCTCGCCATGTCGATGGGCCTCGGCGTGGTCGGCGCCGTCCACACCAACAAGGCGCCCAAGACCCTCGCCGACGCCACCCCGATCGCCCGGATCACGGAGGAGTCCGACATCGTCGTCGTCGGCAAGAACTCCCCGTACAAGACCATCGGCGACCTGATCGAGGCCTGGCGGGCCGATCCCGCCAAGGTGCCGGTCGGCGGCGGCTCGTCGCCCGGCGGGCCCGACCATCTCGCGCCCATGCTGATGGCGAAGGCCGCCGGGATCGCGCCGAAGACCGTCAACTACATCCCGTTCGACGGCGGCGGCGAACTCCTCGCCTCGATCCTCGGCGAGAAGGTCGCCTTCGGGGTCTCCGGCCTCGGTGAGTACCGCGACCAGATCGAGGCCGGTGAACTGCGGCTTCTCGCGGTCACCGCGCCCGAGCGGATCCCCGGTCTGGACGCCCCCACCCTCCGTGAGTCCGGTCTCGACACCGACTTCACCAACTGGCGCGGCATCGTCGCACCGCCCGGCCTCTCCGACGCCGAGCGCACCAAACTCCTGGCCTTCTTCGACGAGTTGCGCGACTCGTCCCAGTGGCGGGAGTCCCTCAAGAAGAACGGCTGGACGGACGCGTACCTGCCCGGCGAGAAGTTCGGCGACTTCCTCGCCGAGGAGGACCGGCGCGTGGGCTCCGTCCTGAAGGAGCTGGGACTGTGAACGCCGAGACAGAAACGCCGACCACGGCTCAGGCGGCGGGGACACCGGAGCCCGGCACCCGCCGGTCCTGGCTGCGCGAGCACTCCGAACTCGGCGTCAGCCTGCTGCTGCTCGCCCTCGGAATCCTCGTCCTGACCGACGCCCTCACCATGAGCGTCGACATCACCCAGCGCGGCCCCGTCGGCCCCAGGACCGTGCCGCTCGTCGTCGGCGCCGGACTGCTCGTCGTCGCCGTCCTGCTCACCCTCGACGTCCTGCGCGGCGGGCGCGGCGAGGCGGAGGGCGGCGAGGACATCGACCTGAGCGAGCCCAGCGACTGGCGTACGGTCCTGCTCCTCGCCGGGGTCTTCCTCGCCAACGCCGTCCTCATCGGCCCCCTCGGCTTCCCGATCTCCGGCGCCCTGCTCTTCTGGGGCTCGGCGTACGCGCTCGGCAGCCGCCACTACGACCGCGACCCGCTGATCGCCGCGGTCCTCTCCCTCGTCACCTACTTCGTCTTCGACAACCTGCTCGGTGTCCCCCTCCCCGGTGGCCCGCTGATGGGGGTGCTGTAACCGATGGACTCCCTCAACTCCCTCCTGGACGGCTTCGGTACGGCGCTCACGCCGATGAATCTGCTCTGGGCCGCGATCGGCGTGCTGCTCGGCACGGCGATCGGTGTCCTGCCCGGGATCGGCCCCGCGATGGCGGTGGCCCTGCTGCTCCCGGTGACGTACGGACTCGAACCGACCGGCGCGTTCATCATGTTCGCCGGGATCTACTACGGCGCGATGTTCGGCGGCTCCACGACCTCGATCCTGCTCAACACCCCCGGCGAGAGCGCGGCGGTGGTGGCCGCGATCGAAGGCAACCCGATGGCCAAGGCGGGGCGCGGCGCGCAGGCGCTGGCCGCCGCCGCGGGCGGGCACTTCGCCGGCGGCATGATCGGCACGATCCTGCTGGTGGTCCTCGCCCCGACCGTCGCCTCGCTCGCCGTGGACATCGGCGCCCCCGACTACTTCGCGATCATGGTGCTGGCGTTCATCGCCGTCACCTCCGTACTCGGCTCGTCCCGGATCCGCGGGCTCGCCTCGCTGCTCATCGGTCTCACCCTCGGCCTGGTCGGCCTGGACCAGATGACCGGTCAGCAGCGGCTCACCTTCGGCTCGCTCCAACTCGCGGACGGCATCGATGTGGTGATCGTCGCGGTCGGGCTCTTCGCGATCGGCGAGGCCCTCTGGGTCGCCGCCCATCTGCGCCGCTCCACCGGCGAGGCGATACCGGTCGGCCGCCCGTGGCTGGGCAAAAAGGACATCCGGCGCACCTGGCGGCCGTGGCTGCGCGGGCCGCTCATCGGCTTCCCGTTCGGCGCGATCCCGGCGGGCGGCGCGGAGATCCCCACCTTCCTCTCGTACGTCACCGAGAAGCGGCTCTCCAAGCACAAGGCCGAGTTCGGCAAGGGCGCCATCGAGGGGGTGGCGGGGCCCGAGTCGGCCGCGTCCGCCTCGGCGGCGGGCACGCTGGTGTCGATGCTGACGCTCGGGCTGCCCACGACGGCCGTCGCCGCGGTGATGCTGGCCGCGTTCCAGCAGTACGGCATCCAGCCGGGGCCACTGCTCTTCGAGCGTGAACCCGAGCTGGTCTGGGGCCTGATCGCCTCGCTCTTCGTCGGCATGCTGCTGCTCCTCGCGCTCAACCTGCCGCTGGCGCCGGTCTGGGCGAAGCTGCTGCGGGTCCCGCGGCCCTATCTCTACGCGGGGATCCTGTTCTTCGCGGCAGTCGGCGCGTACGCGGTCGGCGGTGAGGCGCTGGACCTGGTGATCCTGCTGATCATCGGTCTGATCGGGTTCGGGATGCGGCGGTACGGGCTGCCGGTGCTGCCGGCCGTGATCGGCGTCATCCTGGGCCCGGCCGCCGAACAGCAGCTCCGCCGCGCGCTCCAGATCAGCGACGGCAGCGTGACCGGCCTGGTCAACACGCCGTTCTCGGTGGCGGTCTACGCGGTCATCGTCCTGCTGCTGGCCTGGCCGGCCATACGGAAGCTGATCGCCGCACGCCGGAACCGCACGGCCTCGGTCTGACCGGCCCTCCGACCCGAGCCGGGTGCCCCGCCCTTCCCCATGGGGGCGGAGCACCCGGCTCGCACGGTCGTTGTCAGTGGCGCGTGCCACGATCGGACCATGACTTCGACAGCCTGGGACTCCCTCGCCGACTCGTTCGACCAGGAACCCGACCACGGCCTCCTGGACCCCGCCGTCCGCGCGGCCTGGTCCGCCCGCATGGCGGCCTGGCTCCCGGCCGGCCCGTCCCGCGTACTGGACCTCGGCTGCGGCACGGGCAGCCTGTCCCTGCTCGCAGCCGAACGGGGCCACCGGGTGACAGCCGTCGACCTGTCACCCCGCATGGCGGCCCTGGCCGTCAAGAAACTGGCGGGCACGGACGCCGAGGTCCTGATAGGCGACGCGGCCCGGCCGCCGGTGGGGGAGCGGAGCGTCGATGTGGTGCTGGCCCGCCATGTGCTGTGGACACTGCCGGACCCCGAACGGGTGCTCCGCCACTGGGTGTCGCTGCTGCGCCCGGGCGGCCGGCTGGTCCTGATCGAGGGCGTCTGGTCCGGCACGGGCCTCCCGGCGACCCGCCTCATCACCGCCCTGACCCCCCTCACCGACGAAGTCCACCACGAGCCCCTCTCGACGGACCCCGCCCTCTGGGGCCGCCCGGTGGACGACGAGCGCTATGCCCTGATAGCCGCCCTCGACCGGTCGGTCGTTCTGCCCGCCACGGATCACCCCAGCCCGTCCGGCGATTGAGGACACAGCACAGCAGCCCGTCCGGCGATTGAGGACACAGCGGGTCAGGTCAGGTCGCGGACATGGCGGACTTCCGTCGCGCAGACCTCGTAGCCGAACCACTTGTTGATCGCCAGCATCGGGCCGTTCCCCGCGTCATTCGCGGTGTACGCGTCCGTGAAGCCGGCCGCGCGGGCGCGGTGGAGGGAGGCTGTTTTCGCGTGTTTCGCCAGGCCCTGGCCGCGGAACGCGCGCAGGGTGCCGGTCATGCCGGACATGTAGCGGGTGCGGCCGTCCGTGTAGGCCGCGGTGAAGGCCGTGACACGGCCGTCGGCGACCACCACCGTCGTCAGGTCCCGGTCGAGACAGGGATGGTTCCAGGTGTGGCCCAGCCAGTCCTCGTAGTCGTCGAAGTCCGTGCCGATGTCGCTCGGTTCGTCGGACGTCGCCTCCGCGTCCGCCTCGAACAGCGGTCGCGGGTCGTCCGCGAAGTCCGCCGCCGTACGCAGCTCGAACCCCGGCGGCAGCGGCTCCGGGTCCGGGAGTACGGCGCCGGCCAGACCGAGGCGCTGGAAGCACGCGGGGCGCGTCGCCCGGTAGCCGTGGTGCTCGGCGAAGTCCCGGCTCGCCGGCTCGTCCAGCACCCAGGAGTAGACACTGGTCGCGCCCTCGACCGCGAGATGCTTCTCGGCCGTACGGAGCAGCAGCGAGCCCGCTCCCCGGCCTCGCCGCTCCGGATGGACCTGCGGAGTGACGGACGACTGCCCGGGGTCGGTGCTGTCGTACGCGACGGAGACATGCGCCGAGCCGATCAGCTCGCCGTCCTCCTCCGCCACCAGCAGCCGGAACTTCTTCGCCGGATTGGCGTGTGCCACCTCGAAGAGGACGGACTCCTCGGTCATCACCACATAGGGCGTGCAGATCTCGCGCAGCCGGACCACGGCCCCGGCGTCGTCGGTACGGAAATCACGGACGATCACAGTCATGGGGCGGCACGGTACGCGCGTCCCGCGCCGGACCGCCTCCCCTTTTTCCGCGGCCCCCTTCCCGCCGGATTCCACGGTCCTCCACAGGGCCGCCCGGCCCCGGCCCCGGTGGGGGAGAATCGGTCCGTGACCCTGCAGATCGTGATCGACCCGGCCGACCCGACCGCTCCGTACGAGCAGCTCCGTACCCAGATCTCCGAGCGGGCCCGCTCCGGCGCGCTGCCCGTGGGGTACAGACTCCCGACCGTCCGGGGGCTCGCCGAGGATCTGGGCCTGGCCGCCAACACCGTTGCCAAGGCCTACCGCGCGCTGGAGTCCGACGGGGTGATCGAGACCCGGGGGAGGAACGGTACGTTCGTCGCCGCCGCCGGGGACGCCGCCGAGCGCGAGGCCGCGAGCGCCGCGCAGGCGTACGCGGAGCGCGCGCGGCGCCTCGGCCTCGACCGGGCCGCCGCGCTGGCCGCCGCCGAGGACGCGGTACGGGCCGTCTACACGGCCTGACCCGGCAATGCGCCCCGGGACCCGGCAACGCGACCTGACCCCGAAGCGCACCCCGGGACCCGGCAACGCGCCCCGGGCGGGATCGGAGCGGGGTCAGAGATACAGGCCCGCGTCCGAGCCCGACTGCTGGGCCGGCACCGAAGCGGGCCCGCTGCCCCGGCGCAGCGCGTACAGCTCGGCCAGCGTCGCGCCCTCGCGCCCCACCGACGCCTCCCAGTCGCCGTCCTCCCTGCTCAGCCAGGACAGCGCCTCCGACCGGGTCAGCGACCCCACCTCGATCCTGGCCAGACAGCGGCCGGGACGGACCACCGCCGGATGCAGCCGCTCCAGATCCTCATTGGTCGTCACCCCCACCAGAACGTTCCTGCCCTGTCCCAGCAGCCCGTCCGTGAGGTTCAGCAGCCGCGACAGCGCCTGGCCCGCCGTGTGCTTGGCCTCGCCCCGGATCAGCTCGTCGCAGTCCTCCAGGAGCAGCAGCCGCCAGCGGCCCTTGGCCGAGCCGTCGTCCTCGCCGATCGCGATGTCCATCAGATAGCCGACGTCGTTGAAGAGCCGCTCCGGGTCGAGGACACAGTCGACCTGGCACCAGTCGCGCCAGGAGCGGGCCAGCGTACGCAGCGCCGAGGTCTTGCCGGTGCCGGGCGGGCCGTGCAGCAGGAGCAGCCGGCCCGCGATGTCGTCCGGGGTCACCTTCATCAGCCGGTCCATCGCGTCGGCCACCGGCGCCGTGTAGTTGGGCCTGACCTCGTCCCAGGTGCCGGCGGCGATCTGCCGGGTGGTGCGGTGCGGGCCGCGGCGCGGCGACACGTACCAGAAGCCCATCGTCACATTCTCCGGCTGCGGCTCCGGCTCGTCCTGCGCGCCGTCGGTCGCCTGCTGATGGACCTTCTCGGCAAGTTCGCGGCTGACGGCCGTGACGGTGACATCCGCGCCCCGGTTCCAGCGGGAGACCAGCAGCGTCCAGCCGTCGCCCTCCGCGAGGGTCGCGCTGCGGTCGTCGTCGCGCGCCGAGCGCAGCACGGTGGCGCCGGGCGGCAGCAGGGTCACGCCCGACCTGACCCGGTCGATGGTCGAGCTGTGCGAGTACGGCTGCTCGCCCGTCGCGAAACGGCCGAGGAACAGCGCGTCGACCACATCCGACGGCGAGTCGCTGTCGTCGACGGTGAGCCGGATCGGCAGTGCGTCCTGAGGCTTGGCAGACATGCCGCCCATGATCCGGCACGGGGACGGCCTGTGCACGGTGTTTTGACTCCGGCGGCGGGCCGCGCCGGGCGCGGGGGCCGGATCCCCCGGCTCCCGCGGGCCGGGTCCCCGGCTGGCGGGAGCCGTACGGCCGGGGACCCGGGGGCCGGTCGCCCCGGCCGTGTCACCACCGCCCCGCGGCCGCCGTACGGCCCAGCGAGGCGGCCCGGCGGGCGCGGCGCACGACCGCGTACCCCTTGGTCAGGGCCCGGTCGGCGGCGAAGGTACGGGCGACCGACCCGCCCTCGACGAGCCGTCCGAACTCCTCCGGTCCCGTGGTGCGCCGTACGGTCACCCGCTCCAGCGCGTACGGGCCCTGGCGGCGGCGCGCCAGCGCGTTGCCCACCGCGACCGACTGCGCGAACCCGGCGGCGCGGACCGTACGCCGTACGCGTCGGCTGGAGTAGCCGTACGGGTACGCGAAGGAGTCCGGCGCCGTGCCCAGTTCCCCGGCGATGATCTCCCGGCAGCGGCGGACCTCGGACCCGAGCCGGTCGTCGTCGAGCTGGTCCAGCTCGGGGTGGGTGTGGCTGTGGCCGCCGATCTCCAGGCCGGCCCCGGCCAGTTCGCGCACCTGGTCCCAGTCGAGCATGGTGTCGGGCGCGCCGCCCTCGTCGTACGGTCCGCGCAGCCAGCCGGTCGAGACGAACAGGGTGGCGGCGAAGGAGTACGAGGCGAGGACGGGGAGGGCGTGCCGGTGCACGCCCTCGTAACCGTCGTCGAAGGTGACCAGCACGGGCCGCGCCGGCAGCTCCCCGCCACCGCGCCACGCGGCGGCGAGCCGCGCGGTGGTGACGGGCGTGAACCCGCGCCGGTGGAGCACCTCCATCTGCCCGGCGAAGGCCCCGGGCGAGACGGACAACGCCCGGACGGCGGCGGGCGGCCGCTCCGCGACGGCGTGGTACATGAGGATGGGCACGGCCGCGGCCGACGCGTCACCGCCGCTCATCCGACGGCTCCCCGCGGCCGCCCGTCCGGTACGACCCGCCCGCCCGGCACCGGGGCCGCCCCGCGGCCGGCGCGCAGCGCACCCGGCGCGCTCCGGTGACCGCTCGGCGGCGGGCCCGGATCGGCCGGGGCGGGCCCGCTCATGGCGGCCGTCGCGGCCGGCCGACCGCTCGGGACCCGATCACCCATGGCGTCCACCGCGCCCGGCGCGAGGGCCGGGGCCGTGGAGTCGGGCGCGTGCACCGTCTCCGCCGCGATCCAGCGGTCCCCCGGGGAGCGGCCCGTGGCCGGAGGGCCCGCGATCGGGCCCGAGGAGAAGGCCGCACCCGCGCGGGTGCGGAGGCGGCCCACCAGATAGCCCGTCGCCGCCGTGGCCACGCCCGT
>NZ_JBHVGV010000020.1:29342-87217 GCF_042800555.1 Streptomyces sp. NPDC057617 | reverse complement strand
GTCATGTTTCACGTGAAACATGACCCGGCCCGCTCTGCTGTGACGCCTCTAGCTCTCGGCGGCCCACCACTCCTTGAGAGCAGCGACAGCCGCATCGTGCTCCATCGGCCCGTTCTCCAGCCGCAGCTCCAGCAGGAAGGTGTACGCCTTCCCGATCACCGGCCCGGGGCCCACGCCCAGGATCTCCATGATCTGGTTGCCGTCCAGATCGGGCCTGATGGCGTCCAGCTCCTCCTGCTCCTGAAGCTGCGCGATGCGCTCCTCCAGCCCGTCGTACGCGCGGGAGAGCGCGGTCGCCTTCCGCTTGTTGCGGGTGGTGCAGTCCGAGCGGGTCAGCTTGTGGAGCCTGTCCAGCAGCGGGCCGGCGTCGCGTACGTACCGCCGCACCGCCGAATCGGTCCACTCGCCCGTCCCGTAGCCGTGGAAGCGCAGATGCAGCTCCACCAGCCGGGAGATGTCCTTCACCAGATCGTTGGAGTACTTGAGCGCGGTCAGCCGCTTCTTGGTCATCTTCGCGCCCACCACCTCATGGTGATGGAAGGAGACCCGGCCGTCCTTCTCGAAGCGCCGTGTTCTGGGCTTGCCGATGTCATGCAGCAGAGCGGCCAGGCGCAGCACCAGGTCCGGCCCGTCCTGCTCCAGGTCGATGGCCTGCTCCAGCACGGTCAACGAGTGCTCGTACACATCCTTGTGCCGGTGGTGCTCATCGCTCTCCAGCCGCAGGGCCGGCAGCTCCGGCAGTACCCGGTCGGCGAGCCCGGTGTCGACGAGCAGCGCAAGCCCCTTGCGCGGGTACGCGGAGAGCACCAGCTTGTTCAGCTCGTCCCGCACCCGCTCGGCGGAGACGATCTCGATCCGGCCGGACATGGCCTTCATGGCCGCGACCACCTCCGGGGCGACCTCGAAGTCGAGCTGCGCGGCGAACCGCGCGGCCCGGAGCATCCGCAGCGGATCGTCGGAGAAGGACTCCTCGGGGGTGCTGGGCGTGCGCAGCACCCGGGCGGAGAGGTCCTCCAGCCCGCCATGGGGATCGATGAACTCCTTGTGCGGCAGCGCGACGGCCATCGCGTTCACCGTGAAGTCCCGGCGTACCAGGTCCTCCTCGATGGAGTTCCCGTACGACACCTCGGGTTTGCGCGATGTCCGGTCGTACGCTTCCGAGCGGTACGTCGTCACCTCGATCTGGAAACGCTGGTCGGTGTCCCCGACACGGGCATCCTTCTGGACCCCGACCGTGCCGAAGGCGATCCCGACCTCCCAGACCGCGTCCGCCCAGGGCCTGACGATCTTCAGAACGTCCTCGGGGCGGGCGTCGGTGGTGAAGTCCAGGTCATTGCCGAGCCGGCCCAGCAGGGCGTCCCTGACCGAGCCGCCAACCAGAGCGAGGCCGAATCCGGCATCCTGGAACCGGCGCGCCAGCTCATCGGCGACGGGGGACACCCGCAGCAGTTCACTGACCGCGCGGCGCTGCACCTGGCTCAGTGCGCTGGGACTGACTTCATTGGCATTCGGCACAACAGAAAAGGGTACGTGCCGCGGCTGGTGCCGGCTCCCCGGTTTCGGGCTCCCCGGCCTCCGATGCACGGGTTTCCGGCGGCGCATGAGATTCTTCCGATCATGTGGAGCAGTCCCCAGCACTTCGCCACAGCGCACATCGTTACCATGCGTGGACGCAGGAACAGACAGACCACCGACGGCAGCAAACGATGACGAGGGACGGGCGAGCGCGTGGCGGAGGCGGCAGACTTCCAGGGGATGGGTCACTCTCCTGCCCGCCGGTGGCTGCGGCGCAGAGCCTGCCTGATCGCGGGAGCGCCGCTCCTGGCGGGCCTCCTGGCCGGCACGGCGGCGCCGACGGCCCACGCCATGTCCCCGGTCACCACACCGACCACCACGGCGGCCCCCACCGGCTCCCGTACGGTCGCCGTGGCGCTGGACACGCTGACCCCCGGAGCGCCGGTGCAGGGCGACACCCTCACCATCTCCGGCACGGTGACCAACAAGGGCAAGAAGACCATCACCGACGCCCAGGTGGATCTGCGGGTGGGCCCGCAGCTGTACGGCAGGACCGCCATCGATGACGCCGCGGCACGCTCCGGCAGCTCCTCGTCCGACGCGGCTCCGCTCGGCGGCAAGTACAAGGTCACCCTCCCGAAGCTCGCCTCCGGGATCCCCCAGGACTTCACCCTCGCCGTACCGGTCAACAAGCTCGGGCTCGACGACGAGGGCGTCTACCAGCTCGCCGTCTCACTGACCGGCCAGACCTCGTCCGCCCCGTACGCGCAGACGCTGGGCATCCAGCGGACCTTCCTGCCCTGGCAGCCCGAGGCCACCGAGAAGCGGACCGAACTCACCTATCTCTGGCCGCTGATCTCGTCGACGCACCTCTCCGCGGAGACCGGCTCGGACGATCAGCAGACACCGGTCTTCGAGAACGACGGTCTCGCCGAGGAGCTGGCCCCCGGCGGGCGGCTGGAGCAGATGGTCTCGCTGGGCAACCAGCTCCCCGTCACCTGGGTCATCGACCCCGATCTGCTCGCGACCGCCGACGCGATGACCCGTAGCTACCGCGTCAGGAGCGGGACCACCACGGTCGCGGGCACCAACCAGGCCGTGGCCATCAAGTGGCTCAACGCCCTGGAGAAGGCCGTACAGGGCCGTAAGGTCGTCGCCCTGCCGTTCGCGGACCCGGATCTGGCGTCGCTGGCCCATCGCGGCAAGGACGTCTCCGGCGCGCTCAGCCACCTCCAGCCCGCCACGGACGTGGCGGGGAAGACGGTGGAGACCGTGCTCCACGTGAAACCGTCCGTCGACTTCGCCTGGCCCGTGGACGGCGCGATCGACCCCTCGATCGTTGATGTCGCGACCTCCGCGGGCGCCCACAACGTCATCACCCGCAGCGACAGCCTCCAGGACAATCTCTCGTACACCGCCAGCGCCGCACGGCCGATCGGCGGCGGTACGACGGCCGTGGTCGCCGACACCCGGCTCTCCACCGCCTTCCAGGGCGATATGACGGCCGCGGGCAGCTCCACCCTCGCCGTACAGAAGTTCCTCGCACAGTCGCTGGCCCTGACGCTCCAGGAGCCCGACAACCAGCGCAGCATCGTCGTCGCCCCGCAGCGGATGCCGACGGCGGCGCAGGCGCAGTCGATGGCGCGCGCGCTGCGCGGTCTGGACGCGGAGCGCTGGACCGAGCCGTCCGATCTGCTCACCGCCGCGGCGGCCACGCCCGACACCGAGGCCAGCACCAAGATCCCCGCCGCCTCGCGGTACCCGAAGAAGCTGCGCGACCGGGAGCTGCCCACCCAGGCGTTCCTCGACATCAAGCGGACGCAGAACCGGCTCGACAACTTCAAGGCCATCCTCAGCTCGCCGGACCGGGTGGCGGCGCCCTTCGGCAACGCGGTCGGCCGCGCGATGTCGACGTCGTGGCGCGGCAACCAGGGCGAGTCCCAGCAGTACCGCGACACGGTCGACAACTACCTGCTGGGCCTCACCACCGAGGTGCAGCTCATCCCGAAGTCCGTCCTCACCCTGTCCGGACGCAGCGCGACCATCCCGGTGACCGTGCAGAACAAGCTGGTGCAGGGCGTCCAGAACCTGGTGCTGCGCCTCACGTCCGACAAGCCGAGCCGCCTCAAGCTCGACAACGGCGACGCCGTCGCGGAGCGGCCCATCAAGATCGACGGCGGGCACAGCCAGTCGGTGAAGTTCACCGGCGCGGGCAACGCCAACGGCCCGGTCCAGGTGACCGCGCAGCTCTACACGCAGGACGGCAAGCCGTACGGCAGCTCCATGACCTTCCAGGTGAAGGTCTCCGAGATCACGCCCACCGTGATGCTCGTCATCGCCGGCGGTGTGCTGCTGCTCGTGCTGGCCGGTGTCAAGATGTACAGCCAGCGGAAGCGGGCGGTGGCGCGCAAGGCGGCCGCTGAACGGACGGAACCGGGGCAGGAGCAGACGGAACCCGAGCAGCCGAGTGACCCGACACCGGACACCGCACCGGAAAGCGCGGACGCGTCGGGCCCGGGTGAGAAAGTGGACCGTTGAGCGATGTCGTGGCCGGTCGGCCGGGGACGATGAGGTGGGGTAACCATGAACGCGCCGTACGACGGTGACCGCGGACAGAGCGCGGGCGGCGATCCGGCAGGCCAGGTTCCGCCTTCCGCACCGCCTGCCCAGGATCCCTATGCCCAGCCCCCCGCACAGGATCCCTATGTCCAGGACGCCTACAACCGGGACCCCTACTGGTCCCAGGACCTCTCCGCACAGGACCCGGTGACCGAGGCGCTGTACGACCGCGCCTCGCATCCGCCGCCTCCGCCGGGCACGTATCCGGATCCGCAGCGCATGTACGATCAGCCGCCCGCACAGCAGTACGCCCCCGACCCCCGCGTCTGGGCCCAGACCCCGCCGCCCGAGCCCTCGGGGCCGTCCCGCCGCCTCCCGTACGGCGACGACCCGAGGACCACCCAGTACACGGGCGTCGACGATCTCGTCTCCTGGGCCGGCGACGAGGCCCCGCAGCAGGACGCGTTCGCCCACCTCTACCGCGACCAGCAGGGCACAGGACAGATGCTCACCGACCCGGAGCCCAAGACGGCCCCCGCGCCGCCGGCCGCCCCGAAGAAGCAGAGCAAGGCCGCAGGTCTGCTCAAGTCGAGTGCGGTGATGGCCGCGGGCACCCTGGTGTCCCGGCTCACCGGCTTCGTACGGAGCCTGGTGATCACCGCCGCGCTGGGCGCCGCGCTGCTCGGTGACTCGTTCACCGTCGCCTACACCCTGCCGACGATGATCTACATCCTCACCGTCGGCGGCGGCCTCAACTCCGTCTTCGTACCGCAGCTCGTACGGGCGATGAAGAACGACGAGGACGGCGGCGTCGCGTACGCCAACCGGCTGCTGACCCTCGTCATGGTGGCGCTCGGCGCGATCGTGGCGCTGGCCGTGTTCGGGGCGCCACAGCTCGTCCGCCTGATGTCGGACACGATCGCCGGCGACCCCGCCGCCAACAATGTCGCCGTCACCTTCGCCCGCTACTGCCTGCCCACGATCTTCTTCATGGGCGTGCATGTGGTGATGGGTCAGATCCTCAACGCCCGCGGGAAGTTCGGCGCGATGATGTGGACCCCGGTCCTCAACAACATCGTGATGATCTGCACGTTCGGCCTGTTCATCTGGGTGTACGGCACGGCCGCCGACTCGGACATGACCGTACGGACGATCCCGCCGGACGGTGTGCGGCTGCTGGGCATCGGCACCCTGCTCGGCCTCGCCGTCCAGGCCCTGGCGATGATCCCGTACCTCCGCGACACCGGCTTCCGGTTCCGCCCGCGGTTCGACTGGAAGGGTCACGGCCTCGGCAAGACGGTCAAGCTGGCCAAGTGGACCGTCCTGTTCGTCCTCGCCAACCAGGCCGGTGTACTGGTCGTCACGCAGCTCGCGACCGCCGCCGGTGAGGCCTCCGGCAAGGACGGCACCGGCATCCTCGCCTACAGCAACGCGCAGCTCATCTGGGGCATGCCGCAGGCCATCATCACCGTCTCGGTCATGGCCGCGCTGCTGCCCCGGATCTCCCGGGCGGCCCACGACGGAGACCCGGGCGCGGTACGCGACGACATCTCCCAGGGGCTGCGCAACTCGGCGGTCGCCATCGTCCCGGTCGCCTTCGCGTTCCTGTCGCTCGGCGTCCCGATGTCGATCCTGATGTTCTCGTCCAGCGGCCTGGAGTCGGCGCGGTCCATGGGCTTCATCCTGATGGCGTTCGCCCTCGGGCTGATCCCGTACTCCGTGCAGTACGTCGTGCTCCGCGGCTTCTACGCGTACGAGGACACCCGGACGCCCTTCTACAACACCGTCATCGTCGCCGTGGTCAACGCCGCGGCCTCGGCGGGCTGCTATGTGGTCCTGCCGGCCCGCTGGGCCGTGGTCGGCATGGCCGCCTCGTACGGACTGGCCTACGCGGTCGGTGTCGGTATCGCCTGGCGTCGGCTGCGGAAGCGGCTGGGCGGGGATCTGGACGGCGGCCGTGTCATGCGGACCTACGCCAGGCTCTGTCTGGCGTCCGTGCCCGGGGCCCTCGTGGCCGGCGGCATCGCGTATCTGGTACTTCAAAGCCTGGGCGGCGGCGCTCTCGCCTCCCTGGTGGCACTGGTCGGCGGCGGTATCGCCCTGCTCGGCCTTTTCTTCGTCGCGGCGAAGAAGATGCGGATCGAGGAGCTGAACTCCATGGTCGGCATGGTGCGCGGACGTCTCGGCCGATAGGCCGGCGCGGCCGAGCGCAACCATCGTCGGCTGCCGCGTGTCGTGCATAGCGTCCGACTGTGGGCACAATTGGCTTGGCTGTTGGATAGCGCGCAACGGATGGGGAGGCAGGAGCGACGGTGGCGGAACGTAGCACGGCTGCCGTCGACGTGGCCGACAACAGCGGTGATGAACCGCTGGCCGCCAAGGCGGACAAGGCCACGGCCGACGGGTTGGCGAAAGCCCAGGACACGGCGGACGCGTCCGCACCGGGCACGGGCGGCGAACGGCAGGGCACCGTGCCGCCCATCGTGACGCCCGAGCTGCACAGCGGCCACAAACTCGCAAGACGCTACCGGCTGGAAGAGTGCGTCACCCGTCTGGACGGTTTCAGCAGCTGGCGTGCGGTGGACGAGAAGCTGCGCCGCGCCGTCGGCGTCCATCTCCTGCCCGCCGACCATCCACGGGCCCGCTCCGTCCTGGCCGCGGCCCGCTCCGCCGCCCTCCTCGGCGATCCGCGCTTCGTGCAGGTCCTGGACGCCGTCGAGGAGAACGACCTCGTCTATGTCGTCCACGAATGGCTGCCGGACGCCGTGGAACTCACCGCGCTGCTCGCGTCGGGCCCGCTGGAGGCCCATGACGCCTATCAGCTCGTGAGCCAGGTCTCCCAGGCCATGGCGGCGGCCCACAGGGAAGGGCTCGCCCATCTGCGGCTGACCCCCGGGGCCGTACTGCGCACCTCCACCGGCCAGTACCGGATCCGCGGTCTCGCCGTGAACGCCGCCCTGCGCGGAATCCGCGCCGACCGGCCGCAGCGCACCGATACGGAAGCGATCGGCGCGCTTCTCTACGCCGCGCTGACCCAGCGCTGGCCGTACGAGACCGATGCGTACGGCCTCTCCGGCCTGCCCAGGGGCGTGGGGCTGATCGCCCCGGACCAGGTACGCGCGGGAGTGCACCGCGGTCTCTCGGAACTCGCCATGCGGGCCCTGATCAACGACGGCGCCACCGCGTCCCGCCAGGAGCCCCCCTGCACCACCCCGGACGAGCTGGCCGCCGCGGTGGCCGCGATGCCCCGTATCCGGCGCCCCGAGCCCACCTTCACGGCTCCGCCCGAGTACCAGCGCACCACCTACCAGCAGGGCACGTACGGACGCGCGCAGTCGGGCCTCGGGGCGCCTCCCGTCCCGCCGGTGGCGCCTCCGCCGCCCCCGCTCCAGGGGCGTACGGGCAAGGCCCTCAAGTGGACCGTCGCCGCACTCCTCATCGCGGCCCTGGGCCTGGGAAGCTGGCAGGTCGCCGACCGGCTCCTCGACCAGAGCAGCGAGGGGAACGACACCCCTCCCACTCAGTCGACGACCGACGACAACAAGGCGGCCCAGCCCGCCAAGCCGCTCCGGATCACCGACGCGGCTGAGTTCATGCCCAGTGGGTCCGGGATAAAGCCCGAACTCGCACCGAACTCCGTGGACGGCGACTCCAGCACCGCCTGGATCACAGCGCAGTATCTGAACTTCCCGAACTTCGGCAATCGCTCGGACCGCAAGCAGGGCAGCGGAATAGTCGTTGATCTCGGCAGCGTGAAGGAAGTCTCCGGCATCGACATCGACATGTACCGCTCCGGTCACACGGCGGAAGTACTAGCCGCCGGTCCCGACGCATCCGATCCCACTGATCTCTCGGACTTCCCCCAGCGCCTCACCAAGCTGAAATCGGTGGGTAAGACCCTGAAGACCACGCTCGACAAGCCCGTGCGAACCCGGTACGTATTGATCCACATCACCGAACTGCCCGAGGACGGATCCTCCATCCGCTTCCGGGGCGGTATCTCGGAGATCAAGATCACCGGCTGACCGGACCATGCGAGCCGACCGGACCAGGGGAGGGGGCTCATCGTTGGACGACGTCGCACTCGGCGACACCAGCGACCAGGATCTGCTGAGCGCTCATGTCTCGGGGCACCCTCATGCCTTCGGCGAGCTGGTACGGCGCCACCGTGACCGGCTCTGGGCCGTCGCCCTGCGGACGCTCGGCGACCGGGAGGAGGCGGCGGACGCGGTGCAGGACGCGCTGGTCTCCGCCTTCCGCGCCGCCCATACCTTCCGTGGCCAGTCCGCGGTGACCACCTGGCTGCACCGGATCACCGTCAACGCCTGTCTCGACCGGGCCCGCAAGGCCGCCTCCCGCAAGACCTCCCCCGTGGACGACACGGAACGGCTGGAGCAGCTCCTGGAGCCGCATGAGTCGGCGGAGGCCCCTGCCGAGCGCCAGGACCTCCATCGCGAGCTGCTGGCCGCCCTGGCCAAGCTCCCCGTCGATCAGCGGGCGGCCCTGGTGCTTGTCGATATGCAGGGCTACCCCGTCGCCGAGGCCGCCGCCGTCCTGGGCGTACCCACCGGAACGGTGAAGAGCCGCTGTGCACGCGGCCGGGCCAGACTGCTCCCCATGCTCACCCACCTACGCGGGGACGCCGGGGATAACAGCGGTCTCGGCAGGGGAAGGAACCGGACGCCAGGGGTATCCGTCCCACCGGCATCAGGACCTAGGGATTCAGGACCAAGTGATCCTGCTGGAGTGAAGGGCGGAGGTGGGCGCGCATGACATCGACGACCGATATGGCTCAGCACCCGGATGTCTCGGAGATCTCCGATCTGGCAGAAGGCCTGCTCCCGCCGCCCCGCGCCACTGAAATAAGGGCCCATCTCAACGGCTGTGCGCTCTGCGCCGATGTCCGTGACTCGCTCGAAGAGATCAGGGGACTGCTCGGCACTCTGCCGGGTCCGCAGCGGATGCCGGCCGATGTGGCCGAGCGTATCGATGCCGCCCTGGCCGCGGAGGCGCTCCTGAACGCGACCGCGCCCGACGAGACCGCGCATGTTTCACGTGAAACAACGCCTGCCTCCACCGTGTCCTCCGAGCCGGACGCCTCCCCCGTACCACCGTCACCGGAACCGTCAGGGCCGGACGCCTCCCGGACGACCGACCGACCCGCCGGCCGGCCAAGGGCGGCCACCGGCCCCGGCCGCAGCACCCCTCAGGCGCGCCGTCGCCGCCGTACCGCCGTCCTGGGAGCCGTCTTCGGCACAGCAGCCGTCGGTGTCAGCGTGCTGCTGCTCCAGTCGCTCAACGCGGGCAGCGGCAGCTCCGAGAACCAGGCCGACGCAACCGTCAACTCCACGACAAGCGGTAGCGAAGAATTCTCGGAGGCCCGGCTCCAGAGCAGTGTGGACGCGCTGCTGGCCTCCGGTTCCACGGCCAAGGAGCCCAAGACCCAGCAGGACGGCGAGCTCGACGTCGGCCCCCGGGACCGGAGCGGCTCCAATACGCCCCTGATCCAGCCCCTCTCCCAGTTGCCGCCCTGTATCGAGGAGGGGATCGGCCGCACCGAGCCCGTTCTCGCCTCTCAGCAGGGCATGTACAAGGGCAGCCGGGCCTTTCTTGTGGTGCTGTCGCACCCTGTGGACAGCAGCCGGGTCCAGGCCTATGTGGTCGATGCGACCTGTGTCGACAGCCAGTCCGCGGACAAGGGGAAGGTCCTGTTGACGCACTCCTACCCGCGCCACTGACGACGCCTTCCGCGCCGCCGGATCCCTCGGGAATGCGAGACCCTTAGGATCCGTTGGATGGGGTGACAGTCGATGATCCGGCCCCAGTAGGCAGTCTGCAGAGACGAGGAAGAAACCCGTGAGCGACGTCCGTAATGTGATCATTATCGGCTCCGGGCCCGCCGGCTATACGGCCGCGCTGTACACCGCGCGCGCATCGCTGAAGCCGCTGGTCTTCGAGGGCGCCGTCACCGCTGGTGGTGCGCTGATGAACACCACCGATGTGGAGAACTTCCCTGGGTTCCGCGACGGCATCATGGGTCCGGACCTGATGGACAACATGCGGGCACAGGCGGAGCGCTTCGGCGCCGAGCTGGTCCCCGACGATGTCATCTCCGTCGACCTCTCCGGTGACATCAAGACGGTCACCGACACGGCGGGTACGGTGCACCGCGCCAAGGCCGTGATCGTCACGACCGGCTCCCAGCACCGCAAGCTCGGCCTGCCCAACGAGGACAAGCTCTCGGGTCGCGGTGTCTCCTGGTGTGCCACCTGTGACGGCTTCTTCTTCAAGGACCAGGACATCGCCGTGATCGGCGGCGGTGACACCGCGATGGAGGAGGCCACCTTCCTGTCGCGGTTCGCCAAGTCGGTCACGATCGTCCACCGCCGGGACACGCTGCGTGCTTCCAAGGCCATGCAGGACCGCGCCTTCGCCGACCCCAAGATCAAGTTCGCCTGGGACAGCGAGGTCGCAGAGATCCAGGGTGATCAGAAGCTCTCCGGTCTGACCCTGCGCAACACCAAGACCGGCGAGACCTCGGCTCTCCCGGTGACCGGTCTCTTTATCGCGGTGGGCCACGACCCGCGGACCGAGCTGTTCAAGGGCCAGCTCGATCTGGACAGCGAGGGCTACCTCACCGTCGACGCCCCGTCGACCCGGACGAACCTCTCCGGTGTCTTCGCGGCCGGCGATGTCGTCGACCACACCTACCGCCAGGCGATCACCGCCGCGGGCACCGGATGCTCCGCGGCTCTCGACGCCGAGCGCTTCCTCTCGGCCCTGAGCGACCGGGAGAACGCCGAGGCGGAGAAGACCCTCACTGTCTGATCCGCTGACCGACCCACACCCCATAAACCGAAGGAGGCCGCCGTGGCCGGCAACCTGAAGCATGTGACCGACGAGTCGTTCGAGAGGGATGTCCTCAAGAGCGACAAGCCCGTACTGGTGGACTTCTGGGCCGCCTGGTGCGGACCGTGCCGCCAGATCGCCCCGTCGCTCGAAGCCATCGCGGCCGAGCACGGCGACAAGATCGAGATCGTCAAGCTCAATATCGACGACAACCCGGCCACGGCAGCCAAGTACGGCGTCATGTCGATCCCGACGCTGAACGTCTACCAGAACGGCGAGGTCGCCAAGACCATCGTCGGTGCCAAGCCCAAGGCCGCGCTGGTGCGTGACCTGGAGAGCTTCATCGGCGAGTAAGGCGGCGACTGCCGGCGCCAATGTTTCACGTGAAACGGGCCCGTTCCCCCGGCTGGGGGAACGGGCCCGTCTTCGTAAGTTCAGCTCCGTACCGGCCGTGCCACCCCGAGTCAGCCTGTGTCAGCCCGGCTCAGAGGGGGCGCAGGGCCGGTTCCTTCTTCACCGCGCCCAGCAGCCGGTCCAGCGCCAGCTCCACATCCTCTTTCCAGGAGAGCGTGGTCCGAAGCTCCAGCCTCAGCCTCGGATGCCGGGGATGGGGACGTACGGTCTTGAAGCCCACCGCCAGCAGATGATCAGCGGGCAGAACACAGGCCGGCTCCTTCCAGCGCGCGTCACCGAACGCCTCGATGGCCTTGAACTCCCGCCGCAGCAGATCCTTGGCCACGGTCTGTACCATCACCCGCCCCAGCCCCTGTCCCCGATAGCCGGGCTTGATCCAGGCGGTCATCAACTGGACCGCGTCCGGGGAGACCGGGCTCGTCGGGAAGGCCAGGGAGCGCGGTACATACGCCGGAGGCGCGTACAGCACAAAGCCCACCGGCAGATCATCGACATAGACGACGCGGCCGCAGGATCCCCACTCCAGCAGAGCGGCCGAGATCCAGGCCTCCTTCTCCGCCTCGGCTCTGCCGGTCTTTACCGCGGCCTCCCCGCTGACCGGATCAAGCTCCCAGAAGACACACGCACGGCAGCGCTTGGGGAGATCCGCAAGGTTGTCCAGCGTGAGCGGTACGAGCCGACGCCCCATGAAGGCTGTTCCCCACTTCCTTCTCCTCTGAGGTGATCAAGGTGGATGCGCCATACCAGAACGCATCGTATCCACCCAGAGCTACCTGGCACACCGAGGGACAGCAAAGGGCGGGCTGTGTTCCGGTAAGCATGGAACACAGCCCGCCCTCCAGCGCGAGAACATCAGCTCTCGTCGTCGTCCTCTCCGGCGTCCCCGGAAAGACCCTTGTCCAGGACCCGTCCCTCGCCGGGGGCAAGCGTGCCGAGAATGCGCTCCAGATCGTCCATCGAGGCGAACTCGACGACGATCTTTCCCTTCTTCTGCCCCAGATCGACCTTCACCCGGGTCTCGAAGCGGTCCGAGAGCCGCGACGCCAGATCGGTCAGCGCCGGGGACAGCCGGGCACCGGCCCGCGGCCCCTTCGCCTTGGCGGTGCTCTGAGGGCGCGACCCCATCAGGGTCACAATCTCCTCGACGGCACGCACCGAAAGGCCCTCGGCCACAATGCGATGCGCCAGCCGGTCCTGCTCCTCCGAGTCGTCCACCGAGAGCAGCGCCCGCGCATGCCCGGCCGAGAGCACCCCGGCAGCGACCCTGCGCTGTACGGGAGGAGAGAGCCGGAGCAGCCGCAACGTATTGGAGACCTGTGGCCGGGAGCGCCCGATCCGGTCGGCCAGTTGGTCATGGGTGCAGTTGAAGTCCTTGAGCAACTGGTCGTAGGCTGCCGCCTCTTCCAGCGGGTTGAGCTGAGCGCGGTGCAGATTCTCCAGGAGCGCGTCGAGCAGAAGCTTCTCGTCGTCCGTCGCGCGGACGATCGCCGGAATGCGCTCCAGACCGGCTTCCCGGCAGGCCCGCCAGCGCCGCTCGCCCATGATCAGCTCATAGCGCTCCGGCCCCACCTGCCGTACGACAACGGGCTGGAGCAGCCCCACCTCCTTGATGGAGGTGATCAGCTCGGCGAGGGCGTCCTCGTCGAACACCTCACGCGGCTGGCGGGGGTTGGGCGTGATGGAGCCGATCGGCACTTCGGCGAAGTGCGCCCCGGCCATCGGCGCCGGCTCCGGCGCCACCTCGGTCTCGGGTACGACCGTCTCCGCCTCCGGTACGGCAGCGGCCTGCGGCAGCGAGGTCACCTTGGCGGCGGCCACACCGCGCTCCGCGGTCAGCACCGGAGCCACTCCCGGGCCCCCCGGTCCCGCTCCGGGGGAGGGCACCTGCTGCTCCTGCGGAGCGGCAGGGATCAGCGCACCGAGCCCGCGCCCCAGCCCTCTACGTCGCTCGCTCACTGGATCCCCTCCGACATACTCTGCTGACTGTTCTGGCTGCCCATATGGGCGTGCTGGGCGTCATAGTGCACCCCGACCCCCCTGAGCGCGATCTCGCGGGCAGCTTCGAGATAGGACAGGGATCCGCTGGATCCCGGATCGTACGTCAGCACCGTCTGCCCATAGCTCGGTGCCTCCGAGATACGTACGGAGCGAGGGATGCTCGTCCGCAGCACCTCCTTGCCGAAGTGACTCCGCACCTCTTCGGCCACCTGCGAGGCAAGCCGGGTCCTGCCGTCATACATGGTGAGCAGGATCGTCGACACATGGAGCGTGGGGTTGAGATGCCCCCGCACCAGGTCGACATTGCGCAGCAACTGCCCCAGCCCTTCCAGCGCGTAGTACTCGCACTGGATGGGGATCAGCACCTCTGCGCCGGCGACCATCGCATTGACGGTCAGCAGGCCGAGCGACGGCGGGCAGTCGATAAGGACGTAATCCAAAGGCTGCTCGTACGCTTCGATCGCCCGCTGCAGTCGGCTCTCCCGTGCCACCAGCGACACCAGCTCGATCTCCGCACCGGCGAGATCGATGGTGGCCGGGGCACAGAAGAGGCCTTCGACATCCGGGACGGGCTGGACCACCTCAGAGAGGGGCTTGCTCTCCACCAGGACGTCATAAATCGAGGGAACTTCGGCGTGGTGGTCGATGCCGAGCGCCGTGGACGCGTTGCCCTGCGGATCGAGGTCGATCACCAGCACGCGCGCGCCATGGAGCGCAAGCGAGGCGGCAAGGTTGACCGTGGTGGTCGTCTTCCCTACGCCGCCCTTCTGGTTGGCAATGACAATGACACGCGTCTGCTCAGGGCGGGGCAGACCTTCTCCGGCTCGGCCCAGTGCCTCCACCGCCAGTTGGGCAGCACGGCCAATGGGGGTGTCGTCCATCGGGGGCGGTGTTTCACGTGAAACATCCTCCCCCGCCGACTCGGTGCGGGGACCGGGGACCGGATCGGTCATCGGTCCCGCGATGTTGGCGTCGGACCGCAAGGATTCACTCTCCTCGACTTCAGACTCGCAATGAACAGAGCCTGCCATGCTTTCGGGGTCATGAACCAGCGAGGCTGGTGGTTCTGTGGATGAATCCGCCTCTGTGGACAACCCCGTGCCCCTTACGAGGGGCTTTCGGCCGCGTGGGGTCGAAGCCGCGCGGCCACGGCTGATGATTCCTTGCAGCAGTGAGCGACGTTTCACGTGAAACACGATGCACGGGCCGGAGGCCCGGACCGTCACGACACTCCGCAATGCGTGGCTATGGCAGCTTGTATGGAGCATGGCCCATGGGCACAGGGCCCCTACGGCTCAGCGGCGACGCCTCGCACGCCCCGCCCGGGCGGCCTTGGCTCTCTTTGTCGCAAACCGGACCCCGCCGGGGCTCTCCCCGGCCTCGACCCGCACCACGGTGGCCAGCGGATCGACAATGCCTTCCCCGACCTGGAGCACTGAGGTCTTCACCACACCGAGCTTGCTCAGTGCCGCCCGGGCCCCCTTGATCTCCTCCTCGGCGGTGTCGCCCTTGAGCGCCAGCATCTCGCCGTACGGACGGAGCAGCGGCACCCCCCAGCCCGCCAGGCGGTCCAGCGGAGCCACCGCGCGGGCGGTCACCACATGGACCGGCTGGAGCGAGCCAAGGACCTCCTCGGCCCGGCCGCGTACCACCGTGACATGGTCCAGGCCCAGCAGCTCGACCACTTCCTGGAGAAAGTTGGTGCGGCGCAGCAGCGGTTCCAGCAGAGTGATCTTCAGGTCCGGCCGTACCAGCGCCAGCGGGATCCCCGGAAGGCCCGCGCCCGAGCCGACATCGCAGACCATCACGCCCTCGGGCACGACCTCGGAGAGCACCGCGCAGTTCAGCAGATGCCGCTCCCACAGCCGTGGCACCTCGCGTGGACCGATCAGGCCACGCTTGACCCCCGCGTCCGCCAGCAGCTCCGCGTAGCGGACAGCCTCCGGAAAGAGCTCACCGAAGACAGCGCGTGCCTCGTCCGGTGCGGGGGGAAGCTCTGCTGCCTCCGTCACGGGAACCGTCCTTCCATACCGAGCCACCGCACGGTGGCTGACTCACAGGCTGACAAGGATCGGCCCCGCCTGCGGAACAGACGGGGCCGGAAAGCGATGGACCGGTCAGGCCGGGAGGACCACAACAAAGCGCTGGGGCTCTTCACCCTCGGATTCGCTGCGCAGACCCGCGGCGGCGACCGCGTCATGCACGACCTTCCGCTCAAAGGGTGTCATGGGATTCAGCTTTACCGGCTCGCCGGTGCTCTTCACCTCGTCCGCGGCCTTGGCCCCCAGCTCGGCCAGCTCGGTGCGCTTCTTGGCGCGGAACCCGGCGATGTCCAGCATCAGCCGGCTGCGGTCCCCGGTCTCCCGGTGCACCGCGAGCCGGGTCAGCTCCTGGAGCGCCTCCAGGACCTCGCCATCACGCCCCACCAGCTTCTGCAGATCCCGGGCACCGGAGTCACTGATGATCGAGACCGCGGCCCGGTCGGCCTCGACGTCCATGTCGATATCGCCGTCAAGATCGGCGATATCGAGCAGACCTTCGAGGTAGTCGGCCGCGATCTCCCCTTCCTGCTCCAGGCGGGTCAGGGTGTCGCCCCCCTCGGCGGCGGAGATGGTGCCTTCCGTCACGGATGGACTCCTTCTTACTTCTTGGACGGGTGCTTGGGCCGCTGCTGGCCCTTACGCTGCCCCGGCTTGGCTTGGCGTGCGGAACCGGCGGCGGGCTTGCCCGCCGGCTTGGACTTGGTGTCCTGCGGCTCGTCCTTCTTCTGCAGCGAGGTCTTCGCCAGGTCGGCGGTCTCGGAGTCCTTGGCCTCGGCCGGCTTGTCCGTACCCGGGTGGGCGGCAGCGGCGGCCTGCCGCTGTGCCTTGGTCTGGCGCTTCGGCTGCTGCCTCCGCGCGGCGGCGCCGGACTCGGCCTCGGCGGAGACGGTCTCGCTCTTGGTCACCGTGCCGTCGGCCTGCGCGGCCAAACCCGCCTTGGCCAGGCCCATCGTGAACTTGCGCTCGTTGTCATTGCGGTCGGGCCCCTTGGCCACGATCGCCTTGACGACATTGCGTTTACGACGCGACCGGACCTCGCCATGGGCCGTGATGCTCTTCAGCAGACGCTCCAGATAGTGGTCCTGCGCCTTGCTGCCCGGCGTCGGGTTCTGGTTGATCACATACATCTGCTGGCCCATGGTCCACACGTTGGTGGTCAGCCAGTAGACGAGAACACCGACGGGGAAGTTGATGCCGGTGACGGCGAAGATCAGCGGGAAGATGTACATGAGCATCTTCTGCTGCTGCATGTACGGCGTCTTGACCGTCAGGTCGACGTTCTTGGTCATGAGCTGGCGCTGGGTGTAGAACTGCGACGCCGACATCAGAACGATCATGATCGCGGTGACGACCCGTACGTCGGTCAGCGAGGCGCTCAGGGAGGCGACCTTGTCACTGCTGTCCGTGAACTTGGCGGCCAGCGGGGCGCCGAAGATATGCGCCTGGCGCGCACTGTCCAGCAGCGACTGGTTGATCACGCCGATCGTCTTGCCGCTGGCGATGCTGGAGAGCACGTGGTAGAGCGCGAAGAAGAAGGGGGACTGCGCCAGAATGGGAAGACATGAGGAGAGCGGGTTGGTACCCGTCTCCTTGTACAGCTTCATCATCTCTTCGGACTGACGCTGTTTGTCGTTTTTGTAGCGCTCCTGGATCGCCTTCATCTTGGGCTGGAGCACCTGCATATTCCGGGTCGACTTGATCTGCTTCACAAAGAGCGGAATCAGACAGATCCGGATCAGCACCACCAGGGACACGATGGACAGTCCCCAGGCCCAGCCCGTGTCGGGGCCGAAGATCGCCCCGTACACCGTGTGGAACTGGACAATGACCCACGAAACAGGCGTGGTGATAAAACTGAAGAGACTGGCAATCGTGTCCACTAATCAGGCTCCTTGAGCGTTGGGCGAGGTCTCTGCGGCTGGACTGGGAGTGTCGGGGGCCGATCCCCCGGAAGGCACGCCAGCGGCGGAGTGCCCGTCCTTACTGCCGCGCCACGCATTGCGCAGCAGTTCGTGCCACCGTGGGCGTTTGCGGGGTGGGACATGGTCCACACCACCCGGCGACCACGGATTGCACCGCAGAATGCGCCAGGCGGTCAGCGCCGTTCCTTTCACCGCGCCATGCCGGTCGATGGCCGTATATCCGTAGTGCGAACACGACGGGTAGTACCGGCAGACGGGCCCGAGCAGGGGGCTGATCGTCCACTGGTACAGCTTGATCAGAGCCAGCAGCGGGTATTTCATCGCGCGCCCCCTCCCAGCAACCGCCGGAGAGCGGCATCCAGGTCTTGGGCCAGTTGTGCATGATCGGCGTCACCCGCTCCGGGCAGCGCCCGTACGACAACCAGGCTACCGGGGGGCAGCTCGGGCAGTCGGTCGCGTATGAGATGACGAAGTCTGCGCTTCACCTGGTTACGGACGACGGCGCCGCCCACGGCCTTGCTTACGACGAAACCCGCACGCGGCGGGGAGGCGCTCTCCCCAGGCGCGTGCGGGTCCATGGCACCGCTGCGTAGATGGACGACAAGAAGCGGGCGTCCGGCCCGGCGTCCTCGGCGAACCGCGGCCGCGAACTCCTCGCGCCGCCTCAGCCGATTCTCGGTAGGCAGCACGTCATGACCTGATGGCGATCAGGCGGACAGTCGGGCGCGACCCTTGCCACGGCGGGACGCGAGAATCGCGCGGCCGGCGCGGGTACGCATCCGCAGCCGGAAGCCGTGGGTCTTGGCGCGACGACGGTTGTTCGGCTGGAAGGTGCGCTTGCTCACTCGGGGGCTCCAGAAATGATTGTGTGATGGCGGGACATCGCCTGGCTGTCACCGTGCGCCCACGAGTAGCTCGCGTTTACGCCCGAGTGCACCGCTTCACAACCACAGATCGTGATCTTTGCCCATCGGAGGCAGGCGGCAGCAGCCATCGACAACTCGACCTGGTCACGGTACGCGCGGCTACGCCATCCGGTCAAACCAGCTCGTGCCCCGGCCCCATTGTGCACAGGCTGTGGACAACAACTTGAACCACGTGGGTGCCCTGACTACCGTGGCGTGACTCCGGCTTCCTTTCCTGCCGGTCTTCCCATCCCGTCCCGAGAACCGCATATTCGTGGGACCTGCGAGAGAGCGTGCCCTGTGGCTGATGTACCTGCCGATCTTGCCGCAGTGTGGCCACGAGTGCTGGAGCAGCTCCTCAGGGAGGGCCAGCAGGGCGTCGAGCCCAAGGACAAGCAGTGGATCGAACGCTGCCAGCCGCTCGCGCTCGTGGCCGACACCGCGCTGCTGGCCGTCCCCAATGAATGGGGAAAGCGCGTCCTGGAGGGCCGGCTCGCCCCTCTCATCAGCGAAACACTGAGCCATGAGTGCGGCCGGCCCATCCGGATCGCCATCACCGTCGACGACTCCGCGGCGGATCCCGTACCGCCGGCCCCCGCCGTACCGCAGCAGCACCGGTACCAGGGACCGTCGCACGACGAGCAGCGGCAGAGCGACGCGTACAACGATTACGGACCCCGGCCTTCGGACGACGGCATGCCTTCCGTACGCCCGGCCTACCCGGACTACCAGCAGCAGCGTCCCGACGCCGGCTCCTGGCCGCGTACCCAGGAGGACCTCTCCTGGCAGCAGCCCCGGCTCGGCGGCTACCAGGAGCACGACCCGTACGCCACCGTCCACCCGCAGCAGCAGCACGACTACCGGCAGCCGCAGGGGCTCGATTCCTCACCGTACGAGCAGCGCCCCGACCGGCACGACCTCCCGGAGCCCCCGGGCCCCCGGCACGGCGGCGCGCCCGGCGGTCCGCGCAGCGGGGTGCCGGGACCGCTCGGCGCCCAGCCCGCCCCGGCGCCGGGCCCCGGTGAGCCGCACCCCCGGCTCAACCCCAAGTACCTCTTCGACACCTTTGTGATCGGCGCCTCCAACCGCTTCGCGCACGCGGCGGCCGTCGCCGTCGCCGAGGCGCCCGCGAAGGCGTACAACCCGCTCTTCATCTACGGGGAGTCCGGGCTCGGCAAGACCCATCTGCTGCACGCCATCGGGCACTACGCGCGCAGCCTCTATCCGGGCACACGCGTCAGATATGTCAGCTCCGAGGAGTTCACGAACGAGTTCATCAACTCGATCCGTGACGGCAAGGGCGACACCTTCCGCAAGCGGTACCGCGATGTCGACATCCTGCTCGTCGACGACATCCAGTTCCTGGCGAGCAAGGAGTCGACGCAGGAGGAGTTCTTCCACACCTTCAACACGCTGCACAACGCCAACAAGCAGATCGTGCTGTCCTCGGACCGGCCGCCCAAGCAGCTCATCACCCTTGAGGACCGGCTGCGCAACCGCTTCGAGTGGGGGCTGACCACCGATGTCCAGCCGCCCGAGCTGGAGACGCGTATCGCGATCCTCCGTAAGAAGGCGGTACAGGAGCAGCTCAACGCGCCGCCCGAGGTGCTGGAGTTCATCGCCTCCCGGATCTCCCGCAACATCCGCGAGCTGGAGGGCGCGCTGATCCGGGTCACGGCGTTCGCCTCGCTGAACCGGCAGCCGGTGGACCTCGGGCTCACCGAGATCGTGCTCAAGGATCTGATCCCGGGCGGGGAGGACCTGGCCCCGGAGATCACCGCCGCGGCCATCATGGCGGCGACCGCGGACTACTTCGGTCTGACGGTGGAGGACCTCTGCGGCTCCTCGCGGAGCAGGGTGCTGGTGACGGCGCGCCAGATCGCGATGTACCTCTGCCGTGAGCTGACCGATCTCTCGCTGCCGAAGATCGGTGCGCAGTTCGGCGGCCGCGACCATACGACCGTGATGCACGCGGACCGGAAGATCCGCGCGCTGATGGCCGAGCGGCGCTCGATCTACAACCAGGTCACCGAACTGACGAACCGCATCAAGAACGGCTGACACGGCCGACGCGCAGCGGCTGCGAAGGGCGCCCGGGGACACCTCCCCGGGCGCCCTTTTCTGTACGCCGAGCCGTACGCCGAGCCGTACGCCGAGCGGCTCAGCACCCACCGACGCCACCCACGCCGCCTCAGGGCCGTTCGATTACGGAGCAGGTCACGGGTGTTCTCCACAGATTGGGGAGAAATTTTCCGTCCACAGCCTGGGGACTGCGAAGTTGTCCAGATCCTGTCCACAGGCGCAGCCGCCCTGGAATCATCGGGCCAGGTCAGCCCCCTGTGGAATTGTGCGTGACGCCGCTCCACAGACTGTGGACAGAACAATCTTCCACAGGACGGGCCCGAGGTTGTCCACCGGCAACCCACAGGTCGGCCCGCGTTGCCCACAACCTGTCCACACCCCTGTCCACTGTTCGGCAACGAAACACCCGGCGTCGCCGGATCGAGTGAAAGGCGTCACACCAGGAAGGCGGGTTGGCCTGTGGGGAACCTGGGTAAAGCTGGGGACAGGACTGGGGAGAACTACCTGTGTCCTGTGCATGGGATGTGCACAACTTTTGGCTGTCCACAGAATCGCCGAGTTGTCCACGGCGCGGCCCACAGGGCCGGTGGATAAAAAATCGGGCCTGACCTGCGCAAACGACGTTATCCACGGTTTCCACAGGCCCTACTACTACTCCCACTTAGAGTTAGCTCGGGATCCGTTTCGAAGCAGGGCCTGTGCACAACTCGGCCCCGGAGCCCCCGCCGCCTCCGGCACCGACTTGACCCGCGACCGCACCGACTGTCGGTGCCGTACGTCAGACTGGTCCCCGGCATCACAGCCGACGACGAAGGCCAGCAGGGCGAGCCAGCAACAGCAGGAGGCGGTTCCGGTGAAGATCCGGGTGGAGCGCGATGTACTCGCGGAGGCGGTGGCCTGGGTGGCCCGCAGCCTTCCGGCCCGTCCGCCGGCGCCCGTACTTGCGGGCCTTCTGCTGAGGGCCGAGGACGGCGCGCTCAGCTTCTCCAGCTTCGACTACGAGGTCTCGGCACGGGTCTCGGTGGACGCCGAGGTCGAGGAGGACGGCACGGTCCTGGTCTCCGGCCGGCTCCTCGCCGACATCTGCCGCGCGCTCCCCAACCGCCCCGTAGAAATCTCCACCGACGGTGTACGGGCGACGGTGGTCTGCGGTTCCTCCCGCTTCACGCTCCACACGCTCCCCGTGGACGAGTACCCGGCGCTGCCGCAGATGCCGACGGCCACCGGCACCGTCCCCGGTGAGGTCTTCGCCTCCGCCGCCTCCCAGGTCGCCATCGCCGCGGGCCGCGACGACACGCTGCCGGTGCTGACGGGCGTACGGATCGAGATCGAGGGCGACACGGTCACCCTGGCCTCGACCGACCGCTACCGCTTCGCGGTCCGTGAGTTCCTCTGGAAGCCCGAGTCCCCGGACATCTCCGCGGTCGCCCTGGTCCCCGCCAAGACGCTGCTGGACACCGCCAAGGCGCTCACCAACGGCGACACGGTCACGCTGGCGCTCGCCGGAGCCGGTGCCGGTGAGGGGCTGATCGGTTTCGAGGGCGCCGGGCGGCGCACCACCACGCGGCTGCTCGAAGGCGATCTGCCGAAGTACCGCACGCTGTTCCCCACCGAGTTCAACTCGGTCGCGGTGATCGAGACCGCCCCGTTCGTCGAGGCCGTCAAGCGTGTGGCCCTGGTCGCCGAGCGGAACACCCCGGTGCGGCTCAGCTTCGAGCAGGGCGTCCTCATCCTGGAGGCCGGTTCCAGCGACGACGCACAGGCTGTGGAGCGGGTCGACGCGCAGCTCGAAGGCGACGACATCTCCATCGCCTTCAACCCGACCTTCCTGCTGGACGGTCTGAGCGCGATCGACTCCCCGGTGGCCCAGCTCTCCTTCACCACCTCCACCAAGCCGGCGCTCCTCAGCGGCAGGCCGGCCGTCGACGCGGAGGCGGACGAGGCGTACAAGTACCTGATCATGCCGGTACGGCTGAGCGGCTGACCCCACAGTTGAGTGGCCGGGTCCGGGCGTAGGCTCGGATCCGGGTACGAAATCGCCTCAACGCTTAAGGAATGCCTGATGGAGCTCGGTCTCATCGGTCTCGGCAAGATGGGCGGCAATATGCGCGAGCGCATCCGTCGCGCCGGCCATACCGTCATCGGATACGACCGCAATCCTGACCTCGCCGATGTGCACAGCCTCCAGGAGCTGGTCAGCAAACTGAAGGCGCCCCGGGCGATCTGGGTCATGGTGCCGGCGGGTGCTCCGACCCAGGCGACCATAGACGAGCTGGCGGCCCTGCTCTCGCACGGCGATGTCGTGGTGGACGGCGGGAACTCCCGCTGGACGGACGACGAGAAGCACGCGGTGGAGCTGGGCATCAAGGGCATCGGCTTTGTCGACTGCGGTGTCTCCGGCGGTGTCTGGGGCCTGGAGAACGGCTACGCGCTGATGTACGGCGGCACTCCCGAGCATGTGGCGCAGGTGCAGCCGATCCTCGACGCGCTCAAGCCCGAGGGCGACTTCGGCGCCGTACACGCCGGCAAGGTCGGCGCGGGCCACTTCGCGAAGATGGTCCACAACGGCATCGAGTACGCCATGATGCAGGCCTACGCCGAGGGCTGGGAGCTGCTGGAGAAGGTCGACTCGGTCACCGATGTCCGCGAGGTCTTCCGCTCCTGGCAGGAGGGCACGGTCATCCGTTCGTGGCTGCTGGATCTCGCGGTCGACGCGCTGGACAAGGACGAGCACCTGGACCGGCTGCGGGGCTTCGCGCAGGACTCCGGCGAGGGCCGGTGGACGGTCGAAGCGGCGATCGACCACGCGGTGCCGCTGCCCGCGATCACCGCGTCGCTGTTCGCGCGGTTCGCGTCCCGGCAGGACGATTCGCCGCAGATGAAGATGATCGCGGCGCTGCGCAACCAGTTCGGCGGGCACTCGGTCGAGTCGAGCGAACCGAACAAGTAGCAGTCGCACGCAGGTAGTAGCACATAGGCACGAGAAGCAGCGGAAACGACGGACGAGTCGAAGAAGCAGAGCACCGGGGGAGGCCCACGCACACCCATGCACGTCACGCATCTGTCGCTGGCCGACTTCCGCTCCTACGCCCGGGTCGAGGTCCCGCTCGATCCGGGCGTGACCGCTTTTGTGGGGGCGAACGGACAGGGGAAGACCAATCTGGTCGAGGCGGTCGGCTATCTGGCGAGCCTCGGCAGCCACCGGGTGTCGTCGGATGCGCCGCTGGTACGGATGGGTGCGGACCGTGCGGTGATCAGGGCCGCGGTCACCCAGGGCGAGCGGTCGCAACTGGTCGAGCTGGAGCTGAATCCCGGCCGCGCCAACCGGGCCCGTATCAACCGGTCCTCGCAGGCCAGACCGCGTGATGTGCTGGGGATCGTACGGTCCGTGCTGTTCGCGCCGGAGGATCTGGCCCTGGTGAAGGGCGATCCGGGCGAGCGCCGCCGGTTCCTGGACGAGCTGATCACGGCCCGCTCGCCCCGGATGGCGGGCGTGCGCTCGGACTACGACCGGGTGCTGAGGCAGCGCAACACCCTGCTGAAATCCGCGGCGATGGCGCGGCGGCACGGCGGGCGCGGGATGGATCTGTCGACGCTGGATGTGTGGGACCAGCATCTGGCGCGCGCGGGCGCGGAGTTGCTGGCGCAGCGGGTGGATCTGATCGCGACGCTTCAGCCGCTGACGGACAAGGCGTACGAGCAACTGGCGCCCGGGGGCGGCCCGGTGGCGCTGGAGTACCGTTCCTCCGCCTTGGACGCTTCCGCTCTGGACGTCTCTGTCCTCGCCACCTCCGACACCATCTCCGACACCTCCGCCGAGGGCCCCCGGCCGGCCGCGGGCCCCGACGCGGCATCGTCCGCCCATACCCGTGACGAGCTGTACGCCCAGCTTCTGGCCGCGCTGGCCGGGGTGCGCAAGCAGGAGATCGAGCGGGGCGTGACGCTGGTCGGTCCCCATCGCGACGATCTGGTGCTGAATCTGGGCCGGATGCCCGCGAAGGGCTATGCCAGCCATGGCGAGTCCTGGTCGTACGCGCTGGCGCTGCGGCTCGCCTCGTACGATCTGCTGCGCGCCGAGGGCAATGAGCCGGTGCTGGTGCTGGACGACGTGTTCGCCGAGCTGGACGCGCGGCGCCGGGAGCGGCTCGCGGAACTGGTCGTTCCGGGCGAGCAGGTGCTGGTGACCGCGGCGGTGGACGATGACGTTCCTGGGGTGCTGGCGGGGGCCAGATTCCTGGTGGCGGACGGCGCGGTGGAGCGCGTATGACCGGCTTCGGAGGCGCCGAGCAGCGGCCTGTGGAACCCGCCGGGGCGGCGGCGCGCCCGGCCGTCCCCGAGTCGTCGGGTGTCGATCTGGCGCGGGTCGCCCTGCGCGCCGCCAAGGAGCAGGCGCGCGCCCGCGGGGCCGCCGTACAGCAGAAGAAGCAGGCCAGGCGGGGCGGCGGGCTGCGTTCGGGAGCCGGTGCGGACGGCCGCGATCCGCTGCCGCTCGGCGCGGCGATCAACCGGCTGATCACCGAGCGGGGCTGGGAGACACCGGCCGCCGTCGGCGGGGTGATGGGCCGCTGGCCGCAGATCGTCGGCGAGGACGTGGCGAAGCACTGTGTGCCGCAGCGGTACGACGACGGCAAGGACGAGCGGGTCCTGACGGTCCAGTGCGATTCGACGGCCTGGGCGACCCAGCTCCGGCTGCTGGCGCCCCGGCTGGTGGCCCGGCTGAACGAGGATCTGGGGCAGGGCACCGTACGGATGATCAAGGTGCTGGCGCCCGGCGGCCCGCCGCAGCGGTACGGCCGGCTGCGCGCCCCCGGGAGCAAGGGGCCGGGCGACACGTACGGCTGAGGTCCGCACGTACCGCGCCCCCGAGCCCCCGGCTCACGGCAGCCCGCGTCCGAACCCGCGGAGCCGTAGCGCCCGAATCGCCCGTAGCACCCGCGGCGCCCGAACCGGGGCCCGTACGCCCGCGCCCGCCCGCCCCGTACACACCCCCACCCGTACAGGTGACCAGCCTCACCGGCCTTGACCGGGCGTGCGCCCTCGGCCCGCGCCTCCGTCACCCCCAGCGACCCTCCGAACGCGCCTGTGACCTGCGAAAGCTCGCCCGCGGCCCGAGGTGTCCCTCACCGTAGCGGGAGGTTGACAGCCCGAAGCGCTCAATGCCCGTGTGAGCCTCTTGGAGCCCCTTCCCGAATATGGGGAGTCGGCAGGGGCTCATTCGGGGCGGCACATGCGGACTCAGGTACCGGCAAACCCCCATTCGGGTCGGCGCTACCGGTAGACTGATGGGAAATCCCGCTGCGCTTGCGGGAACCGTCAACAGATGCTGTCACAAGCCGAACGACGCAGCCGCTCCCGCTAGCTCGGAGAACGGCCTGTGCTGTGCCAGAAAGGGCGCTTCGTGGCCGATTCCGGCAACCCCAATGAGAAGACTCCGTCCACCGCCACTGGTGAGAACGGCGAGGTCACCGCCTCGTACGACGCCAGTGCCATCACCGTTCTCGAAGGCCTTGACGCGGTTCGCAAGCGGCCCGGCATGTACATCGGCTCGACGGGTGAGCGTGGACTGCATCACTTGGTGTACGAGGTCGTCGACAACTCCGTCGACGAGGCCCTGGCGGGGCACGCGGACACCATCGACGTCACCATCCTCGCCGACGGCGGGGTGCGGGTGATCGACAACGGGCGCGGTATCCCGGTGGGCATCGTCCCGTCCGAGAACAAGCCGGCCGTCGAGGTCGTGCTCACGGTGCTGCACGCGGGCGGCAAGTTCGGCGGTGGTGGCTATGCCGTCTCCGGCGGTCTGCACGGCGTGGGTGTCTCGGTCGTCAACGCGCTGTCGTCGAAGGTCGCGGTCGAGGTCAGGACCGACGGTTACCGCTGGACGCAGGACTACAAGCTCGGTGTGCCGACGGCTCCGCTGCTCCGCAACGAGGAGACGGGCGACTCCGGTACGTCCGTGACGTTCTGGGCCGACCCGGACATCTTTGAGACCACCGAGTACTCCTTCGAGACGCTGTCACGCCGTTTTCAGGAGATGGCCTTCCTCAACAAGGGGCTCACCCTGACCCTGACGGACGAGCGCGAGTCGGCCAAGGCCGTCGCGGGCGCCGATGTCGCGGGCGCGGATGTCACGGAGGGCCCGGAGGCGGAGTCCGCGCGTACGGTCAAGTACTACTACGAGGGCGGCATCGTCGACTTCGTGAAGTACCTGAACTCGCGCAAGGGCGAGCTGATCCACCCCACGGTCATCGACGTGGAGGCCGAGGACAAGGAGCGGCTGCTCTCGGTCGAGATCGCGATGCAGTGGAACGCGCAGTACAGCGAGGGTGTCTACTCGTTCGCGAACACGATCCACACGCATGAGGGCGGTACGCACGAAGAGGGGTTCCGGGCCGCGCTGACCGGTCTGGTCAACCGGTACGCGCGCGAGAAGAAGCTGCTGCGCGAGAAGGACGACAACCTCACCGGTGAGGACATCCGCGAGGGTCTGACGGCGATCATCTCGGTGAAGCTGGGCGAGCCCCAGTTCGAGGGCCAGACGAAGACCAAGCTCGGCAACACCGAGGCGAAGACCTTTGTCCAGAAGGTCGTCCACGAGCACCTCACGGACTGGTTCGACCGCAATCCGAACGAGGCCGCGGACATCATCCGCAAGTCGATCCAGGCCGCCACGGCCCGGGTCGCGGCCCGCAAGGCGCGGGACCTCACCCGCCGCAAGGGCCTGCTGGAGAGCGCGTCGCTGCCCGGCAAGCTGAGTGACTGCCAGTCGAACGACCCGTCGAAGTGCGAGATCTTCATCGTCGAGGGCGACTCCGCCGGCGGCTCGGCCAAGTCAGGCCGCAACCCGATGTACCAGGCGATCCTGCCGATCCGCGGCAAGATCCTGAACGTCGAGAAGGCGCGGATCGACAAGATCCTCCAGAACACCGAGGTCCAGGCGCTGATCTCGGCGTTCGGCACCGGTGTGCACGAGGACTTCGACATCGACAAGCTCCGCTATCACAAGATCATCCTGATGGCGGACGCCGATGTCGACGGCCAGCACATCAACACGCTGCTGCTGACCTTCCTGTTCCGCTTCATGCGGCCGCTGGTCGAGGCCGGGCACGTCTATCTGTCGCGCCCGCCGCTCTACAAGATCAAGTGGGGCCGGGACGACTTCGAGTACGCCTACTCCGACCGCGAGCGCGACGCCCTGGTCGAGCTGGGCAAGCAGAACGGCAAGCGCATCCGCGAGGACTCGATCCAGCGCTTCAAGGGCCTGGGCGAGATGAACGCCGAGGAGCTGCGCGTCACCACCATGGACATCGACCACCGGGTGCTCGGCCAGGTCACCCTGGACGACGCGGCCCAGGCCGACGACCTGTTCTCGGTGCTGATGGGCGAGGACGTCGAGGCACGGCGCTCCTTCATCCAGCGCAACGCCAAGGACGTCCGCTTCCTCGACATCTGAGTCGGTCACCGCTGACGGATCCCAGCCGACGGATCCGCGATCTCAGCCGACGGATTCGAAAAGGCCGAAAGGAACACTGACCAGCAATGGCCGACGAGAACACCCCTGACAACACTGGCAACCCCGCCGCCCCCGGCACGCCCGCCGTGCCCGACGCCTCGGCCCCGGAGACCGCCACCGCGGCGGAGGGCCTGGCACTGCGCGTGGAGCCGGTCGGGCTCGAGACCGAGATGCAGCGCTCGTATCTCGACTACGCGATGTCCGTCATCGTGTCGCGCGCGCTGCCGGACGTACGGGACGGTCTCAAGCCCGTCCACCGGCGGGTGCTGTACGCGATGTACGACGGCGGGTACCGGCCCGAGAAGGGCTTCTACAAGTGCGCCCGTGTCGTCGGTGACGTCATGGGTACGTACCACCCGCACGGCGACTCCTCGATCTACGACGCCCTGGTCCGGCTGGCGCAGCCGTGGTCGATGCGGATGCCGCTGGTGGACTCCAACGGCAACTTCGGCTCTCCGGGCAATGACCCGGCCGCGGCCATGCGGTACACCGAGTGCCGGATGATGCCGCAGTCGATGGAGATGCTCCGCGACATCGACGAGGAGACCGTCGACTTCACGGACAACTACGACGGCCGCAACCAGGAGCCGACGGTCCTGCCGTCCCGGTTCCCGAATCTGCTGATCAACGGCTCGGCCGGGATCGCCGTCGGCATGGCCACGAACATCCCGCCGCACAATCTGCGGGAGGTCGCGGCCGGCGCGCAGTGGGCGCTGGAGCACCCGGAGGCCACGCACGAGGAGCTGCTGGACGCGCTCATCGAGCGGATCAAGGGCCCGGACTTCCCGACCGGCGCCCTGGTGGTGGGCCGCAAGGGCATCGAGGACGCGTACCGTACGGGCCGCGGCTCGATCACCATGCGCGCGGTGGTCGAGGTCGAGGAGATCCAGAACCGGCAGTGCCTGGTCGTCACGGAGCTTCCGTACCAGACCAACCCGGACAACCTCGCTCAGAAGATCGCCGATCTGGTCAAGGACGGAAAGATCGGCGGCATCGCGGACGTCCGCGACGAGACGTCCTCCCGTACCGGACAGCGGCTGGTCGTCGTCCTGAAGCGGGACGCGGTCGCCAAGGTCGTACTGAACAACCTGTACAAGCACACCGATCTGCAGACCAACTTCGGCGCGAACATGCTGGCGCTGGTCGACGGCGTACCGCGCACGCTCTCGCTGGACGCGTTCATCCGCCACTGGGTCACGCACCAGATCGAGGTCATCGTCCGCAGGACCCGGTTCCGGCTGCGCAAGGCCGAGGAGCGGGCGCACATCCTGCGCGGTCTGCTCAAGGCGCTCGACGCGATCGACGAGGTCATCGCGCTGATCCGGCGCAGCGACACGGTCGAGACCGCGCGTACGGGCCTGATGGGCCTGCTCACGATCGACGAGATCCAGGCGAACGCGATCCTGGAGATGCAGCTCCGCAGGCTGGCCGCCCTGGAGCGGCAGAAGATCGTCGCCGAGCACGACGAGCTCCAGCAGAAGATCAACGAGTACAACGCGATCCTGGCCTCGCCGGAGAAGCAGCGCCAGATCGTCAGCGAGGAACTGGCCGTCATCGTCGACAAGTTCGGCGACGACCGGCGCTCCAAGCTGGTGCCCTTCGACGGTGACATGTCCATCGAGGACCTGATCGCCGAGGAGGACATCGTCGTCACCATCACGCGTGGCGGCTATGTGAAGCGTACGAAGACGGACGACTACCGCTCGCAGAAGCGCGGCGGCAAGGGCGTACGGGGCACAAAGCTCAAGGAAGACGACATCGTCGACCACTTCTTCGTCTCGACGACCCATCACTGGCTGCTGTTCTTCACCAACAAGGGCCGGGTCTACCGGGCGAAGGCGTACGAACTGCCGGACGCCGGCCGGGACGCCCGGGGTCAGCATGTGGCCAATCTTCTCGCCTTCCAGCCGGACGAGCGGATCGCCGAGATCCTGGCGATCCGCGACTACGACGCCGTGCCGTACCTGGTCCTGGCGACCAAGGCGGGCCTGGTGAAGAAGACCCCGCTCAAGGACTACGACTCGCCGCGGTCCGGCGGAGTCATCGCGATCAACCTCCGGGAGAGCGAGGCGGGCGCGGACGACGAGCTGATCGGCGCCGAGCTGGTGTCGGCGGACGACGATCTGCTGCTCATCAGCAGGAAGGCGCAGTCGATCCGCTTCACCGCCACGGACGACGCCCTGCGTCCGATGGGGCGAGCCACATCGGGTGTCAAGGGGATGAGTTTCCGCGAGGGCGACGAACTGCTGTCGATGAATGTCGTCAGGCCCGGTACGTTCGTGTTCACCGCCACGGATGGCGGGTACGCGAAGCGAACCGCGGTGGACGAGTATCGCGTCCAAGGTCGTGGTGGTCTCGGAATCAAGGCCGCCAAGATTGTGGAGGACCGTGGATCTCTTGTCGGCGCGCTGGTGGTCGAGGAAACGGATGAGATCCTTGCCATCACCCTCGGCGGCGGTGTGATTCGCACGCGAGTCAACGAAGTCAGGGAGACGGGCCGTGACACCATGGGCGTCCAACTGATCAATTTGGGCAAGCGCGATGCCGTCGTGGGTATCGCGCGCAACGCCGAGGCGGGCCGCGAGGCGGAAGAGGTCGACGGGACAGATGACCCGGGGGCCGATGAGGCGGGCGCGGCCGAGGTCGTCGCCGGGGGCAATCCGTCCTCGGCCGGGGAGCACGAGGAGTAAAGCGTGAGTGGAGCCACGGGCGCCGGATCGGCCGCTTCCGGAGCGAACGGTGCCCGTGGCCCTGCCACGGACTCCCAGGGGGTAACGGTGACCGATACCCGGGGGCACAAGCCCCCGTACGAAACCTATGGCGCTGAGCAGCCGCAGCCGGCCGCGCAGCCGTATCACCCGCCGCAGGCGTATCCCGCGCCGGGCGGGGGGACCCAGGCGGGACAGCCCGGGCCCCAGCAGGGCATGGCCGGTCCGGGTGCCGGTCCCGGTGGTCCCGGTGGTCCCGGAGTCATGACCGGGACCGCGGCCGCGGCCACGGCGGTACGCAGGCCGAGGACCGGCGCACGGACGACTCCGCGGACCCGCAAGGCACGGCTGCGGGTGGCGAAGGCCGATCCGTGGTCGGTGATGAAGGTCAGCTTCCTGCTCTCCATCGCGCTGGGCGTCTGCACGGTCGTGGCGGCCGCGGTGCTGTGGATGGTCATGGACGCGATGGGCGTCTTCTCGACGGTCGGCGGGACGATCAGCGAGGCCACGGGCTCCAACGAGAGCAATGGTTTCGATCTGCAGTCGTTCCTGTCGCTGCCGAGGGTGCTTGTCTTCACCTCGGTCATCGCGGTGATCGATGTGGTTCTGGCGACCGCCCTGGCGACGCTCGGAGCCTTCATCTACAACCTGTCGGCGGGCTTCGTGGGCGGTGTCGAGCTGACGCTCGCCGAGGACGAGTGAGCAGCGGGTATCGATTTTGGGGCTGGCCCTGAAGTGCGCTAATCTTCAGGGGCAGCGCGGGGCTATAGCTCAGTTGGTTAGAGCGCATCCCTGATAAGGATGAGGCCACAGGTTCAAATCCTGTTAGCCCCACCGCGACCGCGTAGCAGGTCAGAGGCCCTGTAGACGGAATCCGTCTACAGGGCCATCTACATTTCCAGGGCCTGCTACCCCGCTACTGCCCCGTAACTTGCTTTGTAACTTCCTGCTCCCGTTGGCCTATCGCTCTTGGCGTCACCGCGGTCTACCCTTTCGCGCAAAGCCCCCCTGCCGAAAACAGCGGCAGGGGGGCCTCACATTGCCGACTGGGGCCTCCCGAACCCAGTCGGCCGTCTATCAGCCCCAGCCGACATCGCCCTGGGTGAGGGCGGTCGCGGGGGTGTTGGCCTCAGTGGAGCCCCAGCCCACATCGCCCTGGGTGGAGGCGGTGGCCGGGGCGGTGGTCGACGCGGAGCCCCACCCGACGTCTGTAGTGACGGTCTCGGGGGCGTGGTCATCGGCCGACGCGGTGGCGGCAGGGACGATGACCGCAGCGAGTGCGAGCAGAGATGCGACCGCGAGGCGGCGGACCGTTCTGGACATGGCGGCGATCCTTTCGGCCGAGGGCATTTCGAACGCACATCCGGCGAGTGACTGAAAGTCAGCGTGCCATGTGTGATGGGTGATATCCAAGAGGTTCGCCCGTGCGGGAAGCTGTACGGGCAGAATCCTGTACGGCAAATGGGGGCTCACGTGGGCGAGTTGGACACAGGACTACCGCTGTCAGAAGACGACCTCGACACCTACCGCTTGATCGCATCGGGGGGCGACCCCGGAGACCGACCGGTAGACCGCCTGCTCAGCATCGGACTCATCTCCCGCGACCCCTACCAGCCGCATGAGTGGATCCCCCACGACCCGCGCGGAGTCGCTGAACGCCTCCTGGCCGACCGCCAGCGGGACCTCACCCAAGCCGTAGAACAGATGGCGTTCATCCCCGACCTGGCAGGCCTGCATGTCCACTTCGATCCACACAGGTGGTACGGCGGGCCAGGCAGCGAATTCCTTGGATCTCCGGCCGAGATGAACGCCCGGATCGGCGAGGTGATGGGCTCCGCGAGCCAGGAGGTATGCGCTGCACAGCCCGGCGCCCCCGGGGAGAGAGACCCAGCCATAGTGCGGCTGGGCGTAGACCGGACCGTAGCCGCGTTGCGGCGCGGGGTCGAGATCATGACCCTGTACGCCGCTCTCGCCGCCAGCGACGAGCAGACCCGCACGTCCGTGGCGGAGATCTCCGCAGCCGGCGGCCAGACACGCGTCAATGCGCTGCCGTTTCAGCGGATGGTCATCGTCGACCGGACGCATCTCTTCGTTGACAACTTCGTCGTGGCCGATGCCGAAAGCAACAGCGGCTGGCACGTCTTCGACCGGGCTTCGGTCGCCTCGGCCCGGGAGACCTACCGGCTGGTATGGGAGCGCAGCACCCGATGGGAGGACCTCCGCCGGACGACCAGCGGCCTGACGGCCCGCCAGGAGGCCATCCTCCGGGAATTGGAGACGGGGCAGTCGCAACCGCAGGTCGGGGTATCCCTCGGTCTAGCCGAGCGGACCGTGGCCAAGGAGCTGGCAGCGATGAAGACGACGCTCGGGATGAAGTCTGTTGCGCAGATCATGGCGTGGTGGGGGCGGCAGCAGCGCGACTAGTCGGCCGGTGGCGCGAGTGCGGCGTCCACCTCCGCAGGTGTCGCCGGCCGGACCGCGTCCGCCGGCGCGGTCCACTTCTGGCCGCCAGTCAGTGGCTGGAGAACGGCCCCCTGGCAATCCACTCTGAGGCGTCGGCCGACAGCGCCCGTACGGGTGTCGACGACGATGGGCTGGCTGATGCGGCTACGCCAGTCGAGTGGATCGGGGGCGGGCATGGGGGCCTCCGGACGGAGTCGTGGCGACCATCAGCTGATCGGGCGCGGCCTCTGCTGTACGCCTGTCCAGGCACAGTAGAGATCACCAATTGCACTGTTAACAGTGCATACAAAAGATCTTGATCCCGCCAGCGTGAGCATGTGCCCGCTCCGCCGAATCCCGCCCGCCTCGAACGGCGTCGGGCCATTGGCGAGCAGATCCGGGCAGCCCGCATCTACGCCAACCTCAGCCAGCTCGCTGTGGCTGATCGGGCCGGGATCACGCTCGACAACTACGGGCGGATCGAGCGTGGCCAGTCATCCCCCACGCTCGACACGCTGCTGAGCGTCGCGGACGCGATCGGCCGGCCGCTGAGTGACCTCGTGCGGGAGGGGCCCCGGCCGGGTGCTGGGGAAGCGGACCGGCCGGGGCGGTAGGGATCAAGCTGCGGCAGCGCGGCGCGCGTGCACGCTTCCCTCGGGCAGCAGGAGCTTGGCCTGCTCCATGAGAGCGGCGTCGTCCAGGGAGAACCGGCCGACGTGCAATTTGGCGTGACCGTACTTGGAGGCGGCGGTCGGCTCTGTGGTGGCGTCGATCTCCAGTGACCAGGCGGCCTCGGGGATGTCGAGGCTGCCGGGCTTGGGGACCAGCCGGGCTGACCAGCCGGTGCAGAGAGCCCAGTCCGTGTGGTCCCCGCGGTTCGGCGAGTTCATGTGGCGAGCCGCGACGTCCAGGATGTACACGTCCGGAACGGACGGCACCGGGATGTATCCGATGGCGGCCTCGATGCCGAAGCGCCCGGTCGTCGTGTAGGCAACGAGACCCCATACGTCCGGCCACGTGTGGAGCAGGGGGAAGATGGTGACCCGGCTGGTGCCGGTAATCGTGCGTGCCAAAGTGCTCTCCTCGTCGTGGGCGGCCCCGCCAGTCTTCCAGGGCGGGGCCGCCTTTCGCGCTACTCCTCAGACGGCAGGACTAGTTGTCGCCGCAGCCCTGGTTGGGGTTGCCCTCCTGGCCGTCGGAACCGTCGCCGGTCTCGCCGCCGCTGTTCTCCTCGTCGCCCTGGACTACCGCCCAACGCTGGGTTCCTTGCATGCCGTTCCCTTTCTCTCGATCGGGTGGTGCATGGAGTGGTGCCCGGCGCGGCGCCGACCTTCCTGTACCGGCGCCGTGCCGGTCTTGCAGACCTGCCCCTGGTCAGGGCTCCGGCCGCTGGCCGGGGCAGGCGTTCATGGGTTTCGTACCGTCCTACGAGGGATGCGGGCAGCCAGCGCCGAGCTGACCGCCGAAGATCTTGGCCCGCCCTTCCGTCCGCTTCAGGTGCGCGGCGTGTTCCGCTTTCAGGTCCACGATGGTGAACTCCTGGAGTTCCATGATGAGTTGGCCCGCGAGTACCCAGGGGAGCCGTCGGCTCTCGAAGGCCACGCCGCCCGCGTCGTACGCCACCGGGACCAGCCCGCCCGGCCGGTACAGCGCTCCGTGCACCCCCGCCACCACGAACGTCCGCACCCGCAGGGCGACATACCGTTTGCGTAAGTGCGGACACGCCCCCACCGAAGTGACCGCGCACGGCACACACAGCGGCGGGTGCGTGGTGACGAAACCCGGCTTGTGCAGCTCCGGATAGTCCGCGTCCTCACCCACGACCCACAAAGTGCCGTCGTCGGTACGGTCCGACGGCCCGCCGCAGATCTGGCACAGCAGCTTCCGCATGGCCCGCCGCTGCCGCAGGAAGTGCACATTCCCGAACTCCGGCCGCCCCTTACCAGGGCTGATGCCGACCCGCTTCCACAGCACACCCAGGTCGTCACGCTCGTACGGCCCCTCATCGACGTACGCGATGCCACCGCCCCGGACGACCAACGCGCCCTGAGGCCGGTGCTCCGAAGACCAGCACGCGATGTACGGGACGATGTCCGGCCGCCGTACCGCACCCAGCGGAGGCCGCTCACCCTCACCCGCCGCCGACAGGTCAGCCACGCCCCAGCTCCCCATCTGCCGAGGACCCGGTGGCCCCCGAGTCCGCCCTCAGGGATCGGGCGTCCCAACTGGCAGACGCCTGGGTGGTAATGGTCATGCCGCTTCCTGTTCTCGGATAGGTGGCGACCCGTCCCGGCCGGGGGTTCCATGGCCGGATGCATCCGGCCGAGACGGGGGTCAATGGGGGTGGTGCAGGCCGGGACCGACGTACGGCCGGACGGGGTCCAGCAGCGCGGCGGCACGCTGGGCCATGAGCGCCTGCGTGCAGGCGCCGCAGGCGTACAGCGGCACCTCGATATCGGAGTGGCCCGGCCCGGAAGGGCCGGTCATCACGCCGACGCACACTGTTTGGAGCCCGCGGCGGGGGCAGCGGAAGCAGTCGCCCATCACGGGCTGGGCGTCTGCGGAGAGGTGCAGCCGGACGGTCACTGCCGCGACTCCCGCTCGGCACCGCGCAGGTGGTCGCCCGCCCGGCACGGCCGGTGGGCGGTGCAGGCAGGGCAGTTGGTCGCGTGTTCCAGGAGCGCCTGGTAGGCGAGCCGGTGCTCTCCGACACGGAGGAGGTCGGCGACGTCAGCCGGGCTACAGAGCTGGCCGACCGTGTCTACAGGAACGGCCCAGTAGATGCGCGACTGGGTCGGGTGGATCAGGTCGGTACGGGGCATGGCGAGCCAGGCGCCCCGGCCCCGGACCACCGCGTGCGGTGACCGCCATGTCTCGGTCGTGCGTGGTGGGACGAGGGCGTAGATCCAGGCGTCCGGGTCCCTGATCACCGGGCCGTCGAGGATCTCCGACAATGCGCCGGCCACGACCTCCGGGTCCCAGCTGCCCACCGCGGCGTGCACCAACTCCTGGGGCATACGGACGGCGTCGAACGCGGTGCCGGTCGGGACCATGGCGTACCGTCCGGTGCGCCAAGTCCGGAAGGCGCCCTCGGGCTCCTTGCTGCCGGTCACCAGCCACTCGGCGATGGCGGTGTCCGGTACTTCGGAGCGGGCGGGGCGGTACGTCGGTCGAGCCGCGGTCATCGCGGCGTCGTGGTCTGACATGGTCGGCTCCATGTGACGGCGTGTAATGCAGTCATCACATGGTGGCTAAGCAGCAAGCCTCTGGTGTCCACAAACTGTGAACACCAGAGGCCTTGACGGCATGTCAGCTAATTGCTAGACGCCGCACCACAGCGAGAACTCCCGCAACGCATCCGGGATGCGGGCCCGTGCCCGGCGGAGAGCAGCAGCCGTCTCGTGCACCTGCGGATGGTGCCGCGTCTGCTGAGGCGCCGCTTCCTTGGCCTTCAACAGCGAGGCGAACGCCTTGTCATGCTGCGCCGTCCACACCTGGGCCCGCGCAAGGTCGATGTAGTAATGCCCAGCGCGCCCAGGCGGGTAGCCCTCGGGCAGGTGCACGGCCTCGGCAAGTTCCAGCGCGATACCGTGCTCGTCACGGTCCGCAGCGGCGGCGACCGCGTGCTGAGCTACGTTCGTCGGGCCGAACGTCAGCTCGTACGAGGTAGTCTCGCCCGTCTGCCGCGCCATACCCCGGGCTTCTTCCAGCCAGGCGTCTGACCCCTCCGCGTCACCCTGGCGGGAGGCCAGAATCGACCCCTTCAGATACAGGGCCCCGCGGACTGCCTGAGTGCCCACATCTCCGTCGTCGTCCAGGTCCCGGAGCGCCTGGTGCAGGAGCCTGAGCCCAATTTCCAGGCCGGGCTTACCCCCCTCGAACGATGTCTGTGCGCGCATCCACCGCTCGATCGCGACCTGGCGCGGGTCGCCCGACTGGGCGGCGGCTGTGCCCATGCGGGACAGAGCCAGGCGCGCGAGGTGCATCTCGCCGATCCGGTACGCCACGCGCCATACGCCGCGCGCGGCCTCGGCCTGGCACCAGTGCAGCCGCTCGCGGTCGCGGCCAGGCCGGTCGTGGATGTGGACAGCGTGCGCCAGTTCCTCCAGGAGCGAGGGCAGCACGGCCGAAAGCTGGCCGAGCTCAGCGCGCTCCCGCATGGCCCGTGTGTCCATGGTGGCCTGGTACAGCTCGTCCAGAGACCGGGGAGCCGGCCCCTCGTCGGCAGGAGGAACGTCCCAGTTGTCGAGCGCGCTGCCCATAGGCTCCAGCATTTGGTCGATCTGGTCCTGCTGGAGCTGCTCGCGGTAGGGCTGCCCGCGGAGGACCGAAACGCCCACGCCCAGGGCTCGGGCGACCGCGCCCACGATGGCTTCGCTGGCGTTCCGGTCTCCCTTCTCGATCATCGCGAGCATGCCGTGCGAGACGTGCGAGCGCTGGCCGAGCTGGCGGAGGGAGTAGCCGCGGATCTGGCGCAGTTCGGCGATCCGCGCCCCGATTCCGCCGGTGTCGATGTCAGTTGGGTATGGCATGCTGAACTCCGTTCTGCGGTGACACTCAGAACGGTACGCCCGGTCGGCTCCGGGCGCTCTCGCCTCGGCCTCCAAGTGAGGCCGAGGCGCATCTCGTTGACACTCCGGGCATGACGAAAGCGCCCCCTGCCCGGCCCGAAGGCCAGACAGGGGGCGCGGCGCGTTCGGATCAGCGGTAGAGGGCGATCAGACCGACCGCCGTACCAGCCACACCTGCAAGGACACCGATCGTGGGCATGGGCCAGCGGGCGCGCTCCAGCGCGGCCACGCGTGTCTCCAGCTCTCCTACGTCCTTCTCAACCTGGCCGGTTCGCTGGAGCGTGGTGTCGAGCCTGCCGTTGAGGGTGGCGAACCCTTCGGCGACGGTGCCGCGGAGCCGCTCCAGTTCGACCGCGACCTGGGTCGACTCCTGCGGGGTCACCGCAGTATGCCCGTACGCGGACTGTGGCGGGCCTGGTATCCGGCGAGCCACACGAGCGCGGTCGGCACGAGCGGCAGGGTGACGGCCTGAACCCACGCGGGCAGCGGACCGAGCAGCGAGCTGTCAGCCGACACGGCGTTGAGGACGGCGATCGCGATGCCGACCAGGAAGCTGGCCGCACTCGCGGCCTTGACCTTGGTCTCTACGGGAGCGGACATGATGTATCCCTTCATCGGTGCTGGTCAGAACGGGTGCCTTAGCTCTGGGCGTGAAATTTTCACGTCCAGAGCTAAGGGTCAGGAGTTGGGGACGCGGAGCTTGTCCCAGCTCGCGCGGCCAGGGATGCCGTCGGCGGCGGATCCGGAGTAGCCGACCTTGCGCTGCCAGGCGGCGTACGACGTCCGGTCGGCCTCGGACCATGCCGGTCCTGGCCCGACTTCGTACCGGCCGCAGCCCTCCGCGACCAGCCGTTTGCCCATCGCCGTGATGATCGCGCTGCGTCGGCCGACCGCGAAGAACGCGGCCCCGGGGAACGGCTCGTAGGCCTGGGGCTTCGGCGTGGTGGGCTTGGGCGCCTGGGGCTTCGGGGCAGCGAGCCGCTCGCCGATCCGGGCGCGCATCGAGTCCATGGTGAAGCCACGCGGGTCGATCTTGCCGGGCTGCCACTCCTTGTGCCCTATCACCGAGCGGTGGGTCCAGCCGTGCGCACGGCAGATCGCGGCCGCGGCCTTCTCGATCGCCTCCAACTGGACGGCAGGCCACGGGTCCTGGCCGTCGCCGAGGTTCTCGCACTCGAAGCCGTAGAAGTGGCGGTTGCCGTCGGTGTCGGCCTCAGTGTCCGCGGGCAGCGCGCGCTCGGAAATCACGGCCTGGAGGACGTCGTCGTCCCCGAGCCCGGCGTGATTGGTCCGGCCGTACCCGACCAGATAGACCGTGCCGTCCTTGGCGATGACGCCGTGGCACAGCGGGCCGGGCAGCGCGGCGTGCCCGTGCTGGCACAGGCGGACGGTGGCCTCGGTGCCGCGCGTGACGGTGTGATGGATCATCACCCCGTGCACCGGTCCCCACGGCCCCTTGTGATTGCGGTTGTGGGTGCGCCAGTTGCCGACCTCGACCACCGTGAGGCCCTCGCCCGTGAGGGCCTGGAGCAGCTTCTCAGCGGTGAGCGGTGTGGCCATGTTCCTGCCTCGGCTTCCAGTTGGGGCCGCGCAGGGCAGCGGGGATCTCGGCTGGCTCCGGCAGCGCGGGTGGGAGCGGGAGCGGCGTGCCGTCCAGGGACTGGACCGGCAGGTGGTAGGCCTCCACGGGGGTGAGCCCGGGGTGGTCGTAGGGGTAAGCCCAGTAGGCCGGATCGATATCGGCGGACATCAGCCGTGCTCCGGGTGACGCGCGACGGCGGCGTTGGCGTTCATGACTGCCTCGTCGATGTGTGTGATCGCGCGGCTCAACTCGGGCGAGGAAGGGCACTGCTCGGCGAGCAGCTCGGCGAACGCACGGCCGGCGGCGCGGATCTGCTCGTACCGCTCCGGCTGGCCGGGCTGCGGCGGCTGGTAGGTGAAGCGGGTCTGGATGTTCAGGTCGTAGGCCATGAAGCCCTCCGCAGGGGAATGAAGGAAGCCCCGGCCAGGAGAGGCGCGGGGCGTACGGGGTGGAGCCGCTTCTTACGCGGGCTCGACGAGCAGCCAGGCGACGACGGATGTGTCGGTGTTGCTGCTGGACGTGATGGTGAAGGACGTGCCGGGGGTGCGGCTGACGGACAGATGTCCCAGCGTTCCGCCTGCGGCCTGCCGGAACGGCACGATGCGCGTGTTGGCGGTGACCCCCGTGTTGGCGACGGTGACTGTGCCGGCCGCGAGGGTGGCCGCGCCCATGCGGGCGTTCGCTCCTTCGGCGATCGCGAGCCCCCCGCCGGCGGAACCCAGGCGCAGGGCCTTGGCCTGTCCGTCCCAGACGGTCCACTGCCCGTCTGACTGGCCCGATGCCGCGGCCAGGTAGCCGCCCACGGTGAAGTTCCCGCCGGCCCCGGACGGTACGGCGAACGCGTCGACCGGTGCCGCGGTGGTGCCCGTACGTTCGCCGATGTTCATACCTCGGCGCAGGACCGCGTTCCCGCCGCCGTCGCTCCAGCCCGCATCGTTCGCGTGCAGGAATCCGGAGGTGACGCTGACGTACTCGCAGTCGCTGAACCGTGCGCCGAACTGGGGGCTGTTGGCCATGCTGCCGTTGTCGTCGGTGCCCGGGTAGCAGGTGACCGCCTCGACGAGGATGGGCACGGTGGCGCCGTCGCAGGCGAGGCCGGCGAAGTTCCCCCCGCCCGCGCCGCCGTTGCGGCCGTCGCGCCTGGTGTGCAGGTTGGAGATCTGGATCGGCGGGTTGCCCGTTGCGTCCACCAACAGCCCGTTGAAGCCGTTGCGGTCGGTCGAGCAGTCACCCACGAGCATCCCGCCGGAGCCGGTGCCGGTCGCCCAGTCGCCCGTCAGGTGGATGCCGTGGTTCCCGTTCCACTCCGCGCGGCACCCGATCATCTGGGAGTTCGCGGCGTTGTTGATCTCGAAGCCGGTTGCGAAGTTCCCGATGGCCTGGCAGTCGATGAGGCTGATGTCCGTCATAACCTGCACGCTCAGCCCGTGGCCAGCGTTGTTGTCGAGCATCACCCGGTGGCAGCGCCAGCTATAGGGGAAGAACCCGCCGTTCTCGCCGGTGTAGATGCCGTTGCCGGTGACCTGCCGGATTGTTAGGTCTCTCAGTACGACGTTCTGAATGTTGCCCTTGGCCTGGAGCCCGTCGGCTGTGACCTCCAGGTCCTGGCCGTCGATCATCACGGACAGAATCCGGTGTTCAGCGCTGATGGTGCTGTAGCCGCCGAGCAGCTCGTCGAGCAGCATGATGACCGCCTCACCGACGAAGCTCGGCAGCGGCTTGATGTAGCAGGGCGGATCGGTCAGGTTCGGGACCGTCATCAGGTTGCTGTGCGTGCCCATGAGGGTGACCGCAGGCGGGATGGTCAGGGGCGCGCTGGTGCGGTAGGCGCCGGCGGGGAGGTAGACGATGCCGCCCATTTGGCAGGCGGCGAGTGCGGCCTGGATCGCCGCGGTGTCGTCGGTCGTGTTGTCGCCCTGCGCGCCGTAGTCGCGCACGTTGAGCCAGTCGCGCACGCTGCCGGCGGCGGCCTCGTCGGTGCCGGTGCTGTGTGCCTGCATCCATGCGCGGCTCGCGCCGCCAGCGTCCGCCCACATCCCAACGACGCCATCGGGGCCGAAGAACCGGGGCAGCGCCCCGTACTCGGTAGCGGTGACGGAGGTGATGGGGGTGCTGCCGGCGTCAAGCAGGTCGACGTACTGGGTACCGCCGGTGGGCGAGTCCCAGAAAGTCACCACGGCGCCAACGGCCACGGTCCATAGACCGTCGGCCGGGGTGACGACGAAGTCGGCGACGCCTGCGCCGTATTCGTGCCGCATCAGTCCACCACCCAACTGATTCCGGAGCTGGCCAGGACGTTTTCGCCGGTGCTGATGGCGGGGTGCTGGGTGAGCCAGACCTGTCCGGGAGTGTCAGCAACCCTGCTGTAGACCGTGAGGCGTCCGATCTGGGCGCCGGTGACGTAGCAGATCACGTACTGGTCCCGCGTGGGATGCCGGTAGGCGGCCGGGATGAGAACCGGCAGACGGGACGGGGTGGTGTTGGAGAGGGTTCCCGCTGTCCGCGTGAACGATCCAAGACGCAGGTTGACCACGCCGTTCCGTTCCTCCAGTACGGACGTGGTGCCGATGCTCCAGCCCGTCAGCGGCGAGTCCACCACTACGGTGCCGGAGGACGATACGACGCCCTGCCAGGTGCTGCCCGTCCACAGCCGCACGCGCCCGGTGTCGGTCTCGAACAGCAACTCGCCGCGCTCCGGCTCCGGGTTGCGGGCGGTGGACAGGCCGGGGCGGATGCGTGCCCCGACGTACAGTTCCCCGCGGGCGACGGTGACCGACCCGGCCCCGGACAGGATCGTGACCAGGGCGAGGGGGATCTCGTAGACGCCTGTGGAGCCTGTGTTCTGGGTGAGTGCGGGGGCGCCGCTGCCGGGGGTGCCCTGCTTCACCACGGCCCGTACGGTCCAGTCGTCCCGGTCCAGGCGCAGCACCACACGGTCGGTACGTGTCTGGCCCGAAGTGTTCGCGGTGACAGCCAGGTTGACGGCGGTGGTGCCGGAGTACCAGCTATGGCCCCTGAGGCTGGCGCGCGCGCCGGAGCGGACGGTCACGGCCAGGCCGACCCCCGCGGCCACGACCTGTGTACCTGCCGGGGAGCCATAGATCCCGTCGCCGCTGAAACGCGCGGCAAGCTGCTCGTATTCGGCGTCGGTCACCTCCCGGCTGTTGTGCTCGGGGGATGGCCAAGAGTCCTGGGCCACTGCTGCTACCTCGCTTCGATTCTGCCGAGCCGTCGGCCCAGCTCGCGTACCACCCGCACGATCTGCGGATCCGTCGTCGCCTCAGGGGAGCCGATCAGCGATGTGACGTGCTCGCCCACGCCCGGGGTGGCCTGAAGGTGCATCGACCGCACCAGATCGGCTACCTCAACGCCGGTCGGCAGAGCCACGGTGACTCGGTCACCCAGGCGGAAGTCGTGGCCGGCCTTCAGGTCCTCGGTGTCCACCGTCACGGTGGCCAGCTCCACAGGAGCCGCGCCCTCAGCCAGGGCCTGCCGTCCCTCCTGCGTCAGCTCGCCCGTAGCGTCGCTGTCGGCGGTGCCGTCGACGAGCTGCTCCACCCGCCACCATGCTTCTGCGGCGCCCGCGTCGGCGACCTCCACGTAGGCGCGCGGGACGGCTTGGTCCGAGCCGGTCACCAGGGCGTGTGTCACGGTCGGCGCGGACTGCCGGTATGTGACGGCCCGCAGGTTGCCGAGCCCCGCTGAGAAGCGGGCTGTCGCGGTCAGGTCGGCGGGTTCGTAGACCTCGAACAGGATTTGGCTGCTCGTCTGGCGGGTGCGGAACCCCAGCCCGCCCCCGTCGATCGCCACCCGCCGACATGTGGCGAGCAGACCCTCAAGGCGGGTGTTCACGCTGGTCGTTGTACCGACCGCGGCCGCCGGTCCGAGCGCGAAGTTGGGGATCCGCCGCGCGGCGAGCGCGCCCGGACCGCAGTTCTCGTTCACGAGCGTACGAATGATCGTCTCGCCGCTGGCGGATGTGATCTGCCGGGCTGTGTCCGGCTGCGCTGACCAGGACGACGCTGGCGCGGGCCACGTCAGGTACCCTGCCGGCCGCGCCAAGTCGTCGCTGAAGTTGACGGTCACCTTCCCCGGTGGGGCTTCCCCCTCGCCACCGATCCCCCAGGAGAAATCCTGCGGGATCTCCATCGGCCCGGCCATCCAGATCTGCTTGTCGCGGATCACGACGAGCCTGTTCCCGGGCTGGAGCTGGGCCATGACGTGCGGGTGAGCGACCAACTCGACGCTGCCGGTGCCCGGCTCGTTGAACCGCACTGTCGCGTCGAGGGCCAGCCAGTCGGCCAGCGGGTCGCCCTGGACCCTCAGCGCCGGGTCTGTGACGAGCAGTTGGATAGCCACGGCGCCTCCTTACGCGGTCTCGTACCGCGGGTTGAACACCATGTCGACCGCGCTGCCGGGGCCGGAGCCGTCGAGCTGGAAGGTGATGGGGGTGGTGCCGGGATCAAGGCCCCACAGCACGGCGGTCGGCCAGTCCAGGGCTCCCACCCAGTTCTCGCCGTCCTGGTACCGGACCTGCGGCGGATCGGTCCTGACCGTGACCTGCTCTCCGGCGAGCAGGTTGCCGTGGCCGACCTCCGGGGCGTTGGGGTCGAGGGTGAAGGACTCGCCGGTGTCCTCGCGCGTGAAGACGACCAGTGATGCCGGACCGGTGATCGTCCACTCCGGCCACATCACCGTGTCGCCCGGGTTCATGACCGTGGTCGCGCCGAGGACCTGACTTGATGACACCGATGGGTACGGGGCCAGGAAGTCGAGGCCGACGCCCTGTTCGCGGTGCACGGTGAGCGGGACGGGATCCACCCAGTACGGGTCCTCGCAAAAGAGGCTCATCACGGCGGTGTCCGAGATCCAGCCCGTACCGCGCGACCCCTGACCCTCGAAACCCTGCTCGTAGAACACGGCGATCTGCCGGCGGGTTCCGTCCGGGCGGGCGATCTCCAGCACCCCGGGGCCCTCCCGCAGCGTCCTGGTGAATGCGGTCGCGAGCACCCGCCACCGGGTCACGAACTCCATGTGGGTGTTGCCGAACACTCGGAGCGGCCACACGATCGACCGCGGCTGTGCCTGCACGTGCCGCAGACGCGCGCCCCCGCGCGGGCGCGCGTCCGTGGTCAGCTCGTACGGCGCCGCCCCCAAACCGCTCACGCCCTCAGCGAGGGTGGTCCAGCCCAGTGCCCGCGTCGTCAGCGGCCACGCCACCCCCGTTGGGTCGTAGTAGGTGACGGTGGCCCGGCCCAGCTCCGGGAGGATGATCCCGCCGCCACCGCCCGCAGGCGGCTCCCCGGTCTCCGGCGGGGCAACGACGGGGGCTGCGATGAGCGGCATCTATCGTGGCCTCCCCACTCTGGCGCGGGCGTCCTGGCGGCGCTGGAGCACCTCCAGGTCCCGGATCGTCATCTCCCGCTGCGTCAGGTTGTAGGTGGTGTACGTACGCCTGTCCGTCGACGCCGCCCCACGGCTGCCCGCCGCCCCCCTCGCTGGCTGAAACCCCGAGGGCGGGGATACGAGGCTGGTCATGGACCTGTCGACTGCCCGTCGGCCAGACTCAATGCCCCGCCGCAGCCCTTCGGCCGTGTACGCGCCCACCTGCGCCATGACGCGGGACGGGCTCTTGATCCCGAGTGCCGTCCTGATCGCCTTGGACATGGACTGGGCGATCGTCATCATCTGCTTCTCGATCGCCTTTTGCTGTGACTGGAGCCCCTTCACCAGGCCCTGCGCGGACCGGATGCCGGCTCCGTACATCGCGTCCCCGGCCACCGCGCCAGCCCGGCTGGCCGCGGTGACGAGTGCCCCCTGTGCGCCGTTGATCTGCTTGATCTGCGCGGCACTCGCCGTGGCCAGGGCGTTGGCGGTGCCGAGGCCCTGCTCGACTCCGGCCTCCGCGATCTGCGCGATCAGGTCGCTTCTGACGCCCTTCTCGCGGAGCTTCGCGAGTTGAGTGGCGAACAACTGAGCCTGTTGGAGCCGATTGGTGAGATTCCCGAGGACGGCTTCGGCAGTGGTAGGGCCCCCTCCACCTGCGGTGATGTTCGCCGCGTCGAGTACGCCGCCCGCGATGTCGGCGGCAAGCTTGTCGCGGGCCTTGATCTGATCACTGAGGCTTTTCGTCGTGGCCTTGAGCCGCGCCGCGAGCGAGGCTTCCCGGGAGGCGAGCGTGGCCAGCGTTTTTGTCCCGCTGCTGATCTTCGCCAGCGCCGCGCTGCGCTTTTTCCCCGGGTTCAGGCCATCGCGGACGATGTCCGCGAGCTTCGTGGCGGCCGACCGTACCTGTTTCGAGGTGCCGGTGAGGCCTTCCACCAGGCCGCGGGCGATCCACCTGCCCTGTGCTGTGGTCACCTTGGACGGGCTGGCAATCCCCAATGCCTTCGCGATCGGGCCGGGAATCATCGACTTGGCCCAGCCAGTCAGCTTGGAGCTGATCCAGCCGCCCATGCTGGAGATGCCGTTCCACAGGCCCTGGACGATCGAGATCCCTTTGCCGACCAGCAGGGTGCCGAGGTTGCCCAGTGCGCTGCTGATCCGGCCGGGGAGGGACCGTACGTACGAGATCAGCCCTACTACCTTGGTGGCGACGCCCGTACGGATGCGATCCCAGTGCCTCAGGAAGAAGCTGACCAGAGGCATGTTCATGATGTAGCTGAGGATCGATGCGCCGACGCTTTTGATCTTTCCCAAGACCCAGTCCCACGCCTGACCGGTCCACTTTTTGATCTTGTCCCAGTTCGCCACGATGACCGCGACCAGGCCCACAACCACAGCGATCACCCAGCCCACAGGCCCCATCGCCACGAGCCATTGAGCGGCCATCGTCGCGGCCCACACCACAGCCCGCGCGGCCATCAGCGCGAACTGCGCCACGGCCACGGCTGAGGCCCGCAGGACGGCCGCAACCCACGTACCGATCGCTGCGAGCGCACTGCCCGCCCACGCAGCCGATGTTGTCGCCGCCGACACGACAGCAGCGCCCGCGATCCGGGCGTACACCATCAGCCCCACGGCCATCATCCGCGTCCAGCCCGCGATGGCTGCCCAGGTGGATGAGGCCATCACCGCGTTCGCGGTAGCCACTACGGCCGAACCGGCCCCGTACAGGATCATTCCGATCCTCACAGCGGCCAGTACGGTGACCAGCGTGGTCAGGACGGGGGCCGGGGTGTTGCTGACGACCTCGCCGAAGGCGCGCGCGACCAGTGTCGTCACACCGAGAAGCGGCGCGGCGGCGGTCAGGACCGCGAGCGCGGCTTCGGCGAGCACGGCCAGCGTTGCGCCGCCCTCGTCCGCCTTCTCCAAGAAGCTCGCGAAGCCTTCGGTGTTCTTGAGACCAACGCCCCAGGCCGCGAAGGCGGCCGTCATCCCCACCAAGCCGCCGGTCACTGCGGCCGAGGTCGGGAGGAAAGCCTGGAGCAACCCAGCGAAACCCCTGGCGAGGTTGCCGATGATCAGGACGAAATCGCGCAGGGCGGTCCCGGACGCGGCAGCCATATCCGCCGCCCACCCCTTGAAGTTGGCGCTCTTCACCCCGACCGCGACCCGGTCAAGCAGGTCGCCCAGTGCCGACGCTGCGGCCCGTACGAAGGGCGTCAGCGTCGGCAGCAGAGCACGCAGGATCTCGATGCCGCGGGTGAAAAGAGGCATCGTCGTGCCGGACAGGCTGTCAGACCAGTCCTGATAGTCGCCCTTCAGCGCAGCGAACGCCTTCGCCGTCGCCCTGGTGGCTGGCGGCAGGTCCTGCATCGCCACCGCAGCAGCAGCGTCGGCTTCCGTCGCGGCCTTCGTCGCGGCCTCGACCTCGGCGAGCGCCCGCTTGTACTCCTTCCCGCCCTTCGCGGCGAGCTTCGTCGCGAGCTGCTTCTTCAGCAGCACCTTCTCGTGAGCAGCGTCCGCCGCCTCGGCGGCCGTAGCCGCGTCCTTCACCGCGTCGAGCTGCGGCTGCGCGGCCAGGGTGAATGCCTTCACCGCGATACCGGCCGCGACCGCACCTGCGGCAACGCTTCCCAAGGCGGTCGCGACTGCCGCGACCGCAGGCACGCCCAGCTCGACAGCCGCAACCGCGGGCACGAGCCGCTGGAGACCGGATAGCGCTCCGCGGGCGCCCTCGCCAATGCGCCGGGAGAGGGAGCGCCCCATCGCCTCCGACTCGGTCGTGAACCGACCGTGGAGATCCCTCAGGCGGCCGTCGGCATCGCGCGTGAAGCCGCGCAGGCGCAGCTCGGCAGAGGTCAGCGTCCTGGTGTACGGCCTGTCGTTCAGGCGGAGCCCGGCGACCAGCTCACCAAGGTTGAGCACCGTCGCACCCCTTTCGGCCGTAGTTCAGGGGTGGAGGTGGAGGTGCGGTCTACCGTGGCTCGGGAGGTGCGAAGTGTCGGGAGAGACGGCACTCGGAACTCAGGAGGCCGTAGATCCGGATCTTCAGCCAGCGCCAGGACCGCTCGGCCAGCAGCAATGGGGCACCGACGTCGATGCCGTAGACCTCGTGGAGATCAGCCTCGATCAGCGGCCATTGCTCCAGCAGGAGGCCCCAGTTCAGGTCGGGTCGGCCGCCGCCTTTTTGGCGGCGCGGGGCTTGGCCGGGCGGGTACTCGTACCACTCGTGGAGCCCCGTGTGCGGGTCGACTTCGCCGCAGCCGATGAGGCCGCCCGGCGCGTCTCCCGATTCGGGGCCTGGGGAGAAGGGTCGCTGTCGCCGCCCGAGGTCCAGTACTTCTCGGCGGTTTCACTGTCGTGTGCGATCCACAGGACAGTGGTGATTGCGACGTGCTTGAAGCGCGGCCAGTCCAGCCCGGCCAGCAGCTCGTCGTACCGCGGCCCGAGCGCGTCCTTGTACAGGTCCAGCTCGCGCGCATCATCGAGGACTTCCTCGCTCGGTTCAGCTCCGCCGGCGGCCAGTGCAAGGCCGCTCTCCATGACGGTCTGGATCTTCAGGCCCTTCTCGGCTGAGGGGCCGGGGATGACCACGTCGCGCATCGTGCCGTCCCGGAACTTGACCGGGAGAGTGAGGCTGTCGTCCTGGAAGTCGTCCAGCGCCTGAAAGCGCCCCATCAAACGGCCAGCGGATTCGTGATCGGCGTGAGCGGGCCCGTACCAGTCCATGTGCACTGGATCTGGTCAAGAGCCGTATACGGGCCGCCCTGCGGCTCCCAGACCGGCAGGGCCCGCCCCTCGTACGCCTCGGGCCCGCCCTTGCGGTCCAGGAAGCGCAGGTGATTCCGCGAGGCGTCACCGTTGGCGAAGAAGGCGAGCCTGATTGCCTCGTGCACCGGGGAGTACACGGTGGAGTCGGGCGAGACCTTCCGGTTGAAAGTAGCCACGACCTCCCACGCCTGGCCGGTTTTGTCGTTCCCAGCCCAGCCCTCACCGTCATATTCCGACGAGTCCTCATGATTGGGTGCCGCGGTCCACTGGAATTCGGTGATTCCGGGGCAGAGTTGCCAATCGGGCTCGTCCGCCGTGCCCATGTTGATTTCCAGCTTCCAGCGGCGGGCCAGCGCTGTTTCTGTGGCGGTCTGTGGGGGCGTCGTCATGGCCCCTCCTATTCGTACACGTAGGGAGCGGACCGACTCGTCCGCAGGTAGTAGTTGGCGGACAGCTCCTCGCGGGAGTGCACGTCCTGGCCCATCAAGGCCTGCGACTGACGCCACGCCAGAGCGACCCGGACCGGCCCGAGGTAGACGTCCTCCCGGCCGTGCAGGAGGTCGCGCACGCTGTCGGCCAGGTCGAGGACCTCGCGCGGGTCCGGACCGGCACGCATCCGGATCTGCACGGCGGTGATCACGTCTGTGCCGCCGGTGTCTTCGACCGGGTAGGGGGTGAGGGAGATGATCCGGTCCGGCGCCTCGGGGACCTTGGCGATTGTGATGCCGGTCTCGTCCGCCGCGTAGACACCGGACGGCCGGTACACGCCCAGCCCTTCGCCATCCATGAGCACGGCGAGGCCGGACAGGAGATCGCTGGTGAAGCCCACGGCACCCCCTCCGGACAGGCGAAAGGCCCCGTACGAGCGGGGCCAGGAAGGGCGGACGGGTCAGCCGCGGAGCCAGGCCCGCAGCGGTACGGCCATGAGCCGGAGCATGACTTCACGCTCCGAATTCATGGCGTTTTCAAGGTATTTGGCGGTCCGGCCGGGCAGGTGCTTGTAGTCCAACCGCTCATGTTGCACAACGGCGTACACGGTGTCGTAGGTGATCGCGCCGTTCAGGCCGTCGCGGGTTGCGCGGCCCGAGCGCTCCAGCGTGCCCTCTTCCAGCGGCACGTGGTCGTTCGAGACGCCGAGGGTGTGCTCCAGCGCCCGCTGGAGCCCCTCGCCCGCGAGACGCTGCCCTCGGGACGTCCACAGGCGTCGGCCCTCCCAGGACATGCGTGCGTACTGCGTCACTGGAGGATCACCTCCAGGTGCTCGGGGAGCGGCAGGCGCCCGGCCGCGCGGTCGTGCGCGACGATGACCGTGGTCTTCGTGCCGTCGGGCAGTGTGACCTTGGACTTCGTCGGAGCATTCACGGCGCCGCGCCGGCAGTAGAACGTCGACGAGGCGACCACCTCGTCCCCGCCCGGGGCGCGGACTAGGCGTGCCGTCTGCTCCAGAAAGCCTTCGACGTCGACCGGTGCCCCGTAGACGGGGCCGTACGCTCCGGAGCCCTCGTACGGCTCGACGGTGATCGTGTGCTGGAGCCAGATCTTCGGGAGCTTCATGATGAGCACACCAGCCCCAGGACGAACCGGTCGGCCGTCATGTCCGGCCCGCGGAGCGCCTCCATCGCAGCGTCCGCAACCTCTCGGCCGCCAACTGGCCCGGAGGACCCCGATGCGCCGCCCGGACCCGACAGGCTGGCCGAGCCCAGCTTCACCGTCCCCCACCGTCCGGCGACACCGAGTTCGTCGCCGGTCTCCTCCCACCATCTGACCTGTTCGCACACCGCCGCCGCGAACGCTTCTGCCACGACTGGATCGGTGGGCATCCCGAAGCCATCCACCTTGTACCAGCACAGCCGGAGGACCCGGCTGTCGAGGAACCGCGACGCGCGGGCGAGCGCCCCCTCGTCGGGCACCTCCTCCCCGGTGAACGCCAGGTACTCGGCGGCCGTCGCGTAGACGCGGGCCACGGCCACCCCCCTATGCGCTCGTGCCGTCGTCGCCGTACCGGGCGATCAGCTCGTCGCGGGTAAGGCCGTCGATCGCGGCCTCCTCGTCGGAGTTCTGCACGCGGGTGCGCGCGTAGGCCACCCACTCGTCCTTCTTCGCGGACCGCGCCGGACGCACAGGCCCGGCCGGGGTCGGCTCCTCTGGGTCGAGGCGGGTCCAGTTCGCCAGCCGCTCCAGGCGCCCGCGCGGCGCCGGCAGGGTGACGATGTCCCCGGTGTTCTCGTTCTTGTACTGCGTCATTGGCCCCTCCTGGGGTGTCTCGGCGGAGGTGTGCGGTGGGGCGCCGGACCACCTCCGGCGCCCCACCATCCCGTCGCCCATTGCCGGGTCAGGAGGTCGCGTCCGCGCCCTTGATCAGGACGGCGCGGTTCGCGTCCAACGTCTTGGTGCCGTACAGGCAGTCGACCGAGACGACGGTCTGCTTGTACTTGATGTCGTAGTCGTAGACCACGCGCAGCGCGAAGCCCTTGTAGTCCATGATCGCCGCGTCCTGTGCTCCTGGCGGAACCTCCAGCGTCCGGGTGACCAGCGCGAACGCGGTCCGGTGGAAGGCGACGTTCACTTCGGTGGTCGGTTCGCCCGCGTCCGGGTCGGCGTCCGGGCCCGCAATGTTTTGCGTCATGTACGGGTCGAAGCCGGACGTCCGCGGGCCGAAGCTGGCCTCGCGGAGGCCCTCGGTGTCGCCCCGCTGGTCGGCCGTCCTCCATACCTTCTCCGCCATCCAGCGGGCCTTCGTGCGCGGCCCCACCACGACGTTCCGGGAGAGGGGCGGCACGTTCTTCGTGTCGAGGAGCGCGCCGGCCTGGATCAGGACTCGGGAGTCGCTCCAGGGGTACGCCCCGTTCGGGTAGTTGTACTCCTCGCCCCCGGTGTTTTCGGCGACCCCGCCGACCTCCTGCACGATGTCGTCCCGGAGCGAGAGAAGGTCCCGGTCGATCTTCTGGGCCATCGCCTCCATCGCCGGGTCGAGGAGCTGCTCGCCGAAGTCCTGGATCTCCAGGTTGAGCTGCTCCGTCGTCACCGTGAAGGAAACGTCTGGGAAGTGGTTCAGGGTGATGGCGACCCCGGACTCGGTGGCGTTCTGCGGGACGATGCCCGTGCCGCGGTTGAACTCGGTCGCAACGAAGGTAGCGGGCTTCCGCACGGTGATCGTGTCGCCCACGCGGCCGGCGAAGTCGGCCTCGTAGTCGCGGTGCACGAGCTGCGCCATGTGCGTCTCTTCGTACAGGGTGGCGAGCGCCCGCTGCGCAATGATGTCGGGGGTCAGGAAACTGTTGGCCATCGGGGCCCTCTCTTGTGTGGCTCAGCGGCGGGCCTTGCGGCGTGCTTCGCGCTGGGCGTCGACACCGGTGGTCCGGCTGGGCTTCTCGGTCTTGCCGCTGAAGTTGGCGGATGTGCGTGTGGGCGCCTGGCCTGCGGCTTTGAGTTTCGGATTGGCTTCGACAGCCGTCTTGATCGCGGCGTTCACGGCCTTCGCGAAACCCTCGTCGGCCGGGTCGAGGTCTTTGATCGACCGCAGGAACGTGCGGGAGTCGGTGAGGGCGTCCGGGTCAGCGCCGAACTTCGCCGCACCCCGGTACACCGCCAGCTCGACCGCCGTCTCACGGTGAGCCGCGGTCGCCTTCTCGATCTGCGCGGTGAGCGCGGCCGGGTCCGGCGGAGCCGTGTCGTCGTCCTTTATCAGGCCGAGGACCTTGCCCAGCTCCTTCGTGATCTCGGATCGGGCCTCGTCAGCAGCAGCCTTCTTCGCCGTCGTCCTGGCCTTCGCAGCCTCGGCGTTCGCGGACTTCAGCTCCTTACGGAGTCGGCCCAACTCAGCCGCCGGGTCTTCTTCGGCCTTGGCTGGGGGCTTGGGCTTCTGCTTGCCGTCGTCCTTGCCCGCGTCGTCGTCCTGGCCGTCGTCGTCCCCGGTCCCGCCGGCATCGTCGTCGTCCTGGCCGTCGTCATTCCCGCCGTCGTTGTCGTCGCGGTCGGATCCGGAGTCGCCTCCGTCCCCGCCGTTGGCGTACAGGTACGGGTCGAAAGGGCCCGTGGCGTAGGGGCGTACCCAGCCGGCACCAGCCAGCCGAGGGAGGGTTCGCTTCTGCATGTCGTGCACTCCTGGTGCTGAGGGAAGGCCGGCGCCTGGCCGACCGGTGTTCCCGGCCCGCGCCTGGCGGGCCGAAGTCAGATGGCGCGGTCGATCTGCTCGCGCGCGGGCTTCCGCCGGAGATCGGGGTGCGCTGCGACGTGCGCGCGCTGGGCGGCCTGCCACTTCCGCACGTACGCCCCGGCTCTGCGGCGCGTGACCTCGTCGAGCGCGACCGCCTGGCGCCGCTTCCACGCGCGGATGTGCCGCTCGATTTGGCGCTGCCGCTGAGTGTCCGCGTACGTCGTGCCTGGCGTCGCGTGATGCGGCGGACGAGTCGTCACCCCGGGCAGGTACGCCGCGAGGGAGTGCCTACAGCTCGGGTGGAACAGGCCGGCGGCACGGGCCTCGGTGAGCGACCCGGCGACGTGCACGGCGACCGTGCGGCGGCGAGCGAGCAGCCGGGTCGGCTGGACCGCGTGATCCACGCGCACCGTGTGCGGGCCCGACTGCCCGTTGATCGTGAGGATCTCGCCCTCCCACGGGCGGCAGAGCGGGCACTCCAGCGGGGCGTCCGAGACGATGACGAGCGCCAAGCCCAGCTCGGTGAGAGCGTCTGTATGTCCCTCGACCGCGGCGCGCGCGGTGACCGAGCGCACGGCCATCTCCGCGTACGAGGCGAGGTTCCAGGAGCGGCCGGCAGCATCCACGAAACCCGTGATGCCCTTGTTGGCGAACTCGTTGAGCGCCTGTTGCGCGGCCTGCCTACGCGTCATGGCGCCCAGAAGGACCGTTCCGGACGCGCGCGCGATGACTCGCCGGTACGTGTCGATGATCGCGCGCGTGATGCGTACGTACAGCGGGCGCGTGTCCTCGGCCAGGCTCGCGGCCAGGCGGTCGACCACCGGGGCGTTCGGCAGGACGTCGCGCGCCACCAGCTCCCGGCCGATGTCCAGCCCGCCCATCTCCGCCACGGCCGCCTGCCGGCCCCGGTTGTAGGCGGCGATCAGTGCGCGGGCGGTCGCACCGTCGGCGTCCTGCTGGAGCGCCGCCGAGATGATCTCGACAGCGCTCCGCAGGTTCCCCACCGCTGCCAGCTTCAGCTCCGCCCACCGAGGGCTATCGATGCCCGCCTCAAGAGCCGCCGCCAGACGCTCCAGGAGCGCCGTCTCGGCGCTCTCGTACAGCTCGCGGACCTCGCGAGCCAGGTCCTCCGCCATCGCTGGGGACACCGGCATGACGCCCCCTCACCTACGCCATGGCGCCGATCCGTGTCGGATCCGGGACAGCCGTCCCGTTCTCCTGCTGGATACGGGCCACCTCGGCCTGGACCGCGGCGTCGTCCCAGTCCGGATGCGTCATCCGTACGAGCGTGTCCGTGGACGCAGCCTGAGCCCGCCGGAGGACGTCCGTCGTATTGGCGAGCGTCAGCGGATCCTCCTGAACGGAGTCCTCGAACTCGATGATTGGCCGCTGGGGGATCGCCGAGCCGCCGAAGACGTGCTTATCGACGGCGAGCAGGGCCTCGGTCGCGTGGGCGAGCGCGGGGCGCCAGCGGAGGATCTTCCGGCCCCGGGTCGTCATGCTCCGACGTTCCTTGGAGACGACCTCGGTCGCGGTGACCGCGACGTCCCCGCCGAGCCCGAACGTCTGCGCCGAGTAGCCGGCCGATCTCAGGATCTGGTTCACCAGGTCCTCTGCCGTCCCCTGGTGCTCGGCCACACGGATTGCGAACTGGGCCACGGTGAGCTGCTGGCCGGAGTCCGCGCGCGCCAGCATGTTGATGCCCGCGAAAGCCTCCTGATCCGGATTCCAGGACGCCCCCCGGCCCGGCCCGTTGCTTTGCAGGTAGGAGTCTGGGACGACGATCCGGCCCTTCCCGAGGCGGATATCCCTCATCCATGACGCGTAGGTCTCGTCCAGGGCGTCCATCAGCGGCTCGACCCCGTCGAGGTCCGACCGGCCCAGGTCCGCGAGGTCGGGTTCGCAGCGCCAGCGGCGGGAGTTGGCGTTCGGGACGTGTGCCACATCGAGCCGGGCGAACCCTGTCTCCAGCCAGCCCTCATCGTCGACGAGGGCAGCGAATTCCGCGGTCTTCGGGTGGTCCTCCAGTGGCACCGCGCGGCCGAGTTTCTCCTTCGTGCCCAGGTAGAGGCCGTGCTGGATGCCGCCCGGCTCGTGGCGCTCCAGGTGCCGCCAGACCAGCCCGTCCTCTTCGTGCACGATCTGCCAGAACGTCACCGCGGCGAGCCTGCCCCACCGGAATTCCGGCAGGGCGCGGTCCGCATGCACGGCGTCGAGCCAGGGCTGATCGGTGATGTCCTTGTCGTAGACGGGCCGCAGGTAGACGCCCCCGAGCACGGCGCCCACTTCGGCCGCAGTCTGGAGCGTGGCCAGCATGCCGTCGTCGACCAGGGTGTCGAGGCGTTTCGTGGTCGAATCGTCGGTGACGGTCATCTTCGGCGGCTCGGAGAAGAGCAGGTCAGCCGACCCGGAGCAGATGTCCCCCGCGATCGGGACATGGAGCTTCGTACGGCGTTCGCCGGGGGCTGTTGGGGTGCCCCACCACCAGCGGGCCACACGGCCGACCACGCCGCCGGCGAACTGGTAGCGCTTAGCGTCCAGTCCGATGCCTGAGCCGCCGCCGTAGAGCTGCTCCAGGCGATCCGGGTCACCGGACCACCAGGTGTCCCAGCGGGCCATGGATTCGAGGGCGGGCCTGAGGTCCTTCGGAGGCCATGGGATGTTGCCGGTAGGCAGGGGCATCAGTCGCGCTCCTTCTCCATCAGCAGCCCGGCCATCTGAAGCCATGAAGATGCGATGCTGTCGAGTTGCCCCATGAGCGGCAGGTTCGTGAGCTCGATCTCGGCCCGCTCCAGGAGCCGCGCCGCGTTGGCGATCGCCTGATCAGCCGTGGGCATCATGCGGCGACCTCCAGCCGGGTCGGGATGTAGGGCCGCCACAGCGACTCGGTCGTACGGACGCCGTACCTCAACGCGTCGCAGGAGTGATCGTTTTCCTTGATCGGTGCGTCGTTGCCGGCCTCCGCCGCGGTGTCGTCCCAGGAGTAGCCGGGCAGCTCCTCGATGGCGCCGGTCGCGGACTCATGGATCAGCAGGTTGCCGGTGGCGAAGAGGCTGGAGACCGTACGGATGCCGTCGAGGACGGCGTTGTCAGCGGTCGTCACGCCCGTGACTCCGTCGCGGTGGAGCTGCTCGATGAAGCTGGACGCGGACGGGTCGACGACCGTCCACTCCGGGCTGACACCGACGGACGGCGAGTGCGGGACGGGAACCTTCGCCAGCCACTGGCGACGGGCCCGTGAGTACTCCGCATCGGTGAGCTGGCGGCGGGCCATGCGCGAGTCGTGCCGGTACTCGCTGACCACGTACAACCGTCGGTCGGATCCGAGCCCGAGCAGCACGTCCGCGAAGGGGTTGACCGTGCCGTAGTCGACGGCATCGCAGAGCCAGCGGTCGATCCGCGGCAGGTCCCGCACGACGTGTTCCGCAGGGTCGAACATCTCGTAGACGGCGCCCTCGGACTGCACCCAGGCGCCGAGGATGAAGCGCCGATACCAGAGCCCGACGTACTCCTTCTTCAGCGAGGTGACGTAGTCCTCGTCCAGCGAGGGGTTGTCGTCCAGGTTGAAGTGCCACGACCGGAGGTTCAGCTCGCCCGCGCGGTCGATGTATTCCTTCTTCAGCCAGTGCCCGGGGTTGTCCGGGTTGGTGGTGCCCATCAGCTTCGCGCCCTTGACGGACAGTCGGCCGAGGAGCTGTCGGAAGAAGTCCTTCGGGAGCAGCGACACTTCGTCGCAGTAGACGAGGGAGACGGTGGCGCCTCGGATTTTCCCCTCTGCCCGGCGGTCGTTGGCGCCGATCAGGTGGACCGTACGGCCGAGGATGACCGCGGTCTTCGCCCCGGGCGTCCACACGATCAGCTTGGCCAGCGAGCCGAAAATGCCGGGGTCGACCAGGGGCTCCATGATGTTGCGGCCGATGGTGTCCAGCGTGCGGCCGGTGATGAGGATGAGGCCGGCGCGCGGCGCGGTTGCGATGGCGGCGAGCAGCGCGATCAGGCTCGCGATCGTCTTCCCGGACCGGATCGCGCCGTGCCAGATGTTGATGCGGGCCGTCGCCTCAACGATGGATGCGATCTGCTTCCGGCTCAGCGGCAGCTCGACGTTCTGGAGCATGCGTCATGCCCCCTCGTCGGCCTCCTGGTCCTGCTGGGCCTTGTAGACCGAGGTCAGGCCGGACATGAGCTTGGTGATGAGCGCCAGGCCCTCCTCGGTGCCGGTCTCGTCCTTCGGTGGCGACAACTTGAGCGACCGGTCAATGGCGGTACCGGCAGCACTCATGAGCGTGCGCTTCACGTCGGCCGGCGCCTCGGGGAAGGTGTGCTCCTCGTAGGTGTTCTCCTTGCCACCGAACGACCACACGGTGGTGGGCTCCCACATCTGCTCGCGGAGCCGCTCGGCGTCCGCCTGGAAGTTCTCGGCGAGGCGTACGCGGCGTTCTGCGAGGTCCATCTGCCTGACCTCGGTGGCGGCGGCGACTTGGCCGGCGCGGGCGGCGAAGCTGATGCCGAGGTCTGTGGCGATGTCGCTGATCGTCCGGCCGCTGCGCTTCAGCTCCTTGGCGATCTGATTCCGGCCCATGCCCTCGGCGTGCAGCTCGCGGACGCGTTTCCGTTCGGCTTCGGTGACGGGGTTGCCCTTGGCCATATGGCGTCGCCCCCTTCGGCGTTTGAACGCCTTCCGTCGGGCCCGATCGGTACGATCCGGACACCACTAGGGAGGGGAACCCATGTCTACCAATGTGCGCCCGGACATCGACGCCGCTGTGGCCAAGCTGAGCGGCACGCTCGGCTCAAAGCGAGAGATCGCCAAGCTGCCCGAGGTGCTGTGGGAGGGCGAGACTGTCGACATGCTCGCCACGGGCATCTACGGCAAGGGCAACGGGCTGGTCGTGATGACGAATATGCGCCTGATCTTCCTGAAGCACGGGATCATGGGGCAGCAACTGGAGGACTTCCCGTACCCGAAGATCAGCTCGGTCCAGTGGCAGGGCGGCATGATCATGGGGACGATGACCGTGTTCGCCTCGGGGAACAAAGCCGAGATCAAGAGCATGCCGAAGGACAACGGTAAGGCTCTGGCAGACAAGCTCCGCATGGTGCTCGCGCGGGGCGGCGCTGCTCCGGGCGTTCCTGCCGCCGCCGCAGCGGTGCCACAGCAGCAGGATCCGGCGAGCCGCCTGGCGACACTCGACCAGCTTCGGGCGGTCGGGGCGATCAGCGACCAGGAGTACCAGGAGCGTCGTACGGCGATCCTGAACAGCATCTGACGCGGCACGTCGAAGGCCCCGACCAGCGTTGGTGGTCGGGGCCTTCGGTGGTGTGTGGGCGTTTCCGGGCAGCCCGGATCCGTCGGCTCATAGTGCGACACGAAGGGCCGATCGCGCAACTACATGGCGGTGGTGGCAGGCGCGGGGCCCCCCCCGGGGGTAGCTCCCCCCGGCGCCCCCGGCACAGCGGACGG
>NZ_JBHVGV010000020.1:9342-29332 GCF_042800555.1 Streptomyces sp. NPDC057617 | reverse complement strand
GGCAACATCAGGTGTGTAGGGGGGGGAGGGGTAGGTCTCTTGGGGGGGGGTTCCGGGGGGGGCCCCCCCGGGCCGGCGGGCGCGGGTGTGGGGAGGTCCTCGCGCATCGGGGGCTGTGCGAACTCCCGCCGCCCGCCGGGTGTGTCACAGTATGCGCCACCATGGCTGAAAGTCAGCCCCTCCTGCGCCGGTTTGCCGGCCACCGGGGGTGGATGTGCGCGGTGGCGGCCCTGCGGAGGGCGGTGTGTGCATCTCGGCTCCGCTCTCTGCCAGCATCCAAGGCGGCTTCGGTAGCGGGGCTGAACCGGCCCTCGCTGTCGGGGCCGTCCACCTCGATGTTAGCCAGCTCGATTGCCGCCCATGCCGCTTCGTCGGCAGCCGCGAATAGATCCTGGTCGGGCGTCACCAGTGCGAGGTGATCGAAAGCACCGGTCACCGCAGACCTGGCGTTGTAAAGGGCTGCTAGCTCCTCGTAGGTCTGTGACCGGCTCTTGCGGAGCCCGGCGATCATCAGCCAGTACCGCTCACGGTATGCGAGGACGGCTCGGAGCAGGTCGCCCACGGCGGCGGTGATGACGTCGCGCTGCTGCGCGGCGCGGGCGCGTCGGTCGGCCAGGATCTGGGTGGAGCTGGCCAGGGCGGCACCGGCGAGGGTGCCCAGTACGGCTATGAGGGTGGCCCACATGATGTCTCCCGATGAGTGTGGTTACGGCTTCAGCGCGCGTCCGTATGAGCGGCGGTCCTTCAGGGCCTTGGTGATGGTGGCACCGAACCAGCGGTTCGCGGTCTCGGATGTGTCGTCCGGCTCGGGCCAGCGGGGCGTGCCGTTGGCCCGCTTCTTGGACTGGTCGGCGCGGATGGTCGCGGCGCTGATGCCGGTGGCGGCTTCAATCTCGCGGGCGGTGTAAAGCCGGCGGGCCACCAGCTTGGCGGCGGGACGCTGGAAGTGGTCCGAGATCACCTTGTCTACGGCGGCGCTGTCGTACAGGTAGGAGCGGCCTCTCTTGTCGATCGGCGGGGGCCAGTCGGGGTGTCGGGACCACTGGGTGCGGAGGGTGTCGTACGCGCGGCCGTGGCGGGCGGCGATCTCGCGGAGCGTCTCGCTCTCGGGTGTGGGCTTGTCTACCATGAGGGTCTGGCCTTTCTGGCTGGGTGTGGCCGGCAGGTTTTCGCGAGCACCCTTCGGGGTGTCTGAGCTTCGGCTCGGGCCTGTCGGCCGTTGTGCTGTCCGGGGGCGAAGGGGGCTGCCCCCGGCTGGGTGCCGGGGGCAGCGGAGCGGGTCAGCTCTGGTCAGCGAGCCAAGCGCCGAGGTCTTGCATGTGGCTCTCGGCCATGAGTGCGTTCGCGGCCACTGAGTACCCGCGCGCCACGGTGAATTCGCGGGTGAGGAGCCCGTACAGGTCCAGGGCCCCGAGCCAGAATGCACAGGCGGAGAAGAGTCGGGCCTGCTCCGCCTCCGGGATGGGCTGGTCCTCTGCCAGTTCCATGACCCGGCTGACGGCGGGAGCGGCGTCCAGGTTGCTCACCTCTCCGGTGGGGAGGGCGATCGGGACGGGGAGGGCGGCGCAGACGGCGATGAGCCCGGAGTAGGCCACGCTGAGGTGCGTGGAGAGCTTGCGCATCACCTGGTCTTCGAAGTCGGACATTGTGTGCCTTTCTGTTGTGGGTGTTGGTCGGGGTTCGCGGCCCCTTCCGTGTCTCCAGTATGGCACATTGGTGGATTGAATTGCAACATCTTGCGGGTGGCCGCTTCCCTGAACGCAAACGCCCCCGGCTGGCTGCCGGGGGCGTCTGGTCTCAGGGTCAGTCCTGCGGGCGCTCACTTCCCTCGGGGTCGATCAGCCACTCCATGAGGTCGTCGAGCGCGCCTTCTCCGTACATAACGCTGAGCAGGGCCGCGTCTGCATGGTGCAGCATCCCGCCCTTCGCGAAGACGACGGTCAGTTCGGCCGCCGTGATCCAGCCGAGCAGGGCGGCGGCTGCGTCCGCCTGCTGGTCGTCCGGGATCGGCTGCTCCTGCATGATGCTGTACACGCGGATGACGGCGGGCAGGAAATCGGCGATCAGTCCCTGCCTTCCCTGCGGGAGCCGGATGGGGATGGGCAGTGCGGCGAGGGCTGTGTCCAGCTTCTCCGCGTAGGCGCTGAGGTGCCCCATCAAGTGCTGAACCTGTGCGTCTTTGTCGTCGGACATTCTGTTCCCTTCTGTGGGTGGTGGGTTGGGGTTCGCGGCCCCTTCCCTCTTGGGCTCTATTGTGCCACCTTGAGGATTGAATTGCAACACCCTTCGGGTGCAACGAGAAACCCCCCGACTGGCGGCCGGGGGGCGTTCACCTCGCCTGGATCAGTGCTCCAGCAGCCACTCCCCGAGATCCGTGAGCGCGCCATTCGCGATCATCAGGATGCCGAGCGCACCCGCCGCGCGCGACTCCACGTACTCACCCTTGATCAGCAACTCGTAGAGGTCTGCCGCCGAGAGCCACAGGACCGCACCGGTGTACAGCTGCGAGTGCTGCTCCTCCGGCATCGGCTGCTCTTCTGCGATGTCGGCCACCCGGCGAACGGCCGGGATGATCTCGGTGTTGGTTACCACGCCCGTCGGGAGGGCGATGGGGACGGGGAGGTTGGCGCAGACGGCGACCAGTCCTGTGTAGGTGGTGCCGAGGCGACGGTTCAGGGTCTCCATCATGTCGTCTTCGGAGTCGGACACCTTTGTTCCTTTCTGTGGGTGGTGGGTTGGGGTTCGCGGCCCCTTCCCTTGTGTCTTCAGTATGGCATTTGGGGGATTGAATTGCAACACTCTTGGATCGGAAAACGGCCCCAAGTCCCCAGGACTCAGGGCCGTCGACCAGCAACTATCGCCGCTGCCACCCAGACAGACGGTCCCCGGCGCCGACCACCGCCGTCAGCCGAACACCCGGCAACTCCTTCACCGGCACGCCCACCGCATCCGCGATCTCCTGCGCCGGATACCGCTCGGGCGCATCCGCATCCTCAGCATCCGCCACGATCTCGGCCTCGCTGCCTACCAACAGCAGCACCTTCACATTCACGCGCTCCGCCATGGTCTCCTCCTCTTCTCGTATGTCTTTTGTCTCGGTGCTTCCGGCGCTCTCGTGCACGATGACGATTACGGTCGCGTCGTCCCGGTAGCCCTTCGAGTTCGGCTGGGCTGCTGTCACGATGGCGTCCGCCAGGGCCTGCGGGGCGCCCTGGTGAGCCTGCACCAACGCTTCCAGTTCGGTGTGCGGGACCTGGTCGTGCACACCGTCGCTGGTGAGGATGACTAGCCGGTCCCGGATTCCGGCCGTGTACACCGTGCCGATGCTGGCCCGCGCGAGGCTCGTACGGAGCCAGTTGTCGTGCTGTCGGGCGATGTCCAAGGCGACGCCGTTGGCGCGGAGCTGCTCCCCAACGGTGTGGTCGTCGGTGTAGAGCGTCAGCGTGGAGCCGTCCCAGCCGTATGCGCGAGCGTCGCCGGTCCAGTTGACGGCCAGCACGTCGTCATCGGGGCGAACCTGGGCCGCGACAGCGACCGCGTCGGCCTCCTCGCCATCCGCTCCCGGGTCGGCGATGAGTTCGCTGGCGGTGAGGAGCCCGGCGAGCGGACCGCGCCGGGCGGATATACGGGCGGCGGTCTCGGCCAGGAGGGGCGCGGTACGGCTGGTGTGCGGCCCGTGGCCGATGCCGTCGATCACGGCCGCGCCGACCGTTCCGTCCGCGAGGACGTACACCCGGCCAGCGTCGGCGTTGTCCTCTGCGGTGCCTTCACGGGTGGCGATACCCGTTCTGATTGTCTTGCCCATGCGGGGCTTTCTCCTCTCGGTGGTCCGGGACTGTCCCGGCTCCCCTCGACTCCGTCCGTGCGTGACGGGCGGAGCGGGCAACCGTCAGTCCTTCCGAACTGGGTGGTGGCGGGCCGACTGCGGGCCAGGGACCACCAGTCCCAGGCCGGGCCGCACCGCCTCCTGGTCCCCCTCGTCCTCCGGCTCGTCGTCATCCTCCGGCCGGTCCTCCGGCTCGTCGTCCGGCTCGGGCTCGGGTTCGGCCGGGTCGGAGATGACGTGGACCTGGACCAGCGGGGCCGGTACGGACGGCTCGTCGGCGGCCGGCCCGTCGAGGCGCCGGCGCAGCCACCGCCGGAGCACCTGCTCACCATCGGCCTCAGGCGCGCTCATGCCATCCCCCTGAGCGCGTCCCGCACACGCTGCGCGCGCGCCTGCCCGATCCCGTACGTCTTTTTGAGGGAGGCGACACCGGGCACGCTCTCGGGGAAGTCGCTGTGCGCCTTCTCGATCAGGGGGTCCGGGTCGGGTATCTCCTCCTCGGCTTCGGGTACCTCCGGGCCGGGTACGGCGGGTACCTCGGGTAGGGGGTACTCGGGTACGTACGCGTGTACCTCCGTGCGGGTGCGCGGTGGGGCGGCGGGGAACGCGCCGAGCGTGGCGGCGGCAGCCCGGTATTCCTCGTACGAGGAGGTCTGCGGCGTCGGCCGGGCAACGAGAGGCAGGAGGCGGACGCCTACAGGTACGGCGGGCGGAGGCGCGGGGAGCACCGGGTACGCCTGGGCCGGTACAGCGGGTACGGGCGGGGCGTCCTCGGGTACGGGTACCCGCTCGACCGTTGTCCCGTACCCCGGCGCGCGCCAGGGGGAGGCGATGGCGATGGTGGCGAGCTGGCCGGCCGTGCGGCGGGCGGCCAGCTGCTGCATGAGCCGGTCGTGCTGGGCGGGATCGTCGGCCGCGCCGGAGCGGGCGACGGCGGCGGCCAGGCGGTGACGTCCCCACGGAGTACGGAACCGCTCGCGGGAGGCGAGGCGTACGGCGCGGGCGGTCGCCCGGTCCCGCGAGATTTGCTCCGCAGTACGGTCCCGCGTGGCCAGGCCCAGGTAGGACAGCAGGCGTTCGCGCAGCTCACGGCCGACCATCGCGGGCAGGCCAGTGGACAGGGCGCCAGGCCGGTGGACCCGGATCTCCAGACCCATCGCCAGGTGCCACAGCAGGCCGGCCATCACCGGGCCGATCACCGCCCGGACCGTACCGCCGACGATGCCGGACTCGGAGTAGGCGGGGATGACCTGTACTCCGGTGATGAGCCACACGAGTACCCCGGGGGTACCCGCGGTACCCGACCCGGACGCGGTGGCGGTGGCGCGCTTGTTGGCGCGGGCCATCACGGCGCAGGCGAGGAGGGCGAGTTCGGCGGCGGCGAACATGATGATCCGCTCGGTGGTGTCGCGCATGCCGAGGCTGTGCTCGGCGAACCGCCAGGAGGTGTCCGCGGTGTAGACGGTGCAGACGAGGGCGCCGGTCGCGGCGACCGTGACGGGTACGGAGAACGCGCGGGCGGCGAGTACGGCGGCGAGGGCGAGTACGGCGAGTAGGGCCAGGGCGGCGGCGAGGGCGTACCACGGGTGATCGGCCGCGGCACGGCTGAGCAGATCGAAGATCACGGATGTACTCCGGGTAGGGCGAAGACGGGGTACTCGGGCGCGGCGGGTAGGTACTCGCGGGGGCCGGGATAGGGGTACTCGACCGGGCCCGTGCCGGGTATGCGCGCGGCGCGGGCGCGGCCCGCGGGTCAGTGGCTGCCGACGGCGTTGCCCGCGGTGCGCGCTTCCGCGAGGGAGTTGCGCGAGCCGGGGCTGCTGGGCGGGCGGACGCCGCGCTGCACGCGGGCGGCGGCCGTACGGCACCGTTCGTACGCGGCAGCGGCAGCGGCCGGGCTGATGCTCGGCGGGCGGGCGCCGTCAGCCACGGAGGGTCGGCTGGAAGCGCTGGCGCAGCCGGTCGGCGTACTGGGCGCGAGTCCCGGCGATCGGCAGCTCGGCGGTCGCGGCGAGGGCGGTGGTGATGTCGCGGCCGACGGCGGCCGTGTTGTAGGCGCCGTGCCGGTCCCAGACGCTGAGTTGGATCCCCATGTGAAGTGCGGCCGGGCTCATGGCGGAGCTGGGGTTCGTGGCGGTGAGGCGGTCCGCGGTTGCCGTCAGGACAGGGGCGAGCTGGGCGTGGTGGATACGATCCACGGGGACCCATCCCTTCATGGTGGTTGTGGATGGGTCCGCCCCCCGGTCCATGTGGCGGTGCAACGCCGGACCGGGGGGTTTTCCCGTTACCGAGTACGACCGTAGCCACTTCCTTGCCATATGGCAATGAGGTCGGGGAGGATGGGTGCCCATGGCCGACGATGAAGGAGGGCCAGACATGGTGTCGTTCAGGGAGCTGGCTCGACGGCTCGTGGCCGATGGCGTGGTGGAGCGGATCACGCATCAGCGGATCTCGCAGATTCAGCGGGACGACCCCGAATTCCCGCCCGTGGTGCCGATCGGCCGGTCGAAGGCCGTCGACTACCGGGTGGCCCGTCCGTACTTCGCGGGCAGGAGGTCGCGCCAGGGCGAACGTACGGACCTGAAGCGCCAAGGCGGCGAGGAGTAGCAATGGATGATGTGGTGGATTTCCTGCGGGCCCGGCTCGACGACGACGAGCGGGTCGCGCGGGCGGCGACACCAGGCCCGTGGCGTCTGGACAGCACGATCCACGCGGAGTTGCTCAACGCTGGCGACGGCACGACAGTGATCGGCGGCGGGCGATGGGGCGGTGAGGCGTCCGTGTTCGAGTCGACGGAGGACGCGATCCACATCGCGGAGTGGGATCCGTCGCGGGTGCTGCGCGAGATCGACGCCAAGCGGCGCATCGTCGACATCTATGCGGACGCCTTGGAGGAGAGGGCGGCCCTGCGCGCCCGCATGCGCGAGGTGATCCACTCCGATTCCGACGAGTTCGGGCGGCTGCACCAGCAGGAGAGCGAGCTGATCGAGGCTGCCGAGCGCGCGGCTCCTGTCGTGCGCCTGCTCGCGATGCCTTACGGCGACCGGCCCGGCTACCGCGAGGAGTGGCGGCCGTAGTTGCCCGTACGACGTCGGCCCCCACCCGGATCGCTCGGGGTGGGGGCCGACGTGTCGCCTGCTCGACTACGCCGACTGCGGCCGGCGGCGGGATTTGTACCCGCGTCGCGCTATCCCTCACGGGACAATGAAGAGCAACTGAGACAAAGCCGTGTAAGGCAAGGCTCGTACGTTGCGAACCCTCACGGGTGACCACCCCTTGCGGGGCGGCGCGGCGAGCAGTCCGACCGTAGCAGGCTGCGGGCACGTGTGGGCCCAGGTTGCCCCACCCGGGTGACGGTCCGAACGGCTGTGCCGTCGGGGCGGTCAGGCTTCGACGATCTCCTGGATCCGCTTCAGCTTCTCCTCTGCGGTCAGCGCGGAGAGATTCCCTGCCGTGAGCCCGTCGAGCACGCTTCGCACGTTGGTCTGCTCCGGGTACAGCACGGCGTCGAGCACTCGGGCCCTCGTGCTGTTGTCTCGCTCATAGACCCATACTTCGTTCCCCTGGCGGGGCTCCGTGTTGCAGCGCGGATCGAGCACGTCCCTCGGGAAGTAGCCGAGGCCCAGCTTGCCGAGTTCCTCCGCGATCTCCTCAAGGATGTATCGGCCCAACTTCTTGTAGCCGAGTTCTTGGCGAAGGGTGCCCAAGTTGGTCTTGAGGAGCCCTCCCTGGTTGCCGGTCTCCTCGTAGGTGTGCTCTAGGTCGCCACTCATTTCCCCCACCACTCCATGTTGTATGCGATCGACGCACACAACATATCTGATGGCGCCCAATAAAACATGGAGCGGGGTGGAATATGATTCAGCCCCTACACTCGAACGCGCGAGCGAACCAACGGCTCGTCTGGAGTTCCTTCGCTTCTTGGAACGCGTCCAGGTCCGGGACCTGGCGCGCACCCGCCGGTGGATCGTTGAGGAGGAACGACGCGCCGCCGCCGAGCTGCGCGCCGCCGAGCAGCGGGAGCGGCTCCGGCCCCCGCCGCCTGACTGGGTTGCCACCCGCGGTATCGGCGCCCGCCGGGCACTGACCGGGGTGCACGTCGGGGGCTGCTACATGGCCACCGGCATGACGATGACGCTCACGCGGGAGCAGGCGGTCCGGCTGCTCACGGCGGGTGTGGAGGCGTGCGGGCATTGCCGGCCGGATACGGAGCTGGGCGTGCTGGACTAGGCCCGCGAAGCTGGGCGCGAGGCACGGCACCCGGCCTTCGGCCGGGTAACGAGTCGCGAGGGTTCGGGTTACGGGCTGGTCCGATGTCACCCGGTCGGGTGAATCAGTCCTACCGCGCCGCCTGTTCCTGGCCGCGAGGCTACGCTCGCCGCCATGGCGATGAGCGGTGCCCGAGTTGAGATCGGTGCTGTGCAGGCGGCATGGGACCAGGCGTGCGTGGTGCGCGCGGGGACCGAGCGGGGTGAGTGGCCTGACCACCTGGCCGAACACATCGCCGCAGCCACGGCCCTCTACGGCTCCACCGAACTGCTGCGCGGGACCGTGTTTCTGATCGGCGGCGCACTGGTCCAGATCGGAGCTGGGCAAGATGGCGGCCAGGCGTTTGCCGAGAAGTTCACCAAGACGCTCACGGGGAAGATCGACCGGTGGGCCGAGACCGAGTTCGTGGAGTCGGCTGATCTGCCGATGGTTCGCCAGGTGGTGACCGTTGCCTTCGAGGGAGGGGACCCGGTTGCGTGGCGGGATCAGGCCGGACCGATCCCCGACAGCGAGCCGCGCGCTATGACGTGCGCACTGGCCCTGATCAGCGAATTCGTGGACCGTGTTGACGGTCCTGGAGCGTGTGAGCGCCGCCTGCTGACCGGGCTCGGTAGTGCCCTGGACTGATCCGGTCGCGCCACCATGTGCACTGTGTCCGCCCGTCCTGGGAGTGGGACGGGCGGACGTTGCGGCTGCGTTCAGGCCGCAGCGTTCTTCGTGGCGCGCTGCCGACGCCGTGCCGCCGCCCGGCTCGCGCGCCGATCCGCCGCAGTGAGTGCCTTCTCCAACTCCACCAGCTCGGGCCCGGTCCACGTCCGCCGGCCGTCGATGACCGGTACGGGCGCGGCACAGTCGTGCCCGTGCTCGCAGGTGACTTGCTCGGGCTCGGTGCCGCCGTGGTGGAGGGTGAGGATGCCTGCGGACCAGGGGCAGGGGCGCGGCAGCGGATCGTGTCGGCGGTCTGATCCGGCGGCGCGGGCGATCCGGCGCGCGGCCTCCGCGGCCAGGACGCCGATGCGCTCTCGCTGGGCGTCAGAGAGAGGCCGGCACGGTCCCGCGTCCCCGCGGACTCGGGCGAGTAGCCAGCGAGCGGCCTGTACGGCGCTGCGGTCGCCGTGGTTGTAGCGCCAGCGGGCGGGGTCGGCGTCGTCGCGGGCGGCGAGGAGCGCTAGGGAGAGCGCGGCCGGGTCGCCTGAGGCGCCCCGTACGGGCTTGATGGTGTCGCGCTGGATGGCGGAAGCGGTCTCGTCGGCGAGCTGGGTGAGGACGAGTTCGACGGTGCGCATGGTGTCGAGGATGTGGAGACGCAACGGGGCGCCGGTCTTCCGGAGGACGAGCTGGCCGACTTCGGTGGCGTCGTGCTCGTCGAGCTGGCGGGCGTACTCGGCCGGATCGGCCGGCGGCCAGGGTTCGGTCTGGCGGGTGGTGAGGAGGTCCTGGAGGTGGGGCCAGGTGGTGATGATGCTGGTGAGGTGCTGTTCAGCGGTGGTGGTCACTGGATGCTCCTGGTGTGCTGGGGCGGTACGGTGATCTCCACCTGGGGGCGCTCCCGGTCTGGGCGGACTGTGTGTGGGGGCGCCCCTTCTCGTGTGCTCAGGGCCGGTCGTTGAGGTCCTCGTGGGACGGATTGAGGGCGAGGCGGATGCGGGCGGCGACCTCGATGCCGGGCGCTCGCCATGCAGGGTCGTCGATGTCAGCGGCGAACTCGCGCACCCGGTCGAGCGCCGCGCACCGGTCGGCGTCCACCGAGGCCATGGCCTCCAACTCGGCGCGCAGCGCCAGCTGCTCCTCGTCTGCCGCGGCCATGTAGATGCGAAGAGCGGCAGCGCGGTCGGCGGATCGTTTGGCAGCACGGGCAGCCGCCTCCCAGCGGACACGCCGCTCGTGCTTCCGCAGCGTCTCCAGGGGCATGTGGAGGCCATCGCTATGCCCGGCCGGTTGGGCGCACCGGCCGCCGCCTACGAAGGTCACCTCGCAGCGGGCGTCGGGCTCCCTGGCGGCTGGCTGCGCGTGCTCGGCCTCGTACTTCCGCCTCGCCGCACGCACGACCTCAGCAACGAACCCGCGCTCCTCGTCAGTGATGTCCCCGCTGCCCCGCACGCGGATCGTCTCGCCCTCGGCCTCAACCGAGCGGGAGGTGTCGTCTTCGGCTGTGGGCTGCTGTTCCTCGGCGGCCGCCATGACTCGGTCGATGGCGGCGAGGGTGTCGTGGGCCTGCTCGATGGCGGCAACGCGCACTGATCCGTTGATCGTCATCTCGCACAGGCGGCGCACCTCGGCGAGAGCTGCGGCGGCCCTCCGGTCGGTGGGCTCGGGCAGCACAGCCAGCACCGCATCCACGTTGGCTTCCTCGGCTGCTGCTGGCCCGTTGTCGTCCCCCAGCGCCTCCAACTGCGGGTGGCCGTCGACCCAGTCGGTCGGCGCGGCGGTCGGCGGGTTGTCGAAGGCGCCGCCGTACATCACCTCCAGCTCGTGACGCATTCGGGTGTTCTGGGTCCGGAGTTCGGCTTGTTCGACGTCCGCGACGGCCATTACCGCGTCGGCTGCGGCCTCCGCCTCGCCGGGAGTCATCTTGATCGGCCGTCCCTGCTGGGCTAGGGCGAGGACGCTGGCGCCGAATCGGAAGCGGACCTGGTCGCGGATCGCAGCAGCGATGCGGTCGCGGAGGGCGGCCCGGTCGGCCGGCTGCCCGGCGGTACGGACCGCGGCCACTGCCACGGCGGCGATGTTGCGCGGGTCGTCGGCGACGACAGTGCCCTGGGTGTGGCACTGCTCCCACACGGCGGCGGCGATGGCCTCCATGGCGGGGTCGCCGTCGATCCAGACCGGACGGACGGGCTCGGCCTGCACGTCGGTACGGTCCGGCTCCGGGGTCCGCAGCAGGGCGGGCAGGGCGCGGGACTCGTCGTACTCGGCGCGGGACATGAGTACGTGGTCACCCTCGACGCAGTGCGAGGACACGCAGTGGCCGACGCGTGCGCCGTCGAGCGCGGCGGTTGCTGCGCGCCAGATGAGCGCGTTGCGTGCGGCGGGGTTGGCCACGGGCGGCAGGGTTCGGATGAGCGCGTACACGGCGTTGTAGGCGGGCCGACGCGGGTCCTGAGGGTGTCTCTCGGTGGCCTCGGGCTGGTCCTTCATGTGCGGTTCTCCGTGGTGTCGGTGGTGGGGCGGGCGACGGGGCGGTGGCTGTACGGTCCGGGCCGCCAGAGCGCGAGACCGTCGTGGGCGTAGCGGAGCGAATCGGCTGCGTCGTCGGCCCGGTACCGGCGGTCCAACTCCTCGCGGAGCGCACGGTTCTCCGTCTGCGCTGTATCCAGGTCGAGCGCGAGGGCGTCTTCGCGCGCGGTCCCGGGCGCGGTCCGTACCGGCCGGCGGCAGTGCGTGCGGGTGTCGCGGGCGAGACCGGCCGCGTCGGCGGCGAGCGCAGCGCACGCGAACAGGCCGATGGCCCACCAGGTTCCGCCCGCAGTGCCGACGATGCACGCGAGCGCGGCCAGAGCCAGGCTGGACAGGGCGTAGAGGGCGGTGCGCACGCGGGCCGCGGTCACAGCCGCTCACCGGCCTCGGGGCCGTTCTTCGCGGCGAGGTACGCCTGGAACGCGCGCACCGTCGCCCGGTCCTCGGGGCTGAGGACGGCCTGCGGGTCGTTGCCGCAGTGTCCGGTCGGCTGCTCGGCGGGCGGGGTGCTGTCGGCCATGAGGAACAAGCGGGCGATCAGCGTGAACGGGTCGGTCGCGCCCAGGGCGACGAGGCGGGCGAGGACGTTCCCGGCCTCGGTGAGCGTCTCGGAGCGCTCGCGAGCGCGCTGCTCGTCCTGGGGCTGCTTCGCCTTCGCGGCGAGGTGGCCGAGCTGCTGCTCCGCGACCGTACGGCGGGCGTCGCGTTCGGGGTCAGGTGTCGGCGGGGTAGGTGTCGGCTGGTTCGGGTCCATCGGTGCTCCTCCCTTCGCCCGCCCCCGGGGTGGTTGGGGGCGGGCGGCTGGTCGTGTCAGATGTGGCGGAATGTCAGGTCGGCGAGCTGCTCCCGGGCGCCAGCGATGGTGGTCTGGCCCTTGGCGAGGTCGTAGATCAGGCCAACGCCGTGGTATTCGGCTCCGTCGGTGGCGTCGCGGAGGCGGCTGGCGATTTCGGCGATGAGATCGAACACGTCGCTGTCGCTGTCCGATTCGGAGTCGTCGTCCTCGGGCTCGTCGTCGTCCTGGTCGTCCGAGTCGACCGGCACCCAGCGGGGGACGAGGACGAACCGCTCTTCGACGGCGGTTGCCTCGATGAGGTCGCTGTCCCAGCCGTGATCGTCGGGGGCTTCGTCCTGGTGGCCGCCGAGGCTGGCCTCGTACTCGACGGCCCACTCCCCGTCTTCGTCCTGGAAGACCACGCGCCGGTGCTGGGTGTACTTGCCGGTGGAGACGTACTCGTCGGCGAGGACGGCGTCTGTCCAGTCGCTCTCGTCGGGTCCGGCCGGCGGGATGCCGAGGTCGGCGAGCTGCTCGCGTGTGAACTGGCGGGTGGCGGTGGGTTCCATGTGGGTGTCCTTCGTGGTGGGGAAGGCGAGCTGATCGGGGGCGGCGCGGTGTCCGCGGCGTGCGCGGTACTTGGCGGAGCAGACGGGGCCGCGCCCGGCCGCCAGGGACGTGGGGTCCCGGAGCGGCCGGCCGCAGTCGTCGCAGGTGCGGCGAGTCACAGGTCGATGAGGAAGATCGCGTAGATGCCGAGCCAGACAGCGGCGAAGACGACCAGCCCGACGATGGCCGCCAGGTCGGCGTTGACGGTGTAGGCGTACGTGCCGCCGCCGGAGATGAGGCCGAGGAGTAGGGCGAGGAGGAATGTGGGCATCAGGCGACGCTCCCTGTCCAGGTGGCGAGTTCGGCAGTGGTTTCGGCCTGGGCGTTCACGAGGTGGTCGCGCTCGCGGAGGAGGTCCTGGAGGGCGTTCCAGCAGCGGACGGCATCGGCCGAAGTGGTCGGCCGCGGCAAGGACTCGATTTCGGCGAGGCGCTCGGAGGTCATCTCAGGCATCGGCGGCCGGCCGCGGTTCGTCGTCGGCGTTGTGGACCAGGCGCCAGCGCTTCGTGAGTAGGTCGTACTCGATGTGTTCGTCGCCGGACGGGTTGGAGATGTGGCCGTCGGGCTCGATGTGGAAGGGCACGGCGGCGTCGATGAGGGCGTTGAGGCCGTCGGTAGCGCGCTGCCAGGGATCGGTGTGGAGGCCGAGGGCGTCCCGGGCGGCGGTGTTCTGGCCGCTGGTGGCGTCGAGGAGCTGCTCCGCGAGGAGCCGGGCCGTGCGGTGTGCGCGGGCGGCTTCGGCGCGCCAGTGGGCGACGGCGCGGAGGGTTCGGGTGAGGCGGCGGGTGCCCTTCTCACGCTGCGCTTCGGCGGTCCGGAGGCGGCGGGAAGCCCCGTTGTAGAGGGCCTGGAGAAGGCTCAGCTTGATGTTGAGGCTGCTGTTTTCGTGCTGGGTGGCGCGGAGGCGGCGGGTGGTGGTGAGTCCGAACATCGGGTGCTCCTGGCGGTGGCGCCGGGGGCGGGCCCCAAGTGGGCCCCAAGTCCGGTCGTACGTGGTGGGTCAGCGGTGGTCGCTGGTCTCGTCGGCGTTGGCGACGGCCGCGAGGTACTCCGCCATCACGGCGTTGTGGCGGGCGTCGGCGAGCGCGTTGTGGTGCCCGTCGGCCTGCTTCGGCAGGTCGCCCGGGGTGAGGCCGAGGCGCTTGGCCTCGGTGACCAGGTCGTCGGTCTGCATCGGCAGGCCGGCCGGAAGGTTGGACATGGGGCCGAAAAGCTGCGCGTACGCGACGTGGTCGTACGCGCTGTAGTAGGCCCAGAGGTCGGGGGTCGGGGTGGCGAGGACGAACTCGCGAACCAGGGTGGCGATCTGTGCGCGGGGCCGAACGTCGGGGTGGTCGAGGTTGAGGTGCCCGGGGCCGGAAGGGCGGCAGGTCGCGCACCGGGTGCCCTCGTGCTGCCGGGTGGGCAGGCTGGGCCAGACGTTCGCCATGAGCCAGTCGTGGCGGCGGACGGCGGACTGGTTGAACTCGCTGCTGACGGCGTACAGCTCGCGGCCGTCCTCGGCGACCATGCCGATGCTGATCAGGTCGATCGTGCGGCCGTCGTCGAGGAACTCGGTGTCATAGAAGATCTTCACTGCTGCTCCTGTGTGGTGTTGATGCTGGTGGACGGGCAGTTGGGTCAGAACGGGGGCTCGTTGCCGGTGCCGGTGGCCCAGGGGTCGTCCTGCGGGGGCTGCTGCGGTCGGCTGTACTGCGCGCCACCCTGCTGAGCGCCCTGCGCGCGCCCCTGACCGCCGCTCTGCGCCCCGTTCCCGTTCCCGGTGACCTTGGAGACCTGCGCGGTCGCGAACGCGAGGCTGGGGCCGATGGAGCGGATCATGAGCGCGGTCCGCTCGTGCTTCTGACCGTCCTTCTCCCAGCGCTCCGTCCGCACCTCACCCGTGACCAGGACCTCCATGCCCTTCGTCAGGGTCTCGACGGCGTTCTCCGCCAGGCGCTCCCAGGCCGTACCGCGGATGTAGAAGACGTCCCCGTCCTCCCACTCCTGGGTCTGACGGTTCAGCCGGCGGGAGTTGAACGCGAGCGAGATGGACGCGACGGCCTTCCCGGCCGAGGTGAACCGAAGCTCGGGGTCCGCGGTGAGGCGGCCGACTCCCGTGATGGTGGGCAATGCCATGTGATCTTCCTTCTTCCTGCGCGCGACCTCGGAGAGAACCGGTTCACGCGGTGGGTGGTTATCGGGGGCGGTTGTTGATGAGGCGGGCGATGGCGAGGGGGGTGGTGATGCAGTTGCAGGGGGAGGGCTCGTCGCAGGTGGTGCAGAAGTCCATGGGCTTGTGGCCGCTGCATCCGTCGCCGCAGTTGGGGCAGTCCGGGGTGTCGCGTTCGGTCTGGTGGTTGTCGGCGGTGCTGCGGAGGAGTTGGACGAGGTGGTGGCCGATGCCGGGGTGCATGGCGGCGATGTACGAGGCGTCCTCGTCGGAGATCTCGCCTTGGACGATGACGTCGCAGTCGTACTCGCAGCACTTTTCGGCGGGCTCGATGCCGATGGTCTGGGGGGCTCCGTCGCCTTCGGGGTGGGTGTTGCGTTCTCGGGCGACGCGCCATGTGGTGCCGTGGGCGGCGGTGAGGAGGGCTTCGAGGTCGTTGGCGGCCTGGCGGAGTTCGTCGGCCGGGTTGGCCGCCTTGGGCTTGCACTTCGGGCAGTAGTCGCCCGTGCCGTCGCACTGCCAGCCCTGGGTGGTGCGGACGTGGTTGCGCACGACTTCGAGGCGTTCGGCCTTGGTCATGGTGTCGGTGACGATGAAGTCGCCGCGGAGCGTGGTGCCGCAGGTGTCGCAGGAGATACCGAGGCCGCACGGGTACTTCTGGCCGGTCGGAGTGTCGCTGTCTTGACCAGGCTGCTCGACGGGGTGCCACTGCATGACGGTGGCAGGTCGCTGCTCGTATTCGGTGATCGTGATTTCGGTCCGGTCGCCGAACTTGTCGTGGTCCTCCTGAATCTCCGTCAGACCTCGCTCGTAGGTGACGGCGTAGGTCTTGCTGTCATCGGGAGCGCGGAAGATGAGCCGGTGGGCGGACACCCAGCGGCGGGTATCGATCTGCTCGCAGTGCAGCTCGGTCGCGCGTCCGTCGATTCCGGAGCACTCGTATGGGATGCCCCAGGCTTCGATCTGGTTGCGGGTGACAGTTCGGGTGTTCATGTCGTCCTTCTGCGGTGGTGGTGATCGTCGAGTCGGGTGACGCCGACGGGGAGGGAGAGTTGCTGGTCGTGGGCCCGCTGGGCGGCGTAGGCGCGGTGTGCGGCGTCGTCGCGGGCGGGGTGTACGTGGGTGGTGAGCGGGATTCCGGTGCTGGTGGTGCAGGGGGAGCCGGGGGCGGCTTCGCATCCGGTTTCCGTGCAGGTGGTGGTGTCGATGACCCAGGTGCGGCGGCGGATGTCGTGGGTGTCGTGGCGCCTGGCGCGGCCGGTGGAGGGGTTGGTGCAGAGGTCGCCGGCGGGTGCGTGGCACCAGGTGCAGGTGACGGACATCTGCGGGAAGCGGAGGCGGCGGGTCACGGGGTTTTCCGGGCGAGGAGGGTGGGGCCGACGCCAATCCAGCGAGGCATGCCGGGCTGCGGAGTCTGACCCGTGTCCGCCGCGGCGAGGTTGACGGTGCGGTGCAGCGACATCGAGTACGTCAGCAGGTCGTCTCGGAGGTCGGTGGGGCAGCGAACTCCGGCCTGGACGTCGGCGAGGATCGGCCGGAGCGGGTGGGCGTGGATCTTGATGTGCCCGCGGTGGCTGGTCTGGGCGTGCGTGCTGGTGATGTGGAGCCAGTCGGCGGCATCCAGAGGGCCGGCCAGGGCGAGGAGGTCGATGTGGTCGCCGAGGTCAGCGCCGCCGTTGGTCCAGGCGTAGTGGATGGCGATACATCCGCAGGGCTTGCGGAGGGTGATTGAGAGCCAGGTCTCGGGGGGCTGGCTGCTGGTGATGCTGCTGATGACGGCTTGGATGACGGGCTCGGGGTCGCCGGTGGGCTTGAGGGTGGTGGCGGGGTGTTCGGTGGCGGTGGTGGTCATCAGGTGGCGTCCTCGTAGGTAACGGCGGGCGTGGTGATGGCGTGGACGGCGGAGGCGGCGCGGCGGCGCTCGATCTCGCGGGCGTCCTCGGCGGGATCGACCGGCGGAAGGCCGGCGGCGGCGCGGCGGGCGTCGTCGAGGCGGGCGGGGTGGACGTCGGCGCGGCGTCGGCCGCGGGTGGTGCAGCTTGTGCCGGGGAGGGCCTGGCAGGCGCGGCAGGGGACAGCGCGGGGATTGACGACGCCTTCGCGGACGCGGGGTAGGGCTTTGCCGACGGAGGCGAGGACGGCGGCCGCGCGGCCCGTGGTGGGTGTGCCGGAGGTGAGTTCGGGGCGGCCGTGGCCGACCGAGGCGGCAATGGCCTGAGGAGGGGTCTGGCCGTCGGCGGCCGCGCGGATGAGGGCGCGCATGGATTGCCCGGACTCTGCGCCGGTTTCGTTCGGGTTGCCGTCGTAGACCGGGTTGGCGAGGGCGATGCGCTCGGCGCGGCGCTCGCGGATCTCGGTGACGATCTCGGCCGGGGAGACGAACCGCTGGCGGCGGGCGACGGCGATGACTGCTTCGCGGGCCTCGTCGGGGTTGTACGGCTTGAGGATCTCGCCCCAGACGTCGGGGGTGTACTCGCCGAACTTCTGGGCCGGGCACGCGGCAGCGACGTACTCGGCGATCTGGATCGCTTCTTCTTCAGTCACTGGGGTGTCCTTCCTGGCGCTGTGCGGCGCGGACGGCGACGCGGGCGCGGGCCCGGTCGAAGACGGTCTCGCCGGACTGCTGGCCGTATGGGGTGGCGGCCGATGCCGGGGTGGTGTTCATGACCTCGTTGACGACCGACGGGAGCGTGGCGGGGTGGAGACCCTTCTGCATCCAGCGGGCGATGCCGCGCCGGATGTCGTCCGGGTGGATCCCGTCGTCATCGAGGAGGACGCGGATGTGTTTGGCCATCTGGCCGATGACGGTGGAGGGCGGGCGCTTCGGGGTGCGCTCCAGCCATTCGCCGACGATCGTCTGAGCGGTGACGATCTCGGCATCAATCACGGCGTCGCCGTCTGTGTCGTCCTGACCGGCAGGTTCCGACGGACGATCACCGAACGAGAGAGGTCTTGTAGAGAGAGGAGAGTGAGTAGGCGTCCGGGATTCCCTGACACTGACGTCCGGGATTTCCTGACACTGAGACTCGTCAGTGTCAGGGATTTGCGGACACTGGGTTTCCGGCTCAGTGTCCGGGGTTTCCGGACGCTGAGAGGGGTCAGTGTCCGCATTCTCCGGACGCTGAGGCTCGGGCCCAGTGTCCGGGATTCCCGGATGCTGAGGATCGTCAGTGTCAGGAGAATCCGGACGCTGGGGGTCGTCATCAGCGTCCGGGATTTGCGGACTCTGAAGCGGCAGGATCCGGTACTTCGCCGTGCCGTTTTTCTGGCCCGCGCTGACCTTCTCCAGACAGCCCTTCTCGACCAAGGCCTTGATCACCGCGTAGATCTGGGCCCGGCTGACCTGCGCCCGGCGGAGGATCTTCGCGGACTCCACGCTGGACCAGGTGATGCGCGTGCTGTCGCGGGCGTCGTCCGCCAGCACCGAGAGCGCGAGCTTCTCGCGGTGCGTCAGCGTCGTCGGGGCGTAGTCGAGCACCTCGACGTACAGGCGGCTGCCCACGGATCTCCTCTGGGGGGTGGTGCGGGGGTGGTGCGGCCGGCCGGGGAAGTGACCGGCCGCACCGGGAGCGGTCGATCAGCGGGTCGGGGAGCCGTTCAGGACGGCCATCTCCGTGTCGCTGTCGATGAGGGTCCGGATGTCGGCGAAGGCCGCAGCGAGGATGTCCTCGGGGCGCTCGATCTTGAAGCCGAGCGTCAGATTTCCCTTGTCGAGGCGGTATTTGAAACGGGCGAGGACCTTGTACGGCTCGGTGCCCTCGAAGGGCTTCAGCGCGAGCGTGAGCGTTGCCGGGATGGTGATCTCGCCCCGGTGGCCGGCCTTTGCCTGGACGTCCTCGGTGTACGCGAACTTCCGCTGACCGGAGTCGAGGCGCTGGGACGACTGGAACTCGGCGGTTGTGGTGGCCTCGAAGCTCTCGGCGAGCTCCAGCATGGTGGCCGCGGTCGGCTCGACGAAGTCGACGAGGTTGTCCTCGACGAAGTCGGCGAACTTGTCCTGCGGGACGAGCCGGTTGTCCATGCCGGTCCAGGCCGTCCACGCCGTGGTGTGGCGGAGCTGGAGTTCGAGGCGGTGGCGGCCCCAGCGGGCGTCCTGGCCGGTGTGGGCGTCCAGGACGGCCGTGATGGTGCGCCGCTCGACGTCCGCGTACAGCTCGCTGTTCTTGTCGGCGTGCTTGTCGAAGTACGCCATGAAGGAGGGGACATCGCGCACCACGGTGGTGCCGGCCTTGCGCTTCGGGGTGTCGAGGTACTGCTCGCCGGTGAGGTCGATCTGATGGATCTGGCCGCTGGCGGTCGCGACGGCGTAGATCTGGCCGACGGCGAGTTCCACGGGGCGCGCGGCGCGGAGGGCGATGTCGATGACGGCCTGGGCCTCGGTGTTGTTGCTGCCGAGATTCATTACTTGGCGCTCCGGAGGTTGGTCTTCGGGGTGGTGGTGTCGACTTCGCGGAGGCCGGTGATGACGGGCTGGCGCGGGTCGGTGCGGGAGAGGTTGCCGTCGTCGGTGACGAAGAAGATGCTCTTGGGGCGCTCGGCCTTGGGGGCCTTCACGGCAACGCTGTCGGTGACGGTGAGGGTCCGGCCGTCAGTGCCCGAGATCGGCTTGACGTCGATCTTCAGCGCGAGGGATCCGGCCTTGCCGGTCTCCCGTACGGCCGCGAGCAGCTCGTGCAGCTTCTCGGACAGCTCGGCGTGCAGCGTGCCGCCGGACTGCTCCTGGAGGAACGCGGCGAACGGCCGGACCGTGCGCTGTTCCTCGTTCTCGGTGGACATGCGATCCCTTCGTGATCAGTGCCGCGCAACAAGCCGTCGCGCGGCGCGGTAGGTGTGGGCGGCGGCCCGGCGCTTGCCGGAGGCCACCGCGCGGGCGTCGAACAGAGCGCTGGCGCTCTGCGGGGACGGAGTGGTCCAGGCGCCGGCGGGCCAGCCGGGGCCTGGACGGGGCTCCGGGAGGCCGACGAGCGCGGACGGGGTATGGAGGGGACAGCGCAGGCCCGTGCGATACCGGCGGACGCCGATGACGACACGGCAGTACGCGCGCTCGTCACCGAGCCAGTGACTGCACTCGTCCATCGGTCCTCTCCTTCTGGTGGTGGCCTGGGGTGGGGGGTGGCGAGGGGGGGGGGTGGAGGTGGCACGCGGGAGGGAAGGGGGAGGAAGGGGGGGGGTGGTCGGCGGG
>NZ_JBHVGV010000020.1:0-9332 GCF_042800555.1 Streptomyces sp. NPDC057617 | reverse complement strand
GCGCCCCCCTCCCTCCCCTTTTTCCTCCTTTCGGGTGGCGTTTGGGTAGCGGGTGTGTGCGGGGTTTCCGTCCCCCCCACCAGGAGTCAGGCCGCAGCGGCGGCGCGGGCGGCCTTCCGGCGGCTGGCGGCGAGGTGATGGCGCTGCCCCTTGGTGAGGCCGCCCCGGATGCCGTAGCGCATCTGGTAGCCCTTGCCTTCCTCCTCGCGCATGGCGTCCTCCAGGCACTCGATCCGGATCTGGCACCTGGTGCAGGTAGCCAGGGCGAACCGGGTATCGGCCTGGTCTGCGGGGGTACGACCGGTCCGGAACCAGAGGTCGACATCCATGCCGCGGCACGCGGCCTTCGCCCAGTCCGGCCCCTGCGGCGGGGTCATGCCGACACCGCGGTGATCGTGTTCACCCAGGCGAGGGCCTGGCTGTCGAGGCGCTCCCGGGCCCGGGTCACCGCGACGTATGCGAGGCGACCCTCCTCGCGCTTCAGAAGGACGTGCCCGGTCTCCGGATTCGGCTTCGGCGGCCGGAAGTCGGAGTGGATCCGGACGGCCGGCCACTCGCGGCCCTTGGCCTTGTGGGCGGTCGACACCACCAGCTCGGCGCGGGTCTCGGCGACGAGCTGGTCAGCGGCGGCCACGATTCGGTCGGTCCCGTGCTCATCGATGAGCTTCACCAAGACCTTCATGGACCCGTCTTCTTCTTCCGCGTACTCCCGTACGGCGTCCCAGGATGGGAAAGCCAGCAGCTCGGGGTGGTCGGTCGGGCGGCCGTCCTGGAGTGCCTCGGCAGCCCAGGCGAGGCGCTTGATCTCGGAGCCTCCGCCGACGAGTGCGACCTTCCGGCCGGTGGTCAGGGCCTCCATGACGACGCCCATCGCGCCCGAGTTGCTGCGGCAGAGGATCGCGTCCGGGGAGTCGACCGGGCCGATCGAGGAATCGCACTGCTCGAAACCCGAGAGCCGGAGAGGCGCGTCGATGACGCGGAGCCACCTGTTCGCCTCGGCGGCGATCGCCGGACCGAACCGGAACGACTGGGACAGCGTCAGCTCGGGGCAGCCCAGAGCCTGGACGAAACCGCGGAGGGCGTCCCGGGCGCCGCGCCACTCGTAGATCGCCTGAGAGCTGTCCCCGACCGCGATCCGCTGCGCGTGCTCCTGGGAGAGCAGGACCTCGGCCAGAACGTCGTTGGTGTCCTGGGCCTCATCAAGGAGCACCACGTCGGTCGGGAGTATCGGCCGCGAGAGCGCCCAGAGCTTGAGGTAGTAGTCGTGGTCGAACCGCAGGACACCGTCCTCGTTGGTGAGGTCGGCCCACGCGGCGTGGGCGACGGGCAGCACCAGGGCGAGGAGCCGCTCCCGCACTTCCGGCTTGGTGAGCCCGTCGTATCTCGGTACGTGCCGAGCTTTGATCTCGGGGTCGCTGCTGTGGCACCAGCGGGAGACGGTGTCCAGCGCGCACCGCATGATGATCTTGCCGGTCATGGCCTTCGGCAGGCCGAGGTCCGTGGGGATGGACGGGGTCGCGCCGATGATGCCGAGGATTGCCTTGACGTCGAGGGCTTGGGCCGCGGCGTGGGCGGTCTGGCGTGGGCGGTTCAGGCGCGGCAGGTACTTCGGGTCGAAGGCGAGGCCGTGTCCGGTGCTGGCCCCGACGTTGGCGGGGAAGCTGCGCTTCGCGTCGGCGGCGATCGACTTGTTGTAGGCGACGTACGTCATCCGGCGGCGCGGGTCCGACTGCGCGATCATCTTCAGCGTTGCCGACTTGCCGCATCCGGCGCCGGCCTGAAGAACGAGGTCGATTCCGTCGCCGTAGGAGTCGATCGCTTCGCGCTGCTCGGGGGTGGGGTTCACCACTGGGGGTGTCCTCCTCTCTGGGATGGTGCGGGCCCCGCCGCGATCGGTCGGCGGGACCCGCAGTCAGCGGTGAATCAGGCGGCGCTCTGCTTGGCAGCCACGTACAGCTCGTCGGCCGCAGCCTTGGCGGCGTCGTCCTCCAGGCCCTGGACCATGGCGGCGAATTCGTCCGCCGGGTTCTCGCGCTCGCTGTAGTTCGTGAGCGTGTCGAGAAGGTCCTTCGCCTCCCCCATCAGCAACTCGTTCGCGGACCCGACGGGACGGCCGATGATCAGAGAGGTCGCCCGGAGGCGGGCGTCGCGACCCTGCATGCCGACCTTGTTAAACAGCGCGTGCATCATCCGCATCTGCGGGGCGGTGACCGGCACGGGCGCCTGCTGCGGCTCCTGCGGCTCCCGCGCGACCGAAGGAGCGGTGGGAGCGGACCTCCCGGCAGCCGTCATGTCGTCAGACGGCGGCGCCGGGGGCTGCTGAGGGGCCGGTGTGGGCTGCTCGTCGGCAGGAGCTGCCGGGACCGGGGCGGGCTTGAGCGCTGTGCCGTACTCCGCGATCAGAGCGCCGATCGTCGTCGGCTCGCCGGTCTTCGGGTGCAGCGTCCCCGTGGTCAGCAGACCGCGAGAACTCGCCCGTGTGTGCAGCTCCCGCGCGCCCTGGTACGTCAGGTCCTCGGCCGTGAGCCCGTCGAGGATGACCTGGACCATGTCGACGCCCTGGCCGAGCTGTTCAAGGATGGTCTCCGCGAGCGCCTCGCCCGGGTGATGGACCGTGATGCCGGCCAGGCCCGTGTACCGGGTCTTGGTCACGGTGCCGGTGCCCTCGATCATGTCGAGTACGACATCGACCTCGTACTCCGCGCCCTCACGCTGGACGGTCTTGACGCCGACCTTCGTGACCTTCTTCCCCTCCATCTCATAGTCGTTCTTCGTGCGCATGGTGACGATGACGTGGCCGGGGAAGCCGAGGAGCGCGTCGAGCATGTTCTGCTCCAACTCGTTCACCGGGCCCCAGGCGGTGAACTTCCCGCCACTCCCGGCCTTCTTCGCCTCCTCGTCGACGCGGGCGAGAAGACCGCCCTTCCCCGCCCAGAAGTGCGACCAAGAGTCGATGATCAGGACTGCGAGCCTGGCCTCTTCCGCGGCCTTCACCGCGGAGATCAGGTTCTCGGGCGAGCAGAACGCCATCGGCAGGTGGGCGAACTCGTGGGCCTCGATGTCCGGGCGGCCGGGGACGGGGGCGTACTTGAGGGCGGAGCCGCGCTCGGTGTCGACGACGCCGATCGGGCCGCCCTTGGCGAGGGTCTCGGCGAAGCGGAGGGCGGTCTTGGTCTTCCCGCTGCCGCCGGGTCCTTGGAGCGCGATGCGTGCCTTGGCGGTTTCGCGGGTGGCGGGGGCGAAGGTGAACGTCACGAGGTGCTCCGGGTGCGCTGGTTGGGCATGGTGGGGCGGGCGCCGGTGGCGTGGAGGACCCACTCAGCGCAGTCGAGGGTCGCGCCGTACTTGGTCTTCTTCCGGCGGTGGATGGCACGCGAGTCCGTGGCCGCGGGCTGGAACTCCGTGTCGGCGTGATCGCGGAGGCCGTCCGCGAGGTCGACGCCGGTCTCGGCGCGCAGCTCGCTGAGCAGCCGCGCGGCCTCGGAGGGCGGCATCGGCACGCGTCCCTTGGTCAGGGCCTGGTAGATGCTCGTGTAGGCGCTCATCCGGCCTCACCCCGCGTGGTCGGCTTGACGCCCGCGCCCCGGTGCCACTCGCGGAATTCGGCCGGGCTCATGCCGGGCTCGGAGCCGTCCACGGGCGCCTGCATGGCGGTGGCGGCAGCCAGGGCGAGCGTCGCGTGGACGTGCGCCAGCTCGATCAGGGCCGGGGCGTCGCTGGATTCCGGCTGCCGGGCGGCCGTCTTCGCGAGGTCCTCGGCGCGCTTGTAGTGCTCGGGCCCGGTCATCGCTCGCCGCCTTCCCGGGGGTCAGTGATGTCGGTCCAGCCGTCGAACTGGCCCTCGTCTCGGAAGTCGCCGTGCCACCGTGCGCCCGGCGCGCCGGTCCGCAGCCAGCCGATGGCGCGGAGGTGGCCCCGCTCGGGGTGGCGGGTGACGTGCTCCACACGGAAGTGGGCGGTCAGCTCCGGAGCGCGGTAGCCGTTGCTGTCGCAGTAGGTGCGGCCGGGCTGGAAGAAGTCCGGTTCGCCGAGAGAAGCGGACTCACCAGCCTCCAACTCGCGGGTGACCGCCAGCCTGGCCGCCTCGGCGGCAGCGAAGAGCAGGCTCTTGGCCACCCCAGCGGCGACCTCATCCATGGCCGTCAACTGGGTGATCTCGTCGACTAGCGCGGCAATCTCATCGGGCTCGCCAGCCAGTACGAGTTCACCGAGGTCTTCGATCTTGCTTGCCAGGTCGTACGACGGCTCCTCGCGCATGGCCAGAGCGAGCGCAATGAGTGCGGCGGCCCGATCCGTACTGCGAGCGGCCTCCAGCTCGGCGACCCGTGCCCGCTCGGCGTTCGCGATGCGCTCCAGCTCGACGCGCTTCTGCTCCAAGCGCGTAACCGTGGCCACCGCCTCCGCGAACCGGTCCCGCAGGTCGTCCCGCTGGGCCTCAGCGTCGAGCAGGCGACGCAGCACAGGCGCCGCACGCTCCCCCATATATGAGGACAGGTTCAGGCAGAAGAGGTCCTCCCACTTCGGGTGCTCGTGGTCCCGGCGGTCAGCGATCGCCTTGCCGAACGAGACGAGCAGTCCGTCCTGCGCGGGCTTCGCGTCGCCGAGCTGCTGGGCGATGACGGCCCGGATCTCCGGGCTCAGGGCCTGAGTCACACTGACCCCCTACGACGCTTCGCCGGTACCGCGATCAGGCCCAGAGCAATGCCGACGGCCACAGCCTCGGCGCCGGTACGCACACCCATCCGCTTGAACAGCGTGCGGCGATGGGTCTTGATCGTGTTCAGAGACAGGACCAGCCGTAGCGCGGTCTCCGTCGCACGCTCGCCGATCGCCAGCGCCCGCAGCGTCTCCCGCTGCTGGGGCGAGAGGACCACCTGCCGGTGCACCACCGGCACCTCGGGATCGATCACAGCCGTCGTGGCGGCCCGAGCCAGCCCCTCCACCTGCCGCGTCGTCAGGGGGAGATCATGCTTGTCGGCGTGAGCGATCAGCGCTCCTCGGAACGTGACCGTGAGTGTGAGCTTCTGCTCCGGTGTCGTCACGCCGCACCCCCGGCGGCCGACACAGGAGCCTCGTCCCGCACGGCCGTCAGCGGACCCGCGTACTGCACGACATGGCCCAGCGAGCACCGCGCGCCCGTCGGGTCATCCCGCCGCGACAACAGCGGCATCCCGTCCGTACGGATCTGCCGGTAGTCCCAGACGGCACCCTCCGTGTCCCGGAGCGGGAGGGCCAGGTCGTACACGGCACCGCCGTACCGGTATGGCATCGTCGCGGCAGCCACCGTCCGGGCCTCCGTCGCCGGAGCGTCGTACGCAACAACCGACACCGCGACACCATCACGGTGCCCAGCCCCGATGTACGCGTGCGCTGGAGACCCCGGCTCCTCCTGCGTGATGCCCAGGTAGCGGCACCAGCCCGCCCACTGCGTGATGTCGGTGACCTGCACGGAGACGAGCACCCGCTCGCGCTCCGTCCGCACACTCAGCAGTCCGGTGCCAGCAGCACGCTCCCCGCCCTGCTCCGTACGGATCTGCTCGGCCAGCCGGGCAGCGCGACCGAGGGCCGCGTCCCAGGCGAGGGCCTGCGTCTCCAGGTCGGTGCGCGGCTCATCCGTCCACTGGCCGCTGCTCGAACGGCGGAGGACGATCAGGCTGTTGCGGCTGGAGTCGGCGAGGATGCCGGCCTCGTTGAGTGCGGTGGCCAGCATGGTGGCGGTACGGTCGTCGGTGCCGGTGACCTCGCGGATCGTTGCGATCGCCCGGGGGATGGTCCTGTTCCCGCGCTCTCGTTCGGCGGTCGGAATCGGGTTAGCCTGTGTGTTCACGGCCTACCTCTCTGGTGGTTGGTGTGGGGTCGCCCTGGTGCTGGCGTGCGGGGGCGGCCCCGCTGCGTGTTCAGGCCGAGCGCTGGAGGCGCTGACCTTCGAGGACTGCGACTGGGTCGAAACGGCGAGATCGGCCGACGTAATGCAGGCCGGGCCACAGCTCGCCGCGGTCCTTCGCCTCCTGGATCTGCGCGTCGATCCAGCTCATCGACTTCCGCAGAAAGCGGGACAACTCGGCCTGATCAATGAGCCGGTCCGGCAGGGCACTCGAACTCAGCCTGGTCTCCGTTCTCCGTGTAGATGGAGATTTGTCGAGTGTGAAAACGGCATCTTCGAAGAAGGTGCCGATCTCCTGGCCGAGTGCAGCCGCGATGAGCTGTGCTGCTCGGTCGCTGCATGTCTCGCGGGCGGTCTTGCCGCCGCCGACGATGAAGCCGACATATGAAGAGGACAGGCCCTCGCCGGTCGGGTCGATGGTCTTGGTCCTGGCGGCGAGGAGTTCGACGCCCATGCCGGCGGCTTTCATGGCCTTCCGGATGGGCGCTCCGCGGTCTCGTCGTCGCATGGTGAACCTCTTGCCGATTGGCTGAATGGCGTGTGAAGGGGTGTGCCGGTCGCGGTGACCTGCACTATCTACAGTCTCCATGTAGATGGAGATTGAGTCAAGAGGGTGAGTGGTGTGGCCGGGTGTAGCACGTGTGCTCATTTGGGGCGTACAGGGGTGATGTAGGTGTAGTGCGGGCAGTCAAATACTGGTCAGCGTTCTCCGTTCTACTTGCATATGTAGATGCCGATGCCGGACCATCTTTTTGTGACTACCGGCCAGAGCGACCCCGGCGACCACCCTGCCGCCGACCAGGGCGAGGACCTGGGGGTGCTCCTCACGCGTGCGCTGGCTCAGGCCGACAAAACGCAGAAGGATCTCGCGGCAGCGGCCAACGTCCCATACACGACGCTGAATCACTGGGTGGCCGGCCGCAGGGGCACGTCCCGAGTCGACCCCGAGGTATTCCGGGGTATGGCGGAAGTGCTGCGCCGCTGGGGAGCTGACGTCACGGTGCGGCAGATTTTCGCCGCCATCGGCCGACCGGTGCCGGGCCCGAGCGATCAGGAGCGCGAGGAGCGGCTCCTGAGGATCTATCGGGCTCTGTCGACCGAGCGGCAGCGCGACCTCATTCGGATCGCGGAAGCGATGGGGCGACCGACTGCCTCGTAGTCGGAAGTAAGGGTTGCCTTATGAAGGGCGGTTTTTTGCCACTGATTTGACCCTCAACTAGATTGGCCAAACTCTTCGCACATCCTCCACACACAGGCTAACGTCGGCTCCCTGCCGACCTCCCGCGGCGCATCGCACTTCGCTCGCGTCCCTGGGGGGTCCCTGTGTGTATCCGTATCGCCGTGGTCGACGACCAGACGGAGATCGCCATCTGGGACCCGGACGCTGTCGAGATTCGCGTCCAAGGGGGCACCCACATCCATGACCTGATCAGAGAACTTCACGCGCTCCTGACGATCGACCTCGGTGTGTCCACCACCGGCGCCGGCCTCCACTGCTTCTGCGGGACACCTCTCGTGCTCCCCGACGACCTCTCCACGGTCCCAGCAGCAGTGCCCGGCGCATCGACTCTCTGATCAGGAGCACACCCAGATGGTGCGCAAGAAGGCCCCCGCGAAGGCCGCCTCCACCACCAATCCACGTCCCGCCCCCTCCATGAAGTGCGGCTGCCCACCGTGCCTCGCGAAATATCCGGGCGACCGGCCGCCCGCCGACGAGCACACCGGCTCATGGGAGGCCCGCTACACCGACCCATCAGGCCGAGGCCGCAGCAAGAACAAGCCGACGTACGACGCGGCGGTCGCCTTCCTTGAAGAGACCCGCACCGAGATGCGGCAGCGCACCTGGATCGACCCTGCCCGAGGCGAGATCACCCTCGGCGCCTGGTGGCGGCTGTGGTGGCCCACCCAGACCAGGGGCGAGCTGCGGATCGAACGCTGGACGCAGTCTCAGCTTCGGGACGAGGGGATGTGGCGCAACCACATCTCGCCGACCTTCGCCGGCGTCAAGTTGTACGAGCTGGCCTGGTTGGAGATCCAGACCTGGGTCAACGGCCTGCACGACCAGAACGGCGGCCCGCTCGCCGCCAGTTCGGTCACGAAGTGCTTCCAGGTCCTCGACAGGATGCTGACAGCCGCGAAGTTGGACCGGCGCGTCCCCTTCAACCCTGCCGAGGGCGTACGCCTGCCGACGATCAAGAAGAAGCACCCGGAGGACCGCCGACCGCCGTCGTACGCCCAGCTCTGGCTGATCCGGCAGAAGCTTCCCGACTACTTCCACGCGTTGATCATCGTGGGGCAGGAGACCGGACTCCGCTTCCAGGAGCTGGCCGGCCTCCGCTGGTGCAACGTCGACTTCGAGACGCGGCGCATCCACGTCCGCGAGGTCCTGGTGGAGCCGCGCGGGAAGATCAAGCGGAAGGCGTACCCCAAGTCGGACGCGGGCCTGCGCTCTGTGCCGCTCACTGGGCTCGCGGCTCGGGTGCTGCGGGAGCTATGGGCGGAGGAGCCGACCGCGAGCCGGGCCGTGTCGGAACCAGAGGACGGGCTGTGTGAGGCCGAGCTGGTGTTCCACGGCAGGAACCAGGTGCGGCGCGGGAGTAAGAGGAACGGCGGCGAGGGGGAGGCGTACCGTGCGCCGCTGCGCCGGTCGGCGTTCAGGCGCCTGTGGGTCGCGGCGATCCAGGCGGCCGGGGTCGCGCGCAAGGTCGTCCGCAAGGTGAAGGCGACCGTGACGGACAAGGAGACGGGGCGGCGCCGTCAGCAGCTCGTCGAGCGCGTCGACTGGTGGCCGGTCTTCTCGGACACCCGTGACGCATACGCCTCGCGGCTGCACGCGCTCGGCGTGCCGGAGGTCATCGCACAGGAGATCCTCGGGCACGAGCGCGGGGGGAAGGTGACGTGGATCTATACGCACTCGGCCGCGGACTATGCGGGTCAGGTGCTGGCGGCCCTTGAGGATGGGAAGCGTGGCCAGGCCGTCCGTAGACGACGGCCCCTGCAAGTGGTGCCTGCCGCGTGATCGTCAGCACTCCCGCTACTCCGCCCGGCTGACCTGCCGAGATTCCCGGCCCACGGGCCGTCGTGACCGCATCCGCGATCGCGACGGCCCGTAGTCTTGTCCCGTGCAGGAACTCCACAACGCGCCCCTCGCCCCCCTCACGACCTTCCGGCTCGGCGGCCCCGCGACCCGCCTCGTCACGGCCACCACCGACGACGAGGTCATCGCCGTCGTAGGGCAGGCCGACGCGGCCGGCACCCCGCTCCTGATCATCGGCGGCGGCAGCAATCTGGTCATCGGGGACCGCGGCTTCGAGGGCACCGCCCTGCGTATCGCCACCCAGGGCTTCGCCTTGGACGGCACCGCGCTGGAGCTGGCGGCCGGCGAGATCTGGAGCGACGCGGTCGCCCGTACCGTCGAAGCGGGCCTGGCGGGCGTCGAATGCCTCGC
>NZ_JBHVGV010000019.1:0-94678 GCF_042800555.1 Streptomyces sp. NPDC057617 | reverse complement strand
ATGACCAGCCCTCCCCCACGCCCCTGACCAGGCGCAATGCGGTGGGCCCGAGGCCAGGGGTGCCACCCGGCAACGAGTCTCAGACACCAGCTTGCACCCCAACCACCCACCAACGGCCCGACGCTAAGCCGGTGCCGCCACCGCCCCATTCCACTGCCGCGCAGACCACCCACCGGCCAGCACCCGGCAAAGAAACGCCCCCCACAATCAAGCGCTTCCGGGGACCCCTCCCCCGGGCCGCCCCTCCCACTCACTCGCACTTGCGGGGGCGGGGCGGGTGTCAGGGGTTAAGCGCAGCGCAATCGGCGAAGCCGACGCGACGAAGGAGCGCCCTTGACACCCGACACGACCCCGCGAAACTCAAACCAGGAGGGGCGGCCCCCACCCGCATCCAACGGCCCCGGCCCACCCCAACTACCTCTTGGTATGAACCCCCACCCCCTCCACTACCCTCCCCCCATGCCCCCGCCCAAAAAGCGCCCCCGCGCCTACGACTCCAGCAAGATCCGGACCGCCGTGCTGGCGCAGTTCGGGTACGTACGTGAGGCGGTTGCCGTCCTTACGCCTGAGCAGCTCGCCCTGCCGACCGCCCTCGGTGATTGGACCGTTCGCGAGCTGGCCGCGCATCTTGCCACGGGCGTCGAGTCCGTCAACCGGTATCTGGAAGAGCCTGAGGTACGGGGCGCCGGCGGGCCCGTTCTCGTACTGTCCGAGTGGCCGTTCGTGACCGCCGCCTTCGCCGGGGACATCAGCGAGAACGTCAAGGCGATCGCCGCCGCCGCGCCCCCCGACGAACTGTTCGGGCGCACCGCCGAGCGGATCGCCGCGCTGCTGCCTGATGCGTCCGACGGCCGGCTGCTCGCCACCCGGGTCGGTGCGATGAGCCTCGGGGACTATCTGGTCACCCGGACCGTCGAGCTCATCGTCCACACCGACGACCTCAACCGGGCCGTCCCCGGGCTCGACATCCCGTACGACCGGCAGGCCCTCGCCGCCTGCACCCGAATGCTCGCCGACGCCCTCGCCGCGAAGGCGCCCGGCGCGTCGACAGAGGTGCGGATTCCGCCGTACGCCGTGGTCCAGTGCGTGGAAGGTCCCCGGCACACCCGTGGCACCCCGCCCAATGTCGTGGAGACCGACCCGCTGACCTGGGTACGGCTGGCCACCGGCCGTACGACCTGGCGCGAGGCGATCGAAGGGGCGCTCGTCAGCGCGAGCGGGGAGCGCGCGGACCTCGGGGATCTGCTTCCGCTCATGGGGTGACGCTGGTGACGCTGGGGTGACGCCAGCGGTGGCGCCGGCGTAGACCCGTTGGGGACGACGGAACCGTACGAGACAGCTCCCCGTCCCAAGGGTATGCAAAGGCAGAGGATCACTAACGTCACTGCGGTCACCGCAGTCACTACCGTCGCACTGTTCACTCTGGCCGCCTGCGGCACAGAGTCCGGCACCGGCTCCTCAAGCGGCTCCGGCTCAGGATCCGGCTCCGGCTCAGGATCCGGCTCCGGCTCAGGATCCGGCTCCGGCTCAGGATCCGGCTCCGGCTCAGGATCCGGCTCCGGCTCAGGATCCGGTTCCGTACAGACCGACCTCCCCCTCACCGGCGTCCACTGGAGCGTCGACAGCCTGACCGTCGGCGGCAAGAAGACCGCCGCGCCCGCCGGGGCCAGCGTGGAGATCGACACCAAGGGCCGGGCCAGCGCCCGTACCGGCTGCAACACCATCGGCGCGGACGTCACCATCGACGGCGACACGATCACCGTGGGGCAGCAGCAGTCGACCCTGATCGGCTGTCCCGAGGAGCTTCAGGCATTCGAGAAGGCCTTGAGCGGCGCCTTCTCCGGCACCCTGAAAGCCCAGGTCAAGGACAAGCGCCTCACCCTCACCACCCCCGAGGGCGACGCGATCGCCCTCACCTCCGAGCCGGCCGCGCCCCTCGCGGGTACGCGGTGGACCGTCAACGCGCTCACCGAAGGCGCCGTCGCGAGCTCGCTCCCGCAGGGCAGCGAAGGCAAGGCGTACTTCACGTTCGGTAAGGATGGCTCCGTCGAGGGCAGCTTCGGCTGCAACACCTTCCGTGGCACAGCGAAGATCACAGAGCCCGAAACAGGGCCCGGCGCCATCACCTTCGGTCGCCTCTCCTCCACCCGCAAGCTCTGCCCCGGGCCCGAAATGACCCTGGAACGCCAGATTCAGAAGGTGCTGGAGGGCAAGGTCACATATGAGCTGCGCCACCGTGCCCTGACCATCAACAAGTCCGACACCAAGGCCGACAACAAGTCCGACGTCCCGGACAACGGCCCAGGCCTGGCCGCTGCGGCGGCCCCCACAGCGAAGTAATCCGACGGGCGAACGCGGAGCCGGCCCGCGTCCCCACCCCGTCCCTCGCCCATCCCCCACTCATCCCCCACCCATCCCCAATTCGGACCAGTGGTCGATCTCGCCTACACTCGGTGGCGTGCCTCGTGGTGATGGACGACTCAGCCACGACCTGCTCCCCGGAGAGAAGGGCCCCCAGGACGCTTGTGGCGTCTTCGGAGTCTGGGCCCCGGGCGAAGAGGTCGCCAAGCTCACCTATTTCGGACTGTATGCCCTGCAGCACCGCGGACAGGAGTCCGCGGGCATCGCAGTGAGCAATGGTTCCCAGATCCTCGTTTTCAAGGACATGGGCCTGGTCTCCCAGGTCTTCGACGAAACCTCGCTCAGCTCCCTCCAGGGGCATATCGCGGTGGGCCACGCCCGCTACTCCACCACCGGAGCCTCGGTGTGGGAGAACGCCCAGCCGACCTTCCGGGCCACCGCCCACGGCTCGATCGCGCTCGGTCACAACGGCAATCTGGTCAATACCGCCCAGCTCGCCGAGATGGTCGCCGATCTACCCAAGGAGAACGGGCGGTCGACGCGGGTCGCCGCCACCAACGACACCGACCTGGTCACGGCCCTCCTGGCCACCCAGACGGACGACGACGGCAAGCCCCTCACGGTCGAGGACGCCGCCGCCCGGGTCCTGCCGGAGGTCAAGGGCGCCTTCTCGTTCGTCTTCATGGACGAGCACACCCTCTACGCCGCCCGTGATCCGCAGGGCATCCGCCCGCTGGTCCTCGGCCGTCTTGAGCGCGGCTGGGTGGTCGCCTCCGAGGGCGCCGCCCTCGACATCTGCGGCGCCGCGTTCGTCCGTGAGATCGAGCCGGGCGAGCTGATCGCCATCGACGAGAACGGTCTCCGTACCCAGCGATTCGCGGAAGCGAAGCCCAAGGGCTGTGTTTTCGAGTACGTCTATCTGGCCCGTCCCGATACGGACATCGCCGGCCGGAACGTCTATCTGTCCCGGGTGGAAATGGGCCGGAAACTGGCCAAGGAAGCACCCGTCGAGGCCGATCTCGTCATAGCGACTCCCGAGTCGGGCACCCCCGCCGCCATCGGCTACGCGGAGGCGAGCGGCATTCCGTACGGCTCGGGCCTCGTCAAGAACGCCTATGTCGGCCGGACCTTCATCCAGCCGTCCCAGACCATCCGCCAGCTCGGCATCCGCCTCAAGCTGAATCCGCTGCGGGAGGTCATCCGCGGCAAGCGGCTGGTCGTCGTCGACGACTCGATCGTCCGCGGCAACACCCAGCGCGCCCTGGTCAAGATGCTCCGCGAGGCGGGCGCCGCCGAGGTCCACATCCGGATCTCGTCCCCGCCGGTGAAGTGGCCCTGCTTCTTCGGCATCGACTTCCCGACCCGTGCGGAACTGATAGCGAACGGGATGAAGGTCGAGGAGATCGGCGTCTCCATCGGGGCCGACTCCCTCGCGTACATCTCGCTCGACGGGATGATCGAGGCGACCACGATCGCCAAGCCGAATCTCTGCCGCGCCTGCTTCGACGGCGAGTACCCGATGGACCTTCCCGATCCCGAGCTGCTCGGCAAGCGGCTCCTGGAGAGCGAGCTGTCGGCGGGACCGGCCGCCACCGCGGCCACGGACGCGCTGCGCCGCCCGTAACCCCGCCGCACCGCCATCACGCCGACGACCCGGCGATCCCATCCCCTCGTACAACCGAGCCCGTACCCCCCGCCCGCAGAACACGCCCGCCCGCAGACCCTCACCGACCGAACGCCGACCGAAACGCCGACAGGACGACAGGAAAGTACCCAGCCATGTCCGAGACGACGTCCGAGACGACCACTGGTGCCAGCTATGCCGCCGCGGGCGTCGACATCGAAGCCGGTGACCGCGCGGTCGAGCTGATGAAGGAGTGGGTCAGGAAGACCCGGCGCCCCGAGGTCCTCGGCGGCCTCGGCGGCTTCGCCGGCCTCTTCGACGCCTCCGCCCTCAAGCGCTACGAACGCCCCCTCCTCGCCTCCGCCACCGACGGTGTCGGTACGAAGGTCGACCTCGCCCGCCGGATGGGCGTGTACGACACGATCGGCCACGACCTGGTCGGCATGGTCGTCGACGACCTGGTCGTCTGCGGCGCCGAGCCGCTCTTCATGACCGACTACATCTGTGTCGGCAAGGTCCATCCCGAGCGGGTCGCCGCCATCGTCAAGGGCATCGCCGAAGGCTGTGTGCTGGCCGGCTGCGCACTGGTCGGCGGCGAGACCGCCGAGCACCCCGGACTGCTCGGCGAGGACGACTTCGATGTCGCCGGAGCCGGTACGGGCGTGGTCGAGGCGGACCGGCTGCTGGGCGCGGATCGTATCCGTACGGGTGACACGGTGATCGCCATGGCATCGTCCGGTCTTCACTCGAACGGGTACTCACTGGTCCGTCATGTGCTCTTCGACCGGGCCGGGTGGGCGCTGGACCGGCAGATCGAGGAGTTCGGCAGGACGCTGGGCGAGGAGCTGCTGGAGCCCACCAAGATCTACTCGCTGGACTGTCTGGCGCTCACCAGGACGACTGACGTGCACGCGTTCAGTCATGTCACCGGCGGCGGTCTGGCCGCCAATCTCGCGCGGGTGATCCCGGACGGGCTGCACGCCACGGTGGACCGTTCGACCTGGACGCCGGGACCGGTCTTCGACCTGGTCGGGACGGTCGGCCGGGTGGAGCGCCTGGAGCTGGAGAAGACGCTGAACATGGGGGTCGGCATGATCGCCGTCGTCCCGGCGGAGTCGGCCGACGCCGCGCTCACCACCCTGGCCGACCGCGGGGTGGACGCCTGGATCGCCGGGGAGATCACGGAGCGCGGCGAGCACACCACGGGCGCCGCACTGACCGGCGACTACCGGAGCTGACCTGGACAGTTACCGACCGAATCGCCGACCGAATCGCCGGCTGAACCGCCGACCGAATCACCCGCCGCCCTACCGACCGTGTTCACCAGCCGGGAAACAGCCACGACGTTCACCGGCCGGGACCAGCCACGACACGGCTGCGGCGAGCAGCCACGAAGCCGTTACGGGTGAGCAGCCACGAGGCGGTTACGGACAGCCACGGTCACGGGCAGCACAGAACCCGGTCCAGGACTACGGCCCCGGACCGGGCCACTGAGGTACTGCTCTGGGTATACGGACGTCAAGCGCCGCGGCGCTGCGCCGAGGGCCCGGACTCGTCGTCCTCGTCCTCGTCGTCGTTGTACAGATCCGCGTACTGTGCGTACGGGTCGTCTTCCTCGTCGTCGTCCTCGAACGGCTCGCCGTTCGGCGGCTGACTCGAGGTCGACGCGCCCAGCTCGTTGGCCAGACGCGACAGGTCTGTCCCGCCGCTGTTGTACTTCAGCTGGCGGGCGACCTTCGTCTGCTTGGCCTTGGCCCGGCCGCGCCCCATGGCTCGACCCCCTCGGTGACGGGGCTCGACGGCCCCAGAGTCTTGACACGCGTTCATGAATCAGAACGAGCTCTCCGCGGAGAGACCCGTCCGTAGGGCTTCAACGGTACCTGCTTCCGCGGCCATACGGTACGCCGCCCGCATGACGCGCCCCGGCGCAGGACCAGCGAGGCGCCCCGTCCTCCCTGGTCAGCCCCGATTTTAACCTCTTCTGGAGGGGCGACCCGCCGACCGGCGTGAGTCTCGTCTCCCGGGTGGCCCGCCGCCCCTCCCGAGCGGTCAGCGGCGGCGCGCCTCCGCCATCCGGTGCTCGGCGATCCGGTCGGCTGCGGCGGCCGGCGGAATACCATCTTCCTTTGCACGTGCGAAGATCGAAAGGGTTGTGTCGAAGATCTTCGCGGCCTTCGCACGGCACCGCTCGAAGTCAAAGCCGTGCAGCTCGTCGGCGACCTGGATCACGCCGCCGGCGTTCACCACATAGTCGGGCGCGTACAGGATTCCGCGGTCGGCGAGATCCTTCTCGACACCCGGGTGGGCGAGCTGGTTGTTGGCGGCCCCGCACACGACGGACGCGGTGAGGACCGGGACCGAGTCGTCGTTCAGGGCGCCGCCGAGCGCGCAGGGGGCGTAGATGTCCAGCCCTTCGGTACGGATCAGCGCGTCGGTGTCGGCGACCGCGGCGACCTGCGGGTGCCGGTCGGTGATCCGCCGTACGGACTCCTCCCGTACATCCGTGATCACCACGTGCGCGCCCTCCTCCAGGAGGTGCTCGACCAGGTGGTGCCCGACCTTTCCGACGCCCGCGATCCCGACCGTACGATCGCGCAGCGACGGGTCGCCCCAGCGGTGCTGGGCGCTGGCCCGCATGCCCTGGAAGACGCCGAAGGCGGTCAGCACCGACGAGTCGCCCGCGCCGCCGTGCTCGGGGGAGCGGCCCGTCGTCCACGCACAGGTTCGCGCCACGACATCCATGTCCTCGACGTACGTGCCGACATCGCAGGCCGTGACGTACCGGCCGCCCAGCGACGCAACGAACCGGCCATAAGCGAGCAGCAGTTCCTCGCTCTTGATCTGCTCCGGGTCGCCGATGATCACGGCCTTGCCGCCGCCGTGGTCGAGACCGGCCAGCGCGTTCTTGTACGACATGCCGCGGGAGAGGTTGAGCGCGTCGGCGACGGCCTCGTCCTCGGACGCGTACGGGTAGAAGCGGGTGCCGCCGAGGGCCGGGCCCAGGGCGGTGGAGTGGATGGCGATGACGGCCTTGAGGCCGCTGGCACGGTCCTGGCAGAGCATGACTTGCTCATGGCCCCCCTGCTCCGAGCGGAAGAGGGTGTGCAGGACGCCGTCGGTCAGATCGGTCACGGTGGTGACTCCCAAGTACGAAGCGGCGGTGGGAAGTCCCTCCTGTGGGTGGGGAGGGACCGGCTGGGCAACCAAGAGGGTAAGTCCTGCGGGGGCGCAGATCAGCCGCAGTGCCCAGGATCACCCCCTGGAGGAGTACAGGCGTGGGACGATGCGCGGCATGCCTGCGGTGTCTTCCGTCCTCGTTCCGTACGCGTCCTACCTGCGGGTCTATGAGCCGCTGGCGGCCTTTCCCGAGCCCGAGAGGAACCACTGGACGCGCTACGCCAGACGGGACCGTACACCCACCGCTCAGGACGAACTCAGGCGCTCCCTGGCCGACTTGCTGCCCACCCCGCCGGTCGCCGTGCCGGTGCACGAGAGCGGGGACGCGTTCGTGGCCGTGGTGGACGGGGTGGTGTGCGTCTGTCCGTGGCGTACCCGGCTGCGCGGCTGGCTGGCGCTGGAGGAGCTGACGGAGTCGCTTCCGACACCGCTGCTGGACGCGGTGCTGCCGCCGGTGGTGCGCGGGCAGGCCGTCGCGGACTACGAGCGGTGGCGGGACCGGAATCCGGACGCGCGGCCGTGGATCAGGACGGCGGTCTGGCAGGTGCCGGTGGGCTGGTTCGCGCTCTTCTCGGACGACGAGCGGGAGTACGAGGCGGCAGGACCGGGCGGCCTGGGAGTGCCGGTGCTGCGGTACCGGACGCCCATGGTGCAGGCGCGGCGCCGGCTGGCCCGGGCGCTGAAGACCCTGCGGGACACGGTGGACGACGGGCCGCTGATCGCCGGACTGGTGGATGTGGGGCGCTGGCTGGAAGAGTTCCATCCGCGCTCGCTGGTCGAACTGGACTACGGCGGACTGGTGCACACCCTGTCCGGCGAGCAGCTCGCCGAGGACCGCTCGGCCGCCGATGTGGCGACGGGGATTGCCGCGCTGCGGAACGGGGACGGCGACGGCGCGGGAGTGGCGTACGGTCGGCTCACGGAGCGCTGGAGAGCGGTACGCGAGCGGCTGTTCGCGAACTGACCGGGCGCTCTGCCCGTTTCGGGCGCACGAGGCAGGAACGGGCAGTCGGACGGGTATGGACCAGGCTTGAACCGGGCTTGAACGGAGCCTGAATACAGGCCTTTGTGCAGAGGTTCTGATCCGGAATATTGCCAACAAGGGTGACGGACCGCACTAACGGGGCTCTTGCGCCCATCACCCCTCCTCGTGTCAAAATAGGACAAGGAGTCCGGGGAGGGTTCCTTCCGCCCAAGTACGGGCGGATCGCTCAGCATTGCATGTTCTATGGGGGGTCCGGTGACTCCTGATCGCTCTGTGACTGATCGTATCTGTGACGTGACTGTCCGCTATGGCATGGTCCATCGGCTTCCGCCGCTGATGAACACCTCAGAGGGCAATTCCATCGGTTTGGCCGACGTGGCTGGACGGATGGTGTAGTTGTAGTGCCGAGGACAAGCCGTTCGTCCTATAACCGACTCGGCCCGCGTCCGCCATTTCGGGCAACGCGGGTCAAGGTGCAGAATTTAGAGGAAAGAACCGAGATGGTTCGGTTCTCCCGAGGAGGCCGCTCATGACCGCTCGCACCCCTGATGCCGAGCCGCTGCTGACCCCGGCTGAGGTTGCCACGATGTTCCGCGTGGACCCGAAGACGGTCACTCGCTGGGCAAAAGCCGGCAAGCTCACGTCCATCCGCACGCTCGGTGGGCATCGCCGGTATCGCGAGGCAGAGGTCCGCGCACTGCTTGCGGGTATTCCGCAGCAGCGCAGCGAGGCCTGACGCCCTTTTTTTGAAGGCTCAGCAAGGCAAAGCTAGGCGCAACACAGCGAAACCAGGCACAACAGGGCACAAATTGCAGGGTACTGCCGGGTCCCCCATATCCGGTCGTCCCGACCCATAGCTCCACACGACGGGCACCTGCCCCAACAGGTCCCATGCCCACGCAACACGGGTAAGTCGTCGATCGCGCTGGACTCCGCCGGGTCCAGCGCGATCTTTTTTATGTGCCGGCGGAGGCTTCGGAGGCGGGGGTTCCGCCCCGTTCGGGCGCTGTGTGAACGGTGGGGCGGGAGTTTCCGGAGGGATTCCACGGGAAGTGCAATTGCACATATTAAATTGGTGGATTGTAGGCAGGGTGTAAGCGCAGCCCTTCGTGAAAATTGTTCCGTGATGCCCGTCACACCGCATACCCCTTGCATGGGGCGCTCGTCTCACCTGATGGATCGGCGCGCGCTCCCGTGTCAGGGCGTGGACGGGGCCAGATCGTCAGGTAACTCGTCGTCGAGGAAGCCGCCGAACCCGTCGAACCCGTCGTCGCCCGCCAGGGACTCCATGGCGAGCCGCTGGAGGCGATGGCAGATCGGGCAGTAGCCCGTACGGTGCGGACGGCCTGACGCGGCCGCCAAATGGGCGCGCAGCAGCGCGCTGGTCCTGTGTCTTGCTGTCGATGACACCCGCACACCACCCCCGGTGCGGGCCCCGGGCTGGGACGAACAAGGGGCCCTGATGCTTGGGTACCCCCGGCGGATGACCCCGTCAAGACACGGAGGACGGGGCCCCGTGGATTTGGGTGCGCCATTACCGCGCCCATACCGCCACGTCGCCGACGCTTGCCCGAACCGATGAAGTCGGCCGGGTGCGCGTGCCGGGGGCCTCGCACCGTACGAACCGGGGGCCCGGGACCGTACGGATACGGGCCCCGCGCGGCGGTCCTGACGGGATTTGCTGGGTCTGATTGCGGCTCCGCTGCGGGCGCGGTCTCCTGGGGCCGGCGGGGTCCGGGGTCTGGGCATGCGAAAGGCCCGCACCGATCGGTGCGGGCCTTTCGTTACTGCGGTCCTGACGGGATTTGAACCCGCGGCCTCCACCTTGACAGGGTGGCGAGCACTCCAAACTGCTCCACAGGACCAGGTTGCGCGGCCTTGTTTCCTCGGCTGCGGAACGAGACTCTACAGCAGCTCGGAGGGTGCGGTCGAACTGACCGATCGCGGCGACTCCGGCACCGGCGCCGTCACGGCGCCACCGCGTCGATCGCCTTCATGATGCGCTTGTCCGAGACCGGCTGCGCCGTACCCAGCGCGTGCGCGAAATAGCTCACCCGCAGCTCCTCGATCAGCCAGCGGATGTCCAGGACCTGCTGCGGCACCGGCCGCCCCTTGGGGAGCTGTTCGAGCAGCCAGGCGTACTCGTCCTGCATCTCATGGACCTTCTCCATGCGTGTCGTGTCGCGCTGGACGGCCGTCGGCATCTGCTGGAGCCTGCGGTCCACCGCGACGAGATACCGCATCAGGTCCGGCAGCCGGCGCAGCCCCGTACGGGTCACGAAGCCGGCCGGTACGAGCGCCGCGAGCTGGTCCCTGACGTCCTGGACGTTGTTGATCAGGGTCAGGCTGGTCGTGGCCTTCAGACGGCGCTCACAGGCCTGCCAGGCGGCGAGTATCTGCTGGACCTGGCCGACGGTCCGTACCGTCGCGTCGACGAGATCGGCGCGCACCTTGTCGTACAGCTTCCGGAACGATTCCTCGTCCCACGCGGGCCCGCCGTGGTCCGCGATCAGCTTGTCGGCCGCGGCCATGGCGCAGTCGTCGAACAGCGCCTGGACCGAGCCGTGCGGATTGCGGGACAGCGCGAGCTTCTGCTGGTTGGTGAGCCGGTCCGAGGCGAACTTCGCCGGGTTCACCGGGATGTTCAGCAGGATCAGCCGGCGCGTGCCCGCCCACATCGCCTGCCGCTGCTCGGCCTCCGTGTCGAAGAGCCGTACGGCCACGCTCGCGCCCTGGTCGACCAGCGCCGGGTACGCCTTGACCGGCTGGCCGGCCCGCCGGGTCTCGAAGATCCGGGTGAGGGTGCCGATCGTCCAGTCCGTCAGCCCCGTACGTTCGATCGCCTCGCCGCCCGAGCGCTCCGCGGTGGCCGCGGCGGCCTGGGAGAGGGCCTGGCGGGCCTTGGGCCGCAGCTTGAGCCGCAGCGCCTCCAGATCCTTGTCCTCGGCGATCTTGCGGCGCCGTTCGTCGACGATCCGGAAGGTGATCTTCAGATGGTCGGGCACCCGCGACAGATCGAAGTCGTCGCCCGAGACCGGCACCCCCACCATCCGCTGGAGTTCCCGGGCGAGCGTCACCGGAAGCGGTTCCTGGAGCGGTACGGCCCGCTCCAGGAACGCCTTCGCGTAGTTCGGCGCGGGCACGTAATGACGGCGGACCGGCTTGGGCAGGGAGCGGATCAGCTCCATGACCACCTCTTCGCGCAGGCCCGGGATCTGCCAGTCGAAACCCTCCGAGGTGACCTGGTTGAGCACCTGGAGCGGTACGTGGACGGTCACGCCGTCCGCGTCGGCGCCCGGCTCGAACTGGTACGTCACCCGGAACGTGAGCGGCCCCTGTCGCCAGGTGTCCGGATAGTCGTCCTTGGTGACCGAGCCCGCCTTCTCGTTGATCAGCATCGACCGTTCGAAGTCGAGCAGCTCGGGCTCGTCGCGGCGCTTCTTCTTCCACCACGAGTCGAAGTGCGCGCCCGAGACCACGTCCTCGGGCACCCGCTGGTCGTAGAAGTCGTACAGCGTCTCGTCGTCCACGAGGATGTCGCGGCGGCGCGCGCGGTGCTCCAGCTCCTCGACCTCGCCGAGAAGTTTGCGATTGTCATGGAAGAACTGGTGGTGGGTGCGCCAGTCGCCCTCGACCAGGGCATGGCGGATGAACAGCTCCCGCGAGGCCTCCGCGTCGATTCGGCCGAAATTCACCTTGCGCTGGGCCACGATCGGTACGCCGTACAGCGTCACCTTCTCGTACGCCATCACCGCCGCCGCGTCCTTCTCCCAGTGCGGCTCGCTGTATGTGCGCTTGAGCAAATGGCCGGCGAGGGGTTCGATCCACTCCGGCTCGATCTTCGCGTTGACGCGCGCCCAGAGCCGGGAGGTCTCCACCAGTTCGGCGGACATGATGAAGCGCGGCGGCTTCTTGAAGAGCGAGGAGCCCGGGAAGACCGCGAACTTGGCGCTGCGCGCGCCGAGATACTCATTCTTCGCGCCCTCCTTCACGTCCTTCATCCCGATGTGGGACAGCAGCCCCGCCAGCAGCGAGACATGGACGGCCTGGTCGGCGGCGTCCTCCTCATTGAGATGGATGCCCATCTGCCGGGCGACCGTACGGAGCTGGGAGTAGATGTCCTGCCACTCCCGGATCCGCAGGAAGTTCAGATACTCCGACTTGCACATCCGGCGGAAGGCGGACGAGGAGAGTGTCTTCTGCTGCTCCCTGATGTACCGCCAGAGATTCAGGTACGCCAGGAAGTCCGAGGTCTCGTCCTTGAAGCGGGCGTGCTGCTGGTCGGCCTGCGTCTGCTTCTCGGCGGGGCGCTCGCGCGGGTCCTGGATGGAGAGCGCGGCCGCGATGACCATGACTTCCCGTACACAGCCGTTGCGGTCGGCCTCGATGACCATCCGGGCGAGGCGCGGGTCGACGGGGAGCTGGGAGAGCTTGCGGCCGAGCGGGGTGAGCCTCTTCTTCGGGTCCTTCTGCGCGCTCAGCGCGGCGTCGAACGCGCCCAGTTCCTGGAGAAGCTGCACACCGTCGCGGATATTGCGGTGGTCCGGCGGATCGATGAACGGGAACTTCTCGATGTCGCCGAGGCCGGCCGCGGTCATCTGGAGGATGACGGAGGCCAGATTCGTACGGAGGATCTCGGCGTCGGTGAACTCCGGGCGGGACTCGAAGTCGTCCTCGGAGTAGAGCCGTACGCAGATGCCGTCGGACGTACGGCCACAGCGGCCCTTGCGCTGGTTGGCGCTGGCCTGCGAGATCCGCTCGATCGGCAGGCGCTGGACCTTGGTGCGGTGGCTGTAGCGGGAGATACGGGCGGTGCCCGGGTCGATCACGTACTTGATGCCGGGCACGGTCAGCGAGGTCTCGGCGACATTCGTCGCCAGCACGATCCGGTGGGTCACGCCCGCTGAGGGACGCTGGAAGACCCGGTGCTGCTCGGCGTGGGAGAGCCGCGCGTACAGGGGGAGGACCTCCGTACCGCGCAGCTTGCGTTTCTCCAGGGCGTCCGCCGTATCGCGGATCTCGCGCTCGCCGGAGAGGAAGACCAGGACGTCGCCGGGGCCCGCCGACCGGAGTTCGTCGACGGCCTCGGAGATCGCGGTGATCTGGTCGCGGTCGCCCTCCTCGCCGTCCTCCTCCAGCAGTGGGCGGTAGCGGACCTCGACCGGGTACGTACGGCCCGAGACCTCCACGATCGGCGCGTCGCCGAAGTGGCGGGAGAAGCGCTCCGGGTCGATGGTCGCCGAGGTGATGACGACCTTGAGATCCGGGCGTCTGGGCAGGAGCTGGGCGAGATAGCCGAGCAGGAAGTCGATATTGAGGCTGCGCTCATGGGCCTCGTCGATGATGATCGTGTCGTACGCGCGCAGCTCTCGGTCCGTCTGGATCTCGGCGAGCAGGATGCCGTCGGTCATCAGCTTGACGAAAGTGGCGTCCTGGTCGACCTGGTCCGTGAACCGGACCTTCCAGCCGACCGCCTCGCCCAGCGGGGTCCGCAGCTCCTCGGCGACCCGCTCGGCGACCGTACGGGCGGCGATCCTGCGCGGCTGGGTGTGCCCGACCATGCCCCGGACGCCACGGCCCAGCTCCAGACAGATCTTGGGGATCTGGGTCGTCTTGCCCGACCCGGTCTCGCCCGCGACGATCACGACCTGGTGGTCGCGTATCGCCTCCAGGATTGTGTCCTTCTTCTGGCTGACGGGGAGCTGCTCGGGGTACGTGACGGCCGGCACGCGCGCCGCGCGCAGCCGCATCCGCTCGGCGGCCTTCCCGGCCTCGCCTGCGATCTCGTCCAGCACGGCCTGCCGTGCCTCGGGCTTACGGATGCGCCGGGCGCCTTCGAGACGGCGGCCGAGCCGCTGCGCGTCGCGCAGCGAGACATCGGCCAGCAGGGTCTGGAGGTCGGCGAAGGAAGTAGACATACCGAGCCAAGGATCTCACCCGCGGCTCGGGGGTGGCGAACCCATTTCGCCGGGGGTGCGGGTGGGGGACGCGGCTGGGGGTGTGGGGTGGTTGCGGGCGGCGGTACGGGCGGGGGTGCGCGGTGCTGCGCCGGGGGTACGGGGGCGGCGGGTCGGGCGGTCATATTGACGGATTTGCGGGGGTCTGCCCTTACGGTACGAAGGACATACCGCCATACCGCACCGGTCGAGCTTTCCGTACCGCGGGTATAGGGATGGACTCAGTGCCGGTCCGTACCTTTCATCCCTTCTGCCCCCTGTGTTACGGAGAGTCGTCCGCCCATGTCTGACACCCCGTCCCCCGCGCCGAAGCCCTCGCCTCCCGCGCCGTCGTCTGTGCCGCCTGAGCCGTCACCGTCACCGTCACCGTCGCCCGAGCTGTCGCCTGAGCCGGAGTCCTCAGGGCCGCCCAAGCCCGAGCCCTCCTCCTCGTCGCCCAAACCCGCGCCGCCGACTCCGCCCAAGCCTTCCGCTCCGCCCAAGCCGGTGCCGCCGTCGGCTTCGCCAAAGCCTTCCGCGTCTCCTGGGCCCAAGCCCTACCCGTCGTCTCCGAAGCCGCCCGGGCCACCCGAGCCGCCCCAGCCGCTTTCGCCCAAGCCAGCCCAGCCGCCCGAGTCGCCTGAGTCGCCTGTGGTCAAGCCGTCCGTCCCGGCCTCACCGAAGGCTTCACCCGAGCCGAAGCCGGCTCCTTCGCCTTCGCCTTCGCCCAAGCCGTCTCCGGCGCCGAAGCCCGGTCCGTCGCTGTCCAAGTCCGGCCCGTCGCTCATCAAGTCGGGGCCGTCGCTGTCCAAGCCGGGGCCGTCCCTTTCGAAGTCTCCGGCGCCTGCTACTCCGGCCCCGGCGCCCGCCGCTCCCGCTCCCGCTCCCTCTGCCCCTCCCGCTCCTGCCCCCGCCCCGGCTCCGGCGGGACCTCCCGCTCCTCCCGCTCCCGCCTCCCCGCCCCCGCCCTCCGGGTGGCCGCGGCCCTCTCGGCAGGCCGTCGCCGTCGGCGGGGGAGTGGTGGCCGCCGCCGTGCTGCTCGGGGTCGTCTCGTACACCGCCACCAAGCCCGAGCCCTCCTCCCGCGCCTCGTCCGGGGCCAGTACGGTCGCCGAGGTCTCCGCCGAGCCGCGCCCCGGGGTCTATCCCGAGCTGGTCAAACTCGCCCGCCGCGACGCCACCGACCGGCTCGCCGTCGGCCGCCCGGACGCACCCGTCGTCATGGTCGAGTACGCCGACTTCAAGTGCGGCTACTGCGGGAAGTTCGCCCGCGACAGCGAGCCCGCGCTCGTCAAGAAGTACGTCGGCGACGGCACCCTCCGTATCGAATGGCGCAACTTCCCCATCTTCGGCAACGAGTCCGAGTCCGCCGCCCGCGCCTCCTGGGCCGCCGGACGGCAGGGCCGCTTCTGGCAGTTCCACGCCGCCGCGTACGCACAGGGGTCCAAGGAGAAGGGTTTCAGCGCCGACCGGCTCGACGATCTCGCCCGTACGGCCGGGGTGAAGGACATCAACCGGTTCCGGGACGACCGCGAGAGCGACGCCGCCGAGGCCGCCGTGCGGAAGGACCAGGCGGAGGCGTACGGCCTCGGCGCCACCTCCACCCCGTCCTTCCTCGTCAACGGCCGCCCCATCGCGGGCGCGCAGCCGACGGAGACCTTCACCCGGGCGATCGAGGCGGCGAAGAAGGACGCGGAGAAGAACGGTCCCGTGCGGCCCGTGACGAGCGACCCCGCCAGGATCGTGCCGCCGAAGACCGGGTCCGCCACCGCCACCACAGGGCCCACGACCTCCGCGTCCACCTCCGCGTCCGCGAACGCCGAGCCATCCAGGAGCGGCACTGAGAAGAAGGACAGCGAGGGCAGCGAAGACGGGAAGGGCAGTAAAGGCGGCAAAGGCGCCGAGGGCGACCGGTGACGACCGACATCGGCTATCCGGTCGCGCTGCTCGGCGGCCTGCTCGCCCTGCTCAGCCCGTGCAGCGCCCTGCTCCTGCCCGCCTTCTTCGCGTACTCCATCGACTCCACGGGCCGCCTCCTCGCCCGTACCGGCATCTTCTACGCGGGGCTCGCCACCACTCTCGTCCCGCTGGGCGCCGCGGGCTCCTTCGCCGGGCGGCTCTTCTACGGCCACCGCGATCTGCTGGTCGCCCTCGGCGGCTGGCTGATCATCGCGCTCGGGCTCGCCCAGATCCTCGGCCGCGGCTTCGTCTGGCGCCGTATCACCGAGCTGTCGGGGCGGATCCGGCCCACGACCGTGCTGTCCGTGTACGCGCTCGGCCTGGTCTACGGGCTCGCGGGCTTCTGCGCGGGCCCGATCCTCGGCAGTGTGCTGACGGTGGCGGCGCTGGGCGGCAGCCCGTTGTACGGCGGGCTGCTGCTGGCGGTGTACGCGCTGGGCATGGCCGTACCGCTGTTCGTGCTCGCTCTGCTCTGGGAACGGTTCGGCCTCGGCCGGCGTTCCTGGCTGCGCGGCCGTGCCTTCCGCGCCGGCCGCTTCGAACTGCACACGACCACGCTGCTCTCGGGGCTCTTCTTCATCACCCTCGGCACGGTCTTCCTGGTCTTCGACGGGACGACCGCGCTGCCCGGGCTGCTCTCGGTCGACCAGTCCTTCGAGGCCGAGCGCTGGGCCCGCGGGGTCGGCGCGGCCGTACCGGACTGGGCACTGCTGGCCGCGGTGGTGCTGGTGACGGCCGCGGTCCCGCTGGTACGCCGCCTCCGCGCCCGGGACGCGGGCGATCCGGCTCGTACTCGTACTCGTGCCGGCACCCGTGCCCGTGCCCGTACTCGTACGGAAGAGCCCGAGACGGGCGTACCGGCCGGACAGACCGCATCGGCCAGCACAGGCACCGCCGAAACGGGCGCATGAGAAAGCCCCCTGCCGAGAACCTCGGGAGGGGGCTTCTGCCCTTACGGGCCTGGTGGCTGGGGCCGGGATCGAACCGGCGACCTATCGCTTTTCAGGCGATCGCTCGTACCAACTGAGCTACCCAGCCACGCAACCTGACGGCTGCAAGCGGTCCTGACGGGATTTGAACCCGCGGCCTCCACCTTGACAGGGTGGCGAGCACTCCAAACTGCTCCACAGGACCAAGCATTGTCGCGAGCACCAGTCTCGCACACGGAATCGCATGCCCCCAACGGGATTCCGGCACACTCTCCGCGACATCCACTCCGCGGCAAGCCCCACCGGCCTGGTGATTCCCAGTGACCGCCCGGACACATTCCGCTTGGCTGATGTCGCTGAATCAGCGTAGCAGACCCCACGTCATACCCCGTACGCGTGACCTGCAACCTCGTCCCCGGGTGGCCTTCTGCGCGGTTGTACGGCGTCGGGGCGGGGGGAGTACGCCGCGGGGCCCGGGCACGTAGTGTGCGATGGGGGTTACGCTGTGCGAGTGACGGCGGAGGGCGGGGACCTGGTCGCGGGGCGGTATCTCCTGGAGGAGCGTATCGGCGCCGGCGGGATGGGGGTCGTCTGGCGGGCGTACGACAGCAAGCTGGACCGGCCGGTGGCGGTCAAGTGCGCGCGGGTGGACGACGCGCGCCTGGTCAAGCGGCTGATGAGCGAGGCGCGGATCGCGGCGCGGCTGCACCATCCGCATATCGTCTCCGTCTTCGACCGGATCGACGAGATCGACAAGGGCGCAGGGTGCTGGCTCGTGCTGGAGTACGTGCCCTCGCGCAGTCTGGCGCAGATCATGGCGGCCGACGGGCCGCTGGCGCCGGAGCGGGTGGCGGCGATCGGCCGGCAGATCGCGGGGGCGCTGGCGGCGGCGCATGCCAAGGGGGTGGTGCACGGTGATGTCACGCCGGAGAACATCCTCATCACGGAGGACGGGCGTACGGGCGGCGTCGTGGGGGCCCTGGACGGGATCGCCAAGCTGACCGACTTCGGGATCGCCCGCGCGCTGTGGAGCGACGCCGGCCACAGTCTGAGCGGTGGGGTGCCGGGGAAGCCGCGGTACATCGCGCCGGAGGTGGCGCGCGGGGGGCCGCTGAGCCGCGAGGCGGATCTGTTCTCGCTCGGCGCGACGCTGTTCGCGGCGGTCGAGGGGCATTCGCCGTACGGGCAGGCCGACGGGGCCATCGCGTATCTGGGGCGGGCGATCGAGGGGCGTGTCGAGGCTCCGCGCCGGGCCGGTGCGCTGACCGGGCTGCTGACGGAGCTGTTACAGAAGGACCCGGAGGGCCGCCCCACCGCGGTCAGGGCGCGGGAGCTGCTGGGGGAGATCGCGCCGGAGCTGGGCGGGGCCGGCGGGGCGTTCACGGCGGGGGGCCGGTCGCGGCGGGGCCGTTCGTGGCGGACCGTACGGCTCCCGCGCCGGCGTACGCTCCTCGGCTCGGGCGTGGTGGTGGCGCTGGCGGCTGCGGTGGTGGCCGGTCTGCTGGTGTACGAGCCGGGCGCCGGGCGGAGCACCACCACCGGGCACGGCACTTCCGGGCACACCACCTCTGGGCACGGCAACAAGCCGGGCACGCCGGTCTGGACCCTGGGCGATGCGCGTACCGCCGATCCCTGCTCCCTGCTCGACACCGCTTCGCTCGACGGGTTCGGCCGGACCGAACTGACCGCCGACTACGGCAACTTCGACCGCTGCGACGTGCTGGTGGAGGCGGGCGACGAGTCCGCCGCCGATATCGCGGTCACCTTCATCGGCGCGGACCTGGAGGCCGGATCCCAGGTGCGTACGGAGCGGCACGGCCGGGGGACCGTCGTCAGGGAGCCGCTGAGCGGGGACGAGTGCGAGCGGATCCTCGGGCTCGCCGACGGCCAGTACGTCCAGGTCAGGGCGCGTCGTACGGAGGCCTCGTCGCCCGGTCTGTGCGCCATGGCCGATGCCGCCACCGATCACGCGCTGGTGGTGCTCGACCGTGGCCAGGTCCCCCGCCGCCCGGGGCCGCCGCCCCCGGGTTCGCTGGAGGGGGCCCACGCCTGTGCGCTGCTGGACGCCGCCGCGCTCGTCCGGGTCCCGGGCATGGACACGACGGGCGGCGGCGCGGCGCGCCCGGAGGCAGGGTTCGGGGACTGGGAGTGCCGCTGGGACGGTACGGCCGGGGACACCGGCGTACAGGTGCTGTTCGACCGGAACAGTCCGCTGGACGCCGAGGACGGGCAGCCGGCCGTGCTCGGCGGCAGGCAGAGTTTTGTGGCGCCGGAGTACCAGGACGAGGGCACCTGCACGGCCCGGATCGTGAACCGTACGTACAAGGACCTCGCCGGGGACGCCGGCCAGGAGCTGGTGGAGCTGACGGTGTCGGGGTCCGGACCGGTCGGGCAACTCTGCGATACGGCACGGGAGTTGGGGGCGGTGGCGGCGGCCGGGCTGCCCAAGCCGTGACCACCGGGCGGCGGGCTCTGTCCGGGGTGGCTGCCCGCCCCGGGGAAATGTGTATACAGTCGAATAAGGGGTAAAACCGGCAAATGAGTTTTCCGCATATACGCGCGGACCGCTCTCTTCTGCGGCAGTGGCAGTGGCTGCCGCAGCGGCTGCGGCTCCCGGGCCGTGGGCTGCTGGCGATCCCGCTCGCACTGGTTGTGGCGATCACCGCCGCGTGTCTTTATACGCCCGCGCACACCCATCTCGTACCGCTGCTGGTCGTCGCGCCCGCTCTCGCCGCCTCGTTCGCCCGGCCGCGGGTGACTGCCCTGTTCGGGGTGCTGGCGGTGGCGGCGATGGCGCTGGTCGTCGTGGTCCACGGTTGGCAGGCCACGAACAACCCGATGATCCAGTTCATCTCGGTGAGCGCGCTCTCGGCGCTGGTGGTTCTTTACTGCTACGTATGGCGGCGGCGCGACCGTGAGCTGAACCGGGTGCGGTCGGTGGCCGAGGTGGCGCAGCGGGTTCTGCTGCGGCCGCCGCCCCGCCGGATCGGGCCGCTCCGTATCGCCTGGATATATATGACGGCCGAGGACGAGACCCAGATCGGGGGTGATCTGTTCGCGGTCGCCCGCGGTGCCCATGCGGGCAGCCGGGTGATCATCGGCGATGTACGGGGCAAGGGTCTGGCCTCCATAGGCGAGGCGTCGGTGGTGCTGGGCGCGTTCCGCGAGGGCGCTCACCGGTGCGCGACCCTGCCCGAGCTGGTGGCGGCGCTCGAAGACAGCGTCAGCCGGAACATGGAGCAGGTCGCGGACACCGCGCACGACGCCGGCGAGCACTTCACCACCGCGCTCGTGATCGACATACCGGACCACGGTCCGGAGGCCGAGATGATCAACTGCGGCCATCCGCCGCCCCTGTTGGTGCGCGGCCACGAGGTCACGGTCCTGCACGCGGACAGCCCGGCGCCGCCGCTGGGGGTGAACGAACCGTCCGCTCTGAGCCATCGCACCGACCCGTTCACCTTTGAGACCGGCGATGCGCTGCTGCTCTACACGGACGGTGTCATCGAGGCGCGCTCGCCGGGCGGGGTCTTCTATCCGCTCGCCGAGCGGCTTGCCTCGTTCACCGACTCCGGCCCGGAGGCCCTGCTGCGCCATATCCAGCGCGATCTGCTGGCGCATACGGGCAGGCCGCCCGCGGACGACGCGGCGCTGCTGATCATCGAGCGCGCGCCGGCCCCGCGCTATCTGCACGCGCCCCGGATCACGGCGTATCCACGCAAGAGCCACCGGCGCGTGGACGCGGGGGGCGCGCCGTCGGCTTCGGCGCCGCCCGCGCTGCCGCCGACGGCTTCCCGCTGAGATGAGCGCTGAGATGAGGCGGGGCCCCGTCGGCTTGCCTCGTACGCCTCGTACGCTCGTACGCCGGCCGGCTTTGTAACTCCGCCTCGCGAATTCCGCGGAATTCGCTGGGGAATTCGGTGACAGCGCCGGGGACATTGTCACGGTCGAGTCTTCGGACGGTACGCGTCGAACAGGGCTCTGACCAGGTCCGTAGCTCCTGATGAGAACGCTCCGGAGTCGCCGGAGCGTCAGCGTCACCATCCTTCGGGGGTTACTCGATGTTCCGTACACGGTCCCGTACCCGCACCACCGCGCTCGCCTCTCTCGCCGTTGCGGGAGTCCTCCTGCTCTCCGCCTGCAACGGGGATGACACCGCGGCCGATTCGGCTGCGCCCGCCGGCGGATCCGCGGCGCCCGCCGACGCTTCCGGCTTCGCCTTCAAGTCCGGTACCGCGCAGCAGAACAACGCGGACCTGAACGCCGGCGACCTGGCCACCAACGCCGCGCCCGCGAAGGCGGCGGCCGAGAAGAAGCCGGTGGTCCGCAAGTGGGTGCAGCTGTCCGCCGGCAAGGCCGGGGCGCTGGACCCCGTGGTGATCAATGGCGCCGGTTTCACCCTCTACCGGTTCGACAAGGACACCGCGGACCCCTCCGTGTCCAACTGCTCCGGTGAGTGCGCCACGACCTGGCCGCCGTACCTCGTCGCCCCGGGCGGCCGGGTCTTCATCGACGGGGTGGACAAGTCGGCGATCGGCTTCATCAAGCGCGACGGCGCGTTCCAGGTGACGATCGGCGGCTGGCCGGTCTACCTCTTCAGCAAGGACACCAAGCCCGGGGACACCAATGGCCAGGGCGTGGGCGGCACGTGGTTCGGCGTCACGCCGGACGGCCAGAAGGCGGGCGAGACGGGTGGCGGTACGGACGGTGGTGACGGAGGTACGGACAGCGGTACGGGCGGTCAGGCCGCGAGCAGTGTCGTCCTCTTCGAGGGCCCGGCCTTCGCCGAGCCCGCGGAGGGCGTGGCCGGCCCCGGCTGCCAGAACGTCCGCTTCTCCGGCTCCCTCCGGATGACCGGCTCCGCCAAGATCTGGGACGGCCCGGACTGCACCGGCACGTCGAAGACGGTCGAGGGCGACATCCCCGACCTGGCGGCCATCGGCTTCCCCGCGGTGAAGTCCATCCGCTTCTCCAACTGAGGCCGGTCGCGGACCGAGTCCGATCCCGGGGCGGGCGGCCCTTCCGAGAACCGCCCGCCCCGAGCGCGACTCACCCCTGCCGGGACGGCTCCTCCGCACAACTGCCGCCGGGCGGGGGCGGCGACTGCCCAGGAGGAGGCGGATACGGTCGTGCGGTTGCTCGCAGCCGCGGCTTCAATTGAGCGGCAGCAGCTCGGCATTCAGTTGGAAGGTGAAGGCCACCACTGAGGCCCGCGCCGGGGACCCGCGTACGGCCGACTGACCCGACGCCCGCTGAAACGCCGCCGGCCCCCGCTGATCGAGCGGGGGCCGGGAAAGTATGCGCAACCGCGCCCCGGCCGCCTCGTACCGAGGCAGCCGAAACGTGCGAGGTTTGTACGTGCCCCCAACGGGATTCGAACCCGTGCTACCGCCTTGAAAGGGCGGCGTCCTGGGCCACTAGACGATGAGGGCTAAGGGCTCGCCTGGGCGCTTTCCAGCGCGTCGGGGACGCGTCAGCAGCATATGGGATGGCGGAGCGATCGCCAAAACGGGTTTACGGGGCCGGTACGGGGAGGCTCCTCGGGGTCGGGGAGGGGGTGGGCGAGGGGGCGGGGGGCGAGGCGCCGGGCCCCGGGCGCGCGGCAGTTCCCGGGCCGCCCGGCGGACCCGTGCCCGTACCCCTGCCCGTCCCCGTCCCCGTCCTCGTACCCGTACCGCCGCCCATGCGGCTCTCCGACGGGCGGGGGCCGTTCAAGGAGCCCGAAGAGTCCGATGAGCCCGCATCGTCAGGCGCGCCCGCGACCTCGCCCGGGCTCAGTGACGGGCTCGGTGACGGGCTCGCCCCCGGGGTGCCCGCCTCCTGCGGCAGGTGGCGGCTGACCTCGGCCGTCGTCAGGCCCAGGCCGCCCAGCGTGATCTCGTCCCACGCCTGGAGCCGCTTGGTCGTCCGGTCCAGATAGAGGACGGACGTGCGTACCTTCTCCGGCTCCTCGTTCTGTACGGCGCGCAGCCCGCCGCCCCCCGTCGAGCCCTCGATCTTCAGCCGCGTACCGTGCGCCATCACCTCGGTCTCGCGGTGGTGCACATGACCGGACAGGGCGAGCGGCACCAGCCCGTCGGTCTCCCGGGCCGCCACCGGGTTGTGCGCGACCGCGATATGTACGGGGGTGCGGGCCGCCGCCTGGTCGCGCAGGGCCGAGGCGAACTGGATGCCCGCCATCCGCTCCGCCGGATCGCCCCCCGCCGCCGTCGAGCGGTCGGGCGTGAACTGCGGATCGCCCATCCCCGCCACCCGCAGCCCGGCGACCGTCACGGCCCGCCCCTCGTCCAGGACCCGGACGTTCTTCATGCGCCGGAGGTAGTTCTGCGTGATCTCCGAGTCGTGATTGCCGCGCACCCAGATATAAGGGGCACCGAGGTCGGCGATCGGGTCGAGGAAGGTGTTCTCGGCGGAGGCGCCATGGTCCATGGTGTCGCCCGAGTCGATGATCACATCGATTCCGTACTGCTCGACGAGCGAGCCGATGATGTGCCAGGACGCCGGGTTCAGATGGATGTCGGAGACATGCAGGACGCGCAGGGTCGCCGGGTCGGGCTGGTACGTGGGCAGGGTCGAGGTCGCGTCGTACAGCTTGGTCACATTGGTGACCAGCCGCGCCAGCTCCTTCTGGTACACGTCGAAATCGGTCACGATCGAGCGGGCGTTGCCGACGACCTGGGGCGCGGAGGAGAGCAGTCCGGAGAACTTGGGCTCCAGCACCGACTTGGGGTTCCAGGTGGCGTACGCGCCGACGCCCGAGGCGGCCAGGAGCACGAGCGCGAGCCCGCCGGCGGCGAGGGCGCGGCGGGGGCGGCGGTAGACGGCGAGGCCGAGGGCGGTCGCGCCGGACACGACGGCGACACAGGACCGTACGGCCAGTTCGGAGGTGCCGTCGGCGACATCGTGGGTGACCTCGGCCTGGAGCCCCGAGAGGCGTTCCGGGTGCTCGACGAGGGCGGTGGAGCGTACGGGGTCGAGCTGGTCCACATCCACGTCGAGACGGATGGGCGCGGTGTGCGTCTTCAGCTCCAGCGCGCCCAGCGGCGAGACGTTGATCTTGGTCCCGCCGGTCAGGGACGGCCGCAGGGTCATCCGGGTGTCCATGGGGCCGACGGGCGTCCGTACGCTGCCGACGACCAGCAGACCGAGCCAGGCGCCGAGCATGACGACGGTGATCAGGCCGAGGGCCCGGGAGTAGGGGTGCGGGGAGTGGACCAGCGCGCTGGTCGGGCCCTCCCGGCGGGAGTGGAGATGGCCCAGGATACGGGTGCGTGTGGCACGGAACGGGATACGCGGTACATCACGGGCCATTGGGTCCGTATGCCCGGAGGGGCGGGCGGCCATGCCTTGGCTACGCCATCACGCGTAGTGGTGTGGTCCTCTGGGGGCTTGTTCCGTGTTTCGTGAGTGAGGTGTGGGGCGGGTGGTACGTCCGGAGCCCCTGCCGGATCGTCCGGGGCCTTTGCCGGATTGTCCGGGGCCCTTGCCGGGCGGGGCTCTGTAGGGCTTCGGCCTTCGGGCTTCGGTACGGGGTCAGCCCCAGCCCAGTTCGTGCAGGCGCTCGTCGCCGATGCCGAAGTGATGGGCGATCTCATGGACGACGGTCACGGAGACTTCGTGGACCACGTCCTCCGGGCTCTCGCAGTAGCGCAGGGTCGGACCCATGTAGATCGAGATGCGGTCGGGCAGGACCCCCGCGTACCACTCGCCCCGGTCGGTGAGCGGCGTTCCCTCGTACAGGCCCAGGAGTTCGGGGTCGGACGGGTCGGGCTCGTCCTCGACGAAGACGGCCACATTGTCCATGACCCGGGTCAGCTCCGGGGGGATCTGGTCGAGGGCCTGGCCGACCAGTTCTTCGAACATCTCGCGTGTCATCTCCAGCACATGGCCATTCTCCGTGATGACCGCTGTTCTGGTGAGGTCGCTCACAGGATCCACTTTCGAGTGATACGGCCGATACGGCGCCTATGGGTGGGGCGGCTTGGGCAGCGTGCGGGAGGGCGAAACGCCCGTAGCCCGTAAGCCAGAACAATCCGTACGTGCGAGCAGTCCGTGCGGCAGAACAATCCGTACGTCCGAACAAGAGGGGTTCCATTCCATGCGTCTTCGTCACACCCTGGCCGCCGCCGCGGGTGCTCTCGCGCTGCTCGTCTCCGTGCCCGGTTCCGCGTCGGCCGCCGAGGGCGAGTTCAGCTATCTCTTCACGGGGATGGACGGGCGGCCGACGAAGGGGATGCTGATCGATCCGCCGAGCGGAGTGTGCGTCACGCTGCCGGAGGTGGCAGGGGAATACGTGCCCCCGGCGCACTCACCTCGTAACGGCACGGCTTCTGTCGCGACGGTCTTCACGGGAGCCGACTGTGACGGGTATCACTACAGGCTGCGGCCGGGGGGATCGGCGAGCGAGCGGCTCAAGATGCGGTCGGTGGTGTTCTTCTGAGGGGCTGAGGGCCGGGGCGGGGGGCGGGGCGCTTCGGGGGCGCCCGGGGAAGGCGCTTCGGGGGCGGATACGGCATGAATGGGCCATGGGCCGGGCGTGAATGTGCCCCTGGCGTGTCCCCGGCGGGGCAAAGGGAGTTGGGCAGTGAAACCCTCCTCGCCCTCGGCGGGGAGCCCGTTCCTGTGCCCCGGAGGTGCCGCCCGTGCGCCAGTTGTCCGCCTTGTCCGCCCCAGGCCGTTTCGCCGTCCGGATCGTCACCTCACTGGCGGTCGTGGCGTCCGCGGGCTGCATGAGCGTCGGTGACGACGAGGGAAAGCCGGCTCCGTCGCGCTCCGCGGACCGCCGGGGTTCCGCGGCCGAGCCCGACGGGGGTACGGGCGCGGGACCCGGCGCGCCCCACGCCTGGCAGGGGCGTACGAGCGAGGGCGGCGCGGGAGGCGCCGGCGGGGGCGAGAAGGGTACGGCGCCGGGCGCCTCGCCGAGCGCCAGTTCCGCTGCGAAGCCCTCGTCCGAGCCGTCGAAGGGCGCGCGGCCCCGGCCCGGGGAGCCGACCCCGCCGCCCGGGCACGAGCCCGTACCGTCCAAGGAACCCACCCGCCCGGTGCCGTCCCCCACGCCGCCGGTGCCCCAGAGCCCGGACCCGGTCCCGGAGCCCGAACCGGAGCCGTCGAAGCCGCAGGACACGCCGACCGGATCGCCGGCGGGGGACATGCGTACGAGCCTGATGTCCGCGCGGGAGATGGCGGGGGAGGGAGAGGGGCCCGGGCCGGGGGCCGGACCCGGGTCCGGGAAGGGGAACGGGAACGGCAACGGGAACGGCAACGGGAACGGCATGCGGAAGGAGACGGCGGCATCACCGCAGATGGGACCGGTGTGACCGGGCCCGCGGCGTAAGCGGTTTGCCTTGGAGGGGGGAGGGTGCGTATGGTAGTAGATCGTTTGATCATTGCCTGGCGCCGACACAGAAGAGCGCCATGTGGCGCGTACTCTCCCTTGCCGTGGCTGACCGCATCGAGGCGGTCGATTTGCGAATCACGGGGTTTGGGCGCGTGCCGAGACTCCGGAAGGTTTCGCATTTCGCATGTCCATTTCCAGTACTGACCACGCCGTCATGCCCGAGAACGAGTCCACCGATTCCACCGGGCCGGTGGAGACCGTCGAGGGCCTGGAGGCCACTGTGGCCTCTGAGGCGGCGCCGTCCATGTCAGCCGATGCTGATGAGGCATCAGAAGCTCATGAGGCTCCTGTGAACGAGGAGACTCCTGGGGCCTCTGACGACTCCGAGACCTCTGACGACTCCGAGACCTCCGACACACCGGGGCTGACCTTCGGCGACCTGGGCCTGCCCGAGGGCATCGTCCGCAAGCTCACGCAGAACGGTGTCACCGCCCCCTTCCCGATCCAGGCCGCGACCATCCCGGACGCCCTGGCCGGCAAGGACATCCTGGGCCGTGGTCGTACCGGCTCCGGCAAGACCCTCTCCTTCGGGCTGCCGCTGCTCGCCACCCTGGCCGGCGGCCACACCGAGAAGAAGAAGCCCCGCGGCATCATCCTCACCCCGACCCGCGAGCTGGCGATGCAGGTCGCGGACGCGCTCCAGCCGTACGGCGATGTGCTCGGCCTGAAGATGAAGGTCGTCTGCGGCGGTACGTCCATGGGCAACCAGATCTACGCCCTGGAGCGCGGCGTCGACATCCTCGTCGCCACCCCCGGGCGGCTGCGCGACATCATCAACCGCGGTGCCTGCTCCCTGGACAAGGTGCAGATCGCGATCCTGGACGAGGCCGACCAGATGTCCGACCTGGGCTTCCTGCCCGAGGTTACCGAGCTGCTCGACCTGGTGCCCGCGGGCGGTCAGCGGATGCTCTTCTCCGCCACCATGGAGAACGAGATCAGCACGCTGGTCAAGCGCTATCTGACCAACCCGGTCAGCCATGAGGTCGACAGCGCCCAGGGCAATGTCACGACCATGACGCACCACGTGCTCGTGGTGAAGCCGAAGGACAAGGCCCCGGTGACGGCGGCGATCGCGGCGCGCAAGGGCCGCACGATCATCTTCGTACGGACGCAGCTCGGCGCGGACCGTATCGCTGAGCAGCTGCGGGAGTCGGGCGTGAAGGCCGACGCGCTGCACGGCGGTATGACGCAGGGCGCGCGGACCCGGACGCTGGCGGACTTCAAGGACGGTTACGTCAACGCGCTGGTCGCGACCGATGTCGCCGCCCGCGGTATCCACGTGGACGGCATCGATCTCGTACTGAACGTGGACCCGGCCGGGGACCACAAGGACTATCTGCACCGTTCGGGGCGTACGGCGCGGGCCGGCAAGTCCGGCGTCGTCGTCTCGCTGGCGCTGCCGCACCAGCGGCGGCAGATCTTCCGGCTGATGGAGGACGCGGGCGTGGACGCCTCGCGCCACATGGTCGGGGGAGCGGGCGCGTTCGACCCGGAGGTCGCCGAGATCACCGGTGCGCGGTCGCTCACGGAGGTCCAGGCGGACTCCGCGAACAACGCGGCCAAGCAGGCCGAGCGCGAGGTCTCCGAACTGACCAAGCAGCTTGAGCGTGTGCAGCGCCGCGCCGTCGAACTCCGCGAGGAGGCGGACCGGCTGGTCGCCCGCGCGGCACGTGAGCGGGGCGAGGACCCGGAGGCGGCGGTGGCCGAGGTGGCCGCCGAGGCCGAGCGCGCGCTGGAGGAAGCGGCGGCTGCCGCGGCTGCCGCCGCCGTACCGGCGCAGCGCGAGGAGCGCAGGGACGGCCGGGACGAGCGCGGGAACTTCGGCCGTCGCGACGACCGTGGCGAGCGCAGCGGCCGGGGCGGGGCGCGCGGGTACACGCCGCGTGACGGCGGGAGCGGCGAGCGCAGCGGCGACCGTGGTGGCTTCCAGCGCGGTGGTGACCGTGGTGGCTTCCAGCGTCGGGACGACCGGGGTGGCGAGCGCGGTGACCGTGGTGGTTTCCAGCGGCGTGACGACCGCCGGGACGACCGGGGTGACCGTGGCGACCGGGGTGACCGGGGCGGGTTCCAGCGCCGGGACGACCGCGGCGGCGACCGTGGTGGTGACCGCGGTGGCTTCCAGCGCCGCGACGACCGGGGCGCCGAGCGGGGCGGCTTCAGCCGTGACCGTAACGACCGCCGGGACGACCGTGGCGGCCGTTCCTTCGAGCGCGACGACCGTGGTGGCCGTCCCATCGAGCGCCGCGACCACCGGGCGCCCAGCGACCGCCCGTTCAACCGTGACCGCCGCGACGACCGCCCGGCCGGCGGCGGCTTCCGCTCCAGCGGCCCCAGCGCCCACGACCGCCCGTCCACCCGCCGCGACGACCACCGCGGCGGCTCCACGGGCACCGGCACCGGCTCCTTCGGCCGCCGCGACGACAAGCCGCGCTGGAAGCGCAACGGCTGACGTCCGGCGTCACCCGATCTGATGCCCCACCAGGGCCCGTGGCCCACCCCCAAGGTGAACCACGGGCCCTCCGGCATCCCCCACTCCCCCCGCCCTTCCCCACCCCCCGACACCCCCACCCCGATACCCGATCGGCGCACGTTCCCCGGCGGGCTATGCTCGTGTGTGTCGCACCGAGGGCCGTTAGCTCAATTGGCAGAGCAGCGGACTTTTAATCCGTTGGTTGTGGGTTCGAGTCCCACACGGCCTACTGTCGGCGGGCAGGGGATACCCCGTCTGACCTGCTATGAAGTGCCTCGATCGGTCCAGACCAGTCGAGGCACTCCGCTGTTGAGGGGCCTGTGCGTGAGCGATGCGTGATCGGATGTGCCCTCACCCGGCCGTGCCAGGGCGGACGAACGAGCATGGATCATCAGCATCGCGGACGCCCCAGAGGTGGGTCTGATCGACCACGGACAGGCGGGAATGTCGATGCGCCCTCGACGAGGCCGAGGACACAACGAGGTCAAGGCGCTGAGTGAACGGCTGAGCGCCGCCGAGGGTCTGCTGACATCGGTTCTGGCCGAGAAGGCCGAAGGCGATGCCGACCCCGAGACCGATCACAAGCCAGGCCGAGAGAAACGTTAGTACCGATTCTCCAAAGTGCGCCGACCAACCGCTTCCTCCGGCGACGAGCGGGCTACGGGCGTCCACCGTGAGCCGACCACAGCCACGGGAGTCCCAACATGGCGTATCGCCAACCAGCCGGACAGGCGATCAAGCGCCGCTCTGGCCCGGGGCGGAAACGCCAGCCGAACCACCACGCCCGCACCAGCCACCGCGCCTCGCGTAGACGGAGTGGATCGTCGCCGTCGCCGATAGCACCGCGGGCCGGCGGGCCCACACCGTGTAATGCGGCCTCAAGGCGGAGTCCGGGCCGAGGGACGGAGAGCACTCCGCGGCCCCGCACGCTGCGGTGGTCCCAGCGGGCTGATAGCCGCAGATACGGAAGGCGACTCCAACCGGACCACGCGGGCACCGGCCGGAAGTCATCGACAGGGCAGACGGCTTCTCGTCCAAGTGACATTCTTGGAGCTGCACGGCGGCGAAGGGGAGTTGGCTCATGCGGTGGACGGTTCATGGCGAGCGTCAGATTTACAGCAACCCGTGGGTCAACCTCTGGCTCGTGGACGTCCAGCAGCCGGACGGCCGACGCTGGGAGCACCATGTGGTCCGGATGCGGCACCTCGCGGTCGCCGCCGTGGTGGACGAGCAGAAGCGGGTGCTGATGATGTGGCGCCATCGGTTCATCACGGACACCTGGGGCTGGGAACTGCCGATGGGCCTGATCGAGGCCGACGAGACCCCGGAGCAGGCGGCGGCCCGTGAGGTGGAGGAGGAGACCGGCTGGCGGGTGGAGGGCCTGAAGCCTCTGGTGTACGCGCAGCCGGCGAACGGCATCACCGACTCGGAACATCACGTCTTCCGAGCTCAGGCCGCCACCTACGCTGGCCCGCCGACCGAACTGAACGAGTCGGACCGTATCGAGTGGATCCCGATGTCCGATGTCCGCGGCATGATCGACCGTCGTGAGGTGGTCAGCAGCGGCAGCCTGGTCGGACTGCTGTACCTGCTGCTGGACGAGGCCACCAGCGCTGCGAGTTAGCCGAGGGCCTCGCGCATGCGCTGCTCGAAGGCGAGCACGGGCGTCTCGCGGGCGTAGGGGGCGAGGCGCTGGTGGAACTCGTGGACGTGGCCAGCAACCCGGGGTGAGTCGAGGGACGCGCTGAGGTCCAGGGCGAGCCCGGCACTGTGGCATGCGGCGTCCAGCTTGCCCTGCTGGAGCTGGGCCGTGGCGAGCCAGAAGGCGTGGAAGGCGCGGCCACGCTGCTGGGCGCCTGTTTCCCGCCGTAGGCCCTCGGCGATCAGTGGCTCGGCGCGTTCCGACTCACCCAGTTTGGCGAGGGCGATTCCTGTGTCGACGATCAGTTTCGTCTCGTCGAAGTAGCGGACCCAGGAAGGCGCCTCGCCTTCTTGGCCGCGGGCTTGCTCGTACGCGTCCCGGGACCGTCCGATGGCCTGGTGACAGGAGGCGGCGTCGCGGAGTGTGGCGTGGGCGAAGGCTTCCCGCATGTGGAGCATCGACATCACCAGCGGCTGTCCGCCGGCGGCGCGGGCGCTGTCCTGGGCCTTGCAGGCCAGCGCCACCGCGTCAGCGGGCTGCCCGTCGTAGGTTGCCTGCAGGCTCATGCAGGACAGGACGTTGGCCATGAAGAGATAGTCGTCTTGCCCGTGCGAAAGCCGCAGGGCCTGGGTGAAGTGGGTGCGCGCGGTGCTGTACTGGCGGGCATCGAAGTAGGCCCATCCGGCGAGGCGGGCGAGTTCCGCGGCGAGTGACTGGAGATCGCGGCGCAGAGGGGCGCGGACGCTGCGCATCATCTGCGTCACGTACCGAAGGTGCCCCACGACAGCCGGGCGCAGGGAAGCGCCGCCGTGCTCGTCGTCACGGCGCCAGTAGTCCTCGACCGATGACCGCAGGGCGAGGAGCGTCGATCGCGTCACTCTTCCGTCGGCGAGCGTCAGCAAGTCGTCGAGATCACTGTGGGATTCGGCGTCAGGACTCCGCTCGGCGTCGGCGGAGGTCTCGGACGCCTGCACCGAACGGCTCGGGAGGCTCGCGAGGCGGTCTCGCGACGTCGCCGGGGACGGGATTTCCCAGGGCCTGTGGGCGAGCCCGATCATGGCGCCGGGGATACGGAGTCCATCGGCCACGCGCTCGATCACATCGATGTGGGCGAGCCCGCGCCGCCCCGACATGATCTCCCCGACCCGGCTCGGCGTCATCCCGCACAAGGCGGCCACACGGGACGGATAGATGCCCGCCTTCACCTTCACGAGGTGGAACACCTTCGCGAAGTCGCGCTGCCGACACGCGCGTTGCCACTCGGGGCTCGTGAGCAGTTCGGGGGGAAGTCCCTGATGAGGCTGGGATCCGGGCACATGCGCTCCTCTGCCGCATCAGGCGGTGGCGTCTGGCGGTTGGTCAGCCACTTTGGATATTACCCACGTTGGGTAATCACCGTGACCTGATTACGTGATGGCCCTTCGCGGTGAGCTGGTCCTCCAACCGCCCGCGATGAGGGAACGCGATGTACGCGATGGCCACGCACGACCAGCAGACCGCCCAGAGATGGCACATGCAGTTCACCTCGACCGCCGCATGCGTCTCCCTCGTCCGGCACCAGACCGAGAAGACCCTCAGCGAGTGGGGATACGTACTCGACGACATCGACCGGGTCGTCCTGGTCTCAAGCGAGCTCGCGACGAACGCCGTGCTGCACGGACACGTCCCCGGGCATCTCTTCGAAGTCGCTCTGACCTCGACGGACCACAGCTGCTTGATCGAGGTGTCGGACGCAAGCCCCCGCACTCCGATGGCACTGCGTCCTACGGCCGAGGAGGAACACGGTCGTGGGCTGCCGCTCGTCAGCGCCCTGGCTGTACGAGTCGGCCATCAGGCGCGCAAACCGACGGGCAAGACGGTCTGGGCCCACATCCTGCGTACATCCCACGGACCACGATGAGACGGCATCACACGAGCGCGTCCCACGACAGGCGCACGAGCTACCGCCCCGTCGAGACCAGCCCCCGGACCCGCCGTCGGCGAGAGGCGACAGCCATGATGCGCGTCATCGGCCGCCACGCCGGGGTCCTCTTCATCATCGGCATCAGCGCGTCATGCGGCCTCGTCGTCGGCCTGACACTCGCGACGGCGCCGACTCCGTAGACCGGTCCGCCCTGGGCGAGTACCCGCCCCGCGGGTCGGCTCCCCCGTGCCCACCTGGGGCGGACCCTCCGCCCTCCGTCGGCTGCCTATGAGCGAGCTCGGCAGCCGACGGAGGGCCACCCGTCGCTCTGCACCCCCGGCCGCAGTCGAGCCCTGTCAGCAGCGAGGGACGCGTCCTGCGCGCCGAGGCCCGTCGTACCGCAATCCGCTTCGATCCCACACAATGAGGCACGCCGAGTGATTCAGCACCCAGCACTAGAGAACATCGACCGCGCGGTCCCGATCACGGTCACCACTGACCGGACCCTCCGCGTCAAGGTCATCGACTCGTGTGGCATGACCTGCACCTTCTGCCACAACGAAGGCACCCCCGTCAGCGTGGACAACCGTGCCCACGCCGCCAGCGCATTCACCGACTCGGGCAGCTCCGGACGGGTATCGATCTACGTGGCCACCAACGGCGCGAACTTCCTCAGCGCGCCCGTCTTCCCGGACGAGTCCTTCCGCCGCGCACTGGAACAGCTCCGGAACGCCCTCGGCTTCAACGAGGTACACCTCACCGGAGGCGAGCCGACCCTCCACCCCCGGCTCCCCGAGATCGTGGCCACAGCCAGGGAAGCCGGCTACGCGGTGAGCATCACCTCGAACGGCGAGAACGGCGCCCGGATACTGCCCAGTTGCGCCCTGTCCGGGCTCGGGCGCGTCAACTTCTCCGTCTTCGGAACCACTCCCGAAGAACTGGTGCAGGTGCAGCACGTGCGATTCCGGAACAAGGCCCTGGCCCAACGCAAGATCGCAGCACTGGACGAGTCGATCAGGCTCGCGACGGAACTCGGCGTGGACGCACGCGCGAACATCGTCCTCCCGCACCGAGACCACGTGCCGCGCGTTCACCGCCTCCTCGCCAAATACTCCTCCTCCCTGTCCGTCCGGATCCTCTCCTCGCTGGCGGACGGCGACGAGTCCCTGAACGCCATCGACACCCTCCTCGACGAACTCGGCGCCGAACTCGAAGAAGTCCGCCTCATCGCGGGTACCTCGGGCTTCCGCATGTCCTACCGGCTGCCCGACGGCCGTCCGCTCATCGTCAAGCACATCCGGCCCGTCAGGCTGCCGACGACCTGCGCTGGCTGCCGTTTCAACAACAGCACCGACTGCGAGGAGGGCTACTACGGGGTGCGCCTGTACCGAGACACCGCCGGGCGCTTTCACGTCGGCGTCTGCATACAGCGCATGGACCTCTGCCAGCCCGTGGAAGAGTTCGTAGCCGGCGACGCATGCGACGAGGTCCTCCGGTTACGCGAGAACGACCTCCGAGACCTGACCGCCTGAAGACCGACCAACAGGAGCAGCACAGCGATGGCCCAGCACGAGTACGAGGCGAAATTCCTCAGCATCGACGTCGACGCGGTACGCGACCAACTCCGCGCCGCAGGCGCACAACAAGCCTTCGACAAGACCCTGTTCACCCGCCTCATCTTCGAGAACGACGCGGTCCAGGGCGAACAGTGGCTGCGGCTGAGGGACGAAGGAGGCAAGAAGACCCTCACCCTGAAGCAGGTCAGCGACGCCACCACCATCAACGGCACCACCGAAATCGAGATCGAAGTCAACGACCTCGACAAGACAGCCGAACTCCTCACAGCACTCGGACTCCGCCAGGTCCGGTACCAGCAGAACTACCGCGAGGAATGGCAGCTCGGCGACATCACCTACGACCTCGACACCTGGCCCGACCTCCCCACCTTCATCGAAATCGAAGGCCCCTCGGAAGAAGCGGTCCGCAAGGCAGTGGCCGCACTCGGCTTCGACTACGAACAGGCCCGCTACGGCAGCATCGACCTCATCTACAAGAGCGAACTGAACCGGGACATCCTCGCCGAGCCGACACTGCTCTTCACGGAGTAACTGATGTGCAGCGGGTGGGCCGCGCCCAGCGAGGGTGACGGCCCGCCCGCAAGTCCCACTCTTCAAGCCCGAAGCTGGGCTGATAGAGAAATGCAATACGACCGTGGATACGGATGACTGATCGGCCACGCCGAGTCGACTTGCCGCATGCTCCGGACAGGCCGTAGGGACAGACCGAGCCCTTCCCGCCCGGGGGCGCTTTTGCGCCGCGCGTAGGACGTTGACGACGGGCATCTTTTCTGTGATGGCGGCATGGGTGTGAGGACGTCCGCACAGGCGTCGGCGTCCTCAGCGGAACGCCCTTGCCTGAACAGGGGAACACGCAGACGGGCTGCTGTTGACGCTGTTCAGCCCCGGAACACCCCCGCCTGCGCGGGCACCACGCTCAGGACCCGGACGCGGCGGATACGGCGGTCGGAACACCCCCGCCTGCGCGGGGACCACAATGCGATCCCGCTCCGCGTACGGCCCTGCGCCGGAACACCCCCGCCTGCGCGGGGACCACAGCCCCGGATCCCACCTCGATGATCTGGACAACGGAACACCCCCGCCTGCGCGGGGACCACTGCTGGAGCCGGGCGATCATCCCGGTGACCCACGGAACACCCCCGCCTGCGCGGGGACCACCGATGCGCGACGCCCCGCCGTCCGCCGACAAGCGGAACACCCCCGCCTGCGCGGGGACCACTTCGTCGGCTCCAGCCTCAGAACCGTGCCCAGCGGAACACCCCCGCCTGCGCGGGGACCACTTGAGCGGGCGCAGGCCGCGCTCGGCGGCCGGCGGAACACCCCCGCCTGCGCGGGGACCACCGGATGACCGACCCAACCGCCGTCGGCCGTGCCGGAACACCCCCGCCTGCGCGGGGACCACTCGGCCGTCAGGTCACGGACCTTGTTCTCGGCCGGAACACCCCCGCCTGCGCGGGGACCACGGCAGGGGTGGAGCCGGGGCCCTGACCAGGGACGGAACACCCCCGCCTGCGCGGGGACCACCCGCCTGGACTGCATCCGGGGAGTTGCCTTGCGGAACACCCCCGCCTGCGCGGGGACCACGGTCCGACACGGCACACTGTGCATACGGAAACGGAACACCCCCGCCTGCGCGGGGACCACTTCTCCTCGACCCGGGCATCCTCGGCGGCCTTCGGAACACCCCCGCCTGCGCGGGGACCACGCCCAGCGGCCGGACTCCATGTCCCTCTGGTACGGAACACCCCCGCCTGCGCGGGGACCACGCGGCGGCCAGCCGATCGTCGTCCAGCTCCAGCGGAACACCCCCGCCTGCGCGGCGACCACGATTTCACTGCTCAGTCAGTCGGGGCGGTCAGCGGAACACCCCCGCCTGCGCGGGGACCACCTGACGGCCGCCGGGCTGCGGATGACCGCTGCCGGAACACCCCCGCCTGCGCGGGGACCACCTCAAGCGCGGTGACGGCGCGGGCCCCGAGGTCGGAACACCCCCGCCTGCGCGGGGACCACGCCCTGGCCCGCCTGGAGGCGTTCGAGCAGGTCGGAACACCCCCGCCTGCGCGGGGACCACGCTTCCTGACCTGCGACGTTAGAGGGGCTTTGCAGTTCCTTGACCATCGCTCGTTCTCACGCCTCCATGGTGTCAGAGGCATGTGGTGAAGTACCCCTCACTGGGAGAACGCACTCGGAGGGGCGGGACATGATCGACGCGCGTCTTTGGGGGAAGTCCGACGGGCTTGCGAAGCCGTACCCCGTCATCGGGCACTTCGTGGATTCGGCGATGGTCTGCGGGGCCGTTTGGGATGGGGTCCTGACTGCCGCTCAGCGCCTCAGTGTCGCGGAAGCGTTAGGCGTCGAGTTACAGCAAGCCCGGCGGGTTGTCATGTTCTGGGCCGGGCTTCATGACCTCGGGAAAATCATGCCGCAGTTCCAGGACTTGGCCGTCCGGGAGAGGCCGGCTCACTGCGGATTTCTCCGTGAGGCTGCTTACGCGCATGACCGGGTGAATGACAGCAGGGTCAAGAAGGTCCGTCATGAGTACGCCACTCATCGAGCGCTTCCACAGTTACTCGCCCAGTTCGGCTATCCCGCGTCCGGTGGGCGGATCGCGAAGCTGCTGCTTGCTCAAGTGGCTCAGATTCTCGGCGGGCACCACGGGTGGTACCCCGAAGGGATCGAACCGCAGGATCTGCGCGACCCGCTGATCGGCTTGCCGGAGCTGGGGGCCGGTGCCAGGGCGGAGTAGAGGCAAGAGCACGTTGGGGATCCGTTGCGGCGGCATATCGTCGACCCAGTGGCTCGGCCGGGGGCTGCGGACGAGGCTGAGGCGGGGTGGCAGCATGGATGTACGGGTGGTGTGGGGCAAAGCGGGGAGTGGCGGGCGCCCGCATCCGTTGGTGTGTCATGTGCTTGATACTGCGGTTGTGGCGGATGCGCTCTTCGATGTGGTGCCGGGGCCACATTGCCAGCGGGAGCTGACGGCAGCGTTGGAGCCGCTGGGGGATGCGCGCGGCTGGGCGGCGGTGCTGTGCGGGCTGCACGATCTCGGTAAATGCTCGCCGACCTTCCAGGGCCTACGGGCGGATTTGGTGGAGAGTCTGCTACCAGCCGCGCCGGCTGCCGATGTACGCCGACTCATGGGACGGCAGGGGATCGGGAAGCGGCTGGATACTCACCATGGTGTGCTGACGGCCCTTCATCTGCATCGGATCCTGACTCGATGGGGGGCATCGCCGAAGGTTTCCAAGTCCCTTGCCTGGGCGCTTGGCGGGCATCATGGAGTGATCCCTGAGAGCGCTACGGTGCAACAGGCCCGGTATGCGACGGGTGAACACGGTTGTCCGTGGTGGGCTGGGGCATGCGACGCGTTGGTGGCGACTGTCGCAAAGCTGTGGGGGCTGGCCGCTCCGGAGCATCTGCCCTGGGAACAGGTGCGGTTGAGTCCCGAGGCAGTGGTGGCCTTGGCGGGGCTGACGTCGACGAGTGACTGGATCGCCTCGTCTCGCGCGCAGGCGGACTACAGCGGTCCTGAAGTTGATCTGTCCGGCTATCTCGCTGAGGCACGGCGTACGGAGTCGGTGAAGCTGGCCGCGCTTCAGTGGTTGCCCTGGACGCCTCCACGCGAGTCCGGATTCGCGGCTTTGTTTCCCCAGGTGCAACTCCCTTTTCCGGTGCAGACAGCGGTGGAGCGGGCGGTTGCCGGGATGCGGGGTCCGGGGATCGTCGTGGTCTCGGCCCCGACTGGCGAAGGCAAGACCAAGGCGGCGTTGCAGGCAAGCACCGCCATGGTGGGGACGCTGGGGCTGCGGGGCTTCTACGTAGCGATGCCGTCCCGGGTGACGAGCAATCAGGTTTATGACGTGACCGAGCAGTTTCTCTCCGAGGCTGGCGACGGGGCTGCCCTCCGTCTCCTGCATGCGGCGGCCAAGGAGTACCTGAAAGGTCGCACTGCTCAGGAACCGCTGCTGCCACGTGACGTCGGCGTCGACGGGCCTGGAGACGGGGACGGCGAGGGCAGTGAGTGGTTCGCAGGCAAGCGCGGCTTGCTGGCACCGCTGGGTGTGGGCACGGTGGATCAGGTGCTGATGGCAGGATTGCGTTCCACTCATGTGTTTGTACGTCTGCTGGGCCTGTCGGGGAAGGCCGTTGTCTTCGACGAGGTTCACGGGTACGACGTGCATATGTCGAGGCTGCTGGACCGGGTGGTCTGGTGGCTGGGGCGTCTGCGGGTCCCGGTGGTATTGCTCTCCGCGACGCTGCCGTCGCGTCGGCAGGAGCAACTGGTGGCTAGTTGGCGGGCGGGCGCTTTGGGTGTTGCGGGCCGCGCTGATGAGCCGTCCGGGGACGCAGCGGTGGCTTATCCGCGTGTGGTGTGGGCGGACGTCGGCGGCGTCCCGCCTCGGCAGATCGCCGTGAAGGCGTCGAAGCTGAATCGGGACCGTCCGATCCGTCTTGAGCGAGTGTCACTGGCCGACCACGCCACCTGGGCGCTGAAACGGGCGCAGCGAGGGCAGTGCGTCGCGATCGTGCACAATCTTGTCCGCTGCGCGGTTGCCGTCTACAAGGAGTTGGCCAAGGCGATCTCCGAACTGCCCGAGGAGAACCGGCCGGAGCTGGTGCTGCTGCACGCCCAACTGACCGCTGCCGAACGTGCGTCGGCGGAGACCGCTGTGCGAACCCGGTTCGGTCCGCCGGAGGCGAGGAGCGGAGAGCGGCCGACGAGCGCGATCGTGGTCGGTACACAGCTGCTGGAGCAGGGCATCGATGTGGACTTCGACGTGATGATCAGCGCACTCGCGCCCGTAGACAGCCTGATCCAACGCATGGGACGTATTCAGCGGCACAGTCGGCGCGGCCCCCTGCTGCTGGCGTTGACCGGCGTACGGGAACTGGACAGCAAGGTCGAATTCCCGCAGTACACGACCCTGGTGTACGACGAGGCGGTGCTCCTGCGGACCTGGGCACTGCTGCGTGGCCGAGTGGAAGTGCGCTGTCCCGAAGAGGTGCAGGTACTGGTGGACGCCGTTTACGGCGAACAAACGGCGGTCACAGGTCCTCCGGGGTGGCGCGGTCAGTGGGACCGAGCAGCCGCGCGGCATGAGGGGCGCCGTCGTCGGGACGAGGCGGAAGCGGTGTGGCTGCGTCTGCCTCAGCCGCGCGAGGACTTGCAGGTGCAGGAGCTGACGCGACGGCCCGGAAGCGCTCGCCGTACACGTATCCAACGCGGCGAGCCTCGTGAGGCGTGAGGGCTGAACCCCGTGAGGCATGAGGAGAATCCGGTGGAGAGCAGCGAGGTTCTGTCGTGGGACGCGGCGACAGCCAGCATTGAGGTGGTGGTGACGCACCAGGTACTCGGCACACATCTGGTGACGCCACATGCCGGAGGCGATCCGTTGGACTTGGAGTGGGAAGGGCCACCCTCACGGGATCTTGTGGAGGTGCTGCGCGGGTCGCTGCTGCTGCTTCAGGCTGGCGGGGACGTGCCGCAAGCGGTGATCGAGGAGTTGCGGGGGTGGCCGGTGCCTGCGCTGTTCAGGGGTTCTCCGTGGCTGCGTCGCGCCCGCGCGCTGGTACTCATCGACGGGCGGAGCGAGGTCGCCGGAGCAGGCATCGGCTACCTGGCCGGCCTGGGGCTGTGGGTGGATGTCGATACCACCGATGAGACCGGATAGTTACCATCTGTAGCGTTCGCCCTCCGATTGTCAGAGGCGTCTGCAAGACTCATCTGCCGTTGCGCAAGTTGGCGTTGAGGGGAATTGTGAGCTTCGATCTGCTCAGTGAGCCGTGGCTGCCTATGGTGGACAACGGAGGTGAACCCGTCGAGGTCGGGCTTCGCCTGGTGTTGCTCGAGGCGGGTGCATTTCGTCGGTTGGCAGGGGAGACACCGACGGTGACTGCGGCCCTGTACCGTCTGGTGCTGGCGCTGATTCACAGAGTGTATGGGCCGGCGAGTCCGGACGAATGGGCTCTGCTGTGGGACGAGCACGAAGGACTTCCCGCCGGACCGCTGGACGAGTACATCGCCAGACATCCCGGTGCGTTTGACTTGCTGCATCCCGAGGTGCCGTTCCTGCAGTGCCCGCATCTGAAGATCACAGCCCCGGGCACAGTGGGGAAGATTGTCGCGTTCCGCGCCACCGGCAGCAACCGTACGCTGTTCGATCACACGACTGCCGACGACCGCCTGACGCTGTCCCTCGCAGAGGCCGCTCGCTGGATGGTGACCACCCTTGCTTACGACACGTCCGGCACCAAGCAGAGCTTCACCACGGTCCGTACCTCCGAGGGGGGACTGGCCAACAGGTTCGGCACCGCGCTGATCGAAGGGAAGACGTTCCACGAGACGCTGTTGCTGAACGCAGCGCTCTACAACCCCGACGCCGAATTGCCGCTGGGCACCACCGCCCAGGACCGGCCTGCCTGGGAAGCATCGCCTCCTGAGCCAGAACCCGACGAACGCCCTCCGTATGGCTGGACGGACCTGCTGACCTGGCCCTCGCGGCGCATCCTGCTGCACACCCGGCAGGAGAACGACGCCACCCTGGTCGACGGCGTTGTCCTCACCCCCGGCACGCGCCTTACTGCCGACCTGGACCGCGTCGAACTCATGGCGGGTTTCCGCCGCCCCTGGCTCAAGGGCAACCAGCAGGGCCGGATGCAGCCCGTCGCGTTGGACGAACTGCGAGGAATCTGGCGACACAGCCAGGATCTGCTGCTCTCCAGCGATCGCCGGTGGTGGAACACCTTCCAGGCCAAACTGCGCGACCGCGGCCTGCTGCCCGCCGAGGAACCCAAGCGGCAGCGCCCGGCCGCGCTGGACCACATCGCCGATCTGGTCGTGGACGGCCTCATCCCAGAGGAGACGGTCTACACCCTGCGGGTCTTCGGCCAACGGCTCGGCGATAAGGGCGGCGACACTTACTTCTGGCAGGAGGAATCGATGCCCGCCCCGGTCGCTCTGCTGCGCGCGGAGAACGCCCGGATTGGCTACCTGATCGGATACGCCGTATCCCTGGCCGATGACCTCGGCGAAGCCCTGGCCATGATGCAACGCGATTACCACACCACCTTCCACGGGGACCGTCCGGCGAAGGGCCGTCGGCAGGGCACGCCGGTCGAGGTAGTGACCGGCTACTGGCCGAGGCTGACCGTTCCGTTCGCCGACCTCCTACGGGAGTTGGGCACGGCGGTCCTCACCGGAGCCAGCGAAACCGTCCCCATGGAGCGCTGGGGGAATCGCACGGTGGAACTGGCCGATCAGGCCGCTGGGCGCTGGCTGCATGGCACACCGCGCCGCGACCGACTCGTTCTCGCGGCCGCAGACTGCTGGGACGCCTACGACGACCGACGCCAAGACCTGAGGCGGATCTTTCGCAACGGCCTGGCCCGCTACAGCACGCCGCAAGAAGAGAGGGTCTCGTGACGACCTCTGTCGACAACAACTCCGCGCCTGCTCTACGGCAGCGGCGCGGAGCTTTCGTCACCCACCTTTACCGGCTGCAGCGTGACTTCTCCTCGCCACGCCGTCCGGTCGCCTCCGACGCCCGCCGACAGCTGGCCGTACTGCGCCGCGCCGGCAGTGGACCGCGCTACGAGGCCCAGGGCTACCAAATCCTCTTCGCGTTCGACCCACCGCGCGAGGAAGAGCGTATGTGGTTGACCATTGCTGCGCTATTCGCCCAGAACCCCCAACCGCAGCCCGCTGAGCCGTGGCGCCGTGCGTCGATCGGCACCGCGATGGGCCTGCTGGCTCAGCAGCGTCAGGGCTCGATCGCTCGGCGCTTCACCCAACTGGTGTCCGTGGAATCCGCAGCATTGCCCTATTACCTGAGGCAGGCCCTACAACTGGTCGGCGATGCCTCTGTCGGGGTCGATTTCTACCGGCTCCTGGACGAACTGGTTGTCCTGCTCGGTAACGACCGCACCAGTGCCGGCGAGGACCACCGGGCCCAGATCCGGCTGGACTGGGCGCGTGACTACAGCCGTGCCCAGCGCGGTACTCGGGGTCGCCGCAAGATCTTGCCGCCCACAGCTCCCGACCCCGTCCCCGATGCCCCGACCGACTGACCGCTTCACCCAAGGAACTTCCATGCTCATCGAGTTGCACCTGCTCCAGTCCTTCCCGGTGTCCAACCTCAACCGGGACGATCTTGGCCAGCCCAAGACCACCCTGTTCGGCGGACACACCCGTGCTCGGATCTCCAGTCAGTCCCTCAAACGGGCGGTCCGGAACCTGCTGCCCCAGCATGGTCTGGATGTGTCCGAGACCGGCGTGCGTACGAAACGGCTGCGTGACGCCGCTGGCGCTTTGTTGAAGAGCGCAGGCGGAGACGAGGAGCAAGGCAAGGAAATCGTCCAGGCCGGCCTGGAAAGCCTCGGCTTTGGCGTCGACGCTCGCGGTCTAACCGAGTACCTGCTCTTCGTCGGTCACCCGGCTGCGAAGACACTCGCCGACTACTGCGACAGTAACTACGACCAGCTCGCCAAGGTGCTCGCTGCCAAGAAGGCCGCCGCCGCGAAAAGCGCCGCGAAGAAAGCTGTCGCGGACGATGAGAAGAAGCCGCGAGCGGTCAAGGCCACGAAGACCAAACCTGACAAGACTGCGATTGAGGCGGCACGCCGCATCCTGGACGCCACACGTGCCGCAGATGTCGCTTTGTTCGGACGCATGATCGCCGACAACAAGGACTTCTCCGTCGACGCGGCATCCCAGGTCGCTCATGCACTGTCCACTCACGCGGTCACTACCGAGTTCGATTACTACACGGCAGTCGACGACTTCCGTCCCGGTGACGAGCCCGGCGCGGACATGATCGGTACGGTCGACTTCAACACCGCCTGCTACTACCGCTATGCCAACCTCGACCTCGGCCAACTTACCAAGAACCTCGCCTCTGATGCGGACCTGGTCACGCGTAGCGCCCACGCCTGGCTGCACGCCTTCATCTGCGCTGTCCCCGGAGGCAAGCAGAATTCCACCGCGGCGCGGACAATGCCACACACCCTGTTGGGAGTCGTCCGCGACAACGGCGCGTGGAACTTGGCCAACGCCTATCTTCAGCCTGTAAGCGGAAGCGCTGATCTGATGGCGGCTTCCACCGAGCGTCTCATTCAGCACTTTCAGCAACTGAGCACCTTCTACGGCTTGGGCTCAGTACGCCGTACTGTCTTCTCCGCCATCGACGGCTATCTGCCTGGTGTTCCGGCGGACCAGACCGCACCGACCGTCGACGACTTCGTCGGCCGCCTCGTCGCCGCCAGCGCCAACTGAACGCCTACGACCCCATGTCTATTCTGTTCCTGCATCTTGACGCCCCCATGCAGTCCTGGGGCACCCGTTCCCACTTCGGCAGCCGCGACACCGCGACCGAACCCACCAAATCGGGTCTCGTCGGACTCATCGGCGCCGCTCTGGGCGTCGCCCGTCACGACACCGAGGCGATCGGGAGGCTCGCCGCCCTCCGTCTGGGTGTGCGCGTCGACCGGGAAGGCACGGTCGAAGAGGACTTCCACACCGTGCAGAACGTTCCCGATACGACAGGTAAGGGCCACCGCGGTGTGATCACGCGTCGCTACTACCTGGCTGACGCGCTCTTTCTTGCCGCACTTGAGGGTCCTGCCGAGGATCTCCACGCGATCCATCACGCTCTGGAACATCCACGGTGGCCCCTGTTCTTCGGCCGTAAGGCATTCCCACCGGCCCGTCCGCTGGTCGTACCCGTGGGAAACGAACCGTTCCCGCCCATCACCGACCACACCCTGGAGGAAGCCCTCCATCACCACCCTTGGCTCGAGGTCGGCACCGCCGTTCGTCGTCGTGCCATCCAGCGAGCCGAATCACTCTGGCTGCGCGCGGTCGTTGACAGCGAGCCCACCCACCCCGAGGCCGAACTGCGCCACGACCACCCGGTCACCTTCCAGCAGAACAACCGGCAGCACCGGACCCGCACCGTACGCACATTCCACATCCCCGTCTCTCCTGAACTTCTTGCCCGTGCTCAGCCGTAGCCCACACGCCCCAGCGCAAGAGAGCCCGGTCGCTTCACCCGGGCCGCCCATCTCGAAGGACAAGGACATGACCACCCTCTGGCTGACGCGCCTTGTGCCCGATCCGCGTAACCGCGAGGTCGCCAGAGACCTTGCGAGCGCCGTCAGTCTGCACCGTCGGATCATGTCGCTCTTCCCCGACAACGTCGGCAGCCAGGCTCGCCATGCCCTTGGCATCCTCTTCCGCGTTGAAGACGGTCCCGCAGGATCCCACTTGCTCATCCAAAGCGGCCATGAACCCGACATCGAGCGACTCCCCAACGGGTACGGACAAGCCCGCACGAAACCGCTCACCCCGATGCTGGACTTCCTCCGCCCTGGGCTTCCCCTGCGCTACCGCATCGCGGCCAATCCCATCCGCAAGCCGGGCAAGACCACCCGCGAACTGTACGGACTGAAGTCCGTCGTTCCCCTCGGTGGCGACGCCGCCCGGCAATGGTGGCTTCGACAGGCCCAGCAGTCCGGACTGCATATCCACACCGCCCACGCATCACCCCTCAGCGCCGTCGGCGGCCAACGCGACAGCGGTCAGCGCGTCCACCATGCCCGTTGCCTCTTTGAAGGCACGGCCACGGTCGCGGATCCCGACCTGCTCCGCACGAAAGTCACCGAGGGCATCGGGCGTGGCAAGTCCTACGGCTGCGGTCTCCTCAGCCTCGCCCCGACTGCGATGCTCAGTTAGCTCACGGCGGGCGGAAATGGCCCCCGTGTTCATGGGGTTGGCCCGGCATGGGCAAGGGTCAGGATGGTGTTGCCTGTTTGGGCGATTGAGTGGCCGTAGCGAAGGTGATCCGTGGCCATGAAGCGGCGAAGGCTGGACATGCGACGCGCCTCAGCAGGTTTATTTGCTTGCTGAGGCGTTCCGGCCATCGCCGACATCACCTGGGAATGACCCGCAGCCTTGGAGGCGGCAGAAATGTGCACTCTCGGTGAGGAAGATGGGATCGGCAGTTGCTGCGATCATTCCTGCGCGGCAGGAAGGAAGGGCTATACCCGTGCCCAGGTACTGATAATTGCCACTTCTGCCAGACCGAGGAGACTGAGACATACCTGCCACCACGCTGGCTGAGACCACCATGGCGATCGATCTTCCAGAACAATCACAAACATGTTCGCCTCCTACTTATCTGCGCCTGGTGGACTCACTGTCCGACGTGCCTAACTCACCTTAAGCCTCGAAGTCACGCGTTTCCCAAGAATCTATGTGATGGTAGAGGAAGGCGACCGCGCGGAAGTCCATCTTGGATCAAGCGGGGGAGTCGAATCCTCCTGAGTGGAACGTGTACGGCCGCTGCACCAGACGTCACTGGTGCAGCGGCCGCATATATGAAAGAAGTACCCCCGCGCGTGCGGGAATTGGTGTTTCTTGATGCCCCTTCCGTTGCAAAGATTAGGGTCACCCCCGCAAGAGCAGGGATTAGGTCCACTGGGACAGAGTGTCAGAGAGCTTGGGGGAGTGGACCCAGAGAGTCGTTGCGGCACTGAATCAGGTGAAGAGGCGCCAAGGCTTCCCATTTGCGGCAACTCGGTTGGCCGCCTGACCCAGGGCAGGACGAAGACGCATCGCTCGGAGGATGCTGTGGGTGAATTCGTGCGCTACCGGCTCCTTGGCAACGCGGTCCGCCGGTGCGGTCGCAACAGCATGGCGGGCAGGTGGAAGCAGGCCATCCCGCTGCACGGTGAAGAAGCCGACCGCTGGTGGACGGAGCGGGCGCCGGCCGCCGGCCTGTCCCTTCGTACGGTCCTCTCCGACTCGGCGGAGACGCTGAGCACGTGGCATGCGGGCGCCCGCGATCGAAGTGCCGGGCAGAGCAAGGCCGGGGCGGGCAGGGAAGGAGGCGGTGAGCGCCGGTCGGAAGTGCCCCGAGTGGCCGGCGGACGCCGCTGGCGAGAAGGGCAGGTGCTGGTGCCCCGCCAGGCCACGCTGTTCGAAGGGACCGCCGTCGTGCGCGACGCGGAGGCACTGCGGAACGCGCTGCTCAACGGCATCGGCCGCAGCAAGTCGTACGGATGCGGGTTGCTCAGTCTCGCGCCCGGCGCCCAGGACGGGTGAGGGCGGTACACCATGAGTGACTCCAGCTCTCCCCACAACAAGGGCACAGCGCGCCGTCGTATCGCCGCACCCACACTCGCCATGCTTCCGCGGGTGGGTGACTCCCTCTCGTTCCTGTACGCCGACGTGGTCCGGATCGTCCAGGACGACACCGGGGTTTGCGCCGAGACGACATCCGCAGACGGCGAGACGACACGCGTCTACCTTCCGACATCGTCCCTCTCCTGCGTCCTTCTCGGTCCCGGAACCTCCATCACCCAGCCCGCCATGGCCACCTTCGCCAGGCATGGCACCACGGTGGTGTGCGCGGGATCCGGGGGTGTCCGCTGTTACTCCGCGACCACGTCCGACGCCCTCACCACGCGATGGCTCGAACACCAGGTCCATCAGTGGAGCGACCCCGAACGTCGGCTGGCGGTGGCCAGGCAGATGTACCTCATGCGTTTCAACGACGCGGTCCCGGCGACGACGCCGCTCAACGCGCTGCGTGGCCTGGAAGGACAGCGCGTCAAGGCGCTCTACCGGCTCCTCACCCAGCAGCACGGCATCGGCCGGTTCCGCCGCAACTACGACCCTGCGGCCTGGGACGATCAGGACCCGGTCAACCTGGCCCTGTCCTCCGCCAACACCTGCCTCTACGGCATCGTGCACGCGGCCCTCGTCGCCCTGGGCTGTTCCACCGCGTTGGGCTTCGTCCACCAGGGCAAGCAGCACGCCATGGTGTACGACATAGCCGACCTCTACAAAGCGGAACTCACCATCCCGCTGGCGTTCTCCCTCCACGACTCGCCCCGCCCCGAGGCAATGGCCCGCCGAGGCTTCCGCGAAGGGCTCCGTCTGTACAAGCTGCTGCCGAGGATCGTTGCGGACGTACAGGCCCTCCTGGCACCGGGCGAGGCGCAGCCGTTGCCGGACGGGCACGCTGTGGAGATGGTCAACCTCTGGGATCCCGAGGTCGGTTCCGTACCCGCAGGCGTCAACTACGCGCAGCAGTCGGACACGTCGTACGTCCTCGGCCTCGATGAAGCGCCGCCCGAGACGGGGCCGAGCGAGCCGCGGTGAGATCCAAGCCTGCGAGCCGGGGGGGGGGCTCCCAGCCGCCGCCCCCGAGCCTTTACCAGCCCTCAAGGAAACCGGTGATTCATGCCGTCCATGACGGTCCTCTCCACCACTGCTGTTCCCGACCACGTGCGCGGCGCCCTCACCCGCTGGATGATCGAGCCCACCCCCGGCCTCTACGTCGGGACGCTCTCCGCCCGCGTCCGCGACGAACTCTGGCGCGTGGTCAGCGCCTCGATCGGCTCCGGTGCCGCCGTGCTGATCCACCCGGAAGCGAACGAACAGGGCTACACCCTCCACACGGCGGGCGAACGTCGCAGAGCCCTGGCTGATTTTGACGGCTTGACCCTTGTCGCCTTCCGCCCGGAGGAATACCAAGAACTGGCAAACCGCGCCTAGAACCCCAGCTCGGGAAGCGTGCTTCCCGCGCGGGCGGGGGTGAACCGCGTGGCGGCGACCGTACGAACCAACGGCGATTGTGCTTCCCGCGCGGGCGGGGGTGAACCGATCAGGCCCGGCGCCACCACCGGCGGCGCTCCGTGCTTCCCGCGCGGGCGGGGGTGAACCGCCCTCAGCCAGGCCCGCGGCCGGATCCGCGCCGTGCTTCCCGCGCGGGCGGGGGTGAACCGAACCTTGCTGGTGAGAAGGCTGCGGCCGACAAGTGCTTCCCGCGCGGGCGGGGGTGAACCGACATCCAGCCATGATCATCAGAGCGTGGGCGGGTGTTTCCCGCGCGGGTGAGGGTAAACCGGCGGAGGAGTGGCTCTGCGGTGGTTCGCGGAGCACCCCCGCCTGCGCGGGGACCACGGCAAGTACCTGACCGGCGACCTGGGCGCGGTCGGAACACCCCCGCCTGCGCGGGACCACTTCACGCGCAGCAAGTTGGGCGGGAAGGGGAGCGGAACACCCCCGCCTGCGCGGGGACCACGGGTACTCGGAGATGGCTGTGCCCATGGCGCACGGAACACCCCCGCCTGCGCGGGGACCACCGGACCGTGGTCGGCCCGAAGGACTTCATGGACGGAACACCCCCGCCTGCGCGGGGACCACGACGCTTCGGCCTGCGCCACCGCAGCCCGGAGCGGAACACCCCCGCCTGCGCGGGGACCACATGACCGCGCGCGGTAAGTGGCTCACTTGCAGCGGAACACCCCCGCCTGCGCGGGGACCACTGTCTCTGTACCGGGTCGGCTTCAAGCGGCTCCGGAACACCCCCGCCTGCGCGGGGACCACGGCTGGCCGGCCGCAGGGCCCGCCTGTGGGTGCGGAACACCCCCGCCTGCGCGGGGACCACTGCAGGTCGCTCCACCGATTGGAGCCCTGCTTCGGAACACCCCCGCCTGCGCGGGGACCACCGGTGAGTCCGCCGGCAAGGAGCGGGGTGCCGCGGAACACCCCCGCCTGCGCGGGGACCACGAGACCCGGCTCCACTGCTCGCTCCCGGCCACCGGAACACCCCCGCCTGCGCGGGGACCACCCGCACACCCTCTGCATGATCTGGGCCACCGCCGGAACACCCCCGCCTGCGCGGGGACCACCTGTCCGACGCTGGGTTTCACAAGCTGCTCTCCGGAACACCCCCGCCTGCGCGGGGACCACGCCGTCACCAGCGGCGCGCACATCTGCGCCAACGGAACACCCCCGCCTGCGCGGGGACCACGCCGTCACCAGCGGCGCGCACATCTGCGCCAACGGAACACCCCCGCCTGCGCGGGGACCACATAAGTGATCACACCGGGAATCGGGCCCGCGCCGGAACACCCCCGCCTGCGCGGGGACCACCCTTCCTGAGCTGCGGCGTTAGAGGGGTTTTGCCGTTGCTTGACCAAAGCTCGTCTGCATAACCCCATGGTGTCAGAGCTGTGTGGTGAAGTCCCCGTCGCTAGGAAAGCGTGCTGGCCAGGCGGAACGGTGCTCCTCCATAGTCGTGGCTGAACCGAGTGCCTACCTGGTCGCGCGACAGGTCGTCGGCCTAGCCCGGTCGGGGAGGGCTGCCGAGGTGTCCGAAGAGCCAAACGCGGCTGGTCAGGGCGGTGGATTGCGTGAGCGATGCGTGAGCGGATGGGGTGGCACGAGGCGTTTTGGGGTGGATCCCACGGCATCGTGGAGTGTTCTGACCAGGTGGTTCTGGACAGCGAACCATCATGCGGAGCGGGCCGGCACCGCCCGACCGGGACTTTTCATCCGTTGGTTGTGGGTTCGAGTCCCACACGGCCTACTGTCGGCGGGCAGGGCTTACGCCCCTGATCTGCTACGAAGCGCCCCACCCGGTCCCGCCGGGCAGGGGCGCTCCGTCGTTTCGGGGTCTGTGCGTGAGCGGATGGCGAAGCCCCGCCGCGGTGTTCGCGGCGGGGCTGAGTGCTGGTTTGGCCTAGGGCGTGTCCGGCGGATCATGTGACTTTCCGACCGGTCACTCGTTGGTTGGGTCATGGGTCGGGGGGATCTGACGAATCGCGAGTGGTCGCTGCTGGAGCCGCATCTGCCTTCGCCAGGTGGCCGGGGCGGCCGGTGGAACGACCACCGCACCGTGCTCAACGGGATTCTGTTCCGGATCCGCACCGGTGTCCCGTGGCGTGACCTGCCGGAACGCTACGGGTCCTGGAAAACCGTCTACGAACGGCATCGTCGCTGGTCGGCGGACGGCACCTGGGACTGGATCCTGCAGTCGGTCCAGGCCGACGCCGACCTCGCGGGCCGGATCGACTGGTCGATGGTCGGTGTCGACTCGACGTCCTGCCGGGCCCACCAGCACGCGGCCGGCGCCCGCAAGGCCAAGCCGCGGGTCCCGAAAAAAGGACGACGCCTCGGCACCACCGCCCCGACGAGGGACTCGGCCGGTCCCGGGGCGGCCTGACCTGCAAGATCCACCTCGCTGGCGAAGGCGGCTGCCGCCCCATGGCCCTCCTGCTCACGCCTGGCCAGTGGGGCGACGCCCCGCAGATGGTCGAGGTCCTGGACCGAATCCGGGTCCCCAGGCCACTGGGCGGACGGCCCCGGACACGGCCCGACCACGTCAGCGGCGACAAGGCATACAGCTCCCGCCGAAACCGCCGTTACCTGCGAAGACGCCACATCCGGCACACAATTCCTGAACCGAGGGACCAGCAGGCCAACCGGAGACGCAGAGGCAAAGAAGGCGGCAGGCCCGCCGGCTTCGACCGTGACCGCTACCGGCGCCGCAACGAAGTTGAGAGGACCATCAACCGGCTCAAGAACTCCCGTGCAGTCGCTACTCGTTACGACAAGCGGGCCTACGTTTTCCACGGCACCGTCACCGCTGCAGCGGTCCGACTCTGGCTCCGGCCATGATCCGCCGGACAGCACCTAGGCCCAGACGTAGAGGTGGTACTTCCACCTGCCGTCGGTGCCGTAGCCGCCCTCGCAGTACGCGGCGTCGTAGCCCTGGTTGATGACCGCGATCGCACCTCGTTCGCACTCGGCCATCGTCCAGTAGCTCCGCCAGAAGCGCCACGTTGCCATGGTGCCGACGTCGCCCTGCGCCCGGTCCACGGTGCCGTAGACCGTCGCGGCGGCGGGAGCGGTTGTGGTCGGGCTCGCGGCCGGCGCGGCCTGTGCCGGTGTGGCCAGACCGGCCACTGTGATTGCCGCTCCGAGTGCGAGCCCCGTAAGGGCGCTGCGGATTCGCATGGTGTCCCCTTTTTTTCGGTTGCATCTGAGTGGTGTGCATGTGCGCTGTTCGTGCTGTTCTCTGTGCAACTGTTATTGGCGGGCCTTGGAGGAACCTTGCGGAAACCTTGCTTCGGTCCTTGGCCGCTGTCGCTCGACGACGCCGGTGAGGTCGAGGTCGTGGAGGGAGACGACCCGGAGGCCCGGCTCACGCATTGACGAGATCGGCCATAGGTCACGAGTTCGGGGGTGGCTGGGGCTGTGACTTTGGCTGAGGTCTTTCGTTTTTTGCTCGGGGGCGCACGTGTAGGGATGTTGAATGCTTCCCCTGCTCCTGCGCCGCGCCTTGACTGCTTGGGCAGGGGCAAAGAATCTAATTCTCCGGCCAATTCACAAAGGTGAATCCATGACTACGAGTGACTCCGAGGGGAGTTCGGCGGCGGCTCCTGAGCCTGCGGGGCCCGCTCCTGGCGGGCGTCGACGGTTCAGTCTGAATCGCAACGCGGCGGCGTTGGCCCTGGTGTCCGCCGCTGCGGGGGCGGTTGCGGCTGCTTTTCTGACTCCGCTCGCGGAGCATTGGATAAATGATCTCTTTGATGAGCCGAGCTGTCCCGGCGAGGCGTGCGAGGGGAAGAATCCTCAAGGGCAAGGTTGTGCGGAGGGTGCCCGCACATTCAAGCCCGAAGTCGATAATCCGGCCCTTCTCCAGATCCGTTACAGCGAGGACTGCAAATCGGTGTGGGCGAGGATTCAGCAGGGCAGCCCCGGGGACCAGGTCACGGTGAAGGTCGCCGGCGGTACCGCGCGGGCCGCGGAGATCGATTACGACAATGACAAGTTCACCGACATGGCCGCCGTCCCGGACGGCGAGTTCCAGGTGACGGCCTGCGCGGTCCCGAAAGCGGGCGGGAAGAGCACCTATGAGGCCTACTGCGTGCATGCCACCGAGGCCAGCGCCTGGCGCTGACGTCATGCGCGCCTCATCGCGCTGACGTCACCGCGATGACGCCCTGCCCAGAGGGCGCCATGCGCAGAGAGCAGAGAGCAGAGAGCAGAGGGCAGAGGGCCGTCCGCTCGTGCCTCGGGGCGCTACTCGATCGTGGTAATAATCGTACTAATTGGGGTGTTTGGTGGGGGACGGTGGCATGCGTCTCGTGGTTGCGGTATCTCCGTGACACGTCGAACAAGGAGCCTCCTTATGCGTCGTACTCTCGCGTCCCTGGCCGCGGTCGGGCTGGGGCTGTCTGTACTGGTCGGGGTTGCCGGGACTGCCTCGGCCGCCCCCGCACCCGCCCCCGCCGGGCCCGGGGACTTTGTGCTGGCTTTCCAGTGCACCGGTGGCGGTGGGACGGTGGTGTACCCCATCGGGTCCGTCAGGTGTGAGGGCGGAAGGTTCGCCGGGTCCTACGTGCTTCTGTAGCGGCCGTGCTTCCGCGGCGGCAGCGTCCCTCCGCCCGGCCCTTACGCGGCCGGGCGGAGGGACGCGTGGCTGGTCGGGGGTTCTTTCGGGGGGCCGGGTTGCTGCGGGACGATCTGCGGGTGGTGCGTGCTCAGCACCTTCCCATCCGCCGAGATCTCGGAGGCCCACGTGACGGTGATAGTCGGACTGGTGCACAAGAAGCGTGTCTATCTGGGTGGCGACTCCGCCGGGGTCGCCGGACACCAGATCACCGTCCGCCGTGATCCCAAGGTGTTCACCAACGGGCCGTACGCCATGGGCTTCACCACCAGTTTCCGGATGGGACAGTTGCTCCAGCACGCCTTCAAGGTGCCGCGGCCCAAGGGGGATCTGGATCGGTTTATGGTCACTACGTTCGTCAACGCGCTGCGGACCTGCCTCAAGGACGGCGGCTGGGCGCGCAAGGAGTCCGAGCAGGAGCAGGCGGGGACGTTTCTGGTGGGGGTACGGGGGCGGCTCTTCGCGATAGACAGCGACTACCAGGTCGGCGAGGCGGCGGACGGATACGCCGCGGTCGGCGCCGGTGACGAGTTCGCCCTCGGCGCGCTGCACGCCACTGCCGACCTGCCCATGAAGCCACGCGTCCGGCTCGCCGCCGCGCTGGCCGCCGCCGACCATCACAGTGCCTGGGTGTGCGCGCCGTACACCTACGCCGCCACCCCGCGCCCGTCGTGAGCGGCCCCGTCGTGAACAGCCCCTCAGGCTCCTCAGACCGCTCAGGCTCCTCAGACTCCTCAGGCCCCTCAGACTCCTCAGGCCTCTCAAGCTCCTCAAGCTCCTCCGGCCCCTCAGGCCCGTCGGCCTCCGGTGCCGGTACCGCGCAACTCGTCCGCCGTCTCGGGCTGTTCGACGCCGTGACCATCGGGCTCGGCGCGATGATCGGCGCCGGGATCTTCGCCGCCCTCGCCCCCGCCGCCGCGGCGGCCGGCTCCTGGCTGACCGCCGGGCTGGCCGTCGCCGCCGTCGTCGCGTACTGCAACGCCACCTCCTCCGCGCGGCTGGCCGCCCGCTACCCCGCCTCCGGCGGAACGTACGTATACGGGCGCGAGCGGCTCGGCGACTTCTGGGGCTATCTGGCCGGATGGGCCTTCGTGGTCGGCAAGACCGCCTCCTGCGCCGCGATGGCGCTGACCGTCGGCGCGTACGCCTGGCCCGGGCAGGCGCACGCCGTCGCGGTCGCCGCCGTGGTGGCGCTGACCGCCGTGAACTGCTTCGGCGTACAGAAGTCCGCCTGGCTCACCCGCGCGATCGTCGCCGTCGTCCTGGCCGTGCTCGCCGCGGTGGTCGTCGCCTGTCTGACCGGTGACACCGCTGAAGGCATGGCACCCGCCTTCGGTACGGGAGTGGGCGCGGGCGGCGTGCTCCAGGCGGCCGGGCTGCTGTTCTTCGCCTTCGCCGGGTACGCGCGGATCGCCACGCTCGGCGAGGAGGTCCGCGACCCCGCCCGTACGATCCCCCGCGCGATCCCCCTCGCCCTCGGCATCACGCTGATCGTCTACGCCGCCGTCGCGTTCGCCGCGCTGTCCGTACTGGACACGGAGCGGCTGGCCGGTGCCGCGGCGCCGCTCGCCGAGGCGGTACGCGCGGCCGGCGTGCCCGGTCTTGTGCCGGTGGTACGGGTGGGCGCGGCGGTCGCCGCCGTCGGCTCGCTGCTCGCGCTCATCCTCGGTGTGTCCCGTACGACCCTGGCGATGGCCCGCGACCGGCACCTGCCCCACGCCCTGGCCGCCGTACACCCGTGCTTCAAGGTGCCGCACCGGGCCGAGATCGCGGTCGGCGCCGTCGTGGCGGTGGCCGCCGCGACCGTGGATGTACGGGGCGCGATCGGCTTTTCCTCGTTCGGTGTCCTGGTCTACTACGCCATCGCCAACGCCGCCGCCCTCACCCTCAGCGCCGCCGAGCGCCGCCCGCCGCGCGCCGTCCCCGTACTGGGACTGGCCGGCTGTCTGCTGCTCGCGTTCGCGCTGCCCGTGTCCTCGGTCGTGTCGGGGGCGGCGGTGCTGGCGGTCGGCGCGGCGGTGTACGGGGTACGGAGACGGACCGGGAAGGCGGCCTGAGCGCAACCCGGCCCGGACGGCCCGAGCCCCTTGGCCCGGCGGAGGGCGATGTGACGCGAAAGGAGATCCCCAGGGGCTGCGGAGCGGGCGCGGAGGTCGCACTCTTGGCCGTATGAGTGATGCACCGATCGTCGTCCACCGGGCGTCGGGGACAGGCGGGCGGCGGGTCACGGTCCGCGGGCGGATCATGGGACTCGCCCACTCCGACGACCACCTCATCGAATTCCTGCGGCTGGCCGGTCTGCCCGACGCCTGGGAACTGCTCGATGACCCGGCCTGGGTGGAGTGGCAGGGCGGCCCGGCGCACGAGTACGACGCCGGGTGACGGTACGGGTCGGGTGATGGTACGACGCCGGGTGACGGTACGGGGCCGCGTTCGGCCGTACGTACGGAACCGCCGGCCCCGGCCACCGCGCCCCCAGGCCACGGAGCCTCACTCGGTCCGAAACCCGGTCCGAAACCCGGTCCGAAACCCGGTCCGAAACTCAGTCCGGAGCGATCGTCGCCGCGATCGACGTGAGCTGTGTCAGGCTGTCGATCCGCCAGTCCGCCGCCTCCACGACTTCCGGGTCGTCCGCCCACAGATAGCCCCAGGGCCCGCGCCGCAGATGCGCCGTGCGCAGGCCCGCGCGCCGGGCGGGGAACACGTCGTACGCCGGGTGGTCGCCCACGTACACCGTCCGGCCGGCCTCGGCCCGTCCCACTTCGATCACGTGCTCGAAGAATTCCGGGTCGGGTTTGGCGACTCCCCATTCGGCTGAGGTGGCGACGAGGTCGACGGGCAGGTCGAGGCGGCGTAGCAGGTCGCCGGACTTGACGGTCTGGTTGCCCGCCAGGACGACCCGGATGCCGAGTGCCTGAAGACCGGCCAGGGCCGGCCGTACATCCGGGTAGAGGTCGGACTCGTCGAGATGCTCACCGCGGCCGGCGGCTTCTCTGGCGCGGTTGGCGGCGCCGATGTCCATACCGGGCTTGATGAGGCGGAGGGCGTCGGCGTCGCCCTTGTTCTGTACGGTCGCGGCGCCGATGAGCGCGGAGATGGTGTGCCGGGGGACACCCAGCCAGTCGGCCCAGGAGGCCCAGTAGCGGTCGTCGCGTACGAGGGTCTCGCCGACGTCGAACACGATGGTTTCGATCACCGGTCCACGCTAAAGGGACACGCTCTGCCGATTGTCAGTGGCTGGCCGTAGCCTGTCTCCTATGTTCGCTTCCTCGTCCGGTTCGCCTTCGACTTCTTCGTCCTCTGCCCCTTCGTCTCCTTCGTCCCCTTCAGTCGATGTTTCGACGGATACGGCCGATGTTTCGACGGATGCGGCTCCCGCCTCGGTGCCCGCGGACGGTTCCGTACGGTCCGCCGCCGTTGTCAATACGGAGATCCGCGCCCTGTGGGGCCGGGCCGGCGGCGCGCTGTCGCCCGCGGAGCAGGAGCGCTACCAGCGGCTTCTGGTGGAGTGGGCCGCGGCGGTACGGGCCGATGTGGTCGAGGCGGCCTAGCTTGTCCCCGGGGCCGGCCCGGCCCGGCCTGGACAGGCAATGGTGATGATCTTGCTCCGGATGGCGTAAGGTTGTGTTTACCGACGCGGGGTGGAGCAGCTCGGTAGCTCGCTGGGCTCATAACCCAGAGGTCGCAGGTTCAAATCCTGTCCCCGCTACTGAAGAGAGCTGAAGGCCCGGATTCCAAGTGGATCCGGGCCTTCGCCGTGTGCTGCCACAGGTCGTCGTGCGCCGCTGGCAGGTCGTCGCCGCGTGCCGCCCGCAGGGCTTGACCTTTACGTCTGACAGGGCTTGACCTTTACGTCGCGTCAACTTCTACCGTCGATGTCATGGAGTGGTCGATCCAGGAGATCGCGAAAAAGGCCGGGACCACCAGCCGTACCCTCAGGCACTACGGCGACCTGGGGCTGCTGATGCCCAGCCGGACCGGCAGCAACGGCTACCGCTACTACGACCAGGACGCCCTGGTCAGGCTGCAGCGGATTCTGCTCCTCCGGGAGCTGGGCCTCGGCCTGCCCGCGATCGCCCGCGTCCTCGACGGCCAGCAGGACACGGCCGCCGCCCTGCGCGCCCACCTCGGGCTGCTGGAGCGGGAGCGCGAGCGCATCGAGCGGCTGATCGCGTCGGTGCGGACCACTCTCCACAAGACCGCGACAGGAGAGGAACTCATGGCCGAGGAAGTGCTCGACGGCTTCGATCACACACGGTACGAGCAGGAGGTCACCGAGCGATGGGGCCGGGAGGCGTACGAGAAGGGCGACCGCTGGTGGCGCTCGCTGAGCGAACAGGAGCGGAAGGAGTTCCAGGACCGGCACGAGACCATCGCCCGCGACTGGGGACGGGCCAAGGAGGCGGGACTCGCCCCCGACAGCGACGAGGCTCAGGACATCGCCCGGCGTCACTGCGCATGGCTCTCGGTGACGGTCGAGACCACGAAGTCGTATGTCATCGGGGTCACGAAAATGTATGTGGATGACGAACGCTTCACAGCCGCATATGACAAGTACCGTAAAGGGACAGCAGTGCTCGTACGGGACGCCATGAAGGTGTACGCCGAGCGCCACCTGACCGACTGACTGACTGAACGAACGAACGACCGACCGGTTTACGGACCTACCGGTTCACGGACCGGCTGGTTCACAGGCCGACCGGTTTACGGACCGACCGGTTCACCGACCGGCCGGTTCACGGACCGGCCGGCCGCAAGAACGACCGGCCGTATCGCCGACTGGCCGTCTGACCTGCTGAGAAGCGGGCCGGTCCGACCGGCTTCCTAGCCCACTCGGCGGACGGCGAGTCGCCCCCGGACGTGGCAGCGGACAGCCTGGGTGGGGCGCGGTACCGTCCGTAGCCCTAGGCAGGTGACCACTGGTGGCGAAGGTGCGGAAGCTCACGGAGCGGCTGAGCGGCGGTGGCCGGCGTGCCGACGACATCGCCGGTCCCGTGTCGGGCGACGGCGTGCCGATTCCCACCGGACGGGTCCGTACCGGGCGGCGGCTGGTCCGCTTTCTCCCGGTGCTCGTGATCATCGGCGGAGTGGTCTTCGACTTCCTGACCCCGACGCGGGTCACGGCCGGCCCTCTCTACGCGGCCGCCCCGCTCGTCGCCGCCCCGTTCTATCCGATGCTCGGCACGCTGCTGGTCGCCGTCGCCTCACTCCTCGCCGAACTGGCCGTGCACATCTACGCCAAGTCGCTCATGTCGCTGGAGTCCCTCAGCGAGGTGCTGACCGTGGTGGTCGTCTCGCTCCTCGCGCTGTACATCAGCGGGGTGCTGCGCCGCAGCGGTCAGCGGCTCGCCTCCGCCCGCATCATCGCCGAGACCGCCCAGCGTGCGGTGCTGCCGAGACCCGCGGAACGGATCGGGGGGCTCCGTATCGCCGCGCGGTACGAAGCGGCGCAGGAGGGCGCGTTCATCGGCGGCGACCTCTTCGCCGTACAGGACACGCCGTACGGGGTACGTCTGGTGGTCGGGGATGTACGGGGGAAGGGGCTTGAGGCGGTCGAAGCGGTGGCGGTGGTCATCGGGTCGTTCCGGGAGGCCGCCGAGCAGGAGTCGTCGCTGGAGGGGGTCGCGCAGCGCCTGGAGCGCGCTCTCAGACGCGACGGGTCCCGGCGGGGCGGTCTTGACGCCTTCGAGGGGTTCACCACGGCCGTACTGGCGGAGATCCCGCACGACGGGGGAGTGGTACGGCTCGTCAACCGGGGCCATCCCGATCCGCTGCTGATGTGCGAGGACGGAGCCGTATGCATGCTGGAGACCCGGGACCCCGCGCTGCCGCTCGGGATGAGCGATCTGGGTGCCTGGCCGGACCGGGCGGAGCAGGCCATCTATCCGACGGGGGCGACGCTGCTCTTCTACACGGACGGGCTCACCGAGGCGCGCGATTCGCACGGGGTGTTCTACCTGCCGCGCGAGCGGCTCGACGGGCGGATCTTCCAGGGGCCCGACGAACTGCTCCAGGCGCTGATCGACGACGTACGGCGGCACACGGGCGGCAGCGGGAGCCAGGACGACATGGCGCTGCTGGCGGTGAACCGGCCGACGGAGGGGCAGCCGGAACGACGCAGGACCATGCCACTGGTTCCCTGACCAGGGTCCGTGGCGGCCGAGCGGCTTTGTGACGGCCCGCCGATCGGCCTTGTGACGGCCGAGCGGTACCTGTGACGGCCGAGCGGGACCGGGTCCGTGACGGGCGGCCGGGCCCGTGGCGGGCGTCGCCACCGTGTGTGATCGGTAGGTGCCACTCCGCATAACATTTGACATACCGTCAGGTATGCGGGGCGCACTGAAAGGCAGTCAGCTCGCCCGATTGCATGTGCATGTGCCCTGGTGTGTCCGATGCGAAGTTGTTAATGATCACCCGGAACGGCTTGGAATAAGGGCCCGGTCTCTATTAACGTTCGATAACGCAGCGCGGTCGTCCCAGCCGTCGCAAGAGATGGCACCGTGCGCACGCGCCGAATCCCGCAAGGGAACCGGGGAACCACCAATTGGGGTGAATCGGGAGTTCTTTGCTGCTCCGTGCAGCTCAGAGCCCCCGTAGGAGACCTTCCTGCTCCGAACCCGTCAGCTAACCCGGTAGGCGAGAAGGAAGGAAAGGAGTGCGCCTCAGTGGCGTCCAATCAGCCTGCCCCCACCGCCCCCTTCGAAACCTCCCCGTTCGGTGACGAGCCGGAGCGGGCCTGGGGAGAGTGGAACCCGACCGAGGAATCCGTACGGCCGGTACGCGGCAGGCACCGCGTCGGCAAGCAGCGCAACGGCTTCGCCCGTAGCTCCACGGTCCTCGGCGTCGGCGTCATAGCCGCGGTCGGCGCGGGCGGCATGGCCACCGCGCAGGACAAGCCCGCGGTCTCCATATCCCTGCCGGACGCCATCACGGACAACCTCCCCGACGCCACCTCCCTGCCGGGCATGGGATCGCTGGCCGGCGACACCGACACCGAGCCCGACCTGCTGGCCAGCGCGCCCCTCACCACCGCCGGGATGACGACGGCGGACGCCGAGCAGGGCGCCACCGACGCCGGCGAGGCCCTGCGGGCCCGGATCCTCCAGCAGGCCGAGCAGCAGCAGAACGAGGCCGACGCCGCCGAGAAGGCGGCCGCGGAGCGCGCGGCGGCCGAGCAGGCCGCGGCCCTGGCGAAGAAGCAGCAGACCGAGGCCGAGAAGAAGGCCGAAGAGGCGCGGAAGAAGGCCGAGGCGGAGGCCAAGGCCAAGGCGGAGGCGGAGCGCCTCGCGAAGCTGGCCGCCAGCTTCACCCTCCCGACCTCCTCGTACACGATCACCTCCACCTTCGGCCAGTCCGGCTCCATGTGGTCCTCCGGCTACCACACCGGACTGGACTTCGCCGCCCCGACGGGCACGCCCATCAAGGCCGTGCACAGCGGCACGATCACCTCGGCCGGCTGGTCGGGCTCGTACGGCTACCGCACGATCCTGGAGCTGGACGACGGTACGGAGCTGTGGTTCTGCCACCAGTCCTCGATGACCGTCACCGCCGGGCAGAAGGTCACCACCGGCGAGACCATCGGGCGGGTCGGCGCGACCGGCAATGTGACCGGGCCGCATCTGCACCTCGAAGTGCACACCCCGGACGGCACGGGCATCGACCCGATGAGCTGGCTGGCCGACAAGGGCCTGACTCCCTGACGTCTCTCACCGGTCTGACGCTCCTCACCGGTCCTGACGCTTCTCACCCATGAGGGCGCTCAGTGCGCTCATGGGTGAGGGCGTTCAGTTCTGGCGGGCTGAGGGTGTTCAGTACTGGCGGTACGGGTTGTAGCCGTCGTAGTCGATGTACGGCGGCGGCACCCGTACCCGTCCTGTGGCCCGCGCGGCGAAGGTCAGCGCGGGCCCTGCCGTACCCCCACGGGCCCACAGCCGGTCCAGCAGCTCACGCTCGCGCCCCGCGAAGTCCGGCCCCGCCGTGCCGCGCCGTGCGCGGTGGCGCAGAAACGCCAGGGTCGTCGCGGACGCCTCGTACTCCACCACCGCTCTGGCCGCCTGCGGTCCGAACGTGCGGTGTGCGAAATCGCGCGCCATGGTGCGCGCCCGCATCGAGGACAGCGCCTGGGGCGCGGCCGGAGGCAGCCAGCCGGCCTCGGCGTACGCGGGCAGCTCGGCCGCGACCGTCCGCAGCCCGCGCTGTCTGCTCCATATCGCCAGCCAGGTCACCAGACCGAAGACCGGGACCATGAACAGCCCGTACACCGCGTAGAAGCCGTACGGGCCGAAGAGCGACGACGAGCCGTTCCACAGCGCGTGCAGGCCCATCGCCAGCGCCAGCCCGAGCGACGGCAGGGCGAACCTGCGTATTCGCCGGCGGCGCGGGGCCATCGCCGCCAGTCCGAAGCCGATGCCCGTGAGCACGGTGAAGAGCGGGTGCGCGAACGGCGACAGCACCACCCGTACGAAGAAGGTCGCGGCCGTGACGGAGGCCAGGCCCGCGCTCCCCATGCTCCGGTCCTCGCCGAAGGCGCTGCCGAGATACAGGATGTTCTCGGTGAAGGCGAAGCCGGTGGCGGTGAAGGCCGCGAACACGATCCCGTCGACCAGCCCGGTGAAGTCCCGCCTGCGGAACAGGAACAGCAGCAGGACCGCCGCGGCCTTGGCGCTCTCCTCGACGACCGGGGCTATCACCGTCGCTCCGAGGGACTGCGCGCCGGCCGGGTCCGCGGTGGCGGTCGCTATCCACTGGGTCGCGAAGGTGTTGGCGATGATCGCGACGAGCGCGGCCGCGAAGGCGCCCCAGGCGAAGGAGAACAGGAGATTCCGCCAGGGGCCCGGATCGACCCCGTCCAGCCAGCGGAACGCCGCCATCAGCAGCGGTACGGGCAGGACGGCGAGCCCGAGTCCGACCAGAAAGCCTTCCGTGCCGGTCTGGTCGCGCACCAGCGCCAGGATCACCAGTCCGCAGAGCGCGAGCAGCGTGATCACGGCCGCCGCCCGCACCGCCCGTCGGCGCCAGAACGCACGGCGCGGCCGAAAACGCCCGGGGGCAGGCTCGGGACCGGCGGCCCCCGGTCCTTCGGGCCGCTGCGAGGGCACGTGGACAGGGATCGCCGGACCCGGTTCGAGCCGCTGCTGCGAGAGTTCCGACACCCGATGACAGTAGCGAGCGGCACTGACAACGGCGATGGTGCCTGTGCGGCTACCGGCGGTTACGCGGGGTCGGGGGCGCGTACGGGCGCTCCGGTACGGCGAGACTTCCGCGGCCCGGGGGCCGGGTCGGCGTTGCGTACGGGCGAGACTCCCGCGGCCTCGGCAACCGCCGTTACGCGGGCTGCGCGGGCTCCGCGGGCGGCAGTTCCCGTACGCGGCGGAACAGCAGGTCGTGGACGACATGGCCCTTGTCGAGGCCCTGGCCCTCGAAGCGGGTCAGCGGCCGGAAGGCCGGCCGTGGCGCGTATCCGCCATCCCGCTGGGTGTTCTCGAAGCCGGGGTGGGCCGTCAGTTCCGCGAGCATCTGCTCGGCGTACGGTTCCCAGTCGGTCGCGCAGTGCAGCACGGCTCCCGGCTTCAGCCGCCCCGCCGCCAGGGTGAGGAACTCCGGCTGGATCAGCCGCCGCTTGTGGTGCCGCTTCTTGGGCCAGGGGTCCGGGAAGTAGACGCGTAGCCCGTCCAGCGACTCCGGCGGCAGCATCTCCCTGAGCAGGATGATCGCGTCGCCGTTGGCGACCCGGACATTGGTCAGCCCGTTCTCCTCCGCGAGCCGCAGAAGGTTTCCCTGGCCGGGGGTGTGCACGTCGACCGCGAGGATTCCGGTGCCGGGATCGTCGGCGGCCATCCGCGCGGTCGCCTCGCCCATTCCGAAGCCGATCTCCAGGACGACCGGCAGCCCGCCGAACAGCTCGCTCGGATTCAGCACCCGCTGCCCGTCGATGTCCAGGCCCCAGACGGCCCACAGCCGGCGCAGCGCGTCGGCCTGGCCCGGGGTCACCCGGCTGCGGCGCGGCTGGAAGCTGCGGATCCGGCGCTCGAAGTGGGAGCCCGCGGGGTCGGCGGCGGGCCCGGTGCCGCCGGGGAACATCCGGCTCATCATCCGGTCCCCGGCCCGCCCGCCCGCACTGCCGCCACCGACGCCGTTGGCCGTACCGACGCCACTGGTCCCGCCGGCGCCGTTGGCCGTATCGGCGCCGTCGGTCCCTCCGGCCATGCCTCGCTCAACAGACTCGGTCGCCTCGGCCATCTCAGTCATCCCGGTCTTCTCGCGTTCGCCCACAACGCACCGATTCTACGGAGCGCCCACGGAAGCCCCCGCCGCACCCGTTCACACCCCGCCTCTTCACACCCCGCCCGTCTGCCAGTGTCCCTCGCCGAGGCGCCGCCCGGCCCACCCGTCGGCCACTCCGGGCACCGAAGTTGGTCGTCCCGAGCCATGAGCTGCCCGAGCCATGAGCTGAGGGGTTCATCGGTCGCGGGGAGTAGGTCCTGCGCCTCAGGCGCGCTTCGCGCCTGCTGGCTAGGGTCGGTCCTCATGGAGTCCACGGGGATCGTTCGTCGCCGGACGGCGGAGCGTGTGCGCGATGTTCTGGAGCGGCTCGTTGCCGAGCGGGATGTATGGGTGTCGACGGCTCATCCTGATCACGGGCCGCACCAGGTGCCGCTGTGGTTCTTGTGGGACGGGCGGGCGGTGTGGATGTGTACCGGCGCCGCTTCCGTGACTGCGCGCAACGTCCGCGCGGAGCCGCGCGTGCGCCTGGCGCTGCCGGACACCTTCGACGTGGTGCTTCTCCAGGGTGAGGCGGAGTGCTTCCCGGACCAGGAGGTGCCCGGAGGCGCGGCGGAGGCGTTCACCGGCAAGTTCGGGTGGGACCCACGCGTGGAAGAGGGTTCCTTTCTGTACGTACGAGTGGTCCCGAAGACTGTGCGCGCTTGGCGCGGCGAGCCGGAACTGCGCGGGAGAGTCATCATGCGCGACGGGATGTGGCTGGAATAACGGCCGTCCCTCACCGACACGCCTCTCCCGGATCACGATCTACAGCCATCTTTGGGCCGGTCAGTCCAGCAGCGCGGTCGTGAACATCTCATGGTGGGCCGTAAGCCACTCCTGGATGCGGTCCCACCGTTGCCATCCACCGCGCTCGGCCAGCGCCTGTGTGTAGACGGGATCGCCACCGGTCACTCGGTCGGCGACGAAGGCCCGGCAGGATGCGGTGGCCTGTTCGATGATGCCGGGTAGTTCCGCCCGCTCCTGCGGGGAGAGGCCGTAGCCGTCGGCGAGGAGTCGCAGTCGCGTCGAGACATCCAGCCCGGCGGGGTAGAGGGGGGCCGCGGACGTGGGATCGAGCATGGGGACCCAGTAGCGGGCCGTCATGGCGACATCCCACAGTGGCCGTCCGGGCGCTGCCAGGTCGAAATCGATCAGGGCCGTGGCGCGGCCGTCGCGGAAGACGACGTTTTCCAGGCACACGTCGTTGTGGCACAGCATCGTTCCTCCCTCCGGGTCGGCCAGAGCCCGCGGCCACGCGGCGCGGGTGTCCACAGCGATGGCCACGCTGGCGTCGTGCAGGCGACGCAGCAGGCTTCCCACCGAACTGAGAGCGGTCTCCGTCATCACCCAGCGGGGAAACGGCGGCAGGGCGACGTCGCCGGGGATGTAGGTCAGCTGTTCGCGGCCGTCCGCGGTGAGCCGGACCGGGGTCGGAGCCGCATCGAAGCCGTGCTCTTTGAGTGCGAGGAGATGGGCGTGGAGGGCGCGCGCAGTAGGCGGGGCCGGGCGTTCGACGAGGGAACCGCGGCGGAAGACCGCGCCCCCGTTCACCATGCCGCCGGCCAGTGCTTCGCCGTGTGCCGCCTCGTCCTCAGCTGTCATGCCGATCACGCTACCGACAGGTCGGCGGTCGTTGGGCCGGCTCCGAAATGCGCTTCGAACTCGGTGGCTCAGCTGGGTCATGAGGTCGGCAGTTGCCGTCCGTGGAGCCGGCGGAGGTGGGGGCGAGGACTGAGAACTGTGGGACTGGCGGTGGTGTCCGTGGTGAGGTTTTCGCCGTCCTGGGTCGCTCAGCGGGATCCCGCAGGGGTACGGAGTTGTTCGGCCAGTTGCTTGAGTTCGGCCGCCGTGGCAGGCGAGGGGTCGTTGAGTCCGCTGTGCACGGCCGTCGGGCTCTTCAGGAAGCGCCGGAGCACGGCCACAAGGAGCCCTTGCGGCAGAGCCCGCAACGCGGCGAACGCGCGGGGTACCGGCGGCGTCTCCATCGCGGCGAGGTTCTGCCGCATGAGGTGGAGCATGCCGCGGACCGCGTCCGGGGCGTCGGCCAGCGCTACCGGGCCGCCCGCCGCGTGTACCGCCTGGCCGAGCGGGACCTCGAACGCGGCGTGCGTCCTGAGCCAGGCGTCCATCTGCGGCTCGGCCCTGGCGTTGATCCCGGCGGTACGGAACGTCTCCACGATCCGTACCAGTCGCGGGGTGGTACGGCCGTCGGGCTCGCCGATCGGCATCGCGACCCGGCGGGTGATGAAATTGGTCTTGCGGTAGCGGACCACGTCGCCGTCCATCGTGCCGCCAGTGTTGGGGAAGCCGAGCAGCACCCGCTCGTGGCCGATCACCGTACCCAGCGTCTCCGGGCCGGCTGCCCAGTTGAGCAGGAACAGCACGTCGCCTTGGACACCAGCGAGTGATTCCAGCACCGCATCCACCTGGTGGGTGCGGACGAAGACGGTGATCAGGTCGTACCCGCCGTCCGGGTGCTCGGTCACCGGTATCGGCACCTGCCTGACAGGGCCGTCTTCCTCGGCGAGCTGCACTCCCTGCCGGCGCAGGGCGGTCAGGCGCTCGCCCCGGGCGAGGAGCGAGACGTCGTGGCCGGCCTCGTGCATGCGGGCGGCGAACAGGCTGCCGCAGACCCCGGCGCCGTACACGAGCAGCTTCATGGCAGTCCTCTTTCACACGTTCGTTTGATTCATACGTTCGTTTCATTCAAACATATGTAGAGTCCCTCGTGTGGCGACCCCAGACACCCGCACCCAGATCCTCGACGCGGCCGAGCACCTCTTCGCCGAGCACGGGTACCGCGGCACCTCGGTCCGCGCGATCACCAAACTCGCCGGAGCGAACCTGGCCGCCGTCGGCTACCACTTCGGCTCGAAGGCGGAGCTGATGGCGGCGGTCGCCCGCCGCGTGGTCGAGCCCATCACCGCTGCCCAGTGCGCCGGGCTCGACACATTGCTTGCCCGGACCCCCGACCCGCCGGTCAGCGAACTGGTGGAGGCATTCGCGGGGCCGCTGTTCGACGAGATGCCGGCCGGCGACGAGGGCGGCGCCCGGACGTCCCGGCTGATCGTGACGATCCTCAGCGACCCGGCCGAGGAGGCACGCAGCTGGACCGGCCCGGCCGAGGACTCGGTCCGCGAACGCTACTTCGCAGCCTTCGCACGCGTACTGCCCGGCCTTTCCCCGGAGGAGCTGTGGTTCCGGATGCGGGGGATCTTTGCCGTGACGGCCGTCGACCGCCTCCAGGTCCACCAGCAGCCCTCCCCCGGCTGCGCGTCCCCGGTAGCGGGCGAGGCGGCCCGGCGATGGGCGATCACGTTCCTGACGGCAGCGATGAGCGCGCCACCGCCCCGGACCTGACGACCCAAGACAGACGCCGGTGGCTGCCCGGAACGAACGGCCGACCGCCAAGGCACGGGCCCAAGTTCCGCTTCGCCAAGCCGGAGACCTGGCCTGAGCCCGCGGTCACCACCCGCACCGGCCCGGGTCCGCCGAACGTTTCGGAACCTCCGCCAGCGCATGCCCTGCCCCGCCAGAGCAATGGCACCAAGTCAGTTCTCGCGGGCCGGACTGCGCCCGGGTGTGAGGCGTTTCTGCCCCTCGGGCATGGGCAGGACCGCCAGTGCGGTGTTTGCGATGTCCCGCAGCGTCTCCGGGTCCAGGCCGGCCTTGCCTACCGCCTCGATACCTCGGACCACCGTCAGCAGCAGTGCCGCCAACCGCTCCGGATCCGCAGCGCCATCGATGTCGCCGTGACGCTGGGCGGCGCTGATCTCCGTCCGCAGCAGGGTCAGCAGTGCCGTCATGGTCTCGGCCGACCGTCCGGCGACCGTCGGATCGTGCTGGGCCGTCGTTCGTCACCGGCGCCGAACTCTTCGCCGACGGCGGCTACACCCGGGCCTGAAGCACGGCCGGTGGTGCGCATCCGGTTCCCCCGAAGCGATGGGGCGCACTCCCGGCCGCGCGTGTGCGTCGTACGAGGCCCAGTGCGCCGGGAGCAACGAGATCGTGGCCGCGGCCTCTTTGGATGACGTCGGCCGCCACCCCGGCTGCCGCTCCGGCAACGCCAACCTCCGCTGGATGCCCATCCATCTCGTCGATGAGACCAGCTCGTCGATGAGACCAGACGGCACGCGGGGCATGCGGACATCGTGAGGGAGCTGCTTGACGGGGCGAAGGGGTACTACTAGGCGTGTGCCTGCTGGCGGTGGCGGTGGCGCCGACCAGGCTCCTGGCGGTGCAGTACGCGGTGCTCGCCGCCGCCGTCGCCGTCGCCGCGCGCAGCTGCGAGTACCGGGTGGAGTTCGGGCGGGTGGCGGCCGAACCGGCGAGCCAGGGCGTGCGTCCGCCCTGTGTGGTGACCGGTAGGGAGGCCGTCCGTATCGCCGTCCGCGCGGGCTGCGCGTCCCGGCAGGCCGGCGGCCACGACGCCGGCATCACCCCGGCGGCCTCGTGGCCGCCGCCCGTGAACGCCCGGTGGCCGTCGTGGTGGCGGGCGGGGACGGACCGCCGGAGTACGCCAGGGGCCGGCGGCTCCGGCACCTGCCTGACCTGCGCGACTGCCGTGCCTACCTGGGTCCCTTCCGCCCTGCCGGGCGGGACTTGACGGCCGTTTTCTCGACGAGATGCCTCGTACGGAATCACCTGACTCGCAGGCGTCCGTCAGGCCGTCGACGCGCGGGCGAGTACCGCGTCCATGACGCGTACTACATCGGTGACATCCTGTGGCCCGTCCTGCCAGCGCGCCGCCACATGACCATCCGGCCGCACAAGGACGGCTCCTCCCGGCCTCTCGGCATCGCCGATCCGCAATTCGTAGAGCTCGGCCAACGCCTCAGGTCCCATGAGACCCAGATAGTCGTCCGCACGCAGCCCACCTGTCGGTTCGAGCCCGTGCACGCCGAACGTCCGGACCGGAACGCGGGCCGCGTCTTCTACGTCTTCCGCCCACTTCGCCGCGGGTCCGGCGAACGCCAGGCTCCAGTGCCCGTCGAAGAGCTGGACCGACGACCACGAGTCACCATGGGCGTCTCGCAGGAGTACATGCGGCGCGCGAGCCCCGGGACGCGCGGTGACGTTGTACTGAGTGACCGTGGAGTCCCGTCGCGGGCTTCCGTCGTCGACCAGCGCGTCGCTGCGGTAGACATACCCGAACTGCTGTCCCAGCGACTGGAACTCCTCATGCAAGTCATGCAGTCCGGAAGCCACGGCCGCTCGCAGGCCGCCGCCCTCGGGGCTCGCGAGCAGCGCCAGGAAGTCCGGGGACGCCATCGCCCGCGCGGCTTCCTGCTGCCGTCGGGCGTTGACCATGCTCTGCGTCGCGTTGTGAACGGCGACCGGACGGCGCTCGGCCTCGTACGTGTCGAGCAGCTTCTCGCCCGCCTGCCCGTTGAGGACCGCGGTCAGCTTCCAGGCGAGATTGTGCGCGTCCTGAATCCCGCTGTTCATGCCCATTCCCCCTGCGGGCGGGAAGGTGTGGGCGGCGTCGCCGACCAGAAACACCGGGCCGTTCCGGAGCTGGTCGGCGACGCCCATGCCCACTGTCCAGGTGAGGGTGGAGCGGATGTCGGGTTCGATGTCCGGGACACCGAGAGCGGCACGCAGGAGCGCGCGACACCTGGTTGCCGGGTAGTCGTCGGCCGACTCCCCGGCACTCATCTCGACGCTGTACACCCATCTGGTGCGACCGTCGAGGGAGATGAAGATGCCCTGGGTCGCGACATTGTGGATGAACCACAGGATGAACGGCCGGCTCCGCACCTGGCTCGTGAGGTCGGCGTGGAAGTAGATGTTCAACCGGCGCCCGAGCGGAGTGGCTCGGGGCATCTCGATTCCGGTCAGGTCCCGGAGCCAACTGCCGGCCCCGTCCGCTGCGATGAGGAACCGCGCGGACATACTGCTCGTCCTCCCCTGCGTGTCACGCGCGCCGACCGTCACATCGTCCTCGGACACATCGATATCGGTGACCTCGTGGCCGAATTCGACACTGACGGTGGGCAGCGCGCGGACCGCCGCCAACAACCGAGCCTCGATCCTGTCCTGCGGACAGTTGCACAGCCGCTCGGTCGAATACAACGCGGTCGCGTCCTCGTCGATGTCCAGTCTGCCGAACTCCTCACCGGACAGCTCGGTCAGCACACCGAAGGACGTCGCCAATTCGGGTGCGAGGCCGTCCTCGCGCACATCGTCGGCCACGCCCCAGCTTCGGAACAGCTCCATCGTCCGCGCGTTGAGAACGTGTGCGCGTGGCTGGTCCGAGGGCGTACGGCGGCGTTCGAGGAGCCGCACCCGGACGCCGGCCTTTCCGAGCTGAAGTGCTGACGCCAGTCCGCTCGGACCCGCTCCCACCACTACGACGTCACTGGTGTCGATCATGAAATTCCTTTCTTCGGCACAATCGGTATTCAGGGCACTGGAAACTTGTCCGTGAATTCCGAAGCATTCCGCGACTCTTCGTCGGAGCGGCTGGGGCCTGACATTTCCCTTCGGATTTCCATTTCCTTGCCGAAGGGGGCGTGCCTGAGCGTTGGCTTTTGAGGCTGCTCAGCCGCTCTGCGCGCAAGGTCAAGTGTGAGAGACTCGCTCCCGTGAAGGAAGACGGCACTTTAATGTCGGGAACGAACATCGATGTTCGTGCGCTGGAAAATTCCGGCGCGGTAAACGCCTGGATGCGTGGCATCCTCGCGCGGGTGGCCGACAAGTGGGGGGTGCTGATCATGGCCGTGCTCAGCCACGGCCCCCTGCGATACGCCGATCTTCACCGTCACGTCAACGGGGTCTCCCAGCGCATGCTGACGCTGTCCCTGCGCAGGCTTGAGCGGGACGGGCTGATCATCCGTACCGTTGTGCCCAGCACACCGCCACGGGTCGAGTACACCCTGTCCGAAGTCGGCCGGTCGCTCTACGAGCAGCTGTTGGGCCTGCTCAACTGGGCGATGGCGCAGGAAAACACCATCCGTGAGAGCCGCAGGCGCTTTGACGCGGCTTACGGCGACGGCGGTGCCACCGCGGACGGCGATGGCGATGGTGGGGGCGAAGAAGCCTGACTCGGTCGCACCGCCGCTACGAAGATCCGCCGGACAGGACCTAGGTCTCTCCGGTGGGTCGCGACCTCAAAAGAACAAGCTGAGCTTGTCGTTTAACCTCCGCTGTCGGTCTGGGCTGTCTCGTCACCGCGGACGGCGATGACTTGGCCGGTCCAGGTCGAGGGTTCTTGGCGTGGGTCCCAGGTCACTTCGACGGTGGTGCCGTGGGAGTCGCGTGCGAGTTCCTTCAGCATCGTGGTGGCGGCGGCCAGCGCCACTTCGGGATCGAGCAGTTCGTCGTTCCGACTCAGGTGCGGCGGCGGGGTTGGGTGCCGGTCGCAGCCGCGCCTGGAGGTTCCGGAACCCGCGGCGGACGCGGGCCGGGGTCGGCTTGTTCGGGTCGGCCGGTTTCTCCCAGGGGCGTCACAGGTCGACAGCGAGCCGGCGGGGCAGGCGGTGCTGGGCGTGTGCGGCGATGACCAGCCAGGTCCAGTCAGCGTCTGCCGAAGATCCTGCCTCGTGCCTCGGCCCGTTTCAGGTAGGCGGCGTGTTCTGCTGCCAGGTCCACGACCGTGAACTCCTGGAGTTCCATGATGAGTTGGCCGGCGAGGACCCAGGGGAGCCGTCGGCTCTTGAAGGCGACGCCGCCTGCTTCGTACATGACCGGGAGTATCCCGTTCGGCTGGTACACGACCCCGTGTACGCCGGCCACGACGAATGTCTTGACGCGCAACGCGACGTGGCGTTTGCGTAAGTGGGGGCAGGCTCCGACCGAGGTGACAGCGCAGGGTACGCACAGGGGTGGATGCGTGGTGACGAAGCCGGGTTTGTGCAGGTCCGGGTAGTCCGCGTTCTCGCCGAGCGCCCAGAGGGTGCCGTTGTCGGTACGGTCGGAGGGGCCGCCGCAGATCTGGCACAGCAGTTTGCGCATGGCGCGGCGCTGGCGGAGGAAGTGGACGTTGCCGAACTCCGGCCGTCCCTTCCCGGGGCTGATCCCCACCCGTTTCCACAGGACGCCCAGGTCGTCGCGCTCGTACGGTCCTTCGTCGGCGTACGCGATGCCGCCGCCCCGGACGACCAGCGTGCCCTGGGGCCGGTGCTCCGAGGACCAGCAGGCGATGTACGGGACGATGTCCGGCCGCCGTACCGCGCCGAGCGGAGGGCGCTCGCCCTCACCCGTCGTCGACAGGTCAGCCACGTCCTGGCCCCCCGTCCGTCGCGTTACGTTCCGCCGCGCCCTGCAACGACAATGAGGCCCAGATCATCTTCCCCGGGCCGGCCCGGTCGGCCACGCCCCACTCGTCCGCCAGCGCGTCCACGAGCAGGAGCCCGCGCCCGTCCGGCGCCTCGGGGTCGGGGGTACGCGGCTGCGGGCGGTCCGGACAACCGTCGTGGACCTCGATCCGCAGAGCGCCCGAGCTGCGGAAGTAGCGCGTCTCGATGATCTGTTCCGGCGTCACCTTGGCGTGCAGACCGGCGTTGCTGAGCAGCTCGGACACGATCAGGACGGCCGCGTCCTCCAGCTCCGACAGCCCCCAGCCGGCCAGCGCCTTGCGCAACTCCATCCGCGCCAGCGCCACGCACCTCGGGTGACTGCTCCACCGCAGCACAACGCTGTGGTCGGTTTGGTCCGGCCTGCGGTTCCCGTACATGTCACACGCCCTCCATCTGCCCTTTTCACTCTCGGCCAACTCGGCTGCGCCGCCACGGGACTTGCGAGGAGTGCGCTTGCAGGGCAAGGCTGGTTCCTCTCCGTAGCCAAACGACTACCGGGGGCACTCAGAGTGGCGTAGAGTCGAGACGCCTTCAAGTAATCAGGAGCGAAGGAAGGCTTGGGCAACGCATGGTCAATCGCAAGGAGTTGAACCCCGAGAGCAGCCCGCGAGCGGCGTTTGGGGCCCGTGTGCGTAAATTGCGGGAGGAACGCGGCTGGAACCAGGAAGACTTAGCCGGGCGTGTGTCATGTTCCAGCCAGCATATTTCGGCCCTGGAAACTGCCCGCAAACCGCCGACCCTCCCGCTCTCGCGCAAGCTCGATCTCGCCTTTGGGATTGTCGGCACTGCCGCCTCGTTCGAGCGCGAGTGGGGCGAGATGCGGCACGGTTCGCTGCTGGAAGGGTTTCCTGAGTACGTCGGACTTGAGGGCCGAGCGGTAGAGATCAGGGTGTTCGAGGTCGGGATCATTCCGGGGCTTCTTCAGACCCCGGAGTACGCACAGGTGCTGGCGGACAGCGCCGTACATCGGGGTGCCATCACACGCGAACAGGCAGATGAGCGAGTTTCATTCCTGGCCGAGCGGCAGTCCGCGTTGGTACGGGCCCGTCCTCCCATGGTGCTGGTGGTCATGGACGAGAGCTGCATCCGCAGGCCGGTGGGCGGACCCGGGGTCATGGCGGCTCAACTTGATCGGTTGATTGAGTTCGCCGCGCTCCCCAACACCGCGCTGCATATCGCCCCGTACGCGATCGGGGAGCACAGGACGTTTGACCGATCGGTCAACCTGCTCACCCTGTCCGATTGCTCCGTCGTCGCGTATATGGAGTCTCAGACCCAGGGACACCTGGACCGTGAACTCGTATTCGTCCGGGGCATGTTGACGGCCTACCATCAACTACAGGCCGTATCGCTGTCGCAAGCGGCATCAGTGGACATGATCAATGAGGTACGAAAGGGCACCCCGTGACAACCACGACCACGACCGAACTCCGTTGGGTCAAGTCCTCCTACAGCAACAACGGCGGCACCTGCGTCGAGTGGGCTCCCGCGTACGCGTCGGCTACCGGCGTGGTTCCCGTCCGCGACTCCAAGAACCCGAGCGGTCCGGTTCTGAACCTCCCTGCCGGTGCGTTCGCCTCGTTCGTGGCGGGCGTCAAGGCGGGCGAGTTCGGCCGTACCTTCGGCGCGTGATCTGCGCGCCTCCGCGCTGAGCCCCGCCTTTCCTTCCGTTCGGATCGGCGGGGCTCTTCGCTGCGGAGACGAATTCGAAGAACTCCTCGAAGCCGCCATCCTCGGACGGCTTCGTCAAGCCGAAGTCGTACGGGTCCGGCGTGCGGGCACTGGCCGTCTACCTGATCAACCGCCAACATCTGCCCTACGCACGGTGCGCGGAACTGCCGGCCGACTGCCTGGGCCTCCAGGTCGCCACGGCCTCGCTGCTGACGTGGAGCGAACAGGCCGCCGGCGCGGTGGCCGCGCACACCGAGACCGTCCGCGCCCAACTGGTCGACTGCGAGGTGGTCGGCTTCGACGAGACCGGGACCCGGGTGGCGGGGCGGACCTGCTGGGTACACACCGCCTGCACGCGCGCGCTGACCCTGTACTCCGTCTGGACGAACTGGAGCGATACGCGGACCGCTACGACACGCTCATCGCCGCCGGACGCCTACGGCACCCGTCCGGCGCACCAGGAACTCGAACGAGACGGTCGAAGACGGCGAACCTCTCCTCGACGTCACCCGCCGACTCTTCGACGACCGCGGAGCCTGGACCCCCGTCCCGACCTGACCCCTCGGGCATTTGACCCTCACACTCTGGGAGACCCTGTACTGGAGGAGTCATGTTCACCATCGGAGATTTCGCCGCCTACGGCCATGTTTCGGTCCGAATGTTGCGCCACTACGACGCACTCGGTCTGCTGCCGCCTGCCCGAGTGGACCCGTCCAGTGGCTACCGCTACTACGACGCGGCCCAGTTGTCCCGGCTCAACCGGATCATCGCGCTCAAGGACCTCGGCCTCAGCCTGCAGCAAGTGGGCGAGGTACTGGACGCGAAGGTCGACACCGAGCAACTCCGCGGCATGCTGCGGCTGCGGCGGGCCGAGTTGGCCGACGTCATCGCGCAGACCGCGGATCGGCTGGCACGGGTCGAGCGAAGGCTCCGCACCATCGAGAGCGAGGGCGTCATGCCCACCGACGAGGTCGTACTCAAGTTCCTGCCCGCCACCCGCGTGGCCGTGCTGTCGGCCACCGCCGAGAGCTTCGACCCCCGACACATCGGGCCGGTCATCCAGCCGCTCTACCGACGGCTGCACGCCCAACTGGAGGCAGCGGGCATCGCCATGACCGGCCCGGACATCGCCTGGTACGAGCTGGCCGGGGGCGGGAACGGTGACCACGGGGACTCGGGCTCGAACGCGATCACGGTCCACGCGGGCGCGTCGGTGTCCGTCGACGCGAGCGCGGCCGACACCGGCTCCACGCAGAACTTCGCGATCGTCGACCTGCCCGCCGTCGAGCAGGCGGCGACCATCGTGCACCGGGGTTCCATGGACGCGCTGCTCCCCACCATCCAGACGCTCGGGCGTTGGATCGAGTCCTCCGGGCGGCGGGCCGCCGAATTGGGGCGGGAGTTCTACCTGGAGTCCTGCGGCCCGCAGGACTCCTGGGTGACCGAGATCCAGGTGCCGCTGGAGGCCGTCGCTTCTTGATCCTCCGTGCCGTCGCGGCTCAACCCGCCGCGACGGCGTCGGCAACGCGGAACAGGGCGTCGCACCCCGCGCACCGGGCACGGCCCCAGCAAACCAGTCACCACTCGCGCTGCCACGCGCAAGATGCTCGGAGTCCGGCCAATGGATCTGAAGCGCTACACGCACGCGGACGCACGGGACGTGCGTTCGCTGCTGCTGGACATCCACGACGAGGCATACGCCGGTGATCCGGACCCGTTCCACTCGCGTGAGCGCTTCGCCTACTTCGTCGACCTCTGGTCCTCACGGAAGGACTGGCGGTGCGTTTCCGGCTGGGAGGAGGGTGGCCCGGTCGGCTATGCGTACGGCTCGATGTTCAAGCCGGGCGGCTGGTGGAAGGGGCATCGGCGTCCCTGCGGCCTCAGGGGCTCCGTGTTTGCTTTGTCCGAACTCATGGTGACTCCGCAATGGCGCGGTACGGGACGTGCGCGGCGGATCCACGACGCGCTGCTCGGGTCGGTGCGGGCCGACATGGTCACGCTCTTGGTGGACGCCGCACACCCAAGAGTCCAGGCTCTGTACGAGCGTTGGAACTACCGCAAAGCAGGCGAGGCAAAGCCCTCCGACGACTCCCCGCTGTATGCCGTGATGGTCCGGAAGCTGTGAGCGGGCCGCACCGCTGGTGCGTTCGCTTCGTTTTGAGGGGGGTAAGCGTGTGGTGACGCTGGCGGTGACCGGGCACATGGACCTGACCGTGGCGAGCGCGCCGCTCGTACGGGCCGCGCTGCGTGAGGTGTTGGCGCCGTATCGCGAGGACCTGACCGGGGTGTCGTGCGCTCGGGGGGCGGCTGGTCGTGGTGATCCCCTCCCGGGATTACCGGGAGAGGAAAGTGAAGCCGGACCACGCGCCGGTCTTTGACCTCCTGGTGCGGATACGAGACGGCCAACGCCGAGCTGTTGAAACGGGCGGATCGGCTGGTCGCGGTATGGAACGGCGAGCCCCCCTCGGGTAAGGGCGGCGGCACGGCGGATGTGGTGACCGAGGCGCGCGGGGCCGGGCTTCCGGTGGATGTGGTGTGGCCGAGCGGCGCTGCGCGCCGATCTGTGTGAGTAGTTGTCGTGCGGGCGGTCTGAGGTGCGTATCCGTGCGCCGGCCGTATACGCGAGGTTGCGTACGAAGGGGCGGGATCGCGGGACGTCGGGCTGTGGGTGGACGAGAATGTCCGCAGGGGCGAGCGGAACGGCTGCCTCAATTGCCCGTAGGGGGAGGAGGGTGAGCTGTGCCGGTTCCCCGAAAGTAAGCGAAACCAGCCCACGGCCCGGATAAACCCCCAGCTCAGGAAGAGTGCTCCCCGCGCACGCGGGGTTGGTCCCCCGAACAACCCGTTCGGATATTTCATCGGACGGTGCTCCCCGCGCACGCGGGGATGATCCCCGCCCAGGCCCCACGCCCCCGCCCGACCCCCTCGCCTCAGGCCTCCCCCAGCATCGCCAGCGCCCGCCGCGACACCTCCCTACCGATCGGCAGCGATGCCGTCGCCGCCGGCGAAGGTGCGTTGAGGACGTGGACTGTGCGGGGGCGTTCCTGGATGAGGAAGTCGTCGGCCAGGGTGCCGTCCCGTAGGACCGCCTGGGCGCGTACGCCGGCTGCAGCTGGGCGGAGGTCCGTCGGCGTGACCGCGGGGAGCAGCCGCCGTACCGCTGTCGCGAAGGCGCGCTTCGACAGGGAGCGGTGCAGTTCGCCCGCGCCGTAGCGCCAGTGTTTGCGTGCCGTACGCCAGGAGCCGGGCCAGCCCAGGGTGTCGGCCACTTCCGTGGGGCGTACGGCCTTCCAGGTGTAGCCCTCGCGGGCCAGCGCCGGGACCGCGTTCGGGCCGACGTGGACGGTTCCGTCGATGCCTCGGGTCAGATGCACGCCCAGGAACGGGAACGCCGGGTCCGGTACCGGGTAGACCAGCCCTCGTACCAGACCGGGCCTCGCCAGTTCGTAGTACTCGCCGCGGAACGGCACGATCCGCATCCCCGGGTCGTCGCCCGCCAGCCGTGCGACCTGGTCGCACTGGAGCCCCGCGCAGTTCACCAGGACCTGTGACCTGACGATGTCCCCGGCGGCCGTGCGGACCGCGACCCCCCAGGGGCGCCGGTCGACCGCCGTGACCTCCGCGCCGTACCGTACCGACGCGCCCGACCCGCCCGCGGACTCGGCGAGCTGCTCCGCGACCGCGAGGAAGTCGCAGACCCCGGTCGTACCGACCTGGATCGCCGCCAGGCCGCGCACGTGCGGCTCGTACTCGGTGATCTGCGCCGGGCCCAGCTCCCGTACCGGAATGCCGTTCTCCCGGCCGCGCTGGACCAGTGCGTGCAGCCGGGGCAGCTCGTCCCGTCCGGTCGCCACGATCAGCTTGCCTGTGACCTCGTGCGCGATGCCGTACTCGGCGCAGAACTTGACCAGCTCGGCGGAGCCGCGCACGGCGTAGCGCGCCTTGAGCGAGCCCGGGCGGTAGTAGACCCCGCTGTGGATCACTCCGCTGTTGTGGCCGGTCTGGTGCCGTCCGGGGCCCGGCTCCTTCTCCAGCACCACCACACGGGTGCCCGGCGCGGCGCGCGTGATCGCGTACGCCGTCGACAGGCCGACGATCCCGCCGCCGATCACCAGCACATCGCAGTCGAATCCCACGCGTCCGCTCATAGCGCGCGCCACCTCCCACCCCGATAGTGCACTGGCCCGCGGGCGACCTGCTTAAACCATGGATCTGTGAAGATCCACAGCACCCACCATGGCATCTGTCGCAGGCCCCGCGACAGCCACCCGCCCTACGCCGGCGCCACCAGCAGCGGACGCGCCCGCTCCCGCAGCTCCGCGACCCTGGGCTCGTCCCCGTACGGCTCCAGCCGGTGCAGCAGATCCCGTACGTACTCGGTGGTACGCGCCGAGGAGATACGGCCCGCCACCTCCACCGCCCGTACGCCCGCCGCGCATGCCGCGTCCAGGTTGCCCGACTCCAGTTCGGCGACCGCGCTGACGACCAGGCGCAGGCCGTGCGAGCGTACGAACTCCTCCGTCGGCCGGGAGAGCGCCTGCTCCGTGAAGCGCCGTACCTGACGTGGTGCCTTCAGGTCCCGGTAGCACTCGGCGGCGTCGGCGGCGAACCTGTCGTACGAGTAGAAGCCCAGCCAGGACGGATCGGCGTCGCCCTCGCGCGAGCGCTCCAGCCAGCCCTCGGCCGCCTTGAGCGCGGCCCCCGCCGCCACCGCGTCGCCCGCCTTCGCGTGCGCGCGCGCCTCCACCAGCCGGAAGAAGCTCATCGTCCGGGCGGTGGCCAGGCCGCGGTTGCGCTCCAGCGCCGCCTGCGCCAGGTCCACGCCCTCGTCCGCGAACCCGCGATAGGTCGCCTGGAGGGACATGGAGGCCAGCACATACCCGCCGAGGGGTACGTCGGCGGCGGCGCGCGCCAGCCGCAGCGCCTGGATGTAGTAGCGCTGCGCGGCCTCCTGCTGGCCGGTGTCGAAGGCCATCCAGCCGGCCAGCCGGGTCAGTTCGGCGGTGGCCCCGAAGAGCCCGCGCCCCACTTCGTCGCTGTACGCGCCGAGGAGCAGCGGTGCCGCGTCGACCCGCAGGCACTCCGGCACCATCGACGAACGCCAGTCCCCGCCGCCGTACTTGGAGTCCCAGCGCCGGGCGTCGGACGCCGCCTCCCGCAGCTTCGCCACATCGCTGTGGCCCACCCGCAGGGGCGAGACCTCGGCCGACGGGTCGGCCCCAGGGCTGCTCGTACTGTTCGTGCCGTGCGCTCCCTGCGCCGCCTCCGCGACCGCCGGATCCCGGGCGACCGAGGGGTCGGCGGGTGTTATCAGCCACCGGGAGGCCGGTGTCGCGTACGCGCTGACGGCGAACGATCCGGCCAGGGACTGCCAGATGCCCCCGCTGCCGGCGCGCCGGCCCGCCAGGTCCAGCCGGTACAGCTCCGTCGCCGCGCGCACCGCCTCGCCCACGTCGCGCGGGAAGGCGAGCCCGACCTCGGGGGCCGGATCCGCGTCCGCGAGGCCGATCTCATGAAGGGGGACAGGGCGTCCCAGTTTGGCTCCGATGGCGGCCGCGATGAGATGGGGCGCCGCACCCTGCGGAACCATCCCCTTCGACACCCATCGCGCCACGGAGGTCTTGTCGTAGCGAAGTGTCAGACCGCGCTGCGCCCCGAGGTCGTTGACCCGCCGGGCGAGACCGGCGTTGCTGATTCCCGCGAGGGCGAGAACGGTGCCGAGCTTTTCGTTCGGCCCGCGTAGCTCCCTGGACATGCGTCACCCCTCGACACACAGACGGCCGCCGCGTCGCGGCATAGGCGCGCGGCATTCGTAAACCCAGCGTAGTTCGCCACATCCCGACCGTTAAGGGGCGGACTTCCGTATGGCGGGATTGTTGTCCGTGGCATGCCTTGAGCGTAAGTCCCTTACCGGTGGTACGTGCTCCGGGTGTGTGGCCGTGCGCCCGGCCGTGCGCTCTTGGCCCGGGAACGGGGGGAGCGCTTCCATGAGACCTGCGTGGGTCGGCCCACTGCGTACTGGAACCAGTGGGCTGGGGGATCCCGCCGCCCCAATCCCCGCGGGCGGTGGATCAGTCCGGGAGGCGGGAAACGCCTCCCGGACTGAGCGTGTGCCGGTGCTGAAGTGCCGTACCGGGCCCGGAGTTTGGCTGAATCACGTCTGTCCGCGTACCGCTGGCGAACACCCGGTGAAGCCCGGCGAAGCACCGGTTCTGCGCCAAACGGCCCATGCCAGGGGCGCGTTCGCTTTGCCGCGCGTGCTTCCGTAGGCCCTCCTGTGCGCTGTTGTCGTGGCAGCATGTTCCCGAACGGGTTTGGTCGGCGGGTTCGGTGGACGGGTTCGGTTTCGGTCCGCTCGGATCGGGGTTCGGTCCGCTCGGAGCGGTTTCCGATCCTGCTCCGGGGGCTCTTGGGCCTGCTCGACTTGTCCACGGGCTGTGGAGGCGGCGATGCGCTGGTTGGTGGGATGGAGCAGTATCGCCGCGCGCTTCGGCACGGGAGGGCCGGTACGGACGGCGAGTACGGTCCGGTCGAACGGATCCACAGGGTCCGGTGGGTCTGGTGGGACCGGTGGATCTCTCGGGTCTTCCGTGGCGGCTGATTCTGTTGGTTCTGTTGGTACGGACGGGACTTCCGGGTCCGCGGGGGCGGTGGGCGAGGACTACGAGGGCCGCAGCGTGCACCCCGTCGGCTCCCAACTCCTGTGGGGCGACCCGGATCCGCTGTGGGCCGTGGGCGACTGGCGGCCCGACGAGGTCCGTGTCATCACCGTCGATCCCTTCACCAGGCTTGCCGTGCTGGGCTGTTGCGGGGCCAGCGACGAGGAGCTGAGGGTCGGTCTTTTCGCCGCCCGCGGCGGGGCGCTGCGCCATCTCACCGCCTGGCCCGGCAGTTACACGGCGGTCGCCCAGATCGGACGCCGTATCACCGTCGCCGGCGATCTGGCCGGGGCCAGACCGGTCTTCTACACGCCCTGGGCTGGCGGCACCGCGTACGCCACCGCCGCCCTGCCGCTCGCCGACCTCATAGAGGCGCAGCTCGACATCGGGCACCTCGCCGCGCTCCTCGCCTGCCCCGAAACCCCGGAGGCGCTGCGCGACTCCACTCCGTACGTGGGGGTCAAGCGCATCCCGCCCGGGCACGCGCTGGTGCTGCGCGAGGGGTCGCGCGAGATCACCGGGTACGAAACGGTCTCCTCCCTCGCCGTCGCGGGCCCCCAGCGGGACGCCGAGCGCGCGGTGGAGGGCGTACGGGACGCCCTCGTCGACGCCGTACGGGCCCGGCTCATGGCGCCGCGCCACGCGCCCGAGACCATGCCGCCCGACCCGGGGCCCGTCCCCGGCATGGGGCCCGCGGACCGGCGCGCCGCGCGCGGGGGCGGGCCGGTGCCGGGCATCGGCGCCGATCTCTCCGGCGGCAGCGCGTCCGGCACCCTCGCGCTGCTCGCCGCCGGGCTGCCGGGCGCACCGGGCACGGTCCTCGGGCACGGCACCGGCGCCGGGGAGCGGCTGCTCGCCGTCACCTTCAACGACCTGGCGACGGGGAGCCGTGACGAGGCCGAGCTGGAGCGGGCCCGGACCATCGCCGCCAACCCGCGGCTGCACCATGTGGTCGTCGCGGCGGGCGAGGAGGCTCTCCCGTACGCCGAGCTGGAAGGGCCGCTCACGGACGAGCCGGGTCCTTCGCTGGTCACCGCCGAGCGGCACCGGCGGCGGCTGGCGGCGGGCAGCGCCGACCATTTCGTCGGGGCGGGCGCCCGTGAGGTGCTGGACGCGCATCCGGCGCGGCTGGCGGATCTGCTGCTGGACCGGCGGCGACGCCATCTGCTGCATCCGGTGACCGCGCTCGCCAGGGCCGAGGGGCCTTCGCCGGCCTCGCTGTTCGTACCGCTGACCGTGTACCGCGCGGCGCGCCGGCTGGCCCGTACGCCGTACCGCGCCGGTCTCGAAGAGGCCGCGGCCCGGCTTCCCGAGGCCAACCGGGCGCTGATGTCGGCCGCCGCGAACGGGCCGCTGGACGCCTCGCTGGCCGCCCTGACCTGGTCCCGGCCCGGTCCGGCCGCGCGCTGGCTGACCGGGGAGGCGCTCGCGGAAGTATCGGTTCGGCTGACGGCTGCGGCGACCCGGCCGACGTCCGTGCAGCGGCCCGGCGAGGCGCGCGCCCGCGCGGCGCTGGCCCGGTACGCGGCGGACCACCGGGTCCTGGAGCAGGCCGCGGAGATCCGCAGCCAGCGGCTGCACGCGCCGTACCTGGACAACCAGGTGGTACGGGCCTGCCGCGAGCTGCCCGAGGCGCTGCGCGTCCAGCCGGGCGCCCGCGCGGAGGTCCTCCGTACGGTCCTCGCCGGGGCCGGTATCCACGACCTGCCGGAGGGCTGGGGAGCGACCTCCCGGGCGAGTTCGGGGGCGGCCACGAGGGCGGGGCTGCGGACCGCTGTCGGCGAGCTGATCAACCTCTTCGACGCGCCGCTGCTGGCGGACGCGGGCCTGATCGAGGCCCGTGTCGTACGCAAGGCACTCCGCGCGGCGGCGGAGGGCGAGCCGGTACCGCTGGACGGCCTCGCCGACCTGGTCTCCACGGAACTCTGGCTACGCCGCCTCCTCTCCCGCCGAGGCACCTGCTGGACAGGCACGGCGGCCCCGCGCCAACGGGCGGTGGCGGGCGGAGTAATCGCGAGACCTACGCTGCGTCCGTAGGGGCCTGGCGCTGGGCGCGGCGCAGCCGGCCCGCCCGGGGCAGCACCCGGCCTCGCGCGTCACTGCCGGCCCGCCCGGGGCAGCATCCGGCCTTGCGCGGCACTACCCGCCCGTCCGGCACCACCCAGCCGGTCCGGCACCATCCAGCCCGTCCGGGCAACACCCAGCCCGTCCGGCGTTTGAGGACAAACCGGCAGCTCGGGCGGACCCGGCAAATACAGCCCGTCCGGCGATTGAGGACACAGCACCCCAGCCCGTCCGCTGCCTGAGGACGGCGTCCGGCCTCGTCCGGCACCATCCAGCCCGTCCGGCGCTTGAGGACGAACCGCCAGCCGGGCGGCCCCGGCCACGGTCGCGCACCCGGCACCACCGCGGACCCGGCACCGTCACCGCCCCCGTTGTCATACCCGCCGTCCACAATGGCCCCGTGCGGTATCTCATCCTTGGCGCCACCGAGGCGCGCGACCAGCACGGCAAAGGCCCGACGCTCGGCGGCGCCCGCGTCCGCGCCCTGCTCTGCGCCCTCGCGCTGCGCCCAGGGCGGGCCGTCCCCGTCCCCGAGCTGGTCGACGACGTATGGGGCGACGAGCCCCCGCACGACGCCCCCGCCGCCCTCCAGGCGCTCGTCGGACGGCTCCGGCGCGTCCTCGGTAAGGAGGCGATCGATTCGGTGCCCGGCGGTGGCTACCGGCTGGCCGCCGTACGCGACGACGTCGATCTGTACGTCTTCGAGCGCCTCGCCCACGAAGGCGCCGCCCGGCTCGACGCGGGCGACCCCGAGACTGCCGCCCGCACCCTCCGCGAGGCGCTCGCGCTCTGGCGCGGACCCGCCCTCGCCGATCTGCCCGGCCATGACCGTGACCATGCCGTACGGCCGGAGGCCCAGCGGCTGGCCGCGCACAAGCACCGTATCGAGGCCGATCTGCGACGGGGCGCCACGGGCACGCTCGTACCGGAGCTGATGGAGCTGGTCGCGGCCCATCCGTACGACGAACCCTTCCGCGCCCAGCTCATCCGGGCCCTGTGGGCGGAAGGCCGCCGGGCCGACGCCCTCGCCGCGTACGAGGACACCCGCCGCGCCCTCGCCGACGGATTCGGCGCCGACCCCGGGCCCGAACTGGCCGCGCTGCACGAGAGAATGCTGGCCGGCGACGGGCTGTCGGTCGGTGAGACCGGTACGAGCCCACTGTCCGGCCCCGGCACCACCACCGGCACCGTCCCGGGCACTGGCACCGTCCCCGCCCCGGGCACCGGCACCGGCACCGGCCCCCGCACCCGCACGGAAACCGGTCGTCGCGCCGTCGACGCCCAGCCGTCGCGCGGCAATCTGCGCCCCCGGCTGACCTCCTTCGTCGGCCGCGAACCCGAACTCGACGCCATCCGCGCCGACTTGAGCCACTCCCGCCTTGTCACCCTCACCGGCCCCGGCGGCTCAGGCAAGACCCGTCTCGCCGAGGAGTCCGCGCCCCCCGACGCCTGGCTGGTCGAACTCGCCCCGCTGGAAGCCCCGTCGGCCGTGCCGGGCGCCGTCCTGAGCGCGCTCGGCCTGCGTGAGACCCAGCTCGTCACGCACGAGGGCAGGACCGTCCAGGACGACCCCACCGCCCGTCTCGTCGAGCACCTCGCGCGCCGCGACACGCTGCTGATCCTCGACAACTGCGAGCACGTGATCGGCGCGGCCGCCGCCCTCGCCGAGACCCTGCTCACCCGCTGCCCCGGTCTGCGGATCCTCGCCACCAGCCGGGAGCCGCTAGGGGTGGGCGGCGAGCTGATGCGCCCGGTGGAGCCGCTGCCGCCGGATCCCGCGTTCCGGCTGTTCGCGGAGCGGGGCCGCGCGGTGCGGCCCGGCTTTGACGCGGGTGAGGACCCGGGCGCGGTGGAGGAGATCTGCCGGCGGCTGGACGGTCTGCCGCTGGCGATCGAGCTGGCGGCGGCGCGGCTGCGGATGCTGTCCCCGCGGCAGATCGCGGACCGCCTGGACGACCGTTTCCGGCTGCTGACCAGCGGAAGCAGGACCGTACTGCCCCGCCAGCAGACCCTCCGCGCGGTCGTCGACTGGTCCTGGGACCTGCTGGACGAGCGGGAGCGTACGGTGCTGCGCCAGGTGTCCGTCTTCGCGGGCGGCTGGGACCTGACGGCGGCCGAGTGCATATGTGCGAGCGCTGCCACCGGCCCGAGAGCCCCGGCCCCGCCGGCCCGCGCCCGGGCGGCGACCGCCTCAGGGCCAAGCGGTCCGGTGGCGGCTCCGGTGGCGGCCGGTCCGGCGGCTCCCGGCCCGGGCGCCCCCGTCCTCGACGTCGCCGATGTGCCCGATGTGCTCGGGGCACTCGTGGACAAGTCCCTGGTCCTTGCCGCGCCCGCCGCCGGTGGCGCGATGCGGTACCGCCTGCTGGAGACCATCCACGAGTACGCCGCCGAACGCGCCGCCGAGGTACCTGCCGTACGGGCCGCCGCCGAGCGCGCGCACCTCACGTACTTCACCGGCCTCGCCGAGGAGGCCGATCCGCTGCTGCGCTCCGGGGAGCAACTCCACTGGATCCGGCGCCTGGAGACCGAACTCGACAACATCCGCGCGGCCCTCCACCGCTCCGTCGCGGCGCGCGACGAGGAGCCGGCGCTGCGGCTGGCCCTCGCCATGGGCTGGTTCTGGTGGCTGCGCAACTACCGTGCCGAGGGCCTGTCCTGGACGGAACACGTCCTGGCCCTCGCCCCGGACGAGACCGCCCCTGCCGGGACCTCCCTTGCCGAGACCTCCCTTGCCGAGACCGCCCCCGCCGACCCGTCGTACTGGGCCCGGATGCAGCTCCAAGTCCTCTGGCTCTTCTTCACCGGCGAGAGCGGCCAGACCGAACAGGTCCATACGGACCCGCTCTTCCGGAGCCGGGTCCGCCGGATGCTGGAGGTCTTCGGCCTGCCGGGACCGCGCTCCGCCCGCCTCCCCGGCCTGCTCTGGTGCATGTTCGCCCAGTTCGGTGACGAGACCGTCGACATGCGCGCCGTCATGGACGACGTCATCGCCAACTGCCGTGTGTACGCCGGGGACTGGGAGGTCGCCGTGGTGCTGATGGCGCGTACGCACATGGCCGTCGACCACTCCGGCGGTTTGCCGGGCGTCGACGAGGACCTGGCCGAGCTGCGTGAGCTGACCCGGCGCGTCGGCGACCGCTGGATGCTCGCACAGGTCGCGAGCGCCACCGGCGAGGCGCGGGTGGCGCGCGGGCGGTACGAGGAGGCGCGCGAGGCGTACGAGGAGGCGCTGCGGTTCGCCCGCGAGGTCGGGGCGCACGCCGAGGCGCCGTTCCTGCTCGCCCGCCTCGCCGAACTGGCGTACCGCGCCGGTGACCCCGGCGCCGCGGAGAAGGGCCTGGACGCCGCGTCCGCCGAGGCCGAGCGCTATGGCGTCCATGACACCCGCGCCTTCGTCCCCTTCATGCGCGCCGTACTCGCCCTGGACCGGGGCGAGTACGGGCAGGCCAGAGAGCTGCTGGACGCGGCGCGCGCCGCGGGCGAGTTCGGCACCCCGCCGCCGCACTTCACCGCCGGGATCGACGCGGTGGACGCGCGGATCGCCGCGCACGAGGAGAAGGGGCCGGTGGCGGCGGCGCGTTCCCTGGCGGCCGTGCTCCGGTCGGCGAGGGAGAGGCGCCTGTCGGACCTCTTCGTCGCCCAGCTCGCCGAGATGGCGGTACCGGTGCTGGCCCTCGCGGGCGAACCGGGCCTCGCCGTACGGCTCCTGGCCGCCGCGGGCACCTGGCGGTCCGGCAGCGTCCGTTCCGTACCGGAGCGCGCCGAGGCGGAACGAATCGAGGCGCACGCCCGCGCGGTCCTGGGGGCGCGGGGGTACGAGACGGAGCGCGCGGCGGGCCTGCCGCTGACGCCGGAGGACGCGGCGGAGCTGCTGGACCTGCCGCACCGGCCGGAGCACCCGGCCGCGGTGCTGGGCCCTTAGCCTTCGGACCGGCCCACTGTGCCATGCCCTGAGCCGCGGGACGGCCTGGCTGCGCAGCGTCCTCAATCGCCGGACCGGCCGGCTGTGCTTGGTCCTCAATCGCCGGACGGGCTCGGTTTTGCCGGATCCGCCCGGCCGGCGGTTCGTCCTCAAACGCCGGACGGACTGGATGGTGCCGCACAAGGCCGGACAGGACCGGACAGGACTGGCCAGGACCGGGACAGACCCTAGCGGCAACTGATCCGGGACTGGGCCCAGTCGGCGAGCGCCACCCGGTCGAACGGGCGGTGCGGCTCGACCACCAGCCGGATCGTCTTCTGCCCCGCGATCCCCACCTGCATCGGCACGGCCGCGTCCCCGCCGCGCAGCACCGGCGAGCGCCAGAGCCGCCCCCCGTCCCCGTACAGCGAGAAGCGCACCGCGCCGAAGCCATGCGTCAGATCGTCCACCCCGACCATCGCCGCGTAAGTGACACAGCTCCGGTTGAGGTCGATGGTGACCGACGACGACGCCTGTACGGTCACGCCGTCCCCGTACCGGGTGCCGTCCATGGTCATCCTGGAGCGCTGCCACAGCCAACTGCTTCCGAGGAGCCGCACCTCCGGCTCGGTGCCGTCGCCGAGGAGGTCGTACGAGAGCCGGTTGAGCCGGTAGTCCGCAGGCGGGGGAGGCGGCGGTGGCGTCGGGCTCGGGGTGGGGCTCGGTACGGGCGGGGGCACCGGCGGTACGGGAGGCCTGGGCTTCGCGGGCGTCGGCCGGGGGGTGGGTTTCGGCTTCGGCGGTGTTTTCGGGCTCGGGCTCGCGCTGCGCTTCGGGGACGGGGTCGACTTCGGGGCGGGGGAGGGCGTGGGCTTCTTCGGGGGCGGGCTGGGCTCCGGCGCGGGCGGCTCGGGCGAGGGGGGCGAAGGAACCGGCTTCGGCGGTACGACGGGCTGCGCGACCGGGGGCTTCGGCTTGGGCGGCCGCTGCGGCGCCGAGTCGTTGACCAGCGCGTACACCAGACCGGCCGCCGCCGCGACGGCCACCAGACCCGCGATCCCGGCCTTCGCGGGCGCGCCCAGCCCCTCGGACGCGGCGGCCCCTCCGGCCGCCCCGCCCCCGGCACCGCCAGAAGCCGCACCGCCGGAAGCCGCCCCGGCCGCACTGCCGGAAGCCGCGCCCGCCGCCCCCGCCGCGCTGCCCGAGGTCGCCGCGCCACCGCCCCCGGTGGCCGCCGCCGCGGCACACGCCCCGGCCGCGCCCGCGGCTCCGCCCGCCACGATCCCGGCGGCCTTGAGCGAATAGCCCGCGGCGAACCAGCCGATCACCGCGACCGGCAGCACCTGCGCCGGGATCTTGTCATTGATGTGCGCCAGCTCGCCCGCCGCGAGACGGCACTTGGCGCACTCCTCCAGATGCTTGCGCAGCCCGCGCTCCGCCCGCATCCGCAGCCCGCCGCGGGCATACGCCCCCAGCCGGTCCGCGTACCGGGCGCAGTCGCCGCCCGAGGTGTGCGCCGTATTCACATGGGCCTGCAAATAGGCCTGCTTGAGCCCCTCGCGCGCCCGATGGGCCAGGACCGCCGTGGCATTGGCGCTCAGCCCGAAGAGCGGCGCGACCTCGCTCGGCGACTCCTCCTCGACCGCGGTGTGCCAGAGCACCGCCTGCCAGCGCTCGGGCAGACTGCGGAAGGCCTGCATGGCCATGGAGTGCTCGGCCTCGCGCATCGCCAGCACATCCGCGCCGAGATCGAGGGTGTCCGTGTCCGAGACCTCGGAGGAGCGGGCGGCCTGGGCCGCGAACACCGCGAAGTCATCGACCAGTTGCTCCCGTTTCGCAGACTTCGTCCAGGAAGCGGCCACCCGCCGTACGGTCGTGAGCAGATACGCCCGCACCGCCTGCTCCGGCCCGGCCCCGCCCCGTACCGCCTGGAGGGTACGGGCGAACACCTCGGCCGTGAGATCGTCCGCGGTGTGCGCGTCGCGGCAGCACGTACGGGCATAACGGCGCACCGCGTCCGAGTGTCTGCGGAACAGCTCCTCGTACGCGCTGTCGTCGCCGTCCCGCATCCGCTGGATCAGATCGGCGTCCGAGGGAGGCCCCTCGGACGCCGACGGATCGACGACGGCCGGTGGGGCAGGGGCGGCCGAGGACACACCGCCGCGCTCGCGCTGCTGCGGCACACTGCTCTCCGCGTCGGCCGGCCCGCCGCCGGCCGGCGAACCCGTCGAGGGATGAGGCATCAGACCGCCCGGAAACCCGGCCGGCCGTCCGGACCCGCCGGGCCCGCTCTGCTCAGGAACGCTCGGCACACCCTGCACACCCTGCACGCCCGAAGCGCGTCCGCCAGGACCGCCGGTCCCGGCCGGACTGCCGGGACCGTCCGGGCCCGGAGCGCCTTTGGGGCCGCCCTGGTTCGGCACCTGCCGAGGGACCGTCCCGCCGGGTTCCGTACCGCCGTCGGCACCACCGCCACCGAGCGGCTCGTCCCGTCCGTCACCGCTCATCGCGGAAGCCCCCGTACGCGCCCTCTGAACGCACCCTCTGACCCGAACACCGGGACAGAGTGCCACAGAGCGCCCCGGCGCCCGGACCTTCGAGCCCGGCAACCACTCATCCGGGGACGTTTCCCGGACCCCGGCGTTAACGTTCACCCGTTCGGGGAAGGCTCAACCCCTTTCAGCGCTAAGCCAGTTCGAACAGAACCCCCGCCAACTCCCGGGCCCGAGCGGCCACAACCAAGCCGCAACGGTCATGCCTCAAGGCCGTAACCCGCCCGCGCCTCGGCCACAACCAGCGCGCCCCCAAGCCCCGATCGACCGCGCCCCTCACGAAGGCCGCGACCGCAGCCCCTCCAGCAGGATGTCCAGCAGCCGCGCCGAAGCCGCCGCCTGCTGCGCCGCGTCCGGCAGCGAGGGCGCCGCCGTGGCTATCACCAGCAGTACGTCCGCCACCGACACATCCCCGCGCAGCTCGCCCGCGGCCCGTGCCCGCTCCACCAACTGCCCGACGACCTCCAGCAGCTCCGCGGCTCCCGGATCGTCAAGCTCCTCCGCCGACGGCCGCTGCCCGACCACCCGCAGATCGGGCTGCCCGGCCTGCCGCTGATGCGGCACCCGCGCCTCGCCCTGCCCGCCGGGGCCCATGGCCGTCTCCTCGACGTCCACCCCGACCCGCAGCACATGCGGCGGCAGCAGCCGCCCCGCGCCCGACGCGACCGACGTACGCAGGAACCGCGAGAGCGCCGACCAGGGCTCCTCCTCCTGCCCCAGCGCCGTCCGCGCCTGGTCCGTCAGCCGGGCGGTCTCCTCCTCGGCTATCCGCCGCACCAGCACGTCCTTGCTGGGAAACCGCCGGTAGACCGTGCCGACCCCGACCCGGGCGCGCCGCGCCACGTCCTCCATCGGCGCCCCGTATCCCAGCTCGCCGAACACCTCGCGCGCCGCGCGCAGTACATGCTCCAGATTGCGCTGTGCGTCCACCCTTAACGGCGCCGGGCGACCTGCCCCGCCCGTACCGGCCCGTCCGCCGCCATCCGTGACGACAGCGGTCTGCCAATGCGAATCCTGAATGTGCATAACCGTTCCCCCGGTAATGATGTCTCCCCCCGGAGACCCCCGCCTCGACTGGCCGTGTGTACCGGCCCAGTCACGGACCGGAACACTCCGACGAGGTACGAACATAGTTGAGCCCGGGTCAATTCAGAAGAGGGTAGTTCCGCACGGAGCGCCCCCCGATCGGAGCAAGGACCGGAACGTGCCTGATTCACCCCCGGCCCGCCACCCCCCGCGCCCCCGCTGACCTGCGCCCCTCCGTCAATACCTGCGGTTTTGCCCGTCCCGGCCCGGCGAACGCCTCCGGTCACACAATCTGTCGCGGCTGTGGACAAACACGGGGCCCCGGTGCGTCATGGGATGGTGAAGGCAGAGATCTCCCCGAGGACGACCCCCGCATCCACGCCCGGTGCGCGCATCCTGATCGTCGGCGGCGGCTACGTCGGGATGTACACCGCGCTGCGTCTCCAGCGGAAGCTGAGGAGCGGCGAGGCCGAGGTCATTGTGGTATCGCCCGACCCTTATATGACGTATCAGCCGTTCCTGCCCGAAGCGGCCGCCGGGAACATCTCGCCCCGCCATGTCGTCGTCCCCCTCCGCCGCGTCCTGGAGAAGTGCACGATCATCATCGGCGAAGCCACCGCCATCGACCACTCCAGACGCACGGCCACCCTCAAGACCCTCGCCTCCGAGGAAGAGAAGGGCGACGGCACCGTCGAGATCGGCTACGACGAACTCGTCCTCGCCCCCGGCTCCGTCTCCCGTACCCTCCCGGTGCCCGGCCTCGCCGAGCACGGCATCGGCTTCAAGACCGTCGAGGAGGCCATCGGCCTGCGCAACCATGTCATCGAGCAGATGGACATCGCCTCCTCCACCCGCGACCCCGCGATCCGCGACGCCGCCCTCACCTTCGTCTTCGTCGGCGGCGGCTACGCAGGTGTCGAAGCGCTCGCCGAACTGGAGGACATGGCCCGCTACGCCTCGCGGTACTACCACAACATCAAGGCCGACGACCTGAAGTGGATCCTCGTCGAGGCCACCGGCCGCATCCTGCCCGAGGTCGGCGACGAGATGGGCCGCTACGCCGTCCGCGAACTGCGCGCCCGCAATATCGACGTACGGCTCGAAACCCGCCTCGAATCCTGCGAGGACCGCGTCGCCGTCCTCAGTGACGGCGCCCGGTTCCGTACCCGTACGGTCGTCTGGACCGCCGGCGTGAAGCCGCACCCCGTCCTCGCCGCCAGCGGTCTGCCGCTCAACGGCCGCGGCCGGCTGAAATGCACCGCCACGCTGGCCGTCGAGGGCACCGAGCACGCTTGGGGCGCCGGCGACGCCGCGGCCGTACCCGATCTGACCGCGGACGAAACGGGCGCCCTGTGCGCCCCCAATGCCCAGCACGCCGTCCGCCAGGCCGGAGTTCTCGCGGCGAACATCGTCGCTTCCCTGCGCGACGAGCCCCTCCAGGACTACCGTCACGCGTACGCGGGTTCGGTCGCGTCCCTCGGCCTCCACAAAGGCGTGGCGCATGTGTACGGCCGTAAGCTCAAAGGCTATCCCGCATGGCTGATGCACCGTGTGTACCACCTCAGCCGCGTCCCCACCTTCAACAGGAAGGCCCGCGTTCTCGCGGAATGGACCCTATCCGGGCTCTTCAAGCGCGAGATCGTCTCGCTCGGCTCGCTGGAACACCCGCGCGCGGAGTTCGAACTCGCCGCGGGCGGCGAACGGCCCAAGGACACGTGATGGCAGCCATATCACCGTCCCCAGGGCAGTACGGAACTCCCGCGCACCGCTGACACCGGCCGACCGCAACAGGCCACGGCCGGCGTCAACGACCTGAGTACGACCCGGACACGGCCGGCGCCCCCGTCAGTGTGCCCGACCAGACCGGACGTGTGACCATAGGTGGGTTCACATCTGCACAGAGTGATCCGGCCCGCTCGGCGCAACCGGCCCCGACGACCAGCCCGGCCCGACCAGCCCGGCCAAGACGAACCGCACGACGACACCATGAGGCCTGAGAATCCGTGAACTTCACGCGTTGGAGCGCCCGGCTCCCCGGTACACAGCGCCGCGCCGCCGCGCGGACGGACCGCGGTTCCGTGCCCGCGGCCCGTGCTGAGTACGAACAGCCGCCCGACCCGGTGACGGACCTTCCCGCCCTCGGCGACCTCTCCGTGGGCGACATCCTCGGCGGACTCCCCGCCCTGGTCGCCCTGCTGTACGGCCCCGAGCACCGGGTGGCCTATGTGAACGACGCGTACACCACCGCCTTCGGCGCCCGCCCGCCCGGTGCCACCGCCGCCGAGAGCTGCCCCGAACTCGCCGAGCTGGGACTGCTCCCGCTGCTGGACCAGGTGCTGCGCAGCGGCAAGCCCCGTACGGTCAAGTCCCGCAAGGTCCAGGTCGCCGGAGAGGGCTCGTACACCGTCACCTGCACCCCCGTCGACTGCCGCGGCACCGGCGGCGTCCTCGTCTTCGCCGCCGATGTCACCGACCACGCCGAGGCGGCAGAACGTCTCCGCACCAGCGAGCGCAGACACCGCAAGACCGCCGTCACCCTCCAGCGCTCGCTCCTCCCGCAGGAGCTGGAGCAGCCGGACGACCTCCGGGTCGCGGCCACCTACCAGCCCGGCGGCGCGGACGCGGCGGTCGGCGGCGACTGGTACGACGTGATCACCCTCGGCGCCGGGCGTACGGCCCTGGTCATCGGCGACGTCATGGGCCGCGGGGTCCGCGCGGCGGCCGTCATGGGCCAGCTCCGTACCGCCGTCCGCGCCTACGCCCGGCTCGATCTGCCGCCGCACGAAGTGCTCCAGCTCCTCGACGGACTCGCGTCCGAGATCGACGCCAGCCAGATCGCCACCTGCGTCTACGCCGTCCACGACCCCAACGAGGGCCGGCTCGTCTACGCCTCCGCCGGCCATCTCCCGATCCTGGTGCGCGCCGAGGACGGTACGGTACGGCGCGCCGAGGACCCGACAGGACCGCCCCTCGGCACCGGCGGCTGGCTCCACAGCTCGGGAACGATCCCGCTCCCGCCCGGCTCCACCGCCGTTCTCTACACCGACGGCCTGGTCGAGCGCAGGGGCGAGGACATCGACGAAGGCGTCGCCGCCCTGGAGCGCGCCCTCGCCGGTGCGCAGGGTTCGCCGCAGGTCGTGTGCGACCGGCTGATCCGCTCCCTCGGGGTCACCGCCGAGCACGACGACGATGTCGCGGTGCTCGTCCTCCAGCACCCCTCCCGTACGGGCCCGGACGCGGAGCTGTTCCACAACGCGGCGCTCGATCTGCTGGGCGGCATCGAAGCCGCCCCGCGCGCCCGCGCGTTCGCCACCGGGGTCCTCGCCTCCTGGCGCTTCCCGGTCGAACTGCGCGATCTGGGCGTGCTCGCCACCAGCGAACTGGTCGCGAACTCCCTCCAGCACGGCACCCCGCCGATGCGCCTCAGACTCCGCCGTACCGACCGCCGGCTGATCATCGAGGTGACGGACGGCGACGAGCATCTGCCGCGCCGCCGCAGAGCGGAACCGGCGGACGAGGCGGGCCGCGGTATCTCGATCGTTGCGACCATCGCCTCGTCGTGGGGCTCACGCCGTACCCCGGGCGGCGGCAAGGCGGTCTGGTGCGAATTCGCCCTGCCGCACTGAGACCTGCCGCACTGACCTGCCGCACTGAGATCCGCGACTGACTGACGGTCGGCTGACTGACGGTCAGTGGGCCGCGGCCGGCTCGGGGGCCGTCTCCGGGGTGTGCCGGGCGACCAGGCGCGAGGCCGGCGCGAGCGACGGCTGATCCTGTACGGGCGTGAGCAGCCGGCCAAGACGCAGCGCGAGCACGGTGATGCCCAGCGAGAACAGTACGAACGTCACGATGTACGGGCCGGGCAGCGCGGCCCCCATCGGCCCGCCGACAGCCGGCCCGAGCGCCAGCGCGAGCTGCTTGACCAGCGCGAACGCCGAGTTGTACTGCCCGACCGCCGACACCGGCGCCAGATCCGCCACCAGCGGCGCCACGGTCGGCGACAGCATCGCCTCGCCGAGCCCGAACAGCGCGTACGTGGAGATGAACGCGGCCGTCGCCATCGTGGCGCTGCCGTGCCCGAGCCCCGCGTACCCCGCCATCAGCCACGCGACGGTCCAGATCAGCCCGACCGCCGCGATCACCCGGCTGCGCCTGCGCCGCTCGACCAGCCGCAGGACGACGAACTGCGCGACCACGATGACCGCGGTGTTGGCGGCCAGCGCGACCCCGAGCGCGGCCGGGTCGATCCCGGCGGCCTCGGTGCCATAGGCGGCGAGACCCGATTCGAACTGCCCGTAGCAGGCGAAGAACAGCACGAACCCCAGCACACAGAGCTGCACCATGGCCCGGTGCCGCAGCATGGCCCGGGGCCCGCCGGGGTTCTTGACGCTCCGGTCGGCGGAAGTGCTCGCCGGGGCGCCCGGGATCGACGCGGGCCGGGGCAGCCGGACGGTGGCGGCCGTCCCCGCCAGTACGAGGAACATCAGCGCCTCGACGGAGAACAGCAGCGTGAACGAGCCCGCCCGGTCCTCGTCGACGATCTGCCCGCCGATCAGCCCGCCGACCCCGAGCCCCAGGTTCGCGAGAAAGAACTGCGTGGCGAACGCCCGGGTCCGCGTCGACGGCGTCGAGCACCAGACGATCATCGTGGCCAGCGCCGGCTGCATCACGGCCGTACCCGCGCCCAGCAGTACGGCGGCCAGAACAGCCGTCGGCACATTCCCCGCCAGCCCCATGACCGACGCCCCCGAGGACGCCAGCACCGCGCCGGTGATCAGTACGGACAGCGGCCCGCGCCGGTCGATGACCCGCCCGGTGAACGGCAGCACGACCAGCGCGGCCATGGCGAAGACGGCCAGCACGGCACCCGCCGTACTCGCGCCCAGGCCTCGCACCTGGGCGACATACACATAGAGATACGGAACCGTGAACCCGAGCCCGAACGCGCTCAGCGCGTTCCCCGCCTGGATCCGGCGCATCGCAGCGCCCATCGCCGTGGTCACACTCACCTGCCTCAAGAGATCGATCGAAGATCGAAGACGGATAGAAGCTGAAGCCTGAAGACTTCGAAGCTAAAGTTAGGACTTCAACAATACACATCGAAGGACTTCAACGCCAATGGACGCCCGTGGCATACTGCCCCGATGCCCGACACCCCCGAGAAGCCCGGCCCGCCGGATCCCCAGGAACCGAGCCTCGACGAGCAAATCGCGGCCTATCAACGCGAGTTCCGCGATCTGGACCCCCAGGTCGAACAGGTCGTCTCGGCGCTGGGCCGGCTGAACCGCCGTATGAACGTCTCGTACGGCCGCCACCTCGCCGAACTCGGCATCAGCAACGCCGAGTGGGAGGTCCTCAAGACCCTGGTGGTCTCGGGAACCCCCTACCGCCTGGGCCCCGGCGAACTGGCGAAGCGCCTCGGACTCACCCCGGCCGCGATGACCCACCGCATCGACCGCATGGCGACCGACGGACTGGTGACCCGGGACCGAGACGAGAACAACCGGGTCCGGGTCATCGTCGAGCTGACGGACGAGGGCCGTACGAAATGGCTGGAGGCGATGCGGATGGCCTCCCGCTTCGAGGAGGACCTGCTCCAGGACCTCTCGGGCGAGGAACGCCGAGGTCTGGGCGAAATGCTGATCCGCCTCCTGCGCCGCGTGGAACACGCCCAGCCGGACGCCGGCGGACGGCTGAACGATCTGGGGTGACGGCGGGCCGGCGTGGGCTGACCTGGTTCGGAGCGAGTGGGCAGGAACTCGTTTGACAGGTCCGGGGGTGATCCGTAAGGTTCTTCGAGTTGTCACGGGACCGGAACGGATCCGCGACAGCCACTCAGCCGCAGCAGCGGCACCCAAACTCAGCACGGACTCCCAGGCCGGGATGAATTTCGGCATGCCGCATTTCATTTCGAAGGCCCGATTATGAGCCGCCGGGGAAATCCGCTAGAGTTTGAAACGTCGGAACGGCCGAAGGGCCGGGAAGACAAGCCCCGCTGACCGGGAATCAGGCCCGAAAGGATCTGATAGAGTCAGGA
>NZ_JBHVGV010000018.1:105473-129322 GCF_042800555.1 Streptomyces sp. NPDC057617 | reverse complement strand
GGCCAAGGCCACGCGGCCCGCCCGCCGCCGGTTGATCTACCCGTGGGTAGCATCGAATTCATGTCAGAGACCCAGCAGGTTGACCAGAGCGAGCCCGATCCCGCCGCCGGCGACGCGAGCGCGGCCGCGGCCCGGCGGGCGACGCGCGCCGAGCGCCGGGCCGCCCGGCTCGCCAAGCAGATCGGCGCCTTCGCCAAGCGGCACGGCGGCGCCGAGGGCCGGCTCGCCTATCTCGGGCAGGCGGGCACCCGGATCGTCCTCGTCGGCGAGGACGGCGGCTGGGGCGATCTCGTCGCCCCCACCTACGAGGTGGCGCGCGGCGCCGCCGAGAAGGCCGGACTCACTCTGCACGAGTCCTTCGACGGGGAGCTGGCGGCCAAGGTCCGCACCGGCCCGTACGAATGGAAGCGGATGGCCGGGATCCAGCTCGGCGGCTGATTCTTCCGCCGTTCCGGGCCGCGCGCCCACCGGCGGCGGCCGGGCCCGTACGGCTGACACGGCGGCCGGCACAGGGCCCGGACACGCCCTGGGCGCCACCCGATCGCGGTTCTCCCGTTAGTCCGGGTAGGAGTACGGTCCACGACGGGAATCCCGATGATCGAAACTGCGTCCCTGGTGGACCAGTACTGCCACGGTGTGCTCCGCAGAGAGCTGGGCCTCGGCACCTTCGAGGCCCAGCTCGGCAGGACGGCGGGGTCGCCCGCCGCGGGCACCACCTTCTTCGACACCCAGACCGGTTTCGCGGTACGCCGCTGGTGTCCGCCCGTACTCGGTCTCGAACCGCACTGCCCGCCGGCCCGGTATCTGGCCCGCCGCCGGGAGCTGGGCGTCGTGGAAGCGGGCCGGCTGCTGCTGCGCTCCACCGGGATCGCCACCTATCTGGTGGACACCGGGCTGCCCGGCGATCTGACCGGGCCCGCCGAGATCGCCTCGGCGGGGGCGGCCGAGGCCCGGGAGATCGTACGGCTCGAACCGCTCGCCGAGCGGGTCGCCGACGGAGCGGACGGGGTCGGCACCTTTCTCTCCGGTCTCGCCGAGTCCGTGCACACCGCCGCCGCCTCGGCCGTCGCCTTCAGCTCGGTCGCCGGGGTACGGCACGGTCTGGCGCTCGCCCCGGAGCCGCCCGGGCCGGGAGAGGTACGGAGTGCCGCGGACCGCTGGCTGGCCGGGCGGGCGGCCGGGGCGCCGCTCACCGATCCGGTACTGCTGAGGCACCTGCTGTGGACGGCCGTCGGCTCCGGGCTGCCGCTGCAACTGCACACGGGCGCCGCTGCCGGATACCCGCAGCCGGAGCGTACGGATCCGCTGCCGCTCACCGGTTTCGCGGCGGCCACGGCGGGGCTCGGCACCGATCTCGTTCTGCTGGGGGCCTATCCGTACCACCGGCACGCGGCCCAGCTCACCGGCGCCTTCCCGCATGTGTACGCCGATCTGGGGCCCGCCCTCGCGCACACCGGGGCCCGGGCCACCGCCGTACTCGCGGAGGTCCTGGAACTGGCGCCGTTCGGGAAGTTGCTGTTCTCCAGCGGCGCGCGCGGGCTGCCGGAGCTGCATGTGGTGGGGGCGCGGGTGTTCAGGGAGGCGCTGGCGCGGGTTCTGGGCGGCTGGGTGGCCGACGGGTCCTGGGCGCCCAGGGACGCGCAGCGGGTCGCGGGGATGATCGCGGCGGGCAACGCCCGGCGCCTCTACCGGCTGTTGGGCGACTGAAGCTGTCGGCTTTTACGGGATCCGTGGGCTCAGCTCGCGACGGCCGACAGCGGGGACTCCTGCTGCGCGGGGATTCCCGGCGTGGTCTGCGGGCGTTCGCGCAGGCTCATCGCCAGCCGTAGCACCGCGATCCACACCAGGCACGAGCCCAGCATGTGGGCGCCGACCAGGATTTCGGGTACGTCGGTGAAGAACTGCACATAGCCGATGGCGCCCTGACCGAGCAGGACCAGCAGCAGTTCCCTGGCGCGCGTCCGGGTGTCCGGCGGGGCGTCCACGACTCGCAGCACCAGCCACATCGCCACGGCCAGCGCGCAGACGACCCAGGCGAACACCGCGTGCACATGGGCGGCGGTGACCCAGTCGAACGGCATCCGCGGCACATCGCTGCTGTCGCCCGCGTGCCGTCCCGAGCCCGTCACGACCGTACCCGCCCCGATCAGGACCACCGCCGCGCCGGTCAGCGCCCAGGACAGCTTCCGCACCGGGCGCGGGACCCGCGGCCGGACCGCGCCGTCGCCCTCGCGGGTGCGCAGCCAGGTCAGGGTGGTGACGGTGAGCAGGGTGGTGGCGAGCAGGAAGTGGCCCGCCACGGTCCAGGGGTTGAGGCCCATCCACACCGTGACGCCGCCGAGCACGGCATTGCCCATCACGATCCAGAACTGGGACCAGGCGAGCCGGGTCAGCCCACGCCGCCGGGGCTCCGCGGAGCGCACCGCGATGATCGCCCAGCCGACCGCCGCGCACAGCACATAGGTCAGCATCCGGTTGCCGAACTCGATCGCCCCGTGGATCCCCTGCTCCGGGGTGGCGAAGAGGCTGTCGTCCGTGCACTTGGGCCAGGTGTCGCAGCCGAGGCCGGAGCCGGTCAGCCGGACCGCGCCGCCGGTGACGACGATCACCACGCTCATCACGACGGCGGTGAGCGCGGCGCGCTGGACCGTACGGGGTGACGGTGTCCAGCGCCGGGCGATATAGGCGAGGGGGGTCAGCACGGCAACCATCGTAGGCGGGAGCTTGTGCAGGTTTTCACGAGGGGTACGGGACGGGCGCTTCCGGCATCTTCACACCCGGCGCTCCACGCGTGCCCGCTGCCCTTCGCATGCCCGTCGCCCGACGTACACCCGGCGCTCCACGCCCGCCGCTCACTCCCAGCGGAAGAACGCGGCCGCCGCGCCGAGCCCCAGCGCGGCCCAGCCGGCCAGCACCCCGAGATCGCCCCATGGCATCCCGGCGCCCTGCTGGAGTACGTCCCGCAGGCCGTCGGAGAGCGCCGAGATCGGCAGCAGCCCCAGCGCCGAGCCCACCGCGTCCGGGAACTTGTCCAGCGGCACGATCACCCCGCCGCCCACCAGGAGCAGCAGGAAGACCAGATTGGCCGCGGCCAGGGTCGCCTCCGCCCGCAGCGTGCCCGCCATCAGCAGACCGAGCCCGGAGAAGGCCGCGGTGCCGAGGACGAGCAGCAGGGCGACGGCGAACGGGCTCCCGTGCGGGGACCAGCCCAGCGCGAGGGCGATCACCGTCAGCAGCGCGATCTGGAGCACCTCGGTGACCAGGACGGAGAGTGTCTTCGCGGTCATCAGGGCCCACCGGGGCAGCGGGGACACGGCGAGCCGCTTGAGCACTCCGTACCGCCGCTCGAAGCCGGTGGCGATGGCCTGTCCGGTGAACGCCGTGGACATCACGGCCAGGGCGAGCACGCCGGGGGCGAGGAAGTCCACCGGCTCGTCGGCGCCGGTGTCGACGATGTCGACGGTCGAGAACAGCGCAAGCAGCAGCGACGGGATGATCACGGTCAGCAGGAGCTGCTCGCCGTTGCGCAGCAGCAGCTTCGTCTCGAACGCCGTCTGCGCCGCGATCATGCGGAGCAGCGGTGCCGCGCCGGGCGCGGGAGCGTACGTACCGGCGCTTCCGACGGCGCCCGTCGTGCTGCTCGTACTCGTACCCGTAACGGCGTCGGCGGTCATGAACGCAGCTCCTTGCCGGTCAGTTCGAGGAAGACGTCCTCCAGGGTGTGCCGCTCCACGGAGATCCCGTCCGCCATCACACCGTGCTGCGCGCACCAGGAGGCGACCGTGGCCAGAAGCTGCGGGTCGACCGAGCCGCTGATCCGGTAAGCCCCCGGCGACAGCTCCGCCGCGGCGGTCCCGTCCGGCAGCGCCTTCAGCAGCGAACCGAGATCGAGCCCGGGGCGCCCGGTGAAGCGCAGGGTGTTCTCCGCACCGCCCCGGCACAGCTCCTCGGGGCTGCCGTGGGCGATCACCCGGCCCGCGTCGATGATCACCACGTCGTCGGCCAGTTCCTCGGCCTCGTCCATGAAGTGCGTGGTCAGTACGGCGGTGACGCCGTCGGCGCGCAGTTCGCCGAGCAGCTCCCAGGTGGAGCGGCGGGCCTGCGGATCGAGCCCGGCGGTCGGCTCGTCCAGGAAGACCAGTTCGGGCCGGCCGACCACGGCCAGGGCGAGCGCGAGCCGCTGCTGCTGGCCGCCGGAGAGCCGCCGGTAGGCCGTACGTCCGCAGTCGCCGAGGCCGAGGCGCTCGATCAGCGCGTCCACATCCAGTGGCCGTGCGTGCAGCCGGGCCATATGGCGGAGCATTTCCTCGGCGCGCGCCCCGGAGTACACACCGCCCGACTGGAGCATCACGCCGATGCGCGGACGGAGCCGGGCGGCATCGGCGACCGGGTCGAGACCGAGGACGCGTACGGTCCCGGAGTCGGCCCTGCGATAGCCCTCGCAGGTCTCGACGGTGGTGGTCTTGCCCGCTCCGTTGGGGCCGAGCACGGCGGTGACCGTACCGGCGCGTACCACCAGATCGAGACCGTCCACCGCGGCCCGGTCCCCGTACCGCTTGACCAGGCCGTGGACCTCGACGACGGGATCGCGGGTACCTGCTGCGGGCGCGCGGTCGGGCAGGGAGCCGCCCGGGAAGACGCTGTGCATGCCGGGCAGTCTAGGCAGCGCCGGTCGGACCCCGGCCCGCGGGGCCGAAAGGAACTGTCCGCAGGCCGGAAAAAGTGCCATGTTCCACGTCGGGACGCGCCCCTCGGCAGCCGGTCGCGAGCCGGAAGAAGCGCAGGCCGGAAGCGGTGGCGAGGAGCGTTGTTAGGTAACCCTTAGTGATGAAGCGCACCGGAGACCGCTGCGGACCGTGGTTGTCACGGCCGGACGAATTACGCAACAATGGCGTTGTGAAATACGTCGGCGAGGCTCCCCAGGAGGAACTCGCGACCGGTGAGCACCCCACTCGCAACCGGGTCGCGCGCTCCATCCTGGACCACGGCCCCTCCACGGTCTCCGAGCTGGCGGGGCGCCTCGGGCTCACCCAGGCCGCCGTCCGCCGCCATCTCGACGCGCTGGTCGCCGATTCCGTGGTGGAACCGCGCGAGCAGCGGGTCTACGGATCACGCGGACGCGGCAGGCCGGCCAAGGTGTTCGTCCTGACCGACTGCGGCCGGGACGCCTTCGACCAGTCGTACGACCAGCTCGCCGCCGACGCCATGCGCTGGATCGCCAGGACCGCGGGCGGCGGGGAGCGGGGCGAGGCGGCCGTCGCGGCCTTCGCCCGCGCCCGGCTCGCCGACCAGTCGGAGAGCTACCGCCGGGCGGTCGAGCAGGCCGAGCCCGGCAGACGCACCGAGGCCCTGGCCGAGGCGCTGAGTGCCGACGGGTACGCTGCTACGGCGCGTAGCGCGCCGAACCGGCAGGGCGAGCAGCTCTGCCAGCACCACTGCCCGGTCGCCCATGTCGCCGAGCAGTTCCCGCAGCTCTGCGAGGCGGAGACGGAGTCCTTCTCCGAGCTGCTCGGGACCCATGTGCAGCGACTGGCCACCATCGCCCACGGTGACGGCGTCTGTACGACGTTCATCCCCCGCGCCACCGCAACGGCGGAGACGACCGCGACCGCGGAGACCGCCGCCCCCGCAGAGACCACTGATCACGCTTCTGAAAGCACAGCCGGGAGGAACCCCGAATGACGCTCCCCACGGAGACTGCCCACCCCGAGCTGGAGGGTCTGGGTACGTACGAATTCGGCTGGGCCGACTCCGACGCCGCCGGCGCCGCGGCCAAGCGCGGACTCTCCGAGGATGTCGTCCGTGACATCTCGGAGAAGAAGAACGAGCCGGAGTGGATGCTGAAGCTGCGGCTCAAGGGTCTGCGCCTGTTCGACAAGAAGCCCATGCCGAGCTGGGGCTCGGACCTGTCGGGCATCGACTTCGACAACATCAAGTACTTCGTACGGTCCACCGAGAAGCAGGCCGCCTCCTGGGAGGAACTGCCCGAGGACATCAAGAACACGTACGACAAGCTCGGTATCCCGGAGGCGGAGAAGCAGCGCCTCGTCGCGGGTGTCGCCGCGCAGTACGAGTCCGAGGTCGTCTACCACCAGATCCGTGAGGACCTGGAGCAGCAGGGCGTCATCTTCCTGGACACCGACACCGCGCTCAAGGAGCACCCGGAGCTGTTCCAGGAGTACTTCGGCACGGTCATCCCGGTCGGCGACAACAAGTTCGCGTCGCTGAACACGGCCGTGTGGTCGGGCGGATCGTTCATCTATGTGCCGAAGGGCGTGCATGTCGACATCCCGCTCCAGGCCTACTTCCGTATCAACACGGAGAACATGGGCCAGTTCGAGCGGACGCTGATCATCGTCGACGAGGACGCGTACGTCCACTACGTCGAGGGCTGTACGGCCCCGATCTACTCCTCGGACTCGCTGCACAGCGCCGTGGTCGAGATCATCGTCAAGAAGGGCGGCCGCTGCCGCTACACGACCATCCAGAACTGGTCGAACAATGTGTACAACCTGGTCACCAAGCGGGCCGTCGCCTACGAGGGCGCGACCATGGAGTGGGTCGACGGGAACATCGGCTCCAAGGTGACCATGAAGTACCCGGCCGTCTACCTGATGGGCGAGCACGCCAAGGGCGAGACCCTGTCCATCGCCTTCGCGGGCGAGGGGCAGCACCAGGACGCCGGCGCCAAGATGGTCCACATGGCCCCCAACACCTCGTCGAACATCGTCTCCAAGTCGGTGGCGCGCGGTGGCGGGCGTACGTCGTACCGCGGTCTGATCGAGATCGGCGAGGGCGCCGCGGGCTCCAAGTCCAATGTGCTCTGCGACGCGCTGCTCACGGACACCGTCTCGCGCTCCGACACCTATCCGTACGTGGACGTCCGCGAGGACGACGTGTCCATGGGCCACGAGGCGACCGTCTCCAAGGTCTCCGAGGACCAGCTCTTCTACCTGATGAGCCGGGGTCTCTCCGAGTTCGAGGCGATGGCGATGATCGTGCGCGGCTTCGTCGAGCCGATCGCCAAGGAACTGCCCATGGAGTACGCGCTGGAGCTGAACCGGCTGATCGAGCTGCAGATGGAAGGCTCCGTCGGCTGACCACGGCCCCCGAAGGGCGGAGTCCGGCCCCGTATCACGGCTATCACGGCCGGCCGGACCTCCGCCCGACCCCAGCAGCGACCGTTTTTCCTTATGCAGAGGCAGAGAGAGAGCACGACGACAGCCATGGCTGAGGCTCAGAACATTCCGGCGGGTTCCACCACCGCCGGTTCGATCGCGGTGGCCGCCGAGTCGACCGTCGCCACGCGCATGAGCGCGCCCCCCTCCTACGACGTGGCGGACTTCCCCGTCCCGCACGGACGTGAGGAGGAGTGGCGGTTCACGCCGCTGGAGCGGCTGCGCGGGCTGCACGACGGCACGGCCGTCGCGGCGGACGGCGTCACGGTCGAGGTGACCGCCCCCGACGGCGTCGTCGTCGAGACCGTCGGCCGGGACGACGCGCGGATCGGCCGGGGCGGCACGCCGGTGGACCGGGTCGCCGCCCAGGCGTACTGCTCCTTCGAGAAGGCCTCGGTCGTCTCGGTGCCCAAGGAGACCGTACTGAGCGAGCCGGTCAGAATCTCCGTGCACGGCGAGGGCGGTACGGCCTACGGCCACCAGATCGTCGAACTGGGCGCCTTCGCCGAGGCGGTCGTCGTCATCGAGCACACCGGTGACGCCGTGCTCGCCGCCAATGTCGACTATCTCCTCGGGGACGGCGCCAAGCTGACCGTCGTGTCCCTCCAGGACTGGGACGAGAAGGCCGTCCATGTCGCCCAGCACAACGCGCTGGTCGGCCGGGACGCCTCCTTCAAGTCCGTCGTGGTCACCTTCGGCGGCGATCTCGTACGGCTCACGCCGCAGGTGCGGTACGCGGCCCCCGGCGGGGACGCCGAGCTGTTCGGTCTGTACTTCACCGACCGCGGCCAGCACCAGGAGCACCGCCTCTTCGTCGACCACAACGCTCCGCACTGCCGGTCCAATGCCGCGTACAAGGGCGCGCTCCAGGGCACCGACGCGCACGCCGTCTGGATCGGCGACGTACTGATCCGCGCGGCGGCCGAGGGCACCGACACGTACGAGATGAACCGCAACCTGGTCCTCACGGACGGCGCGCGGGTCGACTCGGTGCCGAACCTGGAGATCGAGACCGGAGAGATCGCCGGCGCCGGCCATGCCTCGGCCACCGGCCGCTTCGACGACGAGCAGCTTTTCTATCTGATGGCCCGCGGCATCCCGGAGACCGAGGCCCGCCGGCTGGTGGTCCGCGGCTTCTTCGCCGAGCTGGTCCAGAAGATCGGGCTGCCGGACCTCGAAGAGCGTCTGATGGCGAAGATCGAGGCGGAGCTGGAGGCATCAGTCTGATGGCCTTCGTCCGTGTCTGTGCGCTCGGTGAGCTGGAGGAGGACACCCCGAAGCGGGTGGAACTCGACGGCACGCCGGTCTCCGTCGTCCGCACCGGCGGCGAGGTGTTCGCGATCAACGACATCTGCTCGCACGCGAATGTCTCGCTCTCCGAGGGCGAGGTCGAGGACTGCATGATCGAATGCTGGCTGCACGGCTCCAGCTTCGACCTCCGTACCGGCAAGCCGTCCAGTCTGCCCGCGACGCGCCCCGTCCCCGTATACCCCGTAAAGATCGAAGGGGACGATGTGCTCGTCTCCGTCACCCAGGAGTCCTGAGTCACCCATGGCAACGCTTGAAATCCACGACCTGCACGTCTCCGTCGAGGCCGAGAACGGCCCCCGCGAGATCCTCAAGGGTGTCGACCTGACCGTGAAGCAGGGCGAGACGCACGCCATCATGGGCCCCAACGGCTCCGGCAAGTCGACCCTCGCGTACTCCCTCGCGGGCCACCCCAAGTACACGATCACCGGTGGCACCGTCACCCTCGACGGCGAGGACGTCCTCGGGATGACCGTCGACGAGCGCGCCCGCGCCGGGATCTTCCTCGCGATGCAGTACCCCGTCGAGGTCCCCGGTGTCTCCGTCTCCAACTTCCTGCGCACCTCCGCCACCGCCGTACGGGGCGAGGCCCCCAAGCTGCGTACGTGGGTCAAGGAGGTCAAGGAGACCATGGAGCGGCTCCAGATGGACCCGGCCTTCGCCGAGCGCAATCTGAACGAGGGCTTCTCCGGCGGCGAGAAGAAGCGCCACGAGATCCTCCAGCTCGAACTGCTCAAGCCCAGCATCGCGATCCTCGACGAGACCGACTCCGGCCTCGACGTCGACGCGCTGCGCGTTGTCTCCGAGGGCGTCAACCGCGTCCGCGGGACCGGCGCGGTCGGCACGCTGCTGATCACGCACTACACGCGGATTCTCCGCTACATCAAGCCCGACTTCGTCCATGTCTTCGCCCAGGGCCGCATTGCCGAGTCCGGTGGCGCGGAGCTGGCCGACAAGCTGGAGGAAGAGGGCTACGAGGCATATGTGAAGGGTGGCGTACCCGCGTGACAGAGCTGCCGGGCCTTCTCACAGCGTCGGACCACCGTGCGCCGGACCACCGTCTGCTGGACGAGGCGATCCGCAAGGATTTCCCGATCCTCGACCGGATGATCCACGACGGCAAGAAGCTCGTGTACCTGGACTCCGCGGCGACCTCGCAGAAGCCGCGCCAGGTGCTCGACGCGCTCAACGAGTACTACGAGCGGCACAACGCGAATGTCCACCGCGGCGTGTACACCATCGCCGAGGAGGCCACGGCGCTGTACGAGGGCGCGCGGGACAAGATCGCCGCCTTCATCAACGCTCCCAGCCGCGACGAGGTGATATTCACCAAGAACGCGTCGGAGTCGCTCAACCTCGTGGCCAATATGCTCGGCTGGGCCGATGAGCCCTACCGGGTCGACCACGACACCGAGATCGTCATCACGGAGATGGAGCACCACTCCAACATCGTGCCGTGGCAGCTTCTGTCGCAGCGTACGGGCGCGAAGCTGAAGTGGTTCGGCATCACCGACGACGGCCGGCTCGACCTGTCCAACATCGACGAGATCATCACCGAGAAGACGAAGATCGTCTCCTTTGTGCTGGTCTCCAACATCCTGGGCACCCAGAACCCGGTCGAGACGATCGTCCGCCGGGCCCAGGAGGTCGGTGCGCTGGTTTGCGTCGATGCCTCGCAGGCCGCCCCCCACCAGGTGCTGGACGTGCAGGCGCTCCAGGCCGACTTCGTGGCCTTCACCGGCCACAAGATGGCGGGACCGACGGGGATCGGGGTGCTCTGGGGCCGCCAGGAGCTGCTGGAGGACCTGCCTCCGTTCCTCGGCGGCGGCGAGATGATCGAGACCGTGTCGATGCACTCGTCGACCTATGCGCCGGCGCCGCACAAGTTCGAGGCGGGTACGCCCCCGATCGCGCAGGCCGTGGGCCTCGGCGCGGCCGTGGACTATCTCACCGCGATCGGGATGGACCGGATCGCCGAGCACGAGCACGCGATCACCGAGTACGCGGTGAAGCGCCTGCTGGAGGTCCCCGACCTGCGGATCATCGGACCGGCGACGGCCGAGGACCGCGGGGCCACGATCTCCTTCACGCTCGGCGACATCCACCCGCACGATGTGGGCCAGGTCCTCGACGAGCAGGGCATCGCCGTCCGGGTCGGCCACCACTGCGCCCGGCCGGTCTGCCTGCGGTACGGAATTCCCGCGACGACGCGAGCGTCTTTCTATCTGTACTCCACTCCGGCCGAGGTCGACGCCTTGGTCGAAGGCCTGGAGCACGTCCGTAACTTCTTCGGCTGAGGTTGAGAACGTCTTCGATCAAGGGACGAGGCGAGGACTTGAGAGGCTGTCCGTGAAGCTGGATTCGATGTACCAGGACGTCATCCTGGACCACTACAAGCACCCGCACGGGCGCGGTCTCCGGGACGGCGACGCCGAAGTGCACCACGTGAACCCGACCTGCGGTGACGAGATCACGCTGCGTGTGCGGTACGAAGGTTCGCGGATCGCGGATGTCTCGTACGAGGGGCAGGGCTGCTCCATCAGCCAGGCCAGCGCATCCGTACTGAACGACCTGCTGGTAGGCAAGGAGCTGGCCGAGGCGCGCAAGATCCAGGGCACCTTCCTGGAGCTGATGCACTCCAAGGGCCAGTTGGAGCCGGACGACGCGATGGAGGAGGTGCTGGAGGACGCGATCGCGTTCGCCGGCGTCTCCAAGTACCCCGCCCGTGTCAAGTGCGCTCTGCTGAGCTGGATGGCGTGGAAGGACGCGACGACCCAGGCCCTGGGCGACAGCGCGACGAAGGAGACGGCATGAGCGAGAACGAGACCCTGACGATCAAGCCGGCCTCGGAGGACGAGGTCCGGGAGGCGCTGTACGACGTCGTCGACCCCGAGCTGGGTATCGATGTCGTCAACCTCGGCCTGATCTACGGCATCCACATCGACGAGTCCAACAACGCGACCCTGGACATGACGCTGACGTCGGCGGCCTGTCCGCTGACCGATGTGATCGAGGACCAGGCGAAGGCGGCGACGGACGGCATCGTCAGCGAGCTGAAGATCAACTGGGTCTGGATGCCGCCGTGGGGCCCGGACAAGATCACCGACGACGGCCGCGAACAGCTTCGCGCCCTGGGCTTCAACGTCTGACCACGGACGCCCGGCTGCGCTGACGCTCCACGAGACCCCCGGCGGACGGCCGGGGGTCTCGGTGCGTCGGTGGCCGCGCGGTGACGTCGTACGGGGTGGTCAGGCGGGGGGTGTCGCCGCTGCGGAGGCGAGGGTGGGGGCCAGGTTCTCTGTGCGGATGCGCTGGTCGACGTAGAGGAGGCTGAGGACGAGCTGGGGGAAGGTCGTCGAGATGATCTGGCTGATGAACTGGCCGAGTGTCGCCAGGAGCAGATAGCCGGCGACGACGATCAGGACCTCCCCGGCGCCCGGGTCGGTGCCGGTGGTGGTGGGGTCGAGGGCGGCGGGGAACACGCCCAGGGCGTTCACCACTTGCTGGATGACCAGGGCCGTGACGCCCGCCATGACCGAGGCCAGCAGGGAGATGCCGAAGATCCGCCACCAGGCGGAGCGCACCAGTCCGGCCGAGCGGCGCAGGGCCGCGACCGGGCCATGGGATTCGATCACGGCAACTGCGGGGGCCAGGCTGAAGAGGACCCAGAGCCAGATCGCCAGGGGTGCACAGGCCAGCGCGCCCAGAAAGCCGAAGGGGATCAGCCAGGGGGCGGGGGCGTAGTCGCTCCATGTGGCCAACGAGGCCACCGCGGCGACGAAGGCGCCCAGGAACAGCACCAGGGGTACGAGAGCGATCAGCCAGCTCAGGGCAGCCGCGCCGAGCACCGCGGGGGCCCGGACCGCCGCCCGGCGCGCCGTCGCACCGAGCGTGATCGGGCGGCCGAGGACCGCGTTCTGGACTATCGCCGAGCAGGCCGCCAGGACCAGGACGTTGGAGGCCAGCAGCGTCAGCATGCCGAAGACCCAGACGCAGGCGAAGGCGATCAGCAGCGGACGTATGTCCTGCCAGGACGGTTCGATGTCGTACGCCGTCGTCGTGTCGATGACCCGGTGCAGCCGGTCGCCGACCATCCCGTACGCGACCGCCAGGGCCGCCGCGACCGCGACGAGGGCGGCGCCGTACACCAGGGCGGCCATGCCGAAGAGCGGCTTGGCGTAGCGGCCCATGGTGGTGAAGGCGCCGCCGAGTATGTCGCCGAGGCCGAGCGGCGCCAGGGGGATCACGCCGGGCCGGGGCGGCGGGGGAGGGGGCGTCCAGCCGCCCCAGCCGTAGGGGCCGCCGCCGTACGGGCCGCTCGGACCGCCGCCGTACGGGCCGTTCGGATCACCGCCGTAAGGGCCGCTTCCACCCTGTCCCATGCCCTGCGTCACGACACTCCCCCGTTCTCGCTCGCCCGTTCTCGCACGCCCGGATCCGGACGGCACACCGTAACCGTTCCACGTGGCCCTTCCGAGCCGGCCGGTGGAATGGCCGGTGGGAGGGCTGGCGGGAAGGGCTGGTGCGTACGGGTGTACGTATCGTTGTGTACACTCGTACGCATGGGATATGGACTGCTGGCCGCGGCGATCGCGGCGGAGGTGGCCGGGACGACGGCCATGAAGTACAGCGAGGGTTTCAGCCGGCTGTGGCCCTCGCTGATCACCGTGGTGGGGTACGTCATCGCCTTCGCGCTGCTCTCACAGACCCTCAAGACCCTCTCCGTGGGCACCGCCTACGCGATATGGTCCGGCGCCGGCACGGCGGCCATCGCCGTCATAGGCATGGTCTTCATGGGCGAGTCCACGAGCGCGCTCAAACTGGCCGGTATCGCCCTGGTGATCGCGGGGGTCCTTGTCCTCAACCTCGGAGGGGCCCACTGATGACGCGCCGGTACGACCCCGAGCGGCGCGGGCGCATCATCGACGCCGCGATCCGGGTGGTCGGGCGGAGCGGGATCGCCGGGCTGAGCCACCGTACGGTCGCCGCCGAGGCCGATGTGCCGCTGGGCTCGACCACGTATCACTTCACCTCGCTCGACGAACTGCTGGTCGCCGCGCTGCGCCAGGTCAACGAGACCTTCGCCGCCTATCTCCGGGAGAGCCGGGCCCTCGCGGATCCGGAGTGCGATGTTGCCGCCGAACTGGCCCGGCTCATGGGGGACTGGCTCGGCGGGGAGCGCACGGGTGTGGAGCTGGAGTACGAGCTGTATCTCGCGGCCCTGCGGCGGCCCGCGCTGCGGCCGGTCGCGGCGGAGTGGTGCGACGGGGTCGCCGAGGCGCTGGCCGGGCGGACCGACCCGGTCACGGTGCGGGCGCTGGTCGCGATGATGGACGGGCTCTGCTTGCAGGCGCTGCTCACGGGCAAGCCGTACGACGAGGAGTACGCACGGGAGATGCTGGCGCGGCTGATTCCCTGATCGGGACCGGACCGGGTGGCCGGGTGCGGGTCCGTCCCGTCCGGGGCGGGTGGCTCGCGCGGGTTCGGCGGTAGGTTGATCGGATGAGCCATTCCTCCCCGGGCCCCGAGATCACCCACGCGGAGTGCCGGCAGTGCGGAACCCTGATCGCCGGGCTCGACGGCCGCTACAGCTGCGGTGTCTGCGGCTGGGTCAACCACCACTCGGAGGGGCACCGGCCGCTGCCGCGCGCGGAGGACGACATCGACCACGCGGCGCGGGGCAGGGACGGCAACCGGCTGAGCGGAGCGGAGCCGAGCTGACCGGCGCCGCTGTCCGGGGCGTCCGGGTCCGGGCTGCTCAGCCTGCCCCGGGTCCGCGCCGCCTGGCCCGCTCCGGCGTCCGCCCGCCGCTTGAGACCACGCCCGACGCTTCGGGCCCCCCGCGCCCGGCACCTGAGACCGGTTCGCCCGCGCGCCGCCCGGAACGTTAAGTTCGGAGCATGACCGACACCGCTTCTGCTCCTGCTGCTTCCGCACGTCCTGCCCGTACCACCGGCGCCGTCGCCGCCGGGCTCGCCACCCTCGCCGGGGACGGCACCGTCCTGGACACCTGGTTCCCCGCTCCCGCGCTCGCCGCGGAGCCCGGACCGGCCGGCACCGAGCGGCTCACCGCCGAGCGCGCCGTGGAGCTGCTCGGGGCGGGCGCGGCCAAGGCCGTCGGGCCCGACGCGCGCCGCGGAGTCGAGGTCGTCGCCGTCCGTACGGTCATCACCTCGCTCGACGACAAGCCGCTGGACGCGCACGACGCGTATCTGCGGCTGCATCTGCTCAGCCACCGTCTGGTCCTGCCGCACGGTCAGAACCTCGACGGCCTCTTCGGGCTGCTCGCCAATGTCGCCTGGACCTCGCTCGGCCCGGTGGCGGTCGACACGCTGGAGACGGTACGGCTCAACGCGCGCGCCGAGGGCCTGCACCTCCAGGTGACCTCGGTCGACAAGTTCCCGCGGATGACCGATTACGTGGCGCCCAAGGGCGTCCGGATCGCCGACGCCGACCGGGTACGCCTCGGCGCGCATCTCGCCGAGGGCACGACCGTGATGCACGAGGGCTTCGTCAACTTCAACGCGGGCACCCTCGGCACCTCCATGGTCGAGGGCCGGATCTCCGCGGGTGTGGTCATCGGCGACGGCTCCGACATCGGCGGCGGCGCCTCCACGATGGGCACGCTGTCCGGCGGCGGCAAGGAGCGCATCGTGATCGGCGAGCGCTGCCTGATCGGCGCGGAGGCGGGCGTCGGGATCGCGCTGGGCGACGAGTGCGTCGTCGAGGCGGGGCTGTATGTCACGGCCGGTACGCGGGTCACCCTGCCGGACGGACAGGTCGTCAAGGCCCGTGAACTGTCCGGCGCAAGCAATATCCTCTTCCGCCGCAACTCGGTCACCGGCACCGTCGAGGCCCGTCCGAACAACGCGGTCTGGGGCGGCCTCAACGACGTGCTCCACAGCCACAACTGAGCACTCCCGCAGGGTACTCAGGGGGCCTGGGTGCCCTTCAGGGGCTCTGGTGCCTTCAACGGCTCGAAGCGGCCAGGAGTTCCCCGTACGCCTTCAGCAGCCCGTCGGCCGTCTCCCGGCCGGCGGGCCGCAGCGGTTCACGGACCGGTCCCGAGGGCAGGCCGAGCGCGCCGAGCAGCGCCTTCGCGGTGACCGTACCCGGCAGTCCTGCCGCCATCATGGCCGTGACCAGTGGAAGCGTGAGCTGGTTGAGGTGCCCTGACTCGGCGGGCGCCCCCGCGTCGTACGCGTCGAGGACCGCGCGCAGTTGGCGGGGCGCGGCATTGGCGACCGTACTGACAAAGCCGGCGCCGCCGACCGCGTACAGCGGGAGGTTCAGCTCCTCTGAGCCCGCGTAGTACGCCAGTGAGGTGCGGGCGATGACCGTGGAGCTGCCGAGCAGGTCGTACGCGCAGTCCTTCACGGCGACGATGCGAGGATGCCCGGCGAGGCGGAGCATGGTCGCGGTCTCGATACGGACTCCGGTGCGCGCCGGGATGTCGTACAGCATGAGCGGGAGCCCGGAGGCGTCGGCGACGCGCAGGAAGTGCGCCTCGATGTCCTGCTGCGGCGGGCGGCTGTAGTACGGCGCCACCACCAGGAGGCCGTCGGCGCCCGCCTGTTCGGCCGCGTGCGCCAGGTCGATCGTGTGCCGGGTGTCGGCGCTGCCGACGCCCGCGAGGACATGGGCCCGCTCGCCGACCTCCTCGCGGACGGCCCGTACCAGCGCGGTCTTCTCTTCGTCCGTGGTGGTGGGGGACTCGCCGGTGGTGCCGTTCAGAACCAGCCCGTCGCAGCCCTCGGCCACGAGATGACCGGCGAGCTTGCGGGCGCCGGCCAGATCCAGCTCTCCGGTGGCGGTGAAGGGCGTGACCATCGCGCAGAGGGCGCGGCCGAAGGGGCGTGGTGCGCCGGTGCGGGGAGTGCTCATACGGGCAGTGTCCGTCCAGCGGACTGTGAAGGTCTACTTAGTTCTGCTTGGAGTGGGAGTGAAGCAGAGCTGAATGCAGGGGATGGCAGGGCGTCTGGCATGATCGGCGGCGGCGTGCAAATGGCGCCGGACGGGGGAGGTTCGTATGGCCGGTTCGGCTCGTATGGAATGGGTACGCGGTCCGGTCGGCGCGGCGGTGGCCGTGCTGGCGGTGACGGCGGGGGCGGCCGGCTGTGCCGACATCCGGAACGAGATCGACGCCGAGCGCGGCGTACGCCCGCGGGTGCTGTCCTCACCGGCTCCGACGCCGTCGTACAGCGCTTCCTCGGCCCCTGCCCCCGCTTCCTCGGCTCCTGCCGCCCATGTGGAGGGTGGCCCCGCGCCCTGGGCGGACCAGGGTCCTGGGCCCTGTCTCGCTTCCGGAGTCTCCTTCAGCCATGGTCCTGTGAACGCCGCCCTGGGCGAGCGCGTCGTGGACATCACGCTGACGAACTGCGGAAACAAGCCATACCGCGTCCACGGCTACCCGGAGATCGCCGCCCTGGACGGGGCGCGCGAGCCGATGGCGCTGAAGGTGATCCATGGCGGCGCGTACACCGACGCGTCGCGGGTCCAGGGCCCGACGGAACTGACGCTGTCGCCCGGCGAATCGGCGCTGTCGGTCCTGCACTGGGACAGCCGGATCACCGGCACCGTGACCCCTCCCGAGGGCGCCTATGTGGTGGTCGCGGCGGCGAAGGGCGGGGAGCGGAGCACGCTGCGCATGCCGCTCGACATCGGCACGTCGGGCGAACTGGATGTGACGGCCTGGGCCACCGGACCGGCCGCGGAGCCGTCCTGAGTGGTCGGACTCTGCCATTGGCAGTAGTCCGCCGTCCGTCATTCGGCGCTCGTATATCGGCATCGAACAGTGATCGGCCGCCCGTTCGGAATGCGGCAGGATGCTCCCATGATGCGTACTCTGCGCCGACCACTGGCGCGGCTCTTACCGCCGCCGGGCCCTGCCCTCGCGGCCGCGGGCCGCAGGACCGAACAGGCGCACCCGGGGACCCCGGCCGAGCGGGGCGATCTGCCTCCGGTGGGCGACGGGGCCCACAACACCAGCGTGCCGGAGGGGGCTTCGGGGTAACAGGGGCCGGACTGTCAGTGGGTGCTGGTCCAATGGAGGACATGGAGGGCATGGAGAGCATGGAGAACGAAAACGCCCACCGGGGCGAATCAGGCGCGCGCGATCCGGGCGCGGGCGGCATGAGCGCGGGCGACCGGAGCGAACTCGACGTGCTGCGCGCGGCGTTCCCGCCGGAGCACTGCCTGCCGCCGCTGGGGTGGGACGCGGTGCGCGCCTTCGAGCGCGAGCAGGGGATCGTGCTGCCCGAGCCGTACCGCACGCTGGTCGCCGAGATCTGCGACGGGTGCAGCGAGGGGCCGGCCGACGAGGACGGGCTGATACCCGTGGCGGCGCTGCCCGCCGACTGGGGCTGCGCGCAGCAGCAGCGGGTGCTCTCGGAGCCCTTCCCGCTCACCGAGGCCTGGGTCTGGGAGGACGACCCGCGGCCGTACGAGGAGATCGAGCCGCTCATCGACGAGGTCTCCAACCACGGGAGCGTGGTGCTGGGCACGGACGGCTGCGGCATGTACTGGCATCTCGTCGTGACCGGACCGCAGCGGGGGCGGATCTGGAACATCAGCGATGTGGGGGCGGCGCCGTTCGGGGCGGCGTTCGGACACCCCACCGCGGGGGACGGGTTCACCGGCTGGGTGGCGCACTGGGCCACGACCAGGCGGCCCTGGTTCGACGTCGTGGTCTGAGGGAGCCCGCGCTCCGGGTGCAGCGGCTTCGGGGGCAGTGATGGGAGGCGTTTCTTGACCTCAACCGCAGTTCATCTTTGAGCATGGTGGTGAGGGCGCACCGCGGGGGTGCGCCATCGAGGAGGTATCACCATGTCCGTGCGGTCCGGCACCCTGCCCGAGATCACCCGTCCCGGAGTGGGTGTCGTCATGGTCAGCCGCTGGCGCGTCGGCACCCCCGAGCGGCAGCGGGCGACGGTCGAGGCCATCGGCCACGCCTGGCGGAGCCGGGAGTGGCCGGACACCGGCCTTCTCTCGTACTCCGTCCTCACCGGCAACGACGGGAACACGCTGCTCCACTACTCGCAGTGGAGCGGAGTGGAGGCGCACGCGGAGTTCGCCCGTACCTTCCGTGACGAGCGGAACGCGGAGATCGACGCGGCCGTGCCCGGTATCGAGCGCGTCGGGCTGCGCCCGTACGAGCTGTACCGCAGCGCGGACCCGGCCGAGGGCGACAGCCGGGTGCCCGGCTGTGTGGTGATCGTGGAGGTGGAGTTCGAAGGACCCGGCGCCGAGCGGCAGAAGGCCTGGGTCGACGCCGTCTTCGAGGCCCTGGCGAGCGACCCGGTCCCGGCCCCCGGTGCGATCTCGGCGGGCTTCCATGCCAGCACGGACGGCACCGGGGTCCTCAACTACGCGCAATGGGTGACCGAACAGGCGCACATCGACGCGCTGGCCGCGCCGGGGGACGGGATCGGCTCGGCCACCGAGCAGTGGCGCCGGGTGCAGAATTACCCGGGCCTGACGGCCAGCTCGGTGACGCGGTACACGCCCGCGCTGAGTCTGAGCGCCGGGTGAGAGCGGCGGCCCGGCCGTATGTGGGGTACGGCCGGACCGCCGCGGTTCCCGGGGGCGGTACGGGGGCGCCCGAGGGCCCCCGGTCCGGCTCCCGGCCCGGTTGCCGGGCAACTCGGGGAAGTGGCGTACACGAGCTGTTCTACGCGCGTAATCTCCTTGCTGGGCAGGCCAGTTGTCAAGGGTGCCCGGCCCCGGCCCCCCTGTCGGGTACATGAACCGGGTGGGATGGGTCCAAATGCGTCTACGCTGGGGGCCGCCGTGAATCCGCATGCTGCGAGGAGAACCACCAGATGACCGGAGACCGCCCCACCGTCCCCCCGGTACGGCTTCCCTCGGACGCGGAACTGGCGCGGGAGGCGCTTTCCGCGCCCCTGCTCGCCCGCGCGGTACGGCTCGCCCGCTGGGCCGGACCCGGGACGCGTGTGGGAGCGGGGGGCGAACTGGTAGACGAGCAGCTCCCCGAGGCGGCGGAGGCGCTCGGTCTGTCCGAGGCGGAGGGCGAGGCGTACGCGAGCGAGGCGTGGCGGGTCGCGGTCGACACGGGTCTTGTGGCGGTCGAGGACGGTGACGACGGCGAGGGCGGCGCGCCGGACGAGGACGGCGACGACACCACCGCGGCGCGCGTCACCGCGGGCGACCAGCTCGGGCTGGTCACCTCCGGCTCCCCGCAGGACGTCCTCTCGCTCTGGCTGGACGCCCTGGACGTCGTGTTCGCGGACGCGACCGCGCCCGTCCTGGACGACCTGGCCGCGGCGATCGGCGAGGACGGCGAGATCGACTTCGAATCGCTCGACTGGGACCCGGAGTCGGAGGCGGAGTTCCTGGAGGGCGTGCTCGGCAACCTCTATCTGCTGACCGTCGCGGACGGCGGGGGTCTCGGGGCCGCGGGCGGCGCGTCAGGGCCCGGGCCCGTGCCGCTGCCGGTGCTCGCCGCGTCGATGATCGTCCCCGACGACATGGGCGAGCCCACCGACGACATCCTGGAGCAGGTCTCCGAGGCGATGATGCGGCTGGACGACCAGTTCCGGCTGCTGGAGCCGGTTGGGCTCGTCTCGTACGTACCGGTGGACGAGGCGCTGATGGAGGAGGACGCGGGCGGCGCGGAGGCCTCGCTGCCGGTCGACGACGAGGATGTCGCGCGGTACGGGATGGTCCGGCTGACGCCGCTCGGGCTCTACGGGATCAGGTCCCGGATGCTGGAGGCGGGCGTCGACGCGCCCGCGGTCGGCGATCTCGCGGACAAGGACGCGCATGCGCTGCTGGACGGGGTCGCGCGGTTCCCCGAGCTGTCCGCGCGCGCGGAGACGGAACAGTGGCTGGCCCGGCGCGCGCCGGCCGACGCGGCGGAGGAACTCCTGGCCGCCGCGCGCGGCACCGACCCCGGCGCGCCGCTGCGCCGCCTCCACTGCCAGCAGGCGCTCTCCCTGGTCGGCGCGGAGGCGGAACCGGCGGTACGGGGCGTCCTCGCCGACGCGGAACTGGGCGGCCTGGCGCGGGTCTGGCTCGCGGAACTGGGCGCGCGGGACGTGCCGCCGCCGCCCGAGCCGATGATCTTCTGGCTCGCCATCGACACGATTGCCGCGCAGCTCGACGCGGAGGGCGAACCGGAAGAGCTCCAGGAACTGGTCGAGGGCCTCGTGGGCCGCCACAGCGGCTTCTTCGACGCGGCGTGGCAGGTGGAGCATCCGGCGACGGCGGAGGTGCTGGAGGCGATGGGAAGGCTGCACCGGGACCGGGCGGTGTCGAAGGACGCGAGGAAGGCGGCGTTCAAGGCGAGGTCGCGCGCGTAGCGCCTCCCGGCGGGGGGCCGTGGTGCGGGGTGCGCCTGCGGCGCGGGGCCGGTATCGCACCCGGCTCCGGGGCGCGGCGTGGGTGGTGCCGGGTGCCGAGGCCTCCGGAGACGCATGTCCGGACAGCATGATTTACGGCGCCCTTGGGCGGTCGCAGGATGCGGGCGGCCTGGCGCCACAAATCACGCTCTAGCGTCCGGCCACGCACCTCCTCCGACCCCGCCCCCCTCCCGCCGCATGCCCAGTGCCGGGTCGCATATCCAGCCCGTCCGGCGATTGAGGACGGAACCGCCCGCCCCGGTGCCGGGTGCCCCGAATCCCCAGGGCCGCTCACCGCAGGTGTGACGCTCCGTTGAGGTCGAGGGTGGTGCCTGACGCCCATTCCGCTTCCGGTGATGCCAGCCACCGCACCGCCTCCGCCACCTCCTCCGCCGTGGCCACCCGGCCGAACGGGCTCTGTGCGCGGATGGATTCGCCCTCCGGGCCCGTCAGGCGGTGTGCCACGCGTTCCGTTTCGAAGAAGCCCGGGGCGACGGACGCGACGGCGATGCCGTACGGGGCGAGGGAGACCGCCAGGGACTGGGCCAGGGCGTGGACGGCCGCCTTGGTCGCTCCGTACGCCGGGTAGTCCGGTTCACCGCGGAACGCGCCGCGGGAGCCGATGTTGATGATCCGGCCGCCCGTGCCCCGGTCGATCATCGCGCGGGCAGCGCGGTGGCTGAGCAGGGCCGTGGCCAGGACGTTGACGGAGAGGTGGCGCTGCCAGGCCTCGGTCCACTCCTCGTACGACGTCGACGGCAGCGGATGGGGCTCGTTCACCGCCGCGTTGTTGACCAGGATGTCTATCCCGCCGAGCGCCTCCGCCGCCTCGTCCACGACGCGCGCCGCCTCCGCCGGGACGGACAGGTCGCCGCCGAGCAGCGTATGGCCCGTACCGGACAGGGAGTCCAGGGTGGCGCGGGCATCGTCGGCGCGCGAGGCGTAGTGGACGGCGACCCGGTCGCCGTTCGCGGCGAAGACCCTCGCGACCGCGCGGCCAAGACCGCGCGACGCGCCGCTGACAAGGACCCGGCGGCCGGTGGTTGGCAGGTTCATGGAAGCTGGCCTCTCGATGTCGACCGGTGTTCAACCGGCGTTTGTCCGTGGACGGAAGCGTCTGGAGCGTATCCCTCCGTCTTGTGCCCTCCAGGAGATCGCGATGTCGCTGACCCGCAGGGAATTCACCGGAAGAACCGCACTCACCGGGGCGGGTTTCGCCCTGACCGGCGCCGCGGGCGCGCTCGCCACCGCGCCCGGCGCGCTTGCCGCGGAAGACGCCCCCGAGATCGCCGGCCGCCCGGAGCAGGAGCCCGGGTACGGGCCGCTGCGCCCCGACCCGCGCGGCATGCTCGCGCTGCCCGCCGGCTTCTCGTACCGGATCATCACGCACAGCGGTGTCACCAAGCTGGAGACCGGCGAGGACACCCCCTCCAACCACGACGGCACCGCCACCTTCGAGGGGCCGCGCGGGGTCACCCTGCTCGTCAACAACCATGAACTGGACGGCCCGAGGGACGAGGTCGAGTACCCGGTGCCGCTCACCGAGGGCCTGGTCTACGACCCCGCCGCGCCCGGTGGCTGCACCGTCGTCGAGACGCACCGCGACGGCCGCACCGCCGAGTGGGTCGGTATCTCCGGTACGGCCAACAACTGCGCCGGCGGACGCACCCCCTGGGGCACCTGGCTCACCTGCGAGGAGAACTCCGACCGCGCGGGCCAGAACGGGATGACCAAGGACCACGGCTATGTCTTCGAGGTCGACCCGTACGACCGCCGGGCCAACCGGAACCCCAAGCCCATCAAGGCCTTCGGCCGCTACGACCACGAAGCCGTCGTCATCGATCCCCGTACCGGCTACGCGTATCTGACCGAGGACGCCGACGAGCCCAACGGACTCTTCTACCGCTGGGTCCCGCCGCACGGCTTCAAGCACGGCCGGGGCCAGCTCCGCCAGCTCGCCGACGACGCGGGCGTCCTCCAGGCGCCGCGCTGCTTCGACGCGGGCGGCCGGTTCGTCGACGACCTGTCGCGCGCCACCAAGATCGGCGTCGTGTACGGCGTGGACTGGGTGGACGTACCGGACCGGGACGCCAGGACGGTCGACGTACGCCAGCAGTTCGAGGGCGAGGACGTCACCCGGGCCAGGAAGCTGGAGGGCATGTGGTGGGCGGACGGCGGCGCGTACATCGTCTCCTCGTACGCCCGTGATGAGAGCCCCGGCAGGCCGCACGACGGGCAGGTGTGGTTCTACCACCCCCGGCGCCGCACCCTGACGCTCAAGGTGCTGCTGGGCGTCAACGCCGAGCCCGACAAGGACGGCGCCTTCGACGGCCCGGACAACATCACCGTCTCGCCGTACGGCGGTCTGGTCATCGCGGAGGACGGCGAGGGGATCCAGCACCTCTTCGGCGCGACGGAGCGCGGCCGTACGTACCCCATCGCCCGCAACGACTTCAACGACAGCGAGTTCACGGGTGTCGTGTTCTCGCCCGACGGCCGCACCCTGTTCGCCAATATCCAGGAGCCGGGCATCATGCTCGCCATCACCGGCCCCTGGCGCCGGACGCCCCGGCACTGAGTGAGCGTCTCGGACGGGTCCCGGAAGGGGTGATCCGGCGGCCCGTCGGCTGCCGGGCATGGCGCGTCGGGGCTCATTGGGCGCATACTCCAAGGTAATGACAAAGTCAGCCGGATCCCGGCGCCACCTGCCGTCCAGTCCCTTCAACCGCCAGGCCCCGGCCTCTCCCCCGCCCGAGCAGTTCGATGTGGGAGACCGTGTCTCACACGATCAGTTCGGCCTGGGCAGAGTCATCGGAGTCGAGGGCGACCACGCCGTGCTCATCGATTTCTCGGGGCGACAGGGGAGGATCCTCAGCCCCTTCGCCAAGCTGACCAAGCTCTGAGCCGCACCCCGAACGCCGTGCCCCCTCGGGGGGGTGGGGGGTGGAGGGGGACCCTCGGGACGAGGGGGGGAAGGGGGGGGGGCGTGTGGGGGGGGTGGAGA
>NZ_JBHVGV010000018.1:35381-105463 GCF_042800555.1 Streptomyces sp. NPDC057617 | reverse complement strand
TCCCCCAAGCTCAACCTCCTTCTGCCCCCCCCCCGCCCCCTCCCCCCCTCTCTCCCCCGCTTTCCCCGAGCCCCCCCCCCCCCCCCGAGGAGGGACCGGGGGACCGTCTGCGACCCGGGCCGCCCAGCCCGGGCAGCCGCGATCCTGGGCCGCCCGGCCCGGGCCGCGCGGTCAGAGGATCTTCGCGGCGGGCTTCACCATGCCGCGGACCGTGCGGGACTTCACGAACTCGCCGAGACCGGTCATCTCCCACTCGCCCGAGAACTGCTTGATCAGTTTCGCCATCATCACCCCGGTCTGCGGCTCGGCGCTCGTCAGGTCGAAGCGCACCAGTTCCTCATCGGTGGCCGCGTCGATCAGCCGGCAGTACGCCTTGGCGACCTCGGTGAACTTCTGGCCCGAGAAGGAATTGACCGTGAACACCAGGCCCGTGGCATCGGCGGGCAGCCGGCCCAGGTCCACGACGATCACCTCGTCGTCGCCCGCGCCCTCGCCGGTCAGATTGTCGCCGGAGTGCTTGACGGCGCCGTTGAGGATGGACAGCTTGCCGAAGTAGCAACTGTCCAGGTGGTTACGGTTCGGCCCGTAGGCGATGACCGACGCGTCGAGGTCGATGTCCTTGCCGCGGTACGCGGGCTCCCAGCCCAGGCCCATCTTGACCTGGGAGAGCAGCGGGCGGCCGCCCTTGACCAGCGACACAGTCTGGTTCTTCTGGAGGCTCACCCGGCCCTTGTCCAGATTGATCTTCCCGCTGCCGGGCGCGGGTGCGGGAGCCGCTGCCGGGGCAGCCGCGGGGACCGGCGGCGCGGTCGCCGGAACAGGCGGTACGGGCGCGGCGGCCGGGGCCGCGGCGGGAACCGGGGCGGGCTCCTCCACCGAGACCCCGAAGTCGGTGGCGATCCCGGCCAGCCCATTGGCGTACCCCTGGCCGACGGCGCGGGCCTTCCACGCTCCGTTCCGCAGATAGATCTCCACGACCACGAGGGCGGTCTCGGTGCCCAGCTGTGGAGGGGTGAAGGTGGCCAGCGCGGCGCCCGAGGCGGCGTCGCGGATGGTGGCGGTGGGCTCGATGCCCTGGAAGCTCTGCCCCGCGGCGTCCGGGCTCGCGGTGACGACGATCTTCTCGATACCGGGCGGGACGGCGGTGGTGTCGACGACGATCGCGTCGGGCGCGGCGCCGCCGCCCGCGCGGTGGGTCACACCGGGGCCCGTCGGCTGGTTGTAGAAGATGAAGTCGTCGTCCGAGCGCACCTTGCCGTCGGCGGTGAGCAGCAGGCCCGATACGTCGAGCCGCACGGGCGCGGCGACGTCCACCGCCACATGGGTGGTGGGCAGGGGGATGTTCGAGCCGGGCGTCATAGCTGTCATGCCCGTCGTAACGAACGACCCCGCTTTGCCGTTCCCTTACCTTCCGCCATTCGCGTCGCCCCACCACGGGAGCCGGCAAGGCCTCAGTGCGGCCAGCGCGGCGGATTCGTCGTGAACTGACCGCCCAGATACGCGTGGTCCGGATTGTCCGGGTCCAGCGGCCCCTGCTCGGCGATGAGCTTCTCCGCGTACCGCTCCGAGTCGTCGAGCGGCTCGTACCCCAGCGCCCGCGCGCTCGTCAGGTCCCACCACAGCCGGGTGTTGGCGGAGGAGCCGTAGACGACGGTGTGGCCGACGCTCTCGGCGGTGAGCGCGGCGTGGAAGAGCCGGGCGCAGTCCTCGGGGCTCAGCCAGACGGAGAGCATACGGACGGTGCTGGGCTCGGCGAAGCAGGAGCCGATCCGTACGGAGACGGTCTCCAGGCCGTGCAGGTCCCAGTAGAGCTGGGCGAGATCCTCGCCGAAGCACTTGGACAGCCCGTAGTACGTGTCGGGGCGGCGCGGGGTGTCGACCGGGATCAGGGGGTCGTCGCCCCGGGGGCGCGGGGTGAAGCCCACCGCGTGGTTGCTGGAGGCGAAGACCGTACGCCGTACACCCTCCACGCGGGCCGCCTCGTACAGGTTGTACGTCCCCTGGATGTTGGCGCGCAGGATCTTGTCGAAGGTGGACTCCAGGGAGATGCCCGCGAGATGGATGATCGCGTCGACACCCCGTACGGCCTCCCGCAGCGCCTCCGTGTCCGCGAGATCGGCGGTGATGGCGTCCGGCTCGCCCTCGACGGGGTTGGCGTCGAAGAGCCGCAGTTCGTAGCCGTACGCGGGCAGCAGGCCCCGCATCAGGGTGCCGAGGCCGCCGGCGGCGCCGGTGAGCAGAACGGTACGGGGAGCGGGCATGGGGGAATCTCCTCGGCGGGCGTGGATCCATGGACCGGCGGGCTCGGATCCATGGATCGGCGGGCTCAAAAGATGCTCAGATCCGTAGACATCATTCACATGCGTGGACACGCTAAGGAGTGGAGGACGGCAGCGTCAAGTGTGGCGCGGAGGCCGCGAATCCGTCCCTGAGTTGCGGTTTCTCGTCTTGACCTGCGGCGCGCGGCTGCCCTAGCGTGGCGTTGTTCAGGGATATGGACATCGATCAGAATTGTGCACGAGCGTTCGGCGCTCGCTGCATGGCCAAGGGAGCGCTCGTGACCTCAGCCCCGCTCGCCGCACGCCTCACCCGCGTGGCCGGGCCGCTGTTCTTCCCCGTCACCGCGTACGGGCCCGACGGCGCCCTCGACCTCGGCGCCTTCCGCGCGCATGTCGGAGCGGGGGTCGAGGCGGGCGCCGCCGCGGTCTTCGCGTGCTGCGGCACCGGCGAGTTCCACGCCCTCACCCCGGAGGAGTTCCGCGCCTGCGTCGCCGCGGCCGTCGAGGAGACCGCGGGCCGGGTGCCGGTCGTGGCGGCGACCGGGTACGGCACGGCACTCGCGGTCGAGTACGCGCGGATCGCCGAGGAGGCGGGCGCCGACGGGCTGCTCGCCATGCCTCCCTATCTGGTCGTCGCCGGCCAGGAGGGGCTGGTACGCCACTACACCGCGCTGGCCGCGGCCACCTCCCTCGACACCATCGTCTACCAGCGCGACAACGCGATCTTCACGCCCGCGACCATCGTCGAACTCGCCGGGGTGGAGCGCATCATCGGCCTCAAGGACGGGTACGGCGACCTCGATCTGATGCAGCGGACCGTCAGCGCCGTACGGAGCGAGCGGCCCGGCCGGGAGTTCCTGTTCTTCAACGGGCTGCCCACCGCCGAACTCACCGGCCTCGCCTACCGCGGGATCGGCATCACCCTCTACTCCTCGGCGGTCTTCGCCTTCGCCCCCGACATCGCCCTCGCCTTCCACCGCGCGCTGACCACCGGCGACGACGAGACGGTCAACCGGCTGCTCGACGGCTTCTACGTACCGCTGGTCGAACTGCGCAACCAGGGGCGCGGATACGCCGTGTCGCTGGTCAAGGCGGGGGTACGGCTCGGGGGGCTGGACGTCGGAGAGGTACGGCCGCCGCTGAGCGAGCCCCACCCCGACCATGTCAAGGCGCTCGCGGTCCTGATCGAACGCGGCCGGGCACTGCTTCCGGAAGACACGGCGCTCTCCGGCGGCAGCAGCGCGGACGGCCGGGGTGCGGAGGCGGGCCGGTGAGGGCCTCCGTCTTTCTCTACCCCTGGGACGTGGTGGGCGACCCGGACGCCCCCGCCAGGATCGCGGACCTCGGCGTCCAGCAGGTCACCCTCGCCTCCGCCTACCACTCCACCCGCGCACTGACCCCCCGTCACCCGCGCCGTCGCATCGTCACCGCCGAGCACGCCGCCGTCCTCTACCCGCCGGACCCCGGCCGCTGGGCGGGCCATGAGCTGCGCCCGTACCCGGCGGGCGACTGGGCGCCCGGCGACGCCCACGGGGAGGCCGCCGCCGCGCTGGCCGACGCGGGGCTCGATGTCCACACCTGGGTGATCCTCGCGCACAGCTCCCGCCTCGGCGCCGAGCGCCCCGGCACCTCCGTGGTCAACGCCTACGGCGACCGCTACCCCTGGGCGCCCTGTATCGCACAGCCCGCCGTCGCCGCGTATCTGGCCGAGCTGGCGGCGGAGGCCGCCGTACGCCCCGGCGCGCACGGCACCGAACTGGAGTCCTGCGGCTGGTACGGGCTCGCGCATCTGCACGCCCACGACAAGATCGCGGGCGTCGGCCTCGGCGACGCGGCGCAGTATCTGATGTCGCTCTGCTTCTGCCCGGTCTGCCGGGAGGGGTACGAGGGGCTCGGCGCGGACCCGGACGAACTGGCCGCCGCCGTACGGCGCGCGCTGGAGCCCGGCTGGGCCACCGGTTCCGCGGACGCCGGACGGCCCGCCGTCGAGAAGCTCCTCGGCGCGGACCTCGCCGCCGTCACCTTCGACTGGCGCGGCGGAACAGCCCGGGCGCTCCAGGAAGCGGCGGTCGCGGCGGTACGGGCGGAGGCCGCGCCTGGCTTCCAGGTGCTGCTGCACGCCGACCCGGTGCCGTACCACACGGGTGCCAATGCGGGTGTGGATCCGGCGCACATACTGGGGGTCGCGGACGGGGTCGTCCTGCCCTGCTCCGGCGGCGCGGCCGAAGCGATGCTGACTCCCTTCGCCGCGCACCGCACCGACTCGTCCGTGCTGGCCGCCAACTTCAATGTCGTCGGCGGCATGGGCGGCAGCCCGGCGACACTCGCCGAGGACGCCGCGCGGGCCGCCGAACTGGGGGCGAGCGAACTGCGGCTCTACCACGCGGGTCTGGCCTCCGACACCGACCTGGCGGCGGTCACGGCGGCGCTCTCACGGCTGGGGTGAGCCATGCACCTCGGGTGAGCCATGTGCCTGCGGTGACTCATGCGCCCAGGTGAGTCATGGCCGCCGGCCGGCGGCGCCACGGAGCAGGGCGAGCGCGGTGAGCAGTCCGGCCGCCCCGGTCGTCAGCAGGAGTACGGCGAGGTCGACAAAGGCGATCAGGCCCGCGCCCAGCCCCAGCGCCACCGCGTTCGGCACATAGATCAGGGTGTTGGCGGTGGCGGCGGTCCGGCCGAGCACCGGATCGGGGATCTCGCGCTGCACCGCCGTCAGCGCGGCGATCAGCACACAGGGCAGCCCGAGCCCCACCCCCGCGGCGCTCGCCAGCGCCACCGTGTCGTACGGCAGCGCCCGCGCCCCGACCGACAGCGCGAACAGAGCGATCCCCGCCGCCGCGAACACCCGCTCGGGCAGCCGCCGCAGCAGCGGTCCCGCGAGAAGTCCGATTACCACGGAACCGGCGCCCTGCACCGCGTACAGCGGCCCGACGAAGGCGGGGGAGTGGCCGAGGTTCCGGTCGACGACCGCGTATATCGCGGCGCCGTTGATCCCGGCGAGCAGCATCGTCACCCCGGCGGCGAGCACGAGCGGGCGTACGGCGGGGGCCGCCCGCAGCCGCCGGAACCCCTCGGCGGTGCCCGCGAGGACGTTGCCCGCGAGCCGTGCGGAAGCCCGCGGGGCCGGGGGCTCCTCCCGTACCCGCATCAGCGCGAACAGCCCGGCGGCCAGCGCGAAGGTCGCCGCGTCCAGCAGCGCGACGGGACCGCCGCCGAACCGGGCGAAGAGACCCGCGCCGACGAGCGGCGCGAGCAGCTTCATGCCCTCGTTGGCCGTCATCCGCAGCCCGTTGAAGCTCCCCAGCAGCCGCTTGTCGACCGCCGTCGCGACCAGGGCGGTCTCCGCCGCGTCCTGGACGACCCCGCTCGCCCCGTATACGAACAGCACGCCGTAGAGGATCCAGACACGGTCCGCCGAGTCGACGGCGAGCAGCAGGGGCAGCAGGGCCGCCATACCGAGGTTGCAGCCGATCAGCAGCGGCCTTCTGCGGACCCGGTCGGCGACCGTCCCCAGCAGCGGACCCACCAGCGTCGGCGCCCACATCACGAACACGGTCAGCGCGGCCAGACTGTCCGAGCCGGTCAGCGACTTGGCCCAGACACCGGCGGCCAGCCACATCGCGGACGTACCGAAACCGGACACCACCACCGCGGACAGATACAGCCCGGCGGTGCGGTCCCGCAGCACGCCTCCGGCCCCTACGCCTCCGGCCCTCGCACCCATCATGTCCGCCGTGTCCTCCGCTCTGTCACCCGCCGTCGGTACGGGCGTCAGAGTGGCGGCTGAGGACCGGGGGACCGCATCGGGCAATCGCCCTACTTCCGCGCGCGAGGGGCCTCAGACAAGGCCGCCGGGGGACGCGACGGCGTCTCATTAACACGGTGAAAACCTGAACTGTCCCTGACAGGGGCACAATCCCTCTACCCCCCACGACCGTCATCAGTAGGACCGCCCCCGCGACCGTCATCAGTAAGAGGAGCCCCATGTCAGGCCAGACAGTGGACAGGACCCCGCAGTCCCCGCAGCCCCCGGAGAGCCCCGGACCCGCCCGACGCGACGCCGTCGACCGCTACTTCAGGATCAGCGAGCGCGGTTCGACATACGCGCGCGAGATCCGCGGCGGCTTCGCCACCTTCTTCACCATGGCCTACATCCTCGTGCTCAACCCGATCATCCTGGGCGGCGCCGAGGACAAGTTCGGCGCCCATCTCTCCGGGCCCCAGCTCGTCACCGCCACCGCGCTGGTGGCCGCCGTGATGACGGCCGTCATGGGCCTCGGCGGCAATCTGCCGCTCGCCGTCGCCGCCGGCCTCGGGCTCAACGCCGTGGTCGCCTTCCAGCTCGCGCCCCTGATGAGCTGGCCCGACGCGATGGGGCTCATCGTCCTCGAAGGCCTGCTGATCTGTGCGCTGGTGGTCACCGGGCTGCGCGAGGCCGTCATGCACGCCATCCCGCGCGAACTCAAGCAGGCCATCAGCGTGGGGATCGGCCTCTTCATCGCCTTCATCGGGTTCATCGACGCGGGCTTCGTCACCCGTATCCCCGGCGACACCGGCTCCGTACCGGTGCAGCTCGGCGCCTCGGGGCAGCTCACCGGCTGGCCGGTCCTGGTCTTCTGCCTCGGTGTCCTGCTGACCATCGCGCTGGTGGCGCGCAAGGTGCGGGGCGCGATCCTCATCGGCATCGTCGTCACAACGGCCGTCGCGATCGTCATCAACGAGATCGCGGACATCGCGCCGACCGCCTGGGGGCTCACCGCGCCGTCCGTGCCGGACGACCTGGTCGCCGCACCCGACTTCGGGCTCGTCGGCTCCTTCAGCCTCTTCGGGGCATTCGAGCAGGTCGGGGTGGTCACGCTCGTCCTGCTGGTCTTCACGCTCATGCTGAGCGACTTCTTCGACACCATGGGCACCGTGGTCGGGGTCTCCAGCGAGGCCGGACTCCTCGACGAGCAGGGCAAGGTGCCCAACCTCGGCCGGATCCTGCTGATCGACGGCGCGGCGGCGGTGGCGGGCGGCGCCGCCTCGGCTTCCTCCAGCACCTCGTACATCGAGTCGGCGGCCGGCGTTGGCGAGGGCGCCCGTACCGGCTTCGCGTCCCTGGTCACCGGCGCGCTCTTCGGGCTCTCCCTCTTCCTCGCCCCGCTCGCCCTGGTGGTCCCGGCGCAGGCGGCGGCCCCGGCGCTGGTTGTGGTGGGCTTCCTGCTGATGACGCAGGTACGGCACATCGACTGGGAGAAGTACGAGATAGCGATCCCGGCCTTCCTGACGATCGCCGTGATGCCGTTCACGTACTCCATCACCAATGGCATCGGCGCCGGTTTCCTCTCGTATGTCCTGATCAAGGCGGTGCTGGGCAAGGCGCGTGAGGTGCACTGGCTGCTGTGGGGGACGGCGGCGCTGTTCGCGGTCTACTTCGCGATCGACCCGGTCGAGCAGTTGCTCAATGTGACGTAGCGCCAGGTCGCGGGGGTACGAGCGGGGGTGGGGCAGCGGGTACGAGCGGGGTACGGGACGGGGCGCGGGGCGGGCGTACGGGGGTGGCGGGGTGCGTTCGATGTAACACCCGTGAAGCAAGTGCTCAACGGTGCAGTCATCGACGGCTGATGGAGTCACGCCGCACCCCCCGCACGGCATGCACATCCGGAGGTTCTTTTGAGCCAGCCTCAGCCACCCACCCAGGAGCAGTTGGACGCGTACATACGGACCAGACTCGCCCTGGCCGGCGTCGATCTCGATCTGCTGCCCACGCAGCCGGACCCCGCGACCGGCGTCCCCACCCGTGACCAGGCCCTGCGCTCGCTGCGGTCCTTCGTCACGGCGGGACCGGTCGCCATCGCGGGCTGGACGCCCCCGGTGACCGGCACCCCGGCCCCCGCCTACGCCCAGCAGGCCTCGCCGCCGCTGATCTATCCGTCCATCACCGAGGCCTGGACGGGACGGACCGGCGACACCGGCAAGGGGGCCGGACGATGAGCCGCGCACTCAACCGCCGTACGTTTCTCGCCAGTTCGGCGGCCGTGACGGGGGCCGTCGTCAGCGGCACCGCCTTCGAGGCCCCCGCCGCGGCGCATACGGCGACCACCTCAGCAGCTTTCACCGGGTCCTCCGGCTCGTCCGGGCGCAAGCCGTACCTCCCCGACATCGACGTCCGGGACGCGGCCCGCCGTGACCCCACCGAGGCGACCCTCGCCGAGGCCGCCGTCCTGATGAGCCGCCGCCGGCTGACCTCCGTCACGCTCGTCGAGGCGTACCTCGACCGCATCGCCGCCTTCGACTCCACCTACCAGGCGTACGCCGAGGTCACGGGCGAGAGCGCGCTCGCCGCCGCCCGCAAGGCCGACCGGAGCGGCGGACGGGGCGGAGTCCTCACCGGTGTTCCGCTCTGCATCAAGGACAACTACTTCACGCGCGGGGTGCCGACGCGCTGCAACTCGTACATCTTCGAGGACTTCGTCCCCGACTACGACGCCACCGCGGTCGCCCGGCTTGTCTCCGCGGGCGGCATCGTCCTGGGCAAGGGGCAGATGGGCCCGCTCGCCACCACCCGAGCGACCACCCCCAACGGGACCGTCACCACCGTCAACGCCTGGACCCCGGGCAACCCGTCCACCGATCCCGGCGGCTCCTCCACCGGTCCGGCCACCGCCACGGCCGGGCGGCTGGCGTCGTCCTCCATCGGCACCCAGACCGGCGGTTCCATCGTCCAGCCCTCCAACCGGCAGAACCTCACCGGGCTGAAGCCCACCATGGGCCGGGTCTCCGCGCATGGCGTGATCCCGCTCTCGTACACCCGCGACCACCCGGGACCGCTGGCGCGCGACGCCATGGACGCGGCGCTGATGCTCGCGGTGATGGCGGGCCCCGACCCGCAGGACCCGCGCACCCTCGGCCTTCCCGAACTGCCGGACCTCGTACGGGCGGCGACCCCGGTGGTCTCGCGGGGCAAGGTGAAGCTGCGCAGGGCCACCAGGATCGGGGTGCCGGCCGACTTCCTCGGCTCCGCGACCGAGGTGCGGACGGCCTTCCTCGACAAGCTCGACTCCATCTCCGGGGTCACGCTCGTCGACATCACCTATCCGGCCGACTGGGGGCTGCTCACCGGTACGTTCAACGACGCCCGGCTGTCCGAGCGGACCGAACCGTTCCGGTACTGGCTGCGCGAGGACCCGGCGAAGTTCGGGGTCTCCCTGCTGAGCTGGCTCCAGGGGCTGATGCTCTCCGGAGACGAGTGGATCACCGCGCAGCGCGCCAAGAACCATCTGCTGCGCGAGGTCCTCGACGGGGTCATGGACCGCTGCGACGTACTGCTCCAGACCGGTCCCGTACCGTTCGACATCCTCGGACTGCCCGAGATCGCCTTCCCGGTGGGCTTCACGGCGGGGATTCCGGCCGGTGTCATCCTCGGCGGCCAGCCGTACGAGGAGGACCGGCTGCTGGAGATCGCCGCCGCCTACCAGGCGGTGACGGACTGGCACACCCGGCGTCCGGCGGACCCGGCGTCGGCTCCTGCGGGCCGGACCGCACAGCGGATGGCGGTCGCCAGGCCGCGGATCACGGCTGAGGAGGCGGCGGCGCAGAGCGCGTAAGCGGTTCGATCCCCCGGCCGCGGCGTTGTCGGTCGCGGCCGGGGGCGTGCCGTCCGTCGGGGGCCGGCGAGGTGACCCACGAGAAGGTCACTTCAGCGCCGCCGTCATCATCTTCTGTGCGACCGGTGCGGCCAGACCGTTGCCGCTGACCTCCGAGCGCGCCGCCCCCGAGTCCTCCACGACCACCGCGACCGCGACCTCCTTGCCGGTGGCGGAGTCCTTCGCGTACGAGGTGAACCAGGCGTACGGCGTACGGCTGTTGTCCACACCGTGCTGGGCCGTACCCGTCTTGCCGCCCACCTCCGCGCCGTCCACCCGGGCGTTCGTCCCCGTACCGTCCTCGACGACCGTCACCATCGCGCTGCGCAGTTGCTCGGCCGTGGACGAGGAGACGATCCGGGTGGTGTCGCCGTCCGGGTACGAGCGCAGGGTGTCGCCGCTCGCGTTCACCACCTTCGACACCATGTGCGGCGCGGCCAGCATCCCGTCGTTCGCGAGGGCCGCCGAGACCATGGCCATCTGGAGCGGGGTCGCGGTCACATCGAACTGCCCGATCCCGCTGAGCGCCGTCTGTGCCCGGTCCATCCCGGACGGATAGACGCTCTCCGAGGCCCGCACCGGCACATCCTGGGTGGTGTCGTCGAAGCCGAACCGTTCCGCCATCGCGCGCACCTTGTCCTGCCCGAGGTCGTCGGCCATCTTCCCGAAGACGGTGTTGCAGGAGTAGGCGAGGGCGGTGCGGATGGAGGCGTTCTCACAGGGCGCCGAGCTGTTCTCGTTGCCGAGCACGGTGGTCGTGGTGGGCAGGGTGTACGGGTCCGGGCTGTCGGTCGGCTCGTCGACCGAGCCGTACAGACCGTCCTCCAGCGCCGCCGCCGCAACCACCAGCTTGAAGGTCGAACCGGGCGGCAGCGGCTGCCGCAGCGCACGGTTGACCATGGGCTTGGCCGGGTCCCCGGTCAGCTCCTTCCAGGCGTCGCCGTCCGTCGTACCGCTGATCCGCGTCGGATCGTACGAAGGCGTACTGACCACCGCGAGCACGCGCCCGGTCACCGGATCGATCGCGACGGCCGCGCCCTGCTTGCTGCCCAGTGCGCGGTAACCGGCCTCCTGTACGGCGGGGTCGATCGTCGTCAGCACATCGCCGGGCGCGGTCTGCTTGCCCAGGAGCGCGTCGATCGGGTTCTTGAGCCGGCTGTCGGTCCCGTCGAGCACATCGGAGTAGATGCCCTCGATCTGGGTGGAGCCGTACGCCTGCGAGCTGTAGCCGGTGACGGGCGCGTACAGGGCGCCGTCGGTGTAGGTGCGCTCGTACGCGAGATCGCTGCCCGTGGTCTTCCGGGAGCCCGTGACGGGCGATCCGGCCACGATGATGTCGCCCAGTGGCTGCGCGTACTGGGCGATGATGTTCCGCCGGTTGTGCTTGTCGTCGGCGAGGGCCTTGGCCTCGTACGCCTGCACCCAGGTCGCCCGTACCAGCAGGGCGAGCACGAGCAGCAGACAGGTGACCGCTGTGCGCCTGATCGTCTTGTTCATCCCGTTGTTCATGGCATACGGGGGACGAGCGGGCCGGGGGAGGGTGTTCCCGCCGGCCGGGCTTCTCAGGAACTCTTCAGGAACTCTCGGGGGTCCCGGGGGTCTCGGGGTCGGGGGTCCCAGGAGTGCCGGAGGTGCCGGAGGCGCCAGGGGTCCCGGAGGCGCCAGGGGCCCGCAGGGTCAGGAGCACCTCGTCGGTGTCCTCGCCGCGCCCCGCCGCGTAGCCCCGGCCGTATCCGCTGACCACGAACCCGCACTTCGCGAGCGCCCGGAGCGAGCCCGCGTTGTCGGCGGCGGCCCGGGCGCCGAGCGGCCGTTCCGGTACGAGGGCGAGCAGCGCGCGCAGCGCGGCGGTCGCGATACCGCGCCCCCAGTGGGCGCGGTCGATCCAGTACGTCACCTCGCGCTCCCCGGGCGGCCCGTACACCGCCGCGTGCCCGGCCACCTCGCCGTCGGCGAGCACCGTACGGTTGACGGTCTCGGCGGAGGCCAGGATCCGCGCCCAGTGGGCGTCGAAGCGGGCCTGGTCGGCGGGGTCCTCGGCGGTGAAGGCGGCCATCCGCACCGCCTCGGGGTCCTGCCCCATCACGAAGAAGAGCGGCAGATCGCTCTCCCGCACCTCGCGCAGCCGCACCTCGGGCAGCCGTACCTTCTGAGGCTTGTGGTCCATCAGAGCCTGCGGGTCGCGAGCGTCAGGCGGTCGCGGGCGTCGAACAGCGCGTCCTTGATCATCTGTTCGTGCCCCGGGGTCAGCCGAGCCACCGGCACCGAGCAGCTGATCGCGTCGCGCGCCGGGGTCCGGTACGGGATCGCGACACCGAAGCAGCGCAGCCCGAGCGTGTTCTCCTCGCGGTCCACCGCGTACCCCTGCTCGCGGACCGTGTGCAGCTCCTCGATCAGCTTCTCGCGGTCGGTGATGGTGTGCTCGGTCAGCGCCGGCATGGTCTCCGGCAGCATCTTGCGCACCTGCTCGTCGCTGTGGGTCGCCAGGAGCGCCTTGCCCAGCGAGGTCGAGTGCGCGGGCAGTCGGCGGCCGACCCGGGTGAAGGGCCGCAGATAGTGCTGCGACTGGCGGGTGGCGAGATAGACGACATTGGTGCCGTCGAGCCGCGCGAGGTGGATGGTCTCGGTGGTGTCGTCGGAGAGCCGGTCCAGGGTGGGGCGGGCCGCCGCCACGACCTCGTCGCCGTCGATGTACGAAGTGCCGACCAGCAGCGCCCGTACCCCGATGCCGTACCGTGTGCCCGTCGCGTCGGTCTCCACCCAGCCCAGCTCGACCAGGGTCCGCAGCAGCATGTACAGGCTGGACTTGGGGTAGCCGACCGCCTCCTGGACGGCGGCGAGGGAGTGCATGCCGGGGCGCCCCGCGAAGTATTCGAGCAGCTCCACCGTCCGTACGGCGGACTTGACCTGTGCTCCACCGGTCTCCGAAACCGTCATGGTCCCTCGCCCCTTTTCGCCTTCCGGACCGCTCTTGACCACGCGGAACGCGCGGAAATAGAGTCCCTACAGATTCACCATCAAGAACTTTGTTCAGAATACCGAACAAGGTCCGATGAGTGGCAGTCGGCAGGGAAGGAAGCCACGGTGGCAGCAGCACCAGTCTGGAGTGTCGACCCCCGAACGGGGAAGCCACGTGAGCAGGTCGCGCACGAGGCCACGGCCGAGGAGGTCGACCGCGTGGTGCGCGGGGCGTACGCCGTCAGGGACGCGCTCGCCGACCGTACCGTCCGCGCCGCCCTGCTCCGTACCGCGGCGGATCTGCTGCATGCGTCCCGTGAGCATGTCATCGAGGCCGCGGACGCCGAGACCGCTCTCGGCCCGGTCCGGCTCACCGGTGAACTCGCCCGTACGGTAGCCCAGTTGAGGGCTTTCGCCGAGGTCGTCGAGGAAGGCGCCTTCCTCGACATCCGGATCGACCACGCCGACGCGGACCGCACGCCGCCCTGGCCCGATCTGCGCCGCTGGAAGGTGCCGCTCGGGGTCGTCGCCGTCTACTCCGCGAGCAACTTCCCGCTCGCCTTCTCCGTACCCGGCGGCGACACCGCGAGCGCGCTGGCGGCCGGCTGCCCGGTCGTCGTCAAGGCGCATCCCGACCACCCCGGCACCTCCGAGCTGTGCGCCTCCGTGCTGCGCAGGGCGGCGGCCCAGGTGGGGCTGCCCGAGGACGTGCTGTCGCTGGTGCACGGATTCGAGGCGGGCGTCGAGCTGGTGAGGCACCCGCTGGTCGCGGCGGCCGGTTTCACCGGTTCGGTACGCGGCGGACGTGCCCTCTTCGACGCGGCGGCGGCCCGGCCCGTGCCCATTCCCTTCCACGGCGAGCTGGGCTCCCTCAATCCGGTGGTGGTCACCGCGGCGGCGGCGGCCGAGCGCGCCGAGCAGATCGGCGCCGGTCTGGCCGGCTCGATGACGCTGGGGGAGGGGCAGTTCTGCACCAAGCCCGGCTTCGTCCTGGCGCCCGCCGGAGCGGCCGGTGACCGGCTGGTCGCCTCCCTCACCGCCGCCGTCAGCGAGACCGAGCCCGGGGTGATGCTGGACCACCGGATGCGGGACGCCTTTGTCGCGGGCGTACGGGAACGGGCCGAACTCCCGGACGTGGACGCCCCGATCACCCCCGGCGCGGGCGGCGAGCACACCGTCAGCGCGGGCTTCCTGACCCTGCCCGCCGACGTCCTCGCCAAGGACGGGCCGCACGATCTGCTGCTGGAGGAGTGCTTCGGGCCGGTGACTGTGGTCGCGCGGTACGCCTCGACGGACGAGATCAGCGCCGTACTGGCCCGGCTGCCCGGCAATCTCACCGCCACGCTCCAGATCGCGGAGGCGGAGGCCGAGGGGGCCGTGCCCGGTACCGCCGAACTGCTCGCGGAGTTGACCCCGCTGGCCGGGCGGGTCCTGGTCAACGGCTGGCCGACCGGCGTCGCCGTCGCGCCCGCGCAGCACCACGGCGGGCCGTACCCGGCGACCACCTCGACCTCGACCTCGGTCGGCGCGACGGCCATCGAACGCTGGCTGCGGCCGGTCACGTACCAGTCCACCCCGGAGGGGCTGCTTCCGCCGGAGCTGAGGGAAGCGAATCCGCTGGGGCTGCCGCGGCGGGTGGACGGGCGGCCGGAGAATCCGGCGCATGAGTGAGGGGGAGGCGGGGGGTGTGGGTGGTTTCGCGGTGGAGCTTCCTGAGCCGGTAGTCCTTCCTGAACTGCCGTTTCCGCTGCGGGCGTACGGTCCCGAGGGCGCCTGGGCGTACGGGGACGGCGCGCTCACCGGCCGGGCGGGCGCCCGCCAGGACCGTTTCGTACCCCCGTCGTCGGAGTCCCTGGAACCGGCCTCCGACGCGCCCCGGCTCCTGGGCGTACCGGAGGGCGACTTCCGGCTCCACGCCCGGGTGACGGTCGGCTTCGACGCCGCCTTCGACGCGGGCGTGCTCTGTCTGGAGGTCGCCGAGCAGCAGTGGGCCAAGCTCTGTCTGGAACTCTCCCCCGACCACCCCACGATCTGCACGGTCGTCACCCGCGGCCACTCCGACGACGCCAACTCCTTCCAGGTGGCGGGCGACAGCTACTGGCTGCGCATCAGCCGTACGGGCAGGGCGTTCGCCTTCCACGCTTCCCCGGACGGCGAGAACTGGACATTCGTCCGCGTGTTCACGCTGGGCACGGCGGCGGAGGCCGCGTCGGCGCGGGTCGGGTTTCTGACGCAGTCGCCGAGGGGCGAGGGGTGCGCGGTGAGGTTCGACGGGATCGCCTTCAGGCCGGGGGGCCTTGAGGACCTGAGGGACGGAAGCTGAGGGGGCGTCTTGAGGGGGTGTCTTCGGGTACGGCGGCCGATCCCGGTCGCGGTGCCGGCGGCCCAGGTCCCCGAACCTCGACCGCCGGTCAGCGACTGACGGAACGTCGGGCGGGCTGGGGGTAATCGGGGGTTACGGAGGTCACGGGCTCAGCCGGGAGGCCAGCCAGGGCTTCAGTACGGGCAGTACGTTCGCGGGCTGCATGGCCTGCGTGTGGTCGAGCCCGTCCAGGACCCGTACATCCCATCCGGCGGCTTCCAACTCGGCGCGCTGGTCCATGACCGCGCCCGCGATGTCCACGGTCACGCCGCCCCAGCCCTCGCCGTACGGGATCTGGTCCGCCGACCCGGCGAAGCACAGCCGCGGGCAGGTGATCCGCGTCTGCGCGGCCCGGTCGTCGAAGCCTTGGAGCGCTTCGTACAACGTGACGAACTGGCGAGTCTGAGCTTCCGTCGCCGAGACTTCAACGGCGGACCAGTCGTAGGCGTCGGGGTCGCCGGCCGACTGCTCGGGGTACGACTGCGTGCCGGGGCCCGCGCCCGACGTCTTGTGCGCAGCCATTTCGTGGGCGGCCGTGGTGACACGGAGCATCTCGGCGTACGGGCCGCCGATGGGCGGGAAGCCGCCCATGACGAGCGCCGAGAGCCGGTCGGTACGGATCGCGAGCTGGAGCCCGCTCAGCGCCAGCCACGAGTAGCCGTAGTACGCGAACCGGTCCGCCCCCGCGGCATCGGCGACCGCCAGCAGATCGGCCGCGACATTGGCGGGGGTCAGGGTGTCCGCCTTGGGTGTCTCCATGACGTGGCCCTCGTAGGCGAACGCGACCACTCGGAACGTATCGCTCAGCCCCTCGACCAGAGACCGGCCCAGCGCGGGGTCCACGCCCCACCGCCGCAGCTCGTCGGCCTTCGCACCCTCGGCCGGCCTCGGGTCGACCGGGAGCAGAAGAGTGGGGCCGGTGCCATGGATCTCCAGCTCGATGGGACTTCCGTCGTGCAGTTCCGCTTCGGTCGGTTCCGCATCGGTCAGTTCCGCTTCGGTCATCGTTCTCTCCGGGATGGTTTCCGTAGGCTGTAAGGAGATCGGGCGAGTCACAATACCGTACGGCGTAAGGAATTCAATCGTGAGCATCATCGCAGGTCAGGGAGACGCGGCCGTATGCATGGCCCTGCTGTGGGCCGAACCGGGAGATCAGGGCCCGCGGACTGCTCCCGGCCCCAAGCCCGCGCTGAGTGTCGACGCCATCGTGGAAGCGGCGATCGCGGTGGCCGACGCGGACACCATGGCGGGCCTGTCGATGCGTACGGTGGCCGAGCGGCTGGGGCGCTCCTCCATGGCCCTCTACACGTATGTCCCCGGCAAGGCGGAACTCCTGGACCTGATGTACGACCGCGCCCACGCCGAACTGTCCAACGGCCACGACTTGGGCGAAGGCTGGCGGACGGCGGTGGAGTCCTGGGCCGGGGACCTCAAAGCCTTCTACCTGCGGCACCCCTGGGTACTCCAGGTCTCCTACGCCCGCCCGGTCCTGGGCCCGCACGAGCAGGCCGTCCTGGAATCACTGGCGGCCATCCTGTACGAAACAGCCCTGCCGGCCAGAACCCTGCGGGCCGTCGTCAGCTCCCTGTTCCACTTCGTACGAGGCTCCGCCCAAACAACCGCCGAGTCACGCCAAGCGGCATCGGCCACAGGCGTATCCGACCAGGCCTGGTGGACCACCCGCTCAACCCTCCTGAACGAGGTCGCTCCGGACTTCGCGGACCGTTTCCCCCTGTCAGTACGCCTGGCCAAAGAAAGCGCCGCTCCCCTCGACGGCGAGCCCGCCCCGTCCTGGGACCAGCAGCTCGACGACACCTTCACAGTCGGCCTGAAGGTCCTCCTGGACGGAATCGAAGCGACGAGCGGAGTCGGTCGGCGCGAAGTCCCGTTCAGCGACCGCTGAGACGCTCCGGTGCTCCGAGGAGCAGCAGGCGATGTACGGCACGACATCCGGCCGCCGTACCGCACCCGTCGGAGGCCGCTCACCCTCCGACGCCGACACATCAGGCCGGAGGGAAAATCGAACGGAGACTCGCATTCCGCCCTCTCGGGCCGCCTCCCGCGGGCGGCATGACCCGCATCGCCGACGTGACAACTTATATACCGTTCGGAATATAAGTCGCGGGGTCGAGGTTCCCCTCCGTGACGGCCGCCGCGACGAGAGCGTGGGAGGGCGTCGCACGTCATCAGCGCCCAGCACCGCCCGATCCGGGGCGACAGAAAGGCATCATGTCTGACACCGACCTGCGCGACATCGAAGCGCCCGACGCCCGTGAGTCCGACCGCGTCGCCGTTGTCACCGGCGCCAGCCGTGGCATCGGGGCGGCCATCGCCGGCCGTCTCGGCGCCGACGGGTACACCGTCGCAGTTCACTACCGCCAGGACTCGGCCGCCGCGGCCGACGTCGTCGAGAAGATCACCGCGGCCGGCGGCACGGCGTTCTCCTTCGCCGCCGACCTGGCCGCACCCGACACCGGCACCGCGTTCTGGACGTCCTACGACGCGGCTGCGGGCTCGCTGCGCGACGCGCCCGTGCGGGTGCTGGTGAACAACGCCGGGATCGCCCTGCACGGCACCATCGAGGAGTTCGGCGCCGAGGACTTCATCCGCCAGCAGCAGATCAACGCCACCGCGCCGTTCCTGATCATCAAGGCCGCTCTGCCGCGCCTGGCCGACGGCGGACGCATCGTGAACATCTCCTCGGGCACTTCCCGCGTCGCCCTCCCCGATCTCATCGGCTACACCATGACAAAGGGAGCCATCGACGCCCTCACGCTGCCCCTCGCCCAGCATCTCGGCCCCCGCGGCATCACTGTCAACACCGTCGTGCCCGCCACCACCGACACCGACATGAACGCGTCCTGGTTGCGCGGCAACTCCGAACTCGTCGCCGACATCGCCGCACAGAACGCCCTCGGCCGCATCGGCGAACCCGCCGACGTCGCCGACGTAGTCGCCCTTCTCGCCTCCCACGACGCCCGGTGGATCACGGGCCAACTCATCGACGCCACCGGCGGCTTCCGCCTGTAGGCGGTATCCCTCCGGGGACACAGGAGACATCCGAGTCGCGACATGGCCGACACACAACGAGAGCCCGGCCGGTGGCCGGGCTCTCGGAGGTGCGGTGGCTTCAGCTGCAGGCGAGGGTCGCTTCCGGAGGTCAGATGCCGAGTTGTCGCTGTACGGCCTGGGCGTCGATCAGGTAGTTCATCTCGTAGAAGCGTCCGTCACGCACCTTGTGGAAGGAGTACTCGGCGTACTCGATCGTTTCGCCGGTCGGAGCGACGCCGAACCACTCCTTCGCGGGGGTGCCCTTGTTGAACAGACGGGCTGCGACGCGGTCACCGTCGATGGCCACGTCCCGTACCCGCCAGGTGAAGTCCGGCACCGCGTCGCCGTGCCCCTTCAACTCCGCGATGACGTCGTCCCGCGTGACCGGCCGGCCGTTCTCGGTGAGCTCGTCATGAATGAACTCGGCCATCCGGTCGAACTCATGGGCGTTGAGCGCCTCGATGTAACGCTCGAAGACTTCGCGCACTTCCATCTCGGACATGCTGACCTCTCTGCCGCCCCGAACCGCGGGGCGTGTATTCGGACGATGATCGACCTGCGACGACGCCCTTCCACGAACTCGCTGCGGTGACTGCCGTCGTGGGTAGGAACCGAGAGTACAAGATTTCTATTCCGATCGGTATAGAAGTCGTGGATCACTACTCGGGAGTACGCTGCACACATGGCTGGTTCACGGAGCGCCGTCATGGGTCGGCCTCGAGAATTCGATATCGACGAGGCGCTCGAGCGCGCCATGCAGCTGTTCTGGGAACGGGGATACGAGGGGGTCAGCCTCACCGATCTGACCAAGGCCATGGGCATCACGAAGCCAAGCCTGTACGCGGCCTTCGGCAACAAAGAGGAGCTGTTCCGCAAAGCTCTGGAGCGCTACACCGAGGGTCCGGCCGACTACGGGACGCGCGCCCTGGAGAAGCCGACCGCGCGAGGCGTGGCCGAGGCGATTCTGCGCGGAGCGGTTCGGACCACGACGCGTCCCGGAGGCCCTGCGGGATGCCTGGTCGTGCAGGGCGCGCTGGCGTCGAGCGATGCGGGCCGGCCCGCGCACGACATGCTGGCCGAGTGGCGGAACGATTCGGGTCTACGCCTTGAGGAGCGCTTCCAGCGGGCCGTCGACGAGGGCGATCTTCCGCGCGACGCCGACCCCCGACAGCTCGCCCGATATGTCATGACGATGGCGTTCGGCATCGCCGTCCAGGCCGCCGGCGGCCTCGGCCGCGACGAACTCCAGGACATCGCCGACATGGCACTGGAGCGCTGGCTGCCGTAGCGGGCGTGCGGCGGACGCGCACGGGGCGTTCCGGTTGAACAAGCGGCACTCAAGCACCTGGTCGGCCACGGGCTGATCATCGAGCCGGAGTCCGGCCGCTCATCCTTGAAGCGTCAGCCCGCCGGCTGCGCCGTCCTGTCACGCATGCCGAGGCAGGGTTGCCCGCATCGCCAAGGGGCTGACCGGCAAGGGGAACCGGGTTCGCCCGGCCTCCGAGCGGGGGTGCTCGGGTAGGTGGAGGGGGCCTCCGTATGATGGGGAGCCGGTATGCCGGGCTGGGAGGAGCGGGCTGATGCGGGTGGAGATCTGGGGGGACATCGCTTGTCCCTGGTGTTATATCGGGAAGGCGCGGTTCGAGAAGGGGCTCGCGGCCTTCGCCCATCGGGACGAGGTCGAGGTGGTGTACCGCTCGTTCGAGCTGGATCCCGGGCGGGCCAAGGGGGACACCGGGCTGGTGACCGATCTGCTGGCGGAGAAGTTCGGGCGGACCCGTGAGGAGGCGCTCGCGATGGAGGAGCATGTGGCCTCCAACGCGCGGTCCGAGGGGCTCGGTTATGTGATCGAGGGGCGGGACTACGGCAGCACCTTCGACATCCACCGGCTCCTCCATCTCGCCAAGGCCCGCGGCCGCCACGACGAGCTGCTCGACCTCGCCTACCGTGCGAACTTCGCCGAGGAGCGTTCCGTCTTCGACGACGAGACCCTGGTCTCCCTCGCGGTCGACGCCGGTCTGGAGGAGGCGGAGGCCCGTACGGTCCTCGCGGACCCCGACGCCTACGCCGCCGACGTACGGGCCGACGAGCGCGAGGCCGCCGCGCTGGGGGCCAGTGGGGTGCCGTTCTTCGTACTCGACCGGCGGTACGGGGTGTCCGGCGGGCAGCCGGCCGAGCTGTTCACCCAGGCGCTGGAGCAGGCCTGGGAGAGCCGTGTGCTCACGCCGCTCGCGCCCGCCGTCCGGGACGAGGCCGCGGGCGGTGCCGTCTGCGACACCGACGGTTCCTGCGAGATTCCGCAGGCCGGAGCCCATTCATAAGGATCGCTTGGGTATGCCCATCAGAATTACGCAATTGACTACGAGGTGACCGGGTTCCAGGGTGGGTTCATGGACACCCTGGGAGGCGCCGAGTTCGCGCCGGAGATCACCTATCTCAACACCGCGAGCTGCGGCCTGCTGCCCCGCAGGTCCGCCGCCGCCGTACGGGCGCTGGCCGAGCTGAACGGGACCGGGCGGCTGGGCTCAGGCAGCTTCGAAACCGTCGACGCCGCCCGCGCCTCCTTCGCCCGGCTCACCGGAGTGCCCGCCGAACGGGTCGCCGTGGGCAGCGCGGTCGCCGTCCATGTCGGGCTGGTCTCGGCCTCGCTGCCGACTGGCGCCGAAGTCCTCTTCCCCGAGGGCGACTTCAGCTCGGTCATCAACCCCTTCGCCGTCCGCGGCGACCTCAAGCTGCGGTACGCGCCGCTGGAGGACCTCGCGGAGGCGGTACGGCCGGGCACCGCGCTGGTCGCGTTCTCCGCGGTGCAGTCGGCCGACGGCAGGACCGCCGATCTGGCCGCGGTACGGGCGGCCGCCGCCGCGCACGGCGCCCGTACGCTGGTCGACACCACCCAGTCGGCCGGCTGGCTGGCGGTGGACCCGGGGGCGTACGACTACACCGTCACCGGCGGCTTCAAGTTCCTGGTCTGCCCGCGCGGTACGTCCTTCCTCACCGTGCGCGAGGAGGCCCAGGACTCACTCGTACCGCTGCACGCGGGCTGGGTCTCGGGCGGGGACATCTGGGCCAGTACATACGGCCCGGTCGAGCGGCTGGCCGACTCCGCACGCCGTTTCGACGAGCCGGTGTCCTTCCTCTCGTACCACGGCGCCGCCGAGTCCCTCGCGCTGATGGAGGAGATCGGGACCGATGCGGTCCACGCGCACAACACTGCCCTCGCCGCCCGTTTCCGCGAGGGCCTGACCGGCCTCGGACACGACCCCGTCCCCGGGGACTCGCCGATCGTCTCCGTACCGCGCCTGACACACCGTCACCCCGACCTGGAGCGCGCGGAGGTGGCCGTCTCGGTCCGCGCGGGCTATCTGCGGGTCGCCTTCCACCTCTACAACTCCACGTCGGATGTGGACCGGGTGCTGGATGTGCTTGCGGGCTAGGCCGTGTCTCGAAGTCGGCTCACCTTCCGCATGGCCAAGGGCCTTGCCCCGCTGCCCGGACGGGGGCGGCCCTGAAATTGCTTCGCCCGTGCTCGTCTCGTCCGGTACGGTCGCGGGGTTGTTTTCGCTGCGGGGAGCGCATGAGGTTTGCGTGTGGCCTCCCTGGCGGTTCCCAGGCTGAGAGCGGGTTTGGTTATGGCGTGTCGTATCGGTGAGCTGGTGCTCGGTTGCCGCGAGCCCGAGGTGCTGGCGCGGTTCTGGTGCGAGGTCCTGGACTTTGTCGTGCTCCATCGCGAGCACGACGGCTCGATGGAGATCGGGCCGCGTGAAGGGTTCGGTGGTCCGCAGCCGACGATCTTCCTCAGCCGCAGGGATGAGCCCGAGAAGGGGAAGTCCCGGCTGCACATCGACGTCAACGCCACCGACCGCGATCAGGACGCCGAGCTCGAACGTCTTCTGGCACTCGGTGCGCGCCCGGCGGACATCGGCCAGACGGGGGAGGAGCAGTGGCATGTCCTTGCCGACCCCGAAGGCAATGAGTTCTGCCTGCTCAAGGCCCGCCTGAACCCACTCTGACACTTATCGGCCACGCCTCGGCACCAGCTACCCGGGGTCTGCCGGTTTGTCCTCAATCGCCGGACGGGCTCAAATATCCGGCGTGCGGCCGAAGCGCGGACGGGCGGGATTTCGCGGCCCGCGCCGGAAAGCGGCCCACCGCAGAATCAAGCCCGTCCGGCGATTGAGGACACAGGAGCCCGCGCCCGCGGAAACCCCCGCTACGCCCCGTCCCGCAGCAGACGGCCCTCCGTCCGGCGTTCCGGGCAGCCCTCCGTCTCCTTGCACAGGTTCTCCTCCACCTTGGCGAGCAGCCGCGCCAACTCCGTACGTTCGGCGCCGTCGAGACCCGCGAACGTGTGCTCCTCCAGGTCGGCCCAGGCGTCCCCGACCTCCCAGCGCAGTGCGCAGCTCTCCTGCGTCGCCTCGACCAGCACCGCGCGGCGGTCGTCGGGGTCGGCCGAGCGCTTCACATAACCCGCGTGGTCCAGCCGCTGGAGCATCTTGGTGACGGTCGAGGGGTCGAGGTCCATCGACTTGATCAGCTCGGACTGGCGCGCGGGGCCGGCGCTCCAGAGGCGCATCATCAGGAGTTCCTGGCCCGGATAGAGGCCGGTGCGCCGCAGCAGTTTGCCCGCCGCGATGCGGTGCAGCCGGGCGACGCGGGACAGGGCGTGGCTGAGCGGGCCGCCGCATGCGGCGCCGGGCACGTCGCCCGTACAGGCAGGGTCGTCCGTACGGTCCGACGCGCGGCCGTCCGTACGGTCGTCCGCGCGGTCCGACGTACGGTCCGGCGTGCGGTCCGAGGTCACGAGATCAGCTCCTGCGTCATGGGAACGAGTTTAGCTTGGCCGGCCAAGGAATGAGCTAGAGTCGTCCACTGTTGAATGCTTGGCCGACCACATATCCGGTCGGTCAAGCCTGTTGTGCCGCCATTTACCGCTCTGGGAGCCTCCATGACCACCGCGTTCGACCCGATCGACCTCTCGGGTACGCAGCTCGCCAACCGCATCGCCATGGCCCCGATGACCCGCAGCCGCGCCTTCGGCCCGGACCACTCGCCCACCGGTTCGACGGTGACGTACTACGCACAGCGCGCCTCGGCCGGTCTGATCATCACCGAGGGGACCCAGCCGTCGGTGGTGGGGCAGGGATACCCGGACACCCCGGGGCTGCACAGTGCCGAGCAGGTCGCGGCCTGGCGCAAGGTCACCGACGCAGTCCACGCCAAGGGCGGTGTCATCTTCGCCCAGATCATGCACGCCGGCCGGATCGGTCACCCGGACCTGCTGCCCGACGGACTGGTGCCGGTGAGCGCCTCCGCCGTCGCCGCGCAGGGGCAGGTCTACATGCACGACGGCCCGAAGGACTTCGTCACCCCGCGCGAGCTGACCTCCGACGAAGTACGGCAGACCATCGCGGACTTCGCCTCGGCGGCCCGCAACGCGATAGACGCCGGCTTCGACGGTGTCGAGCTGCACGGCGCCAACGGTTATCTGATCCACCAGTTCCTGGCCCCCGGCTCCAACCTGCGCACCGACGAGTGGGGCGGCTCCGTGGAGGGCCGTATCCGGTTCGCCGTCGAGGTGACGCGCGCGGTGGCCGAGGAGATCGGCGCTTCGCGCACGGCGATCCGCATCTCGCCCGGAAACCAGTACAACAGCATCGTGGAGCCCGAGCCGGACGCCGCGTACACGGCGCTCGTCAAGGAGCTCGAACCGCTCGGCCTCGCCTATCTGCACCTCATCGAGAACACGCGCGAGCTGACGACCGCCCTGCGCAAGCTGTTCTCGGGGACGCTCGTGCTCAACGTCGCGACCGAGGGGTTCACCGGCGCCGACGAACTGAAGCTGATCGAGGACGGTACGGCCGACCTCATCTCCTTCGGAGCGCTCTTCCTCGCCAACCCGGACCTGCCGGCGCGGCTGAAGGCCGGCGGCCCGTACAACACCCCTGAAATGGCGTCCTTCTTCGGGGGCGACGACAAGGGCTATATCGACTACCCGTCCCTGGAGGGCTGACGCGCGAGGGTGGGGCAGGCCTGTGTCGCCTGCCCCACCCGCCCCGTACGGAGTCCGTCGTATCAGCGCACCGTCGTACCGGCGCACCGCCGTATCAGCGCACCGGCGTGAAGTCCCGCGCCCCGATGAACTCCGGGCGCGGCGAAGGCGCCGCGAACGGCTCCACCGCCGTGTTCTCCACGCTGTTGAACACGATGAAGACATTGCTGCGCGGGTACGGCGTGATGTTGTCGCCCGAACCGTGCATGCAGTTGCAGTCGAACCAGGTCGCCGAACCGGCCCTGCCCGTGAAGAGCCTGATGCCGTGCCGGTCCGCCATCCGCGTCAGCGCCCCGTGCGAGGGCGTACCGGCGTCCTGCATCTTGAGCGACCGTTTGTAGTTGTCGCGCGGAGTCTCGCCCGCGCAGCCCAGGAACGACTGATGCGAGCCGGGCATGATCATCAGCCCGCCGTTGGTGTCGTAGTTCTCGGTCAGCGCGATCGAGACCGACACGGTCCGCATCCGCGGCAGACCGTCCTCCGCGTGCCAGGTCTCGAAGTCCGAGTGCCAGTAGAAGCCGGACGCTCCGAAGCCCGGCTTCACATTGATCCGCGACTGGTGGACATAGACCTCCGAGCCGAGGATCTGGCGCGCCCGGCCCGCCACCCGCTCGTCGCGTACGAGTCCGGCGAAGATCTCGCTGATGCGGTGGACCTCGAAGACCGACCGTACGTCCTGGGACTTGGGCTCGATGACCGAGCGCTCGTCGGCCCGTAGCCCGGGGTCGGAGATCAGCCGGTCCAGCTCGGCGCGGTAGAGCGCCACTTCGTCCGGGCCGATCAGTTCGTCCACGGTGAGGAAGCCGTCCCGCTCGAAGCCGCGCAGATCCGCCGGGGAGACAGGGCCCGCCTCGCCGGGCGCGGACCAGACGACGGGGTCCTGGCGCGGGGTGGTCACCTCGCGGGGGCCGCGGGTCGGATAGAGGTCGGTCCGCTCGGTGTCTTCCGTGCGTACGGGAGTGGTGGTCATCGTCAGACCTCCTCTGAGGGCTCTGCGGGGTGTGCGGCCGGCTCGGTCAGCAGCGGGTAGACGCCGTTCTCGTCGTGGTCCTCGCGCCCGGTCACCGGCGGGTTGAAGACACAGACACAGCGGAAGTCGGTCTTGGGACGGAGGGTGTGGCGCTCGTGCCCGTCCAGCAGATACATCGTGCCGGGCCGGATCCAGTGCGTCTCACCGGTCTCGTCGTCGGTGAGTTCGGCCTCGCCCTCCACACAGAGCACGGCCTCGATGTGATGGGCGTACCACATGGACGTTTCCGTGCCCGCGTACAGCACGGTCTCGTGGAGGGAGAAGCCGACGTTCTCCTTGGCGAGCACGATGCGCTTGCTCTCCCAGGTGCCCGAGGCCGACTTCACATGGCGGTCGGTGTTCTCGATGTCCTTGAACGATCGGACGATCACGGTGTGTTGCTGCCTTTCTGTGTGCTCTGTGTGCTCTGCGCGTTCTGTGCGCGTACGCCTTCTGCGCGCGTACGGGGGGTGCGGCTGCGGGTGTCACCGGGGGTGTCGCCGGGCGGGTACGGCATGTCAGGCCGTCTCCAGGACCGCGCGGGACAGCGTGCGCAGCCCCTCGTCCAGCTCTTCGGGGGTGATGGTGAGCGGCGGCAGCAGCTTCACCACTTCGCCGACCGGGCCCGACGTCTCCAGCAGCAGCCCCAGCTCGAACGCCCGGGCGCAGACGGCGGACGCCCGCTCCTTGTCGGCGAACTCCAGGCCCCATACGAGGCCCCGGCCCCGGAACTCGGCGCCCGTACCCACGTCCGTACCACTGCTCGTACGGCTCGCGCTGCTCGTACCGCTTCCGTTGCCCGTACGGTTTCCCTTGCCCGTACCGCTCCCGCTGCCGGCGCTTTCGGCGCAGATCGACGCCAGCGCGCGTTCCACCTGCTCACCGCGCGCGATGGTCTGCTTCTCCATCTGGCCGTCCGCCCAGTACGTGGTGAGCGCGGCGGCGGCGGTGACGAAGGCCGGGTTGTGGCCCCGGAAGGTGCCGTTGTGCTCGCCCGGCTCCCAGATGTCCAGCTCGGGGCGGAACAGGCAGAGCGACATGGGCAGCCCGTAGCCGCTGATCGACTTCGACAGCGTGACGATGTCCGGTGTGATGCCCGCTTCCTCGAACGAGAAGAAGGCACCGGTACGGCCGCACCCCATCTGGATGTCGTCGACGATCAGCAGCATGTCCTGGCGGCGGCAGAGATCGGCCAGCGCGCGCAGCCACTCGGGGCGCGCGACATTGACACCGCCCTCGCCCTGGACGGTCTCGACGATCACCGCGGCGGGCTTGTTCAGGCCGGAGCCCTGGTCCTCCAGCAGCCGTTCGAACCAGAGGAAGTCCTCGGTCCGCCCGTCCAGATAGTTGTCGAACGGCATTGGCGTGCCATGGACCAGCGGTATACCGGCACCGGCGCGCTTGAACGCGTTGCCGGTGACGGCGAGCGAGCCCAGCGACATGCCGTGGAAGGCGTTGGTGAACGAGACGATCGACTCGCGGCCCTTCACCTTGCGGGCCAGCTTGAGGGCGGACTCGACCGCGTTGGTGCCGGTCGGCCCCGGGAACATGACCTTGTACGGCAGGTCGCGCGGCCGGAGCACCACATGCTGGAAGGACTCCAGGAAGGCGCGTTTCGCGGTCGTCGCCATGTCGAGGCCGTGGGTGATGCCGTCGCGCTCGATGTAGTCGATCAGCGCGCGTTTCAGCACCGGGTTGTTGTGGCCGTAGTTGAGCGCTCCGGCGCCGGCGAAGAAGTCGAGGTAGCTGTGGCCGTCCTCGTCGGTGAGGCGGCTGCCCTGCGCCCGGTCGAACACGGCGGGCCAGCCGCGGCAGTAGCTGCGCACCTCGGACTCAAGGGTCTCGAAGACGCTCAGTGCGGGCGGGGTGATGGTCACAGGAATCTCCTGCCGATGGGGGTGGCCGATGGAGGTGGGGGGAGCCGATGGGGGGAGGGGCGCGGCGAGCGGGGGTGCGCCGGTGCGCACTCGGCCCGGGTGCCGACTCGTTCCCGTGCGGCTCGTTCCCGTGCGGCTCGTTCCCGTACGGGTCGGGCCTGTACGGCTCGGGCCTGTACGCGGCGGGGCCGTGCGGGTCGGGCCTGTGCGGGTCGGGCGTAGGGCTCTGACGTACGGCACTCGCGTGACGGCTGACAGGCGTACAGCTCTCGCAGCTCTCGCGTACGGCTGAGGGGCGGCCCGGCCCGGTCCGGTTGTGGCCCGGTGTGCTCAGGGTGTGGGACGGGCGTGCCCCGCGGCCCGGGAGACCCGCGCGGTACCTGGCCGCGCGGGCCCTGGGAGCGGGGAGAGCGGACCGATCCGGTACAGCACCTCCGGCTGGTGCGCCCCGTCACCGTCCCCGTCCGGGAACAGCCCTCCGTCGAAGAGGACCTCGCGCTCCAGCGCCGCGCCATGACGCGCGGCGAACGCCGTGAACAGCCGGTCCGAGGCCGTGTTGTCAGGGGTGACGGTCGTCTCGATCGCCGATATGCCCAGCTTCCGCACCACCCGGGCGGTGAGCGCGTCGAGCAGGGTGCCGGCGAGCCCGCGCCCCCGCCGCTCCCGGTCGACGGCCACCTGCCAGACGACCAGTGCGTCGGGGCGCTCGGGACGGATGTATCCCGTGACGAAGGCGATCGGTACTCCTCCGGCGTCACGGGCGACGACGGAAGTGGCGGCGAAGTCGCGGCACCACAGCAGGTAGCTGTACGAGGAGTTGAGGTCCAGGACCTCGGAGTCACGGGCGATACGCCAGATCGCGGCTCCGTCCTCCACTCGTGGGGCGTCGATCGTCGGGGATGGGGGGAATTCGCTTCGGGCGCCTGCAAAGTCTGCTTGTGCGGCGGTCATAGGTATTGAATTTACCCAGCGAAAACAAAAGATGCATCTTGAGCGGGGGTTGGGCAAGAGGCGGACTTGTGTTATCGCGCGTGCGCGGCTGCCCCTGCGTGCGTGGGTAAAGTTGGGTAGAATGTGCGCAGATTTCCGGGCGATATGGCGCCGATACGGTGCCGCCTGTGGGGTCGGTCACATCTCCGTAACGCCCGGGAAATCGCGGTGTTTAGGGCCGGGGAGAGCGGGCAGGCGAATAGGGGAAGCTGCCCGCGATAAATGACCTGCGCTCTTTTGTGTTTTTCGGTGTGTGCCTATTCGATATTCAAGAGCAGCAATTGATGTCGCTCGCGATTTCCGGGGCGCCTGTCCTGGCCCGCGTCCTGGCCGGTGGAAGGCGCCCACGGCCTCTTACGGTCCTGCCCGCGCCTCGTACAGTGCTGCCCATGAGCGATCACACGGTGCTGCGGGTGAAGGGGCGGGTGCTCGTCGGACCCGAGGAGGTCAGGGACGAGCTGTGGGTGGTGGGCGGCAGGATCACGTACGAACGCCCGTCCGGCGCCGCCGCCCGCGATGTCCGTACGGTCCAGGGCTGGGCGCTGCCCGGTCTCGTCGACGCCCACTGCCATGTCGGTCTGGACCACCACGGTGCCGTCGACGCCGCGACCAGCGAGAAGCAGGCGCTCGGCGACCGGGACGCGGGCGCCCTGCTGCTCCGGGACGCCGGTTCGCCCGCGGACACCCGCTGGATCGACGACCGCGAGGATCTGCCGAAGATCATCAGGGCGGGCCGCCATATCGCCCGTACCCGCCGCTACATCCGTAACTTCGCCCATGAGATCGAGCCCGAGGACCTGGTCTCGTATGTCGCCCGGGAGGCCAAGCGCGGTGACGGCTGGGTCAAGCTCGTCGGCGACTGGATCGACCGCGACGCCGGTGATCTGACCGCCTGCTGGCCGCGCCCCGAGGTCGAGGAGGCCATCGCGGAGGCGCACCGGCTCGGTGCCCGGGTCACCGCGCACTGCTTCGCGGAGGTCGCCCTGCGCGATCTCGTCGAGGCGGGGATCGACTGCGTCGAGCACGCGACCGGACTCACCGAGGACCTCATTCCGCTCTTCGCCGAGCACGGTGTCGCGATCGTCCCGACGCTGGTGAACATCGCGACCTTCCCGCGGCTCGCGGCGGGCGGCGCGAGCAAGTTCCCGCGCTGGTCGGCGCATATGAACCGGCTGTACGAGCGCCGCTACGACACCGTGCGCGCGGCGTACGACGCGGGCATCCCGGTCTTCGCCGGTACGGACGCGGGCGGCGGGCTCGCCCATGGACTGGTGGGTGCCGAGGTGGCGGAGCTGGCGAAGGCCGGGATCCCGCCCGTGGAGGCCATCTCGGCGGCGGCCTGGGGCGCGCGGCGCTGGCTGGGCCGGCCGGTGCTCGACGAGGGCGCCCCGGCGGATCTCGTGGTGTACGACGAGGATCCGCGGGCGGACGTACGGGTGCTGACCGCGCCGCGCCGGATCGTGCTGAACGGGCGCGTGATTGACGGAGCGTGACGCGAGGGCTGCCGACGTCGTTGAAGTGCCTTATGCGCGCTCGTCAGCGGCCCTTTGTCTGCGCTTCGGTGATGGGCCGGCGTACGCCCCCTGACCCCGACCTGACCCTGTTGTCGGTGGGGCGTCGAAGAACGCATGTGCCACAAGAATCGAATATTGGCCCGGAAACCCCACTTTGGAGTGAACTCACCCCAGGTGTCTGCCAGTTCACTCTTCGTGCGTAAAGATTCCGGTGTCTCGGTCGCCACCGCCGCGTGTCCCCGTTCGGCGGACCGGCGACGCCAAGTCTCTTGTGGGGGTTCCACATCGTGAACAGCAATACCTTCCGCATGCCCGTACGCCGGTGCGCCGGTGTCATGGCCGCCGCCGCGCTGGCGGCGGGGCCCGCGTTCCTCGCCGTACCCGCGCAGGCCACCGAGGGCCCGGGCAGCGGTACGGGCGGTACGGGCGGCACAGGCAAAGGGCGGGCGAGCGCGGTCGTACTGAAGACCGGCCTCGATGTGTCCCTGCTCAACAAGACCGTCCGGGTGCCGCTCAGGGCCGCGCTCAACGAGGTGCAGGCGCCCGCCAGTTCGGAGAAGACCGCGCTGACCGTCACGCTGGACGGCGTCGACGGCGGCAGTCCCGTGAGCGTGCTCCGCGCCGATGTGGCGACCGCGAAGGCGACGGCCGACGCGGGCAGGGCGGAGGGCTACACCAATCTCGCCCATGCGAAGGTCCATGTCCCCGGGCTGCCGCTGCTCTCGCTGATCGAGATCCAGGAGGTCACCTCCAAGGCGGTCTGCGAGGCGGGGAAGCGGCCGGTCGCCGAGTCCAATCTGCTGGGCCCGGTGACGGTCCTCGGCAAGCGGCTCACGCTCTCCACGGGCGGTACGACCCGTGTCGAGGTGCCGGGCGTGGGCGAGGTGACGCTCGAACTGTCCAGGACGAGCACCACATCCCGTACGGCAGCGGCCGCCGCGCTCGAACTCAGGGTGTCCCTGAACCCGCTCAAGCTGAATGTCGCGGAGGTCGAGGGTACGGTCACACTCGCCGGCGCCACCTGTGAGTCACCGGCGGCGCCGGAGCGGCCCACCGACCGGGCCGTTCAGCCCGAACAGCCGGAGCAGCCCGAACAGCCGGATCTGAAGCCGCAGTCCGCGGCCGAGCCGGCCGGGCCCGACCTCGCCGAAACGGGCGGCAACTCCGCGACGCCCTGGCTGGCGGGCGGCGCGGCCCTTCTGCTGGCGGCCGGCGGTGCGACCGTGGCCCTGACGCGGAGCCGCGCGAGGCGCTGAGTCAGTCGCTCCTCAAGCGTCGGACGGGCTGAGCAGCACAACAGCCCGTCCGGCGCTCGCGGACACAGTGCGACGCCCGCCCGGCGCCGCGCGCCTCCCTCTCAGCAGCCCACCGCCGTCAGCGACTGGTCCAGGGCCTGGAGGAAGCGGTTCGTCGTGGTGCGGTCGCGGACCGCCAGACGCAGCCAGTCGGTGTCGAGCCCCGGGAACGTGTCGCCCCGGCGGGTCGCGAAACCCAGGGTGCGCAGCCGCGCCCGTACCGCGTCCGCCCGGGTCATATGGGCGAGTACGAACGGCCCCTGCGCCGCCTCCACGGTCCGTATCTCGTCGAACTCCGCGAGCCCGGCCAGCAGATGGGCGCGCTCCACCGCCGTCCGGCAGGCCGCCTGCTCCGCCTCCGCGAGTGCCACGGGCGACATGCACGCCTCCGCCGCGGCCAGCGCGGGTGTCGAGACCGGCCACAGCGGCTGGGCCCGCCCCAGCGCGGACACCGTGTCCGGTTCGGCCAGGACATAGCCGATCCGCAGCCCCGCGAGCCCCCAGGTCTTGGTGAGGCTGCGCAGGACCACCAGCCCCGGCACATCCGTACGCCCCGCCAGCGCTTCCGGCTCGCCCGGCACCGCGTCCATGAACGCCTCGTCCACCACCAGCGTCCGGCCGGGACGGGCGAGCTTGGCTATGGCGTCGGCGGGGTGGAGCACGGACGTCGGGTTCGTCGGATTCCCGATCATGACCAGATCCGCGTCCTCCGGAACCGCCCCCGGATCGAGCCGGAAACCGTCCGCCACGTCGAGCAGCACGCGCCGTACCGAGTGGCCCGCGTCCCGCAGCGCCGACTCCGGCTCGGTGAACTGCGGATGCACGATCACCGGCCGTTTCACCGGCAGCGCCCGGGCCAGCAGCACGAACGCCTCCGCCGCCCCCGCCGTCAGCAGCACCCGTTCCACCGGCAGCCCGTGCCGCGCCGCGACCGCCGCCCGTGCCGCCCGCCCGTCGGGGTACGCGGCGAGCCCGGCCAGCGAGTCGGCGATCCGGGCACGCAGCCACTCCGGGGGAGTGCCCGTACGCACATTGACCGCGAGATCTATCAGCCCCTCCGCACCGTCCCACAGCTCGACATCGCCGTGATGGCGCAGATCATGGAGATCACCGCGCGTAGACATGGCGGCCGTCCGGGTGATCGCCGGACATGGATATGCCCATGTCAGGTACGGATACGAGGGTCCGGCAGGGCCGCTGCGGGTGCGGCCCTCGTGCGCGGGGCGCGACGCTCTCGATGGGCTGGTCGACGCGGGTCACCGGGCTCCCTTCCGAATGCCACCGGGGTACCGGGGCGTCATGGCGCGGCGCGCGGTCGCGCGTGGCCGCTGTTCTTTTCCGTTGTTCTATTCCGTCAACGGTTCTCGTCGGTCAACTGTTCACCGATGGCAGCTTGTCGCCACTGCCGGCCGCTGTCATCCACCGGTCGCAGTATTCATCGGTCCCTGTCATTCACCGGCCGCAGTATCCACCGGTCTCTGTCATCAACCGGCCGTCGTCATCGGCCGGTTTCTGTCGTCGACACCGACATCATCTCCGCTTCCGGCGGTTCCACTCCGCACCGGCCTCTGTACGCCACCGCACAGGTGACCGCCGCCGGCCGGCCCTCGGGACGCGATGTCCTTTTCGGTACGAGAAGTGCGCCCCCGCCCGCGAGCGCGGCGGCCTCCGCGACCGACGCCGTCCCCACCGCGGCCAGCGGCGCAGCGGAGGGATGGGGTACGGGGACGCTCGCCAGCAGACCGGCCGCGTACCCCCGTACCGGTAGGCCCAGCCGTGCGGCGGCCCCGGCGATCGCGGGGGCATCGGTCTTGGTGTCGACGGTCGCCAGCTCCACGACCGAGCCCGGCGCGAGCCCGGCGTCCCGCAGGGTCTCCTCGATCAGCCCGAGCACTTCCCCGACGGAAGCGGCCCGGCTCGCGCCCACCCCCACCACCAGATCCCGGTCCGGTGGCGGCACGAGCCTTGGCGGGGGCACGAGCCCCGGCGCCGGCGCGGGTCCCGGCGGCGCGGGTCGTGGATGTGCGGAAGGGCCGTCCGATCGGCTATGCAGGGGCGCATGGCCGTGTTCGTCGCGCTCGGCGCGTTCCTCATGACGCTGTTCGGCGGCTGGACGGCGCAGCGCGTCACCGACCGCCGCCATCTCGTACTGGGCCTGGCCGGGGGCCTGATGCTCGGTGTCGTCGGACTGGATCTGCTGCCGGAGGCGATGCGTGCCGCTGGTCAGGAGTTCCTCGGTGTGCCGCAGGCGCTGCTGCTCTTCGTGGGCGGCTTTCTCGTAGCCCATCTGGTGGAACGTTTGCTCGCGGTTCGTCAGGCCTCCCACGGCGCTGCCCCGCAGGAGAGCGCCGCGCAGGAGGGGCCCGTACCCGAGGCGGTCCCGCCCGGGGCCGTTTCGTACCCCGCGGGCCGGAGCGAGGGCCCCGGCGCGGCCCGTAGCACCGTTCGTGGCACCGGAGGCCGAAGGACCGATGCCCGAAGAAGCACCGCGGCCCGAGGCACCGCCCCCGGCGCCGGCAGCAGCGGCGCCGTTCGCGTGCCGCAGGTCGGGCTCACCGCCGCCGCGGCCATGGTGGGCCACAGCCTGATGGACGGCATCGCCCTCGGCGCGGCCTTCCAGGTCGGCGGCGGCATGGGCGCGGCCGTCGCCCTCGCCGTCATCGCCCATGACTTCGCCGACGGCTTCAACACGTACACGCTCACCAGCCTGTACGGGAACGACCGCCGCAGAGCGGTCCTGATGCTCGTCGCGGACGCGGTCGCGCCGGTCCTCGGCGCCGCCTCCACCCTGCTGTTCCACCTGCCGGAGGAGGCGCTCGCCAGCTACCTCGGGTTCTTCGGCGGCGCCCTGCTCTATCTCGCCGCCGCCGAGATCCTGCCCGAGGCGCACCACGAGCATCCGGCCCGCTCCACCCTGCTCTGCACGGTCCTGGGCGTGGCCTTCATCTGGCTGGTGGTCGGAATCGCCGGCTGACAGGGCAGAGCGCGCAGACCAGGCACGGCCCGCTGAGGCTGACAAGGCGGGGCTCGCTGAGCGGGCAGGACTTGCCGGCAGCGCGGGGCCCGCCGGCAAGGCAGGGCTTCTGCTCATTCTGCTCATTCCGTGCATTGCGCCACGAACCGCCGCGCCATCTCCGGCGCCGCCGCCCAGTGCGTATGCAGATAGCTCGCGTGCACACCCCGCCGTACGAATCCCTCCACCCGGCGGTCCGGATGTACCACGCCCCAGGCCGGAGCGTCCCCCGCGCCCGGTTCCAGTACCGTCCGGTGGAACTCGTGCCCGCGCACCCGGGTCCCGGCCCGCGCCAGCGCGCTGTCGCCGACGGCCACCGCCTCCCGGTAGCCCAGCGTCAGCCGCTCCGACATCCGCGCGTCGGCGGCCAGCACCCCGCACATCGGCTTCCCGTCCAGCGACCGCGCCAGATACAGCAGCCCGGCGCACTCGGCGGCCACGGGCGCGCCGGCGTGCGCCAGCTCCGCCACCGCCTTCCGCAGCGGCTCATTGGCCGACAGCTCCGGTGCGTACACCTCCGGAAAGCCGCCGCCGATCACCAGCCCCCTGGTCCCGGCCGGGAGTTCCTCGTCCCGCAGCGGGTCGAACGGTACGACGTCCGCGCCCGCCGCCGTCAGCAGCTCGGTGTGCTCCGCGTACGAGAAGGTGAACGCGGGCCCGCCGGCCACCGCGATCACCGGCCGCCCGCGCCCCGCGGGAACGGCCGGCCCGCCCGTTGGCTCCCACGCCGTCGTGTCCAGCGCGGGCGCGCTGCGCGCCAGCGCCAGCAGTGCCTCCAGATCGCATCCGGCCCGTACCCGCGCGGCCAGTTCGCGCGTCGAGGCGACCGCCTCCGCGCGCCGCTCGGCGACCGGCACCAGACCGAGATGGCGCGACGGCGTCCCCACCTGTCCGGTACGCCGCAGCACGCCCATCACCGGCACGCCCGACTCGTCCAGGGCCTCGCGCAGCAGCCGTTCGTGCCGGTCGGTGGCGACCTTGTTGAGGATCACCCCGCCGATCCGTACCTCCGGGTCCCAGGAGGCGAAGCCGTGCACCAGCGCGGCCACGGAGCGGGACTGCGACGAGGCGTCCACGACCAGCACCACCGGGGCCCGCAGCAGCTTCGACACCTGGGCGGTGGAGGCCAGTTCGCCCTGCCCGGACGCGCCGTCGTACAGCCCCATCACGCCCTCGACGACCGCCAGATCGCAGCCCGCCGCGCCATGTGCGAACAGCGGGCCGATCAGTCCGGGACCGCACATGTACGCGTCGAGATTCCGGCCGGGGCGCGCCCGCCCGCCGGCGGAGACGGCCCGGCCGCCCGAGGAGACCGCCAGCGCGTGATAGCCCGGATCGATGTAGTCGGGCCCCACCTTGTGCGGGGACACGGCGAGGCCACGCTCCGAGAAGGCCGCCATCAGCCCCGTCGCGACGGTGGTCTTGCCGCTGCCGGACGCGGGCGCGGCGATGACCAGCCGCGGGACGGTCACCACTCGATGCCCCGCTGGCCCTTCTGGCCGGTGTCCATCGGGTGCTTGACCTTGGTCATCTCGGTGACGAGATCCGCGAAGCCGACCAGCTTCTCGGGGGCGTTGCGGCCGGTGATCACCACATGCTGGGTCCCGGGGCGGTCCCGCAGCACCTCGATCACCTCGTCGGTGTCCACCCACCCCCAGTGCAGCGGATAGGCGAACTCGTCCAGGACGTACAGCTTGTGGGTCTCGGCCGCCAGATCGCGCTTGACCTGCTCCCAGCCCTCGCGCGCCGCCTCCTCGTTGGAGAGCTGGCTGTCGCGCTGCACCCAGGACCAGCCCTCGCCCATCTTGTGCCAGACGACGGGGCCGCCCTCGCCGCTCGCGCCCAGCACCGTCAGCGCCCGCTCCTCGCCGACCTTCCACTTCGCGGACTTGACGAACTGGAAGACCCCGACCGGCCATCCCTGGTTCCAGGCGCGCAGGGCGAGGCCGAAGGCCGCCGTCGACTTGCCCTTGCCCGGGCCGGTATGGACGAACACGAGCGGCCGGTTGCGGCGCTGGCGGGTGGTGAGACCGTCGTCCGGAACGGTTTCCGGCTGTCCCTTCGGCATTACGCGGCCCTCCTGGTGCGTCCGTTGCCTGCCGCTGTGCTTGCGGCTGCTGCTGTGCGTGCGGCTGTGCCTGCCGCTGTGTCCGGCTGTTGTGCGTCCCGCTGTACGGTCCGGTGTACGTCCCGCTGTGCGCCGCCGCGCTGTGCGTCCGCGCGCATGTCCCGTTGTACGTCCCTGACCAGGCCGGCGATGCTGTCGGCCCGCAGTTCGTCGAGGGTGATGGCCGCGCCCCCGAGCGCGGTGGCCAGCGAACCGGCCAGACCCAGCCGTACCGGCCCCGACTCGCAGTCCACGACCACCGAGGCCGTCCCCTCCGCCGCGTGCAGCCGGGCCGCGCGCTCCGCCAGCGCCACCGGACCGGGGCCGCCCGTCGCCCGTCCGTCCGTCACCACCAGCAGCAGCGGCCGGCGCGCGGGATCCCGCATCCGCTCCACGCGCAGCACGTCATGCGCCTTGAGCAGCCCGGCGGCCAGTGGCGTGCGCCCGCCCGTCGGCAGCGACTCCAGCCGGGCCGCCGCCGCGTCCACCGACGAGGTCGGCGGCAGCGCCACCTCCGCCTCCTTCCCCCGGAAGGTGACCAGACCGACCTTGTCGCGCCGCTGGTAGGCGTCCAGCAGCAGCGACAGCACGGCGCCCTTCACCGCGCTCATCCGCCGCCTGGCCGCCATCGACCCGGACGCGTCGACCACGAACAGCACGAGATTGCCCTCGCGCCCCTCGCGGGTCGCCTGCCGCAGATCGTCGCGGCGGACCACCAGGCCGGGGCCGCTGCGCCCGCGCGCCCGCTGGTGCGGGGCGGCCGCCCGTACGGTCGCGGAGAGATGCAGGCTGGTCAGGACGGACCTGGGGGTGCGCGCTCCGGTTGTCCTGCCGTGTTCGGTACGGGCCCGGGAACGGCGCCCGGCGGCGCCCTCGCCCAGCCCCGGCACGCTCAGCGCCTTCGTACGGAACGGCTCGGCGGCCCGTACGGCGGACTGCTCACGGGCACCGGCTCCCGCGCCCTGCGGCTGTGGTCGAGGCTCGGCTTCCACGGGCGTGTCGTCCTGGTCCGGCGCGGACTCCCGCGGTGTGTCGGTCCCTTCGGGCCTCTCGGGCGCCACGGGGTCCGGCTGCGGCTCCGGCTCCGGCGGAGTGCCACCGCCGCCGGACCCGTCGGGACCGCCGTTTCCGGGGCCGTTGTCCGGATCGTCGTCCCCACCGTTGCCGTTCTCTTCCTCGCCGCTCCCGTCGCTGCCGTCCTCTACCTCGTTCTCGAACTGCCCGAGCGTGTCGTCGAGTTTGTCCTCGTCGAGTCCCGGCGCGTCGAAGGGATTCCGGCGCCGCCGGTGCGGCAGCGCCAGCAGCGCGGCCCGCCGTACATCCTCGGCGTGTACGTCCGTACGCCCCGCCCACGCGGCCAGCGCCGCCGCGGTCCGTGCCATCACGATGTCCGCCCGCATCCCGTCCACCTCGAAGGCGGCACAGGTCGCGGCTATCCGCAGCAGCGCGGTGTCCCCGAGCCGCACCTCGGGCAGCAGGGCACGCGCCGCCACGATCCGCTCGCGCAGGGCGGTCTCCTCACCGGCCCAGCGCGCGGCGAACGCGGCCGGATCGTCGTCGTACGCGAGCCGCCGCCGTACGACCTCCACCCGCTGCTCCGGCTCCCGCGAGGCCGCGACCTCCACGGTGAGCCCGAACCGGTCGAGCAACTGCGGCCGCAGCTCGCCCTCTTCGGGGTTCATCGTCCCCACGAGCAGAAAGCGCGCGGCATGCCGTACGGAGACGCCCTCGCGCTCCACGTACGAGGCGCCCATGGCGGCGGCGTCCAGCAGAACGTCGATCAGATGATCGTGCAGAAGGTTGACCTCATCGACATACAGCACACCCCGGTGCGCGTCCGCGAGCAGCCCCGGCTCAAAGGCCTTCACGCCCTCCGCGAGCGCCCGTTCGATGTCCAGCGCCCCGACGAGCCGGTCCTCGGACGCGCCGACGGGCAGCTCGACCATCCTGGCGGGCCGCGACACACCCGGCTCGCTGCCGTGCGGCCCGTCAGGGCACCCCGCGTCCGGCGCGGCGGGATCGCAACTGAACCGGCATCCGGGCACCACCGCCAGCTCGGGCAGCAGCGCGGAAAGGGCCCGTACGGCCGTGGACTTCGCCGTGCCCTTCTCGCCGCGTACGAGCACACCGCCGACGGCGGGACTGACCGCGTTCAGCACCAGCGCGAGCCGCAGATCGTCCATCCCCACGACGGCGGTGAACGGATAAGGGGTGTTCATATGCTGATCGCTCCTTCGAGTGCGACGGTGCCGGTCACGAGCGCGGCGGTGCCGGTGGGCGGCGCCGGTACGGGGGCGGTCATGGAGCGCCCGGCGGAATGAAGGGCAGCCCGGCAGGCGCCCCCTCCTCGATCAGCCGCAGCAGCGCGTCCGTGTCCGCGTGCTCCTCGATGAGGTCACCGAGAAGGTCGAGCTGTTCCTCACGCAGCGCTCCGAAGCTGGTGCCGGGCGCGGGGACGAAGCGCCGGCCCGCCGCCCGCGCCACCTCCGTCAGGAACCGCCGCCGGAACGCGTCGCTCTCCAGCGCCCCGTGCCAGTGCGTGCCCTGGACCGGCCCCATCCGGCAGCCGTCCAGGGCCCGCCCCTCCGCGTCGGAGACAAAGGCGTCCCCTCCCCGTACGTCCGCGACACCGTGATGGATCTCGTACCCCTCCACCGCCTCACCGAGGGCGACCCCGGACGGTCTGGCCAGGGTCTTCGCGGGCTCGAACCGCACGCGTACGGGCAGCAGTCCCAGCCCCGCGACGGCGCCCGCCCGGGACTCCACCTCGTCGTCGATGTGCTCGCCGAGGATCTGGTAGCCACCGCAGATCCCCAGCACGGGGCGCCCCTCGGCGGCCCGCCGCGCCAGGGCGTCGGCGAGCCCGCGCTCCCGCAGCCAGGCCAGCGCCCGCACGGTGCCGCGGGTGCCCGGCACCACTACGAGGTCCGCGTCCGCCAGCTCCTCGGGCCGGTCCACGAACCGCACGACCACCCCCGGTTCCGCCGCCAGCGCGTCCACATCGGTGAAGTTGGACATCAGCGGTACGGCGCAGACCGCGACCCGCAGTACTTCCTCGCCGTACGGTCGCGCCGCCGGTGCCCCGCGCACGGCGCCGTTCCGGGAGACCCGCAGCCCGTCCTCCTCGTCGATGCCGAGGCCGTGCCGCCAGGGCAGCACCCCCAGCGTGGCGCGTCCGGTCAGACCGCGGAGCATCTCAAGGCCCGGCTCCAGCAGCGACACATCGCCCCGGAACTTGTTCACCAGATATCCCGCGACCAGCGCTTGGTCCTCCGGGCTCAGCAGTGCGGTCGTACCGAAGAACGAGGCGAAGACCCCGCCCCGGTCGATGTCGCCGACCACCATCACCGGCAGCCGCGCGGCCCGTGCGATGCCCATGTTCACAATGTCCGTACGGCGCAGATTGATCTCGGCGGGGCTGCCGGCGCCCTCGCAGATCACCGCGTCATGGGTGGCGCGCAGCTCCTCCAGGCACTCCAGGACGGGCCCGAGCAGGGCTTCCCGGCGCCCGCCGCGCAGTGCTGTGCCGGCCTGCGCTTCGCCGTTCGTCCCGGTTGTCCCGGGTGTTCCGAGTGTCCCGGCCGTACCGAAGAAACCCTTGGCGCTCAGCTCGCCCACCGGCCGCCCCATCAGCACCACTTGGCTGCTGCGGTCGCCACCGGGCTTCAGCAGTACGGGATTCATCAGCGCGGTCGGCTCCACCCGGGCCGCCTGCGCCTGCATCGCCTGCGCCCGCCCGATCTCCGCGCCCTCGCGCGTCACAAAGGAATTGAGCGACATGTTCTGCCCTTTGAAGGGCGCGACCTTCACCCCCCGGCGTACCAGCCACCGGCAGATCCCCGCCGTGACGACGCTCTTGCCCGCGTCCGAGGTGGTCCCGGCCACCAGCAGGCCACCGCCGAGCCCGCCCCGGCTCATCCGCGCCCCCATTGGTCGGCCGAGCCGATGGCCGTACGGTCTGCCGCGCCGTGTGTGGAGGCGGAGACGGAAGCGGTACGACGTATCGCGCCGTACGCGAACCGCCCCGCGATACAGGCCGCAAGGGCCAGCCCGCTCACCCGGCGCGACAGCCGTACCGCCCGCTCGATGTCGGTCGTCTTCACGGGCCGCCCCTCGCCGTTCAGCACGGGCCGGTGCTCCACCCGCCCGCCGTACGCCAGCGTCCCGCCGAGCCGTACGCCCAGCGCACCGGCGAACGACGCCTCCACCGGGCCCGCGTTGGGGCTCGGATGCTTCCGCGCGTCCCGCCGCACCGCCCGCAGTGCCCCGCGCGGATCGTCACCGGACACGACGGCCAGCGCGGCCGTCAGCCGGGCCCCGGGCCAGCCCGCCAGATCGTCGAGCCGGGCCGAAGCCCACCCGAACCTGCGATACGTGGCCGACTTGTGACCCACCATCGCGTCCAGGGTGTTCACGGCACGGAACCCCACGAGCCCCGGCACCCCCGCGACCGCACCCCACAGCAGCGCGCCCACAACGGCGTCCGAGGTGTTCTCGGCGACGGACTCCACGACGGCGCGGGCCAGCTCAGGACCGCTCAGGCTCTGCGGATCGCGCCCGCACAGATGCGGCAGCCGCTCCCTGGCCAGCTCGATGTCCCCGGCGTCGAGTGCCGCGCCGATGGCACGCGCCTCCCGGCCCAGGGACGTACCCCCGACCACGGACCAGGTGGCCACGGCGGTCAGCGCGACGGACGCGATACGGCCTGTCCTCGCGCCGCCCGTGCCCTCGGCGGCCCGGGTGGCGAGGAGCGCGAGGCCGACGGCGCCTCCGGCGCACACCAGGGTGTGCAGCGCGCCCCAGCCGCGGTGGTCGTGCCACAGCGCACGCTCGACGGCCCCCGCCGCCCGGCCGAACGCGGCCACCGGATGGCCACGTTGCGGATCGGCGAACAGCCGGTCGCCCAGAAGGCCGGCGGTGGCGCCGTACGCGAAGACCCGCTCGGCGGCCGAACCGCCACCGCGCACGGCGGACGAACCGCTGCCAGGCATGGCGACTTGTCCTCACTCAGGGTCCGCGCCCCGGCTCGACGTGGTGCGGCGGCGAGAGTTCCTGGCTCCTGGGACAGGGCTCCCAGTGACAGTGGCGGGACCGCGCCGGATTCGCACCGGCTTCCTCTTCTGCCGCCGTAAATGGCCCCGGCAGTCCACCACGCTGCGCAAACACCCGTCAACTCATCCTTGACCTGCGACGGGACAGTGTGCGGAGCCCCACACCGGCCGTGGTCCCGGTGGGAACGGCCCCGGAGCGGATCGGACGACGGTCAGGCGACGATCAGCCGGATCCCGTACGCCACGGCCGCCACACAGAGCGCGAAGCAGGCATACGCGCCCGCCCGCGCCAGCCCCGCCGTACCGGCTCCGCCCCGCCCGGTGGTGGCGGTGGCGGACTCGTACTTGGCGAGCCCCACCACGCCCAGGGTGAACAGGCCCACGAGCCCGACGGTCGCCGCCAGACTGACCCCGAAGACGGAACCGAGCGCCGCCCAGTCGATCTTTATGTCCATCTCGCTTTCCTTCCCTACGCCGTGGCGGTGGTCAGACCCGGGCGGTGCGCGCCGGTTCGCCCGTGCTGCCCGGAGGCGCCGGGATGGTGGTCGACAGGTCCCCCGGGGCTGCGGGCGAGGTGACGGCCGGGGCGGTCATGACACCCAGCTCCCCGGCCGCGGTCTCGTTGACATTGGTGTGGTCGACCGGGCGGCGGCGCGCGGCGAGCCAGATCGCGCCCGACAGCACGACCAGCGACGCGGCGACGACCGAGACACCCCAACTGCCCTGCCCGGTCAGGAACTCCGCGCCCGCGGCGACCAGCCCTGCGGCGGGCAGCGTCAGTCCCCAGGCCGCGAACATCCGGCCCGCGGTGGACCAGCGGACCGTACCGCCCCGGCGCCCGAGCCCTGCACCCATCACCGCGCCCGAGCAGGACTGCGTGGTGGAGAGCGAGAAGCCCAGATGCGAGGAGGCCAGGATGACGGTCGCGGCACTGGTCTGGGCGGCGAAGCCCTGCTGCGGCCGGAGATCGGTCAGGCCGGTGCCCATGGTGCGGATGATGCGCCAGCCCCCGAGATACGTGCCGAGCGCGATCGCCGTACCGGCGGAGACGATCACCCACAGCGGCGGATTGGAACCGGGGGCGAGGACGCCGCCGGTGACCAGCGCCAGCGTGATGACCCCCATGGTCTTCTGTGCGTCATTGGTGCCATGGGCGAGGGAGACCAGCCCGGCCGAGGCGATCTGTCCGGCGCGATAGCCCTTGGCGGTGGCCCGGTCGTCGGTGCGGCGGCCGATCCGGTACGTCAGCCTCGTGGCGAGCAGGGCCGCCAGACCCGCGACAACGGGCGCGGCCAGCGCGGGAATCAGCACCTTGGTGACGACGACACCGCCATTGACCCCGGAGGTGCCGACCGACATCAGGGTCGCGCCGATCAGTCCGCCGAACAGCGCGTGCGACGAACTCGACGGCAGCCCGAGCAGCCAGGTGAGCAGGTTCCAGAGGATGGCGCCGACCAGCGCCGCGAAGATCACCTCGGTCCTGATGCCGTTCTCGTTGATGAGCCCGCCGGAGATCGTCCTGGCCACCTCCACGGAGAGGAACGCGCCGACCAGGTTCAGCACGGCCGACATGGCCACCGCGGTCCGGGGTTTCATCGCGCCGGTCGAGATGGTCGTCGCCATCGCGTTGGCGGTGTCATGGAAACCGTTGGTGAAATCGAACACGAGCGCCGTCACGATCACGATCCCGAGCAGCAGTGTGATGTGTTCCATGTACCCAGTACCCAGGCAATCGTGTGGGGTCGGTGGCCTCGGTGAACGTAGGGAGTCAGGGTGAACGGAAGATGAACTCCGGGCGCCTTTACGGTGTCCCGAATCGGCGCCGTGTGCCTCCGTTCGAGTGTCCCGGAGATCGGTGCGCGCCCGGGCCGGCGCTGCTGGCAGGATCGCCGTATGACCGATCAGCAGACACAGGACGCGATCGCGCGCGCATGGCGGGATCTGGTGGACACCGCCCGCAGAACGGCCGCGGAGGGACTGGTCGTCGGCACCTCGGGCAATGTGTCCGTACGGGTCGGGGAACTGATCCTGGTCACGCCCAGCGGAGTCCCGTACGAGCGGCTCGGCCCCGGGGACGCCGTCGGGGTCGATACGGACGGCCGCCAGGTCCTCGGCGAGTTCACCCCGACGAGTGAGCTGCCCCTGCACCTCGCGGTTTACCGCAGCACCTCCGCGCAGGCCGTGGTCCACACCCACGCGGTGCACGCCACCGCCGTCTCCACTCTCGTGTCCGAACTGCCGCTGATCCACTACATGTCGGCGGCGCTGGGCGGCCCTGTCCGGGTCGCTCCCTACGCCCTGTACGGCACGGACGAACTGGCCGCGGGGATGCTCGACGCCCTGCGCGGGCGCAGCGCCTGTCTGCTCCAGAACCATGGCACGGTCACCTACGGCGCCACCCTCGCCCAGGCCTACGACCGCACCGCCCAGCTCGAATGGATGGCGCGTCTCTGGCTCACCGCCAGCTCGCTGCCCGGCCGCACGCCGTCCCTGCTGTCCGAGGACCAGCTCGGCGAGGTGGGCGAGAAACTGAAGGGCTACGGCCAGAAGCCCTGACCCGGTCCCGCGCGCGTGCCGGCCCGAGCAGGACCGGGGCGGTCGCGGGCGTGCCCCGGACCCGGGTGAGCGTGCCCCGGACCCGGGTGAGCGCGCCCCGCGCTTCCACCGCCCCGCTCCCGTACCCCCGCACCCCGACGGACGCGCCCGGTGGCCGGGGCGGGCGGGGGTGACGACACTGGGACCGTGCGCCCGGCTACAGCGACGGCAGCGGCCGTCTCCACCGTGATCGGCGTCGGCGCGGCAGCGGTCGCGGCCGGCCGGCTCGCCGGTGACGCCGCGCTCAAGGCCTCGCCCGGGCGTCCCCTGCCCGGCGACCCGCGCCTGACCGTGCATGCCACGGCCGCCGGGCAGATCACCCTCACCCGCTGCCTCGCCTCCCTGCGCCCCGGTGTGTACGGCATCGAGGGCCGGGGCCTGCACGCCGTCGTGGGACCGGTCCTGGAGGGCGTCCCGCACGCGGCCGACACCGTCGTACGGAGACTGGAGCGCGTCGGCCACGGCACCCTCGTCCCCGGCTCGCGCGTCCGGATGACCCCGCAGGTCCACACCGGCGACCCCACCACCGCCCTCGGCCTCGACTTCCGGGACGAGCGGATCCCGGGCGAACTGGGCTTCCTGCCCGCCTGGTTCGTACCCGGAGCGCGCGACACCTGGCTGATCACCGTGCACGGCCTGGGCACCACCCGCGAGCACCCGCTGAACGTGATGGAACTGCTGGCCGGGCTCCAGGTCCCCGTCCTCGACATCACCTACCGAGGCGACCCCGGCGCTCCCCGCTCCCCGGACGGCCTCGGGCATCTCGGCGACTCCGAGTGGCGCGACCTCGACGCGGCGATCCGCTACGCAGTCCGTTACGGCGCGGAGCGGCTCATCCTGTACGGCTGGTCCACCGGCGCCGCGATGGCCCTGCACGCCGCCGCCAACTCCGCGCACAACGAGCGGATCTCCGGGCTCGTGCTCGACTCGCCCGTACTGGACTGGGAGGCCACCCTGCGGGCCCTGGCCACCGCCCGCCGCACCCCCAACCCGCTGCTGCCCCTCGCCGTCAGAGCGGCCCAGGGCAGGACCGGACTCCACGGCGACCGGCTGCTCCAGGCCGCCGACCCCCGCCAGCTCCATGTCCCGACACTGATCATCCACGGCCCCGACGACACCCTCGCCTCCTGGGACCCCTCCCGTGAACTCGCCGCCCTGCGCCCCGGACTGATCGGTCTGCACGCTGTGGCGCACGCTCCGCACGCGGCGATGTGGAATGCGGATCCGACCGGTTACGAGGAGGCCCTCCGCCGCTTTCTCGTGCCCCTCATGTAGCCGCCCAACAGGCCTCTTGCGTCCCTTCCGTGCCCACCCGAGGCACCTGCGTAAGAGGCCCCCGAGCCGATCCGGTACCGACAGGACAGGTTCCGTTTGGGCTTTCGGGCGGTCACCGGGAAGACTGCTCCCGTGACGTCCCGAAAGCCTGATGAGCAATTGGCGCGCAACTCCAGACTCCGACTGGTCCGCCCCCGGCCGTTGACCACGGCTCGACGGGCCGTGAGCGACGGACGCAATCGTCCGGTCCCCCGGCCGCCCGAGGGCACTCCGCCCGGGGCGGAGCTGGCCCGCCAGGCGAGGGAGGTCCTCGCCGACGCGGTACGGATCGCCCGCTGGGCGGCCGTCGGCCGCGGCCCCGGCACCGGACCCTTCGACGCGGCTGCCCAGGAACGGGCCGCGGCCGCGCTGGAGCTGACCCCGGACCAGGTGCGCGCGGGCTGGGACCGCGCCCGGCTGGCCGGACTCGTCGAGCTGCACGGCGGCACCGTACGGCCCGGCTGGCGGCTCCAGGCCTGGGACCGCGACGACAGCGCCGTCCAGCGCGGCTGGGTGGCCCTCCTCGACGCCTGGTCGCTCGTCCACCCGGCCCCGGACGGTGTCGCCGCCTCCACGGTCGCCGAGGTCGTCGAAGCCGTCCCCCAGGTGCTGTCCCTGCTCCAGCTCTCGAACGGGCCCGTGCTCGTGCCGGCCCTGCTCGACCTGCTGCGCCAGCGTGTCGCGGAACTCCACGAGGAGCGCTGCGAGGTGCCGTACGAGCCGCAGCCCGACCCGGCGGAGCCGGCCCCCGGCCCGCCGGACGAGAGCCTTCTTCCGCCGCTCCTCGACTGGGCCCTGGAGGGCCTGGCCGCCGTCGGCGCGCTGACCCTGGGGGAGGGGCAGGCCACGCTCACCCCGCTCGGCAGCTGGGCGGTGTGGGTCAAGCTGGAGCAGATCTGTGTGGCTGCTCAGAGTCCGGCGGGGAATATCGAGCAGTCCGCCCAGCACATGCTGCGGGGCTGTGCCCGGCTCACGCCGGGGCCTGCCCGTGCCGAGTACCGTGCGTGGCTCGCCGCCCGTACGGTCGGCAGTGCCGTCACCGAGCTCCTCGCCGTCGCGCGCGGTGAGGACGCGCTGCTGCGGGGGCTGGCCTTCGAGGCGCTGCGTGTCGTCGGCGCGCCCGCCGAGGCCGGCGTGCGCACCGCGGCCCGGGAGCCCTCGCTGCGGCCTTATGCCCTGCTCTGGCTGGCGGAGTACGAGGGCGCCGACCCCGAGGACGCTGCCGATGTCCTGACCCGTGAGGAGTCGACGTGGCTGTGGGTGGACACCGCGGCGGCCGTGGCCGATCACGGTGAGAGCGATCTGCTGGTCCGTCACCTGGACTCGGCCGTGCAGGGCAATGTGCCGGCCCTGCTGGACGAGGTACGGGCCGTCGGGCACCCCCGTACCGTCCAGGTCCTGGTCGCCCTCGCCGCCGCACACCCGGACCCGGCCCTCGCCAAGGCCGTGCGCCGGGCCGCCTTCCAGGTGCACACCGGAGGCTCCTGACCCGTCGCCGCAGTGACCGGGGCCGGGCCCGGCTGTGATGTGGATCTCAGTTCTCAACATGGATCCGAGTCTGGCAGCCACCACTGACAATTAGCCCGAATGGGGGATGTGTCGGGCGGGGCCCGCCGTGTCGCGGCCGGTCCCGGCCCGGTCCCGGCGGCCCCTGGCTACGCTCGCGCTGATCGAGACCGCTGGTACCGGAACAGCAACCGGTGGTACCGGAAGAACCGCTGGTGCCGGAAGAGCGGACGAGTACCGGCGAGCGACCGAAGAGCGAACAGGGACCGGGGGAACAGTGACCGTTCCGTCCACGACCGCGGTGCCGGCCGTCCCGCCGCCAGCCCCGCACACCCGGCCCCCCGCCGAAGCCCCGGACGCCCCACAGGCCGTCACACCCCCCGCCCGGCGTCGCCTCGGCACCCGCCGCGGCGTCCGGTTCGCGCTCGCCGTCGTCCCCGCCGTACTGGCCCTCCCCCTGGTGACCGCGGCCCACCACTCCCGCCAGGCCCCCTTCGGCGACCGCCTCACCTCCCGCCCTGCCGCGGCCCCCGCCCCGCCCTCCGGCCAGGACCCCGTACTGCGGGCCGTGGGCCCCCGGGTCGAAGCCCACGACCGCCTCTCCGGCGCGCTGCGCTGGGTCCATGAGCGCTCCGGCCGCCGCCCCCTCGCCGTCGCCGCCGCGCCCGGCCATGCCTTCGCCCTCTGGAACGACGGCCTGGTCACCGACACCGAGAGCGCCAACGGCCGGGCCGTGCGCTGGCACCGGGCACTTCCCGGCCTCGCCGACTGGCTGGCCGCCGCCCCCGGCCGCGGAGCCGGAGTGCTCCAGCTCCTCGACCCCGAGGCCCGGATGCTCGCCGTCGTCGCCCCCGAGCGCATCACCGCGTACCGCACCGAGGACGGAGATCTGCGCTGGGTGCTGCCCGCCGCCCGCGGCTGCGCCTTCGACCCCGGACGTCATGTCCGTACGGGCGGAGCCCTGCTCATCGCCCAGCCGTGCGCCGGGAACACCGCGTGGACCGCGGAACTCAAGGCCGTCGACGGACTCGGCAGGATCGTGCCCGGCCGTACCCCCCTCGGCAACGATCTCCCGGGCCACCGCCTGCCGGAGCTGCCCGAAGACGGGCAGCGGAAAGCAGTTGCGCGGCACGGTTAGACTGGCTCGCATGGCATTTCTCCTTGCGCATTAGCCGGCGTCGAAGAATCCCTCCGCCTGCCCTCTTCCGCCGTCCACACCGCCCTGGAGTCTTTCCGTGATCACCGCAACCGGCGTAGAGCTGCGCGCCGGCGCCCGAGTCCTCATCGAATCCGCCTCGTTCCGTGTCGCCAAGGGCGACCGCATCGGTCTCGTCGGCCGCAACGGAGCGGGCAAGACCACCCTCACCAAGTGCCTCGCCGGCGAAGGCATGCCTGCCGCGGGCGCCATCACCCGCTCCGGGGAAGTCGGCTATCTGCCGCAGGACCCGCGCACCGGAGACCTCGACGTCCTCGCCCGCGACCGCATCCTCTCCGCGCGCGAACTCGACTCCGTACTGCGGAAGATGCGCGAGAACGAGGACCGGATGGCGAACGGCAAGGGCGCCACCCGCGAGAAGGCGATGAAGAAGTACGAGCGCCTGGAGACGGAGTTCCTCACCAAGGGCGGATACGCCGCCGAGGCCGAGGCCGCCACCATCGCCGCCGCGCTCGGTCTGCCCGACCGGGTCCTCGGCCAGCCCCTCCACACCCTCTCCGGCGGCCAGCGCCGCCGGGTCGAGCTGGCGCGGATCCTCTTCTCGGACGCCGACACCCTGCTCCTCGACGAGCCCACCAACCACCTCGACGCGGACTCCATCATCTGGCTGCGCGACTACCTCAAGACCTACCGCGGCGGCTTCATCGTCATCTCCCACGATGTCGAGCTGGTCGAGACCGTCGTCAACAAGGTCTTCTATCTGGACGCCAACCGCGCCCAGATCGATGTCTACAACATGGGCTGGAAGCTGTACCAGCAGCAGCGCGAGGCCGACGAGAAGCGCCGCAAGCGCGAGCGTGCCAACGCGGAGAAGAAGGCCGCCGCCCTCAACTCCCAGGCCGACAAGATGCGCGCCAAGGCCACCAAGACCGTCGCCGCGCAGAACATGGCCCGCAGGGCCGAGCGGCTGCTGTCAGGACTGGAGGAGGTACGCCAGTCCGACAAGGTCGCCAAGCTGCGCTTCCCCGAGCCCGCCCCCTGCGGCAAGACCCCGCTGACCGCCGAGGGCCTGTCGAAGTCGTACGGCTCCCTGGAGATCTTCACCGATGTGGATCTCGCCATCGACAAGGGCTCCCGGGTCGTCATCCTGGGCCTCAACGGCGCCGGCAAGACCACCCTGCTCCGGCTGCTGGCCGGGGTCGAGAAGCCGGACACCGGACGGGTCACCCCGGGCCACGGCCTCAAGCTCGGCTACTACGCCCAGGAGCACGAGACGCTCGACCCCGAGCGCTCGGTCCTGGAGAACATGCGCTCCTCCGCGCCCGATCTCGACCTGGTCGAGGTCCGCAAGACGCTCGGCTCCTTCCTCTTCTCCGGCGACGACGTCGACAAGCCCGCCGGGGTGCTCTCCGGCGGTGAGAAGACCCGGCTCGCGCTGGCCACCCTCGTCGTCTCCTCCGCCAATGTGCTGCTGCTCGACGAGCCGACGAACAACCTGGACCCGGCCAGCCGCGAGGAGATCCTGGGCGCGCTGCGCACCTACAAGGGCGCGGTCATCCTCGTCACCCACGACGAGGGCGCCGTCCACGCGCTGGAGCCGGAGCGGATCATCCTGCTGCCCGACGGGGTCGAGGACCTCTGGGGCGCCGACTACGCGGACCTGGTCGCCCTGGCGTGACCGTACGGGCCCGGGCATGACCGTACGGTGACCCGGGCCCCCGCCGTACGGTCGCGGTCGTGCGGTGACCCGGCCGTACGGTGCTCCATCGGGCGGTCCGGACCTGCTCCGGACCGTGATCGACTCTGTGATCGACTCCGTATGGATCATTCGGCTCAGCGGTGATCCATCATCTGTGTGAGGACGTCTCGTACCCCCGGCGTGCCGCGCGACGAAGAGTGCTCTCTGTCACATCATCTGCCCCGCCCGCCGGCGTACGCCGCTGACCTGGCACTTCGACCCGTATACGGGGCACAGGTAGGTACGGGCAGGTCCGGAACCGGGGATTCCGGTCCTGCGGGAAGCTTGAACTCTGCCAAAGCTTGTCGTACGGACCTTGCCGAATGGGTGGCCAGGAGGCCCGTAAGGGGTGATCATGAGAAGTCCAGAGCGCACTTCCCATGAGGAGGCACGGGTGGCCGAGACTCTGAAGAAGGGCAGCCGGGTAACCGGCGCCGCGCGCGACAAGCTCGCGGCAGACCTGAAGAAAAAGTACGACAACGGTGCGAGCATCCGGGCGCTGGCCGAGGAAACCGGCCGCTCCTATGGATTCGTTCACCGGATGCTCAGTGAGTCCGGAGTCACGCTGCGGGGACGCGGCGGAGCGACGAGAGGCAAGAAGGCCACGTCGGCCTGACGCGCCGGGTGCGCTCCTCCCGGCCACCGGTTCGGACGGTGGCCACCCGGGTCGATCACATGGTCGCCCAGGTGGTTACTGTGCAGTCACTCAGCTCCCTGTGCTGACTGTCCGAACCGGAGGCGCCTGTATGACTTCGCTCGAACCACATCACGGACCAGTGCTCGACAAGGACGGCGTACGGCTCACCGTCGAGGACGCGGTTGCCACGGTGACACTGACCGTTCCGGACAAGCGCAACGCCCAGTCTCCCGCTCTGTGGCGGGCGTTGACGCAGGCCGGCCGGTCGCTGCCGGGCAGTGTGCGGGTCGTGGTGGTGCGCGGTGAGGGCAAGTCCTTCTCCGCGGGCCTCGACCGGCAGGCGTTCACCCCCGAGGGGTTCGACGGGGAGCCGTCCTTCCTGGAGCTGGCCCGGGGGTCGGACGCTGATCTCGACGCGGCCATCGCCTCGTACCAGGAGGGCTTCGTCTGGCTGCGCCGCAATGACATCGTGTCGATCGCGGCCGTCCAGGGGCATGCGATCGGCGCCGGTTTCCAGCTCGCCCTCGCCTGCGATCTCCGGGTCGTCGCGTCGGACGTGCAGTTCGCCATGCGCGAGACAAGCCTCGGTCTGGTCCCCGATCTCACCGGCACCCATCCGCTGGTGAGGCTTGTCGGCTATGCCCGCGCGCTGGAGATCTGCGCCACGGGCCGCTTCGTCCACGCCGAGGAGGCGGAACGTACCGGGCTGGCCAATCTTGTGGTGCCCGTCGACGAACTCGACGCCACCGTCCAGGATCTGGCGGGGGCGCTGCTTGCCGCGCCCAGGGACGCCGTGATCGAGACCAAGGCGCTGCTCCGGGGCGCCATGGGCCGCTCCTTCGAGGAGCAGCGTACGGCCGAGCGCGCGTCGCAGGCCCGGCGGCTGCGCGACCTGGCGGGCCTCGCGGACTGATACGGACCGGAAGGCGATGGATACAGCACGGAACGCGACTGATACGGTACGGAAGCGGACTGATACGGCTGATACGGCTCGAAAAGCGCGGCTTCCGGTCACAGTTGCGGTGTCGCGGTGAGTGCTACCGCGGCCTCGCTCGTGTACATCAGGAAGGTCAGCGTCTCCTGGAAGTAGAGCCGTACGCTCGTGTCGTCGTGGGAGAGATAGCCGATCGACACGTCCTGGCCGAGGCGTAGTTCGAAGTCGCCGCCCCGTGTGGACAGCAGGAACGCTCCGTCGATGGCGGGTGCCCAGACGATCTCGCCGTCCAGCACCCGGTCGATGTGCTTGTGGATCGGATAGCCGTGGTCGGAGGTCTCGTTCACGGCGGTGTACGCGTCGGCGCTGAGGGCCAGGGTGTACGGGCCGCCCACGCCCGCCAGCCGCAGGGTCGACACGGCCTGGCTGATCGCGTCCGGATAGTCGCGCACCTCGGCCGGCAGGGCCAGCTCCGGGTGGGAGGTGCTCTGCCGGATGCCCGCGATGCCCGCCGCCGCGTACCCCTCGAAGACCGCGCGGTCCTCGGCGAACGCGATCCTCCGGGCGGCGTCCTTCACCGGCTGCCAGTCCGCGTCCTTCGCGCCGCGCTCCACATCGTCCACCTCCGCGCGGTCCACCGTGAACGGCACCCGCAGCTCGACGACCGGCCGCGATACGCGCGTATGCGCGATGACCCCGTCGGCCGGCGGGTCGACGGCCCGGAGACGGCCGGTGCCGACCGCCGCCATCCCGGACCCGGCCGGCTCGGGCACGTCGACGATCCGGCGGGCGGCCACATGGCGCTTGAAGGTACGGCGTGCCTCCTCCTCCAGATCCGCCCAGGCGGCGTCGGAGACGGGCGCGAGTTCACGGTGCAGGTTCTTCATCGAGGGTGCTCCTCTTGAGGGCGCCCGAGGTCAGGGCGTCTGAGGCCGCCGATCCCGAGCGAGCCGTCAGTGACCGGGCCGACCGGGCCGCCGGCGACGCGTACGGCCTCCTGGACCATCTCGTCGGCCTTCACGGTCTCTGTCTCCGCCTGCTGCGTCTCCGCGCCCGGCGGGTCCGGCGGGTCGTCGAGGAAGTCGGCGCTGGGCGCGAAGAACAGCGTCCCCGTCACGGCCGTGGAGAAGTCCAGGATCCGGTCGTGGGTGGCCGGCGGACTGCCGAGGAACATGTTCTCCAGCATCTGCTCGGTGACATCGGGCGTACGGGCGTAACCGATGAAGTACGTGCCGAACTCGCCCCGCCCGGCGCTGCCGAACGGCATGTTGTCGCGGAGGATCTTGCGCTCGGTGCCGTCCGGGTCCGTGATCGTGTTCAGCGCGACATGCGAGTCGGCCGGTTTGACCTCGTCGGCCAGCTCGATGTCGGACAGTTTCGTACGGCCGATCACCAGCTCCTGCGCCTCGACCGGCAGGGCGTTCCACGCGTCGAGATCGTGGACGTACTTCTGCACGATCACATAGCTCCCGCCGGCGAACGCGGCGTCCTCGTCACCGATCAGCACCGCGGCCCGCGCCACCGGGCCGACCGGGTTCTCGGTCCCGTCGACAAAGCCCAGCAGGTCACGTACGTCGAAGTACTTGAAGCCATGCGTCTCGTCGCGGACCGTGACCGCGCCGCGCAGCCGGTCCATGATCGCGGTGGCGAGGCTGAAGCAGAGGTCCAGCCGCGCGGCCCGGACATGGAAGAGCAGATCACCGGGGGTGGAGACCGCACGGTGGCCGGTCTCCCCGACGAGTTCGCGGAAGGGGTGCAGTCCGGCCGGGCGCGGCCCGCCGAACAGCCGGTCCCAGACCTCGGAGCCGATACCGGTGACACAGCTCAACTGGCCTTCCGGGGCGCGGAAACCGACCGCGCGCTGGAGTCCGGCGAGGTCGGGGAGCAGTTCGCGTACGACCGGCTCGCCGCCCGGGTCGACCGTCACCACCAGGAAGATGGCCGCGCCGGTCAGCGGGCTCAGCACCGGTTGCGGGATCACCTCCGGGGCGGGACAGGCCATCGGCTTCGTACCTCCTCGCGCAGGAGCATGGCTATACGGCGTACGCACAGAGCCCCCGGCCTGACCTGCACCATTGTCCTTCGGGGTACGCGCCCCCGCATCCGCTGGCCGTACGGTCCGGGGCTCCGTACGGTCCGGTCCTGTACGGCCGGGTTCCTCAGGGCGAGACGCCCACCGCCGTGACCAGCACCGCCACCGACGGCCCGCCCGGCGCGGACGCGGCGACCTCCTTCCGTACCGCCCGGGCCACCTCCAGCGGATGGTGCCCCGCAGCCGTCGCCACCTCGACCAGGACATGCCCCGGCCGGTCGGCCGCCGGGCCGCTCAGCGTCCGGGTGAGACGCGCGACGCCGGGCACCGCGGCGGCCGCTTTGAGGGATTCGAGAGCCTCATCGGAAGCGGCCGCAGGTGGCTTCGCAGGTTCAGCCGTACGTTTCGGCGGCTTCGGCGGCGCGTCCAGCAGGGCCGTCACCCGCAGATCGACCTCCGCCACCCGCAGCCCCAGCCCCTCCGCCGCGCGCGCGGCCAGCACTGCGCGCAGCCGGCCGGCCACGGCGGGCAGCGGCTCGTCCGTCATGTCCGTGAACGCCTCGCCGAACTCCGCCTCGATCCGCAGTTCCCCGGGCGGCAGCGCGCTGGGCGGCGGCGGTACGGCGGGCCGCTCCGCCGCGGCCGGGTCGGCGAGCGACAGCCGTACCGTACCGAGCACCGTGCCCGGCAGCCCGGCCGCGGCCCGCCGCAGCTCGGCCACCGCCGCGCGTTCCGCCAGCCACGCGCCGTCCGCGGCGCCGCCCAGCGGAAGCAGTCTGCCCAGGCCGAGCAGCCGCCGTACCGCGGTCTGCCAGCCCTCCGAACCGCGCACAGTCGTCATTCCTCCAGCCTGCCGCATCCACGGCGCGGTACGGGGCAAGCGGACCTAGGCTGAGGAGCGGAGTCCCACCACCGCCCCGGAAGGGATGAATGGCGATGTCAGACACCACCCCTCGCAACCAGTCGGCGCCCTCCGCCAAGGAACTGCCGGGCGAGGACGGGCGGAAGCCGTCCGTCACCAAGCGCGGGGGAGGCGCTCCGGCGACCCGTGGCCGTACCACCATCGCCGATGGCGTGGTGGAGAAGATCGCCGGGCTCGCGGCCAGTGATGTGCTGGGTGTGCATGCCCTGGGCAGCGGTATCTCCCGTACGTTCGGCGCGGTACGGGAGCGGGTGCCCGGCACCACCAGATCCGTCAGCCGAGGCGTGAAGGCCGAGGTCGGCGAGGTGCAGACGGCGCTCGACCTGGAGATCGTCGTCGACTACGGCGTCTCGATCACCGAAGTGGCCGCCGCCGTGCGGGAGAACGTCATCTCGGCGGTCGAGCGGATGACGGGGCTTGAGGTCGTCGAGGTCAATATCGCGGTCAGTGACGTCAAGCTGCCCGACGAGGAAGATGAAGAGGAGCAGGACTCGCGGCTCCAGTAGGCCGCGGCTTCCGGCCGGCCGCCACGGCGGGGTCATCGTGGGGGCGCGGGAGCGGGAAGCGGCGCGGAGCGGGAAGAGGAGCGCACGATGAGCATGGCGGTGGTCGGCCTGTTGGCCGGTATGGCGCTCGGATTCGCCGGATACTTCGGTGGGTTCGGGGCCTTTGTGCTGGTGGCCGCGCTGGGCGCGATCGGCTTTGTGGTCGGGCGGATCGTCGACGGCGATCTGGAACCCGGCGACTTCTTCCGCAGCCGTGACCGCGACGACCGGCGGCGGTGACGTGGGTGGCCGGTGACGTGGTCGGCGGTACGGCCGACGGCATGGCCGGCGACGTCGCCGGTGACCGGGTCGCGGCGGGTGAGCGGGGGGCGACCACGATCGCCGACCGGGTCGTCGCGAAGATCGCCGCGCAGGCGGCGCGGGAGGCGCTCCCGGGCGTACCGGAAGGGGGCGCTCCGCCGCATGCCACGGTCACGGTGCAGCGCGGGGTCGCGTATGTACGGGTCGGGGTCGAGCTGGACTATCCGTCCGACATCGGGGGACAGTGCGGTGCGGTACGGCGCCGGATCGCGCAGCGGGTGCGGGCGCTGGCGGGGATGGATGTGCCGGAGGTGGTGGTGCGGGTGGACCGGCTGCACTCGGTCCAGGCGCGGTTGACGGCGTTGGGGAGGGTGCGATGAGCGATACGGGGCAGGGGCCGGGGCCGGGGGAGAAGGGGGCGGCCGGGCCGGAGCCGGTGAGTGGTTCTCCGGGCGAGCCGGAGGGGGGCGGCGGGCGGGGTGGTCTGCTCGCGCTGGACCAGTCGGACTCCGCGACCCGCTACGAGCCCCGGCCGACGCTCTCCCCCGAGGAGGACCACAGGGGCCGCCGCTTCTGGTCCGCGCGCCGTATCCCCGCGGCGCTCACCGCCCTGGTCGTGCTGGGGGCCACCGGGCTGCTGCTGTACGACGTCGCGGCGGTACGGGCAGGCCGGCCCGCGATGTCCTGGCGCCGCCGGCTCGCCGACGAACTGGCCAAGCAGTCGCTCGACGGGACCTGGGTCCTGGTCGCCGCGTGCGTCGCGATGGCGCTCGGGCTCTGGCTGATCGTGCTGGCCCTCACCCCGGGGCTGCGCCGACTGCTGCCGATGCGCCGGGACGTCACGGACGTACGGGCCGGGATCGACCGGGACGCCGCCGCGCTGGCGCTGCGCGACCGGGCCATGGAGGTCTCCGGGGTGCAGTCCGCGCGGGTACGGGTGGGCCGCTCCCGGGTGACGGCGCGCGCCCTCTCCCACTTCCGTGAACTCGACGCGGTACGGGCCGACTTGGACGAGGTGCTGGCCACCGGCATCGGCGAACTGGGCCTGGCGAGGCCGCCGGTGCTGACGGTACGGGTGCGCAGGCCGGTGAAGAAGGGGTGACGGGATGATCCGGGTGGTGAACCGCGTACTGCTGGCGCTGATCGGCCTGGCGCTGCTGTGCGCGGGGGGTGCGGTGCTCGCGCGGGGGCTGGGGTGGGCGGTGCCGGCGTGGTGGCCGTACCACAGCCCGCACGATGTCCTGCTGAGCCATGCGAACCGCGGACGGTACCGGAGCGACGCCTGGTTCTGGCCGATCGTCATCGGGGTCCTGGCGGTGCTGGTGGTCCTGGCGGTGTGGTGGCTGCTGTCCCAACTGCGGCGGGCGCGGCTGGCGGAGGTGCTGGTCGACAGCGGCGACGGGCAGGGCGCGCTGTTGCGGGGGCGCGCGCTGGAGAGTGTCCTGGCGGACGAGGCGGAGTCCCTGGACGGCGTGGCGCGCGCCAACGTCCGCCTGACGGGGCGGCGTTCGGCGCCGTCGGCGCGGATCCGGCTGCTGCTGGAGCCGCATGCGTCGCCGTCGGAGTCGCTGAACCGTCTGGCGACGGAGACGTTGGCGCGCGCGAAGGAGTCGTCGGGGCTGTCGGCGCTCCCGGCGGAGGTCCGCCTACGCGCAGCGCGCCACACCCCGGAACGAGTCACCTGACGCGGTCCCCGGCCCCGGCGGAGGGCCGCTGCGCGGGCCCGAAACCGGGGCGCTGCCCCCGCCCCTGCGGGCCTGCCGCTGCGCGGGCTTTTCCCCTACCCCGCCCCTTCCCGAAACCGGGGCTCCGCCCCGGACCCCCACCAAGAGGACCCTACCCCCGACCACCTTTGTCTGCCGCTACGCGGAGGCAAAGCGGGGCGCAGCCCCGAACGCGGGGCTGCGCCCCGGACCCCACTGGGGGCGCTGCCCCCGGACCCGGACCCGGGGCCGTACCCGCTGAGCCGCCGGGGCGGCGCCACCTGGGTCGCGGTGCGGGGCTTCCCGACACCCGGGGCTTTGCCCCTGGCCGGCACGTGCCGCCTGGTCGAGTACCGGGGCGGAGCCCCGTACTCCCGGGGTCCGGGGCAGCGCCCCGGTTCGGGGAGGGGCGGGGTGGGGGAATGCCCCGCGCAGCGGCGGGGCCGGGGCTCGGCCCCGGGTTCGGGGAAAAGCCCGCAGTGGGGCCGGTCAGAAGCCGTGGCGGGCGCCGCCGTCTATCGGGAGCATGATGCCCGTCAGGTACGACGCCGCCGGCGACAGCAGAAACGCCGCCGTCCTCCCGAACTCCTCCGCCCGCCCATACCTCCGCATCGGTATCCGCGCACTCGCCACCGCCCGCGCCCCCTCCGCGTCCCCCGACAGCGCGTCCAGCTCGCGCACGCGGTCCGTGTCGATGCGGTACGGCAGCAGCCCCAGCACCCTGATCCCGCGCGGACCCAGCTCGTACGCGAGGGACTTCGCGAAGCCCGCCAGCCCCGGCCGCAGGCCGTTCGAGATCGTCAGGCCCGGGATCGTCTCGTGGACCGAGGCCGACAGGACGAAGCCGATGACACCCCCGTCACCCAGTTCCGCCGCTGCCTCGCGCGCCAGCCGTACCGCCCCGAGGAAGACCGACTCGAACGACTCCCGCCACTGCTCGTCCGTATTGGCCGTGGGCGACCCCGGCGGCGGGCCCCCGACACTGATCAGGATGCCGTCGAAGCCCCCGAACTCCTGGCGCGCCGCCGAGATCAGACGCTCCGCCAGGTCCGGGTCCGCGTTGTCCCCCGCCACCCCGTACGCGCCGGGGCCTATCGCCGCCACGGCCTTCGCGACGTTCTTCTCGTCCCGCCCGGAGACGACGACCTTCGCGCCGTCCGCCACCAGCGCCTCCGCGCTCGCGCGGCCCAGCCCCCGCGACGCACCCGTTATGACATAGACACGGTCTTTCAGCCCAAGATCCATGGGCCTATCCTGCCGTGCACTCCCCGGCCAGCCTCAGGGCGGTCGTCACAAGTCCGATATGGCTGAACGCCTGGGGAAAGTTGCCCAGGTGGCGACGCGTCACCGGGTCGTACTCCTCGGAGAGCAGCCCCACGTCGTTGCGGAGCGCGAGCAGCCGCTCGAACAGTTCCCGTGCCTCCTCCGTACGCCCCGTCATGTGCAGCGCGTCGGCCAGCCAGAACGAACAGGCCAGGAACGCCCCTTCCTCGCCCGGCAGCCCGTCCACCTCCACGAGCCCGTCCACGCCCCCGAGCGCATCCGCGCCGGCCGCGCCGCTGTACCGGCGCAGCAGACCGCCGTGCCCCAGCTCCGCCCGTACCGCGTCGACCGTACCGATCACCCGCGGATCGTCCGGCGGCAGAAACCCCACCCGCGGAATGAGCAGCGTCGCCGCGTCCAGCTCGGCGGAACCGTACGACTGCGTGAAGGTGTTGCGCGCCGGGTCGTACCCCCGGTCGCACACCTCCCGGTGCACCTCGTCCCGCATCGCCCGCCACCGCCCCGCGTCCCCGATGAGCCGCGGGTCGCTGTCCAGCGTCTTCGCGGCCCGGTCGGCGGCGACCCACGCCATCACCTTGGAGTGCACGAAGTGTCGGCGCGGCCCCCGTACCTCCCACAGCCCCTCGTCCGGCTCGCGCCACTTCGACTCCAGGAAGTCCAGCAGCGTCGTCTCCAGCCGCCAGGCGTGCGGTTTCGGCGGAAGACCGGCCTGCCGCACCAGATGGAGCGAGTCGATGACCTCCCCGTACACATCGAGCTGGAGCTGGTCGACCGCGCTGTTGCCGGTACGGACCGGGGCGGAGCGCGCGTACCCGCTCAGCCAGGGCAGCTCGCTCTCCGGCAGCCGCCGTTCGCCCGCCAGCCCGTACATGATCTGAAGGTCGGCCGGATCGCCGGCGACCGCGCGCAGCAGCCAGTCCCGCCAGGCCGCCGCCTCCTCCAGATACCCCGCCGACAGCAGCGCGCCCAGCGTCAGGGTCGAGTCGCGCAGCCAGCAGTAGCGGTAGTCCCAGTTGCGCACACCGCCCAGGTCCTCCGGCAGCGAGGTGGTCGCCGCGGCGACGATGCCGCCCGTCGGACCGTACGTCAGCGCCTTGAGCGTGATGAGGGAGCGCATGACGGCGGCTCGGTACGGACCGCCGTACCGGCAGCGCGCCGCCCACGCCGCCCAGTCGTCCAGGCACTGCGCCAGCGATTCGAACGGGTCGGCGCGCGGCGGGCGCTGCTCGTGCGAGGGGTGCCAGGTGAGTACGAAGGCGACCCGCTCGCCCGCGGCGACGGTGAACGACGAGCGGGTACTGAAGTGCTGCCCCCAGGTTCTGACCTCGGGCTCGCTGCGCAGCCATACGGAGTCCGGGCCCGCGATCGCCAGCCGGTGGCCCTCCGCGCGCCGCATCCAGGGCACGACGGAACCGAAGTCGAAGCGCAGCCGCACCGTGCCGCTCATCTCGACCGAGCCGCTGACGCCCTCGATGATCCGGACGACGTCGGGGGCGAGATCGCGCTGCGGCATGAAGTCGATGACCTTGACCGTGCCGGCGCCGGTCTCCCACACGGATTCAAGGACCAGCGTCTCGCCGAGATAGCCACGCCGGGTGCAGTTCCCCGCGCCCGTGGGAGCGATCCGCCAGTGGCCGTTCTCCTCGGTGCCGAGCAGCGCGGCGAAGCAGGCCGCCGAGTCGAAGCGGGGGAGGCACAGCCAGTCGATGGAGCCGTTCCTGCCGACCAGGGCGGCGGTCTGGAGATCGCCGATGAGCGCGTAGTCCTCGATGCGTTGCGTGGTCACGCCAGGGCTGTTCCCGAAGCGCCGGAGCGCTAAGCAGGGCGGCGGGGCGGGGGCGGGGGAGAGGCACGGGGCGCGGGGGGTGATCATCGGGTGGCCCGATGGTCTTACTACCGTACGGTCGGGCTGTCCGGCCGTCGGACCATCAGGCGGTCGCGGGCGCGCGCTCCGGCTCGGATCCGGCCCCGGACTCCTCACGCCGGGCCGCCGCGTCCCGGTCGCGCTTCTCACGCCGTACGAGAATCACCCAGCCGACGGGTACGGCGGCGGCGAACAGCCACCACTGAACGGCGTACGCCATGTGCGGCCCGATCGAACTGTCGTCCGGCGTCGGGATCTGCTCGGGGGAGCCGCCGGCCGGTACGGGAGCGGTCAGCTCGACATAGCCGCCGAGGACGGAACGGCCCAGGGCCTTCTGCTGCCGCTCGCTGTTGATCAGCATCACCTGGCGCGGCGGCAGATCCTGTACGTCCCTGATCCCGGTGACCGCCGCCGTCTCGTCGGCCTTCAGCCGGCCGGTGACGGTGACCTCGCCCTTGGGCGCGGCCGGAATGTCGGGGAAGGCGTGCTGGTCGCCGGGGGAGGGGATCCACCCGCGGTTGACGATGACGGCCCGCCCGTCGCTCATGATCAGCGGGGTGAGGACGTGATAGCCGACCTGGTCGTCGGCGGAGGTCCTGCGGCGTACGACGACCTCGTGCGCGGTGTCGAAGCGGCCGGTGGCGGTGACCGTACGCCAGTAGTCCGCGCGCGGGACGGTGTGCCCGGGGGAGGTCAGCTCGGTGACCGGGACGGGCTTCGCCTTGAGGTTGTCCGCGATCAGGGAGTTCTGGGCGACCCGGTGCTCGTGCCGGTGAAGCTGCCAGAAGCCCAACTCGATCATCGCGGGGATGAGGGCGAGCGCGAGCAGGGTGAGGATCACCCACTGCCGGGACAACAGGAAGCGGTACACGCCATCGACCGTACCCGGCGGCCGGTGGCCGCCGGACGGCGGGTCGGTTGTGGACGATCCGGACAGGGGACAGGGGACAGGGGACAGGGGACAGGGGACAGGCGGCGGGGCGGCGGGGCGGCGGGGCGCCGGGCGGGTCACGGGCGGGTCGCGCCCGGTCACCCGTCCGCGGACGCGGGTACGGACGCGGGTACGGACTCCGGCGCGGCGGCTCGTACGGCATCGGGCGCGGCGGCCGGCGCGGGCACCGAGCCGCGCGCCGGGGCCACGTCCCGCAGCAACTGCGTGAAGGCCGCCTCGTCCATCACCGGCGTACCGAACGACGCCGCCTTGACCGTCTTGGACGTCGAGGACTCCGGGTCATTGGTCACCAGCAGACTGGTCAGCCGCGACACACTCGTCGCCACATGCAGCCCCGCCTCGATCGCCCGGTCCTCCAGCAGCTCCCGGTCGACCGAGGTGTCGCCCGAGAACGCCACCCGCATCCCCTGCACCAGCGCCCCGCCCGGCTCGTACCGCCCGGGGTTCGGATACGGACAGGCGGGCCGCTTGCGCGAGGGGCGCCAGCTCGTCGGCCGGTACGCAGGCTGATAGCCGACCCGGGGCCGCGCCGGGGCGTCCGCCCACTCGGTGAGCGGCCGGCACTCCAGCAGCGGCAGCCGTACGCCGTCGCGCGCGGCGGTGTGCAGGCTCGGCCGGAACGCCTCGGCCAGCACGCGCGCGTCGTCGAGCGCGTGGTGCGCCCGCCGCTGTACGACACCGAAGTGCGCGGCGAGCGTCTCCAGCTTGTGATTGGGCAGGGGCAGACCCAGCTCCTTGGAGAGCGCGATGGTGCACAGCCGCTGCCGGGTGGGCGCGGCCCGGCCCGCGCGCGCGTACTCCCGGGCGATCATCGACCAGTCGAAGATCGCGTTGTGCGCCACGAGCACCCGCCCGTCGAGCCGCTCGGCCAGCTCCCCGGCGACGTCGGGGAAGAGCGGGGCCTCCGCCAGCACCTCACTCGTCAGCCCATGGATCCATACGGGCCCCGGATCGCGCTCCGGGTTGACCAGCGTGTACCAGTGATCCTCGACCTCGCCCCGCGCGTCCAGACGATAGACGGCAGCGGACACTATCCGGTCGTCGCGTGCGAGTCCGGTGGTCTCCACGTCGACGACCGCGTACCCCTGGGGGTAGGCGGCCGGCCATGTCGCTGAGGTCGTCAGGTCGTCGAGCATGGTCACAGAGAATACGTCCCGCCACCGACAAACCTGACGCCCGGTCGGTCCGTCGCACTGGAACCCGCCACCCCGTCAAGCCCCTTCCGTAGATGGCGAAAGGAGCTGCCGGGGGCTCTAACCTCCTCGGATGATGCGGTCGGGCGGGAAGAGGTCTTCCCCGGTGACAGGGGTGTCGTCGTCCGTGAGTGTGATGGTCAGATTCCCAAGGTCGGCCAGCGGACTCAGATCGAGGGGAGGTCCTGTCTGCGCACATGAAGAAAGGTGGAGGGAGGCGAGCTTGGGCAGGTCACGGAGTGGGCCGAGCCCATCCGGAATTTCGCACTCCCACAAATAGAGCATCTCTAGACTGGTGAGATGGCTGATCTGTCGGAGGTCGAGCCGGTGCTGGTGCTGGAGTTGCAGGGCTTCCAGTCCCATGAGAGAGGAATGCTCGCTGAGCTGACGGATCTGAGTCGTGCCGGATAGCGTGAGGAATTGAAGCCCGGGCCAGCATTCTATGCCTTCTAGATTCACATAGCTCGCTTGGCGAAAGAGGGAAAGGCGCGTGAGCTGCGGCCCCATCGGCAGCTCGCCCACGCTCTCGACGAGCAGAGGGAAGGAGAACGTGACGTCCCGAAGGTTCGGCATGTCACGAAGTGCTTCCAGCGAGATGTCATGGTGCACGTCGTACAGAAAGATGTACGTGGTTCCGAGAACGGTCAGCGGGGTCAGGTCTCGTACCGCGGGGCTGCGTCCGAGGGAGAACTCCGGAAGGCGCGGAAGAGACGCGAGGGCGGACAGATCGGTAAGCGCGTCATTGTCGATGAGAGAGATTTCCTCTGGACTCTCCAGCGCGAGCAGAGGTGTGAGATCCGTGTGATCACCATTGATCTCCACTCGGCGAGCTTTGGGGATGTGTCGCAATGCCCGAAGCTGCTCCGGGGTCCGTACGCGGAGGTAGGTCTTCCGCCAGTCCTGCGCGGACAGGACGGCCTCGGCATACGTCTCGCTCTTGAACGAGCCCCATGCGTTGGATATCTGTTCCGCGACCATGGGGCGCGCGTCCTCGCGAAAACGCGATATTGCCTCGAAAGCCGCATCCCCCTTGGCGAGCGCCGCTGTTCGCACCACCGCCGCCGCGGTGCGCTCATCCAGCCCCGCCGGGCCCGGCAGCAGTTCAAGCACCAATTCGCCCGCCTTCGCCAACTCCTCTGCCTCCTGGAGACTTCGCGGCGGGATCAGTTCCGCCGTCCGGGCCTCCACCTCTCCCCGTACCTCCGGATCCAGCTCCGGTGCGTGCTCCAGACACGCCGCCGCCACCAGGACCAGCCGGTGCCGCAGCCTTGGCGCGCGGTCGGCCCGACGTAGCAACCGCTTCAGCAGCCGCGCCCGTTCGTCCGGTCGTGCGTGGCCCACCGCCATCCGCACCACGTCGTCCCACTGGTCGTCATGCGCGTTCTGGGCCAGCACGCCGAAGTCGCGGCTCTCGACCGCCGCCTTCGCGCCCAGGTAGTCCTGGAAGGTCCGGTGGACGAAGTCGACCGCGCCCGGCATCGGTTCGCGCAGCAGACCGCTGCGGATCAGCAGATGGGCGAAGACCTGTTCCGCGTCGCCCTCCACCTGAGGCATGGCGGCGAGCCACTCGCCGACCATCTCCACGGCTTCCTCGCGCACCGCCTCCACCTGCCCGTTGCGGATCAGCCAGTACGCGAGCCGTTGCAGTAACGCCGTTTGCTCGTCCCGGGTCAGGTTCACGCCCTCGACGCTGACGATCTCCCGCTCGGTGTCCCGGCGTACGAGCAGCATCTCCAGGGCCGCGTCGTACAGCTCCTTCCTGGCTCGGGGCAGTTGCATCCTGCGGTCCCGGTTCAGGGCGCACAGCAGGGCACACATCAGCGGGTTCGTCGCCAGCCGTCCGAGGTCCCGGCGGGTCATCACCGCCTGTAGGAGGGACTTCTCGTACGTATCGAGCTGGGCCCGTTCGGCGTCGGTGACGCACTCCAGCCGTGCCGCACCGTGCCAGTGGCCCACGAACGACTTGATGTCGTCGCGTTCCATTGGCAGCAGCGAATGCGGAACGAAACCCTGCCCCGACAGCCAGTCCTCCGGCACCGCCGACGGCCGGGTCGTCACCACGTAACGGGCCTGTGGATAAGCCGCGACCAGGGACTTCAGCCACGTTTCCGTACGGGCCCTCAGCCGCGTCGGAACTTCGTCCACACCGTCGACGAGGACCAGCGCCCGCCCCTCCGTAAGGAGGTTCTCCGCCCACCCGGCCGGCGCGGTCAGCGGCACGCCGGAGGCCCGCAGGAAGTCCTCCGGCATCGGCAGTGACTCCGATGCCGTGAACGCGCGCAGGCGCAGGACGAAGGGCACGCACCGGTTCCAGTCGGCGAGTTCGGGATGGAAGCTGCGCCGGGCCGCGTTCAGCGCGAGCCACTGCACCAGCGTGCTCTTGCCCGAGCCTGCCGGGCCGCGCAGCAGTAATCGGTCCGTGGTCGTCAGCGCCTGTTCGGCGGTGACGGTCGTGGGGCCCGTGCGCGGGAGCCCGAGCCCCCTGCGCTCGCCGCTCACCGACAGACTGATGTACGCCGTGTCCAGCGGCCAGTCCCGTCTCGACCGGCCCAGCGTCAGCCCGAACAGCTCCAGCCGCCCATGGGTACGGGCCACATACTCGCCGTACCGCTCCTCGAACGTGAGCGCCGCCGCGTCCGGTCGCGGCCCCACCCGCTCCCGTACGTCCTCGATCAGCTCATGCGTCCGGCTCGTCGCCCTGGTCTGCTCGACCGCCGCGCGCGCGGCGAACGAGGGCTGTGACGTGAGCTGTTCCACCACATGCGCGCAGCACAGGCCGAGCAGCTCCTCGTACAGGTCCCCGGCGGGACCGGGATGCGGTGTGCGTAACTCCGCCGCCAGCCGCGCCGGATCCAGGTCCAGGGCGAATAGTCGCTCGGGCGTCAGTTCGCCCGCCGCCGCGAAGGAGGACCGTACGGCTTCGAGGGCTGCCAGGCGCTCGTTCTCCGGCAACCGCGTGTACGAATCCTTCAGCCTGCCCGCGAGCACCTTCGCCAGCCGGTCCGGTGACGCCGGTTTCGGCAGCGGGCGTACGGGAGAGGCCACGAGGCCCGCGCCCGGCTTCGGCAGGAGCACCGACTTGGCGACCGCGCCGACGACCGTACCCGCGAGACGCGCCACGACAACTTCCAGGCTCACTGAGACCGTTCCTCCCCCGACGACGGCTCGTCGGCAACGCGGTCTGACAGGATCCCACGGCACGGCTCTCATACTTGTCGGTAACAACATCTAGCCCGGCGCCCGCGCCCGCCTCTACCGTGCTCGCATGCCGTCGAACCTGCCCGATGTCGTGCTGTGGTCGATACCCGCGTTCGTGCTGCTCACCGTCGTGGAGATGGTGAGTTACCGGTTCCATCCCGATGAGGACGCCGAAGGGTACGCGGTCAAGGACAGCGTCACCAGTGTCACCATGGGGCTCGGCAGTCTGGTCTTCGATCTGCTGTGGAAGCTGCCGATCGTCGCGGTCTATACGGCGGTCTACGCGCTGACCCCGCTGCGGGTGCCGGTGGTGTGGTGGACCGTTCCGCTGATGCTGCTCGCACAGGACTTCTTTTACTACTGGTCGCACCGCGGGCATCATGTCGTGCGGATCCTGTGGGCCTGCCATGTGGTCCACCACTCCAGCCGCAAGTTCAATCTGACGACGGCGCTGCGCCAGCCCTGGACCTCGCTGACGGTATGGCCGTTCTACGTTCCGCTCATCGCGTGCGGGGTGCATCCGGCGGCGCTGGCGTTCTGCTCGTCCGCGAATCTCGTCTACCAGTTCTGGGTGCACACCGAGCGGATCGACAAGCTGCCGCGGGCGTTCGAATACGTACTGAACACGCCGTCCCACCACCGGGTGCACCACGCGTCCCAAGGGGGCTATCTGGACCGGAACTTCGGAGGGATCCTGATCGTCTGGGACCGGCTGTTCGGATCGTTCGTGGCCGAGACCGAGCGGCCCGTCTACGGGCTCACCAAGAACATCGGGACGTACAACCCGCTGCGGGTCGCCACCCATGAGTACGCGGCCATCGCCCGCGATGTACGGGCCGCGCGCGGCTGGCGGGAGCGGGTCGGGCATGTGGTGCGCGGGCCCGGCTGGCAGCCCGTACGAGCCGTGCCGGCGCCGCTCACGACGGAGACGAACGCGGGCCGCCCCGGAGGACGGCCCGCGCGATGATGTGACGGTGGTGCGTAATGCCTACTTGCGCACCGCGTCCAGGGCGTCGACCAGACCGGCCCCGTAGAAGCTGTTGTACTGCTTGCCGCCCTCGCAGACGGCGTCGACGGTGCCGTCACCGTCGATGTCGTACGGCGTCGTGCAGGGCACATCGTCCGCCTGCGCGGTCAGCAGTGCCTTGATGAGCGCCGGCGAGGCGTGCGGGTGCGTCGACTTGAGGAGCGCGGCGACACCCGCGACATGCGGGGAGGCCATCGACGTACCGGCCATGTAGCCCCAGTTGCCGCCGGGCAGCGGGCCGAGGATCAGACCGCTGGTGGCCGGCGGGGCCGGGGTCTGGTAGCGGGTCGAGTCGCCGCCCGGGGCCGCGATGTCGATGACGCCGTAACCGTGGTTGGAGAACGAGGACTTCAGGCCCTTGGCGCCGGTGGAGGCGACAGTGACCACACCCGGCAGCTGGGTCGGGATGTCGAAGCACTCGGACGGGTCGATGACCCGCTCGCCCGGGGTGGAGTCGTTCGGGCTGACCGGGTCGGTGATCGAGTCGGCCGCGAGGTCGTAGTTCTCGTTGCCCGCCGCGGCCACATTGACCGTGCCCTTGCTCTCGGCGTACCGCGTGGCGCGGGTGATCGCCTCGACGAGGGCCTTCTGGTCCGGGTCGTTCTTGCAGTTGAAGTACCACGGGTCGGTGTAATAGCTGTTGTTCGTCACATCGACACCGTGCTCGGCGGCCCAGATGAAGCCGCACACGACGGCCTCGGTGTAGAAGAAGCCGGCCGTCGTGGAGACCTTGATGCCGGACACCTTCACACCCGGCGCGACACCGGTGACGCCCACGCCGTTCTTGGCGGCGGCGATCTCACCTGCGACATGGGTGCCGTGGGGGCTCTCCTCGGCACTCGGACGCCAGGCGCCGTCCGTCGTGTCGGGCTTGCCGCTCACGCAGTTGACCGACGCGCTGCGGTCGAAGTTCGGCGCGATGTCCGGGTGCGTGTCATCGACACCGGTGTCGATGACAGCGACAGTGACGTTCCTGCTGCCGAGGGTCTTCTCGTGTGCCTTGTCCGCCTTGATGGCGGGCAGGTCCCACTGCAACGGCTCCAGCGGGTCCTGAGCGAGGGGCGCCCCGCCCTTGGCCGTCCGCGCCGCGTTCGCCTTCTTCGCGGAGTCGGCCGCGAGCGCGACCTCCTCGGCGGTGAGGGCACGGGGCGTACCGACGTCCGTGGTGGACTGCGCGGGCAGCGGTGCGGTGCGGGTGGCACCGGCCGATTCGACGCCCTTCACCTTGCGTATCGCCTGGGCGAAGCCCGGGTTCTGCGAGGTGACGACGATGACACCTATCTGGTCATAGCTGGTGACCACAGTGCCGCCGGCCCGGTCGATCGCCTTCTCGACCGACTTGACGGTGGAGTGTCCACCACGGGTGTTGACGACGTACGACAGCTTCGGGCCGTCCGTGGCGACCGCGTCGGAGCCGCCGCCGGCCGGTGCGGCCGTGGCCGCGGTGGCAGGCAGGAAACCGAGCGAGACGGTGAGCGCCAGACCTACGGGCAGCGCGAGTACGCGCTGCCGTCTGGATCCCAGATGAGCCATGGGTTCTCCACATCATCCGTGAGACCGTCCCCGCGCAGGCTTGCGCGTAGACGGGTACATGACGAGCGAAGTTATCGCTGATCATTGGTGCTGTTCAATCACTTCTGAATCATTTCCAGAACAAAAAGAGCGGTGTTGAACCGCTTCGCCATGCCTCCCGTGCCGTTGTCAGGGGGACGAGTGACAATCCGCCCTCCGAGAGGTCCCCATGGCCAACCCGACCGCACCCGCGTCACGAGGAGATTCCGTGGCTACCGATGCACCGCCGCCCGAGGGCGGTACGGACACCAGCCCAGCCCCGTCCACAGCGGACGGGCCCACGACGGCCCAGCCCACGACGGCCCAGTTCGTCGAGGTGCAGGAGAGCGAGGAGTTCGGCGAACTGCGCCGTACGTACCGCTCCTTCGCCTTCCCGCTGACCATCGCCTTCATCGCCTGGTACCTGCTGTACGTCCTGCTGTCCAACTACGCGGGCGGCTTCATGGGCACCAAGCTCTTCGGCAACATCAATGTCGCGCTGGTCCTCGGCCTGGCGCAGTTCGCCACCACGTTCCTCATCGCCTGGTACTACGCCCGGCACGCCTCCCGCAAGCTCGACCCGAAGGCGGATGCCATCAAGTCCCGTATGGAGGCGGACGCGTGAGCCACTCGATCCAGCTACTCAGCCAGCCCGCCCCGCTCCAGCTCGCCGCCGCCTCGGACGCCAGCGAGCACCGGCCGCTGATCATCACCCTCTTCGGGCTCTTCGTCGCCGCGACCCTGATCATCACCGTCTGGGCCGGCCGGCAGACCAAGAACGCGTCCGACTTCTACGCGGGCGGACGGCAGTTCTCCGGTTTCCAGAACGGACTCGCGGTCTCCGGCGACTACATGTCCGCCGCCTCCTTCCTCGGTATCGCCGGCGCCATCGCCCTCTTCGGCTACGACGGCTTCCTCTACTCCATCGGCTTCCTGGTCGCCTGGCTGGTGGCGCTGCTGCTCGTCGCCGAACCGCTGCGCAACTCCGGCCGTTACACCATGGGTGACGTCCTCGCGTACCGGATGCGCCAGCGGCCCGTCCGTACCGCGGCCGGCACCTCGACCATCGTCGTCTCGATCTTCTATCTGCTGGCGCAGATGGCCGGCGCGGGCGTGCTGGTCTCGCTGCTGCTCGGTATCACCAGCGACGCCGGGAAGATCGCCATCGTCGCGCTGGTCGGTCTGCTGATGATCGTGTACGTCACCATCGGCGGCATGAAGGGCACCACCTGGGTGCAGATGGTCAAGGCCGTCCTGCTGATCGCGGGCACTCTGCTCATCACCTTCCTGATCCTGCTGAAGTTCAACTTCAACCTCTCGGACCTGCTGGGCACGGCGGCGAGCAACAGCGGGAAGGGAGCCGCCTTCCTGGAGCCCGGCCTCAAGTACGGTGCCACCGCCACCTCGAAGCTGGACTTCATCTCCCTCGGCATCGCGCTGGTCCTCGGTACGGCGGGACTGCCGCACATCCTGATCCGCTTCTACACCGTGCCCACCGCCAAGGCCGCCCGCAAGTCGGTGATCTGGGCCATCGGGATCATCGGAGCGTTCTATCTGATGACGATCGTGCTCGGCTTCGGCGCCGCGGCGCTGCTCAAGCAGGACGACATCATCGCCTCCAACAAGGCGGGCAATACGGCCGCTCCGCTGGCCGCCCTGGAAATCGGCGGCGGCGCCGGCTCGACCGGGGGAGCGATCCTGCTGGCCGTGATCTCGGCGGTCGCCTTCGCCACCATCCTCGCGGTGGTCGCCGGACTGACCCTGGCGTCCTCGTCGTCGTTCGCGCACGACATCTACGCCAATGTCATCCGGAAGGGCCAGGCGAGCGAGAAGGAGGAGGTCCGCGCGGCCCGTTGGGCGACCGTCGCCATCGGCGTGGTCTCCATCGCGCTCGGGGCGCTCGCCCGCGATCTGAATGTGGCCGGTCTGGTCGCGCTCGCCTTCGCGGTGGCCGCCTCGGCCAATCTGCCGACCATCCTCTACAGCCTGTTCTGGAAGCGGTTCACCACACAGGGAGCCCTCTGGTCGATCTACGGAGGCCTGTCGTCGTCCGTGCTGCTGGTGCTGTTCTCGCCGGTCGTCTCGGGCAAGGCGACGTCGATGTTCCCCGATGCCGACTTCCACTTCTTCCCGCTGGAGAACCCGGGGCTGATCTCGATCCCGCTGGGCTTCCTGCTCGGCTGGCTGGGCACCGTGCTGTCCAAGGAGGAGCCGGACCAGGGGAAGTACGCGGAGCTGGAGGTCAAGTCCCTCACCGGCACCGGGGCCCACTGAGCGGGCGGGGCGAGTTCCTGACCGTACGGGCGGGTCACGCTGATCGTACGGGCGGGTCAAGCGCCCCTTACGGAGCACCCTTTCGCGGCCGCGTCGTAGAGCCTTACGAAATGGGCGCGCAGTTTCGTGCAGTTTCCCAAAATTTCCCCGCCACGCCCTGGAGGAAACGTCCCCCCTGGATTTGTAAGGGGCTTAAGTGGGTTCAAGAGGGTC
>NZ_JBHVGV010000018.1:0-35371 GCF_042800555.1 Streptomyces sp. NPDC057617 | reverse complement strand
AGGTGTGGGCAAAGTGGGTGGGGGGGGGGGGCAAAACACTCTTGGTGAACCCCTTTTTCGGGGGCTTTTGGAAGGCCCTCAAGACGCCCCCGCGCCGTTTCGTGCCGTTCCCCGACGTTCCCCGCCAATGCCCGGGCGCAAATGTCCCTCTGGCGTTGTCAGTGGTCTGACGTAGTCTCGACGGTGTCGGATCCGATCACAGGGAGGGGCCCGCAGTGCTCATTGACACTTACGGCCGCGTGGCGACTGACCTGCGTGTTTCGCTCACCGACCGGTGCAATCTGCGGTGTACGTACTGTATGCCCGAGGAAGGGCTGCAATGGCTGGGCAAGTCGGATCTGCTCAGTGATGACGAGATCGTCCGTCTCGTGCATATCGCCGTCACCCGGCTGGGTGTCGACGAAGTCCGCTTCACCGGCGGGGAGCCGCTGGTCAGACCCGGTCTCGTCGGGATCGTCGAGCGGTGCGCCGCGCTGGAGCCACGGCCCCGGATGTCGCTGACCACCAATGGCCTCGGTCTCAAGCGCACCGCCGCCGCGCTGAAGGCCGCGGGTCTGGACCGGGTCAATATCTCGCTCGACACCCTGCGGCCCGAGGTTTTCAAGGCCCTCACCCGTCGTGACCGGCACAAGGATGTGATCGACGGACTGCGCGCGGCCCGGGACGTCGGGCTGACCCCTGTGAAGATCAATTCGGTTCTGATGCCGGGCCTCAACGGCGACGAAGCCCCCGAACTGCTCGCCTGGGCCATCGAGGAGGGGTACGAGCTGCGCTTCATCGAGCAGATGCCTCTCGACGCCCAGCACGGCTGGAAGCGCGACAGCATGATCACGGCCGGTGAGATTCTGGACTCGCTGCGTACGCGCTTCCGGCTGACCCCCGAGGGCGAGGGGGCCCGCGGCACGGCGCCCGCTGAGCGCTGGATCGTGGACGGCGGACCGCACCGCGTCGGCGTGATCGCCTCCGTCACCCGCCCGTTCTGCCGCGCCTGTGACCGTACGCGGCTGACCGCCGACGGACAGGTGCGCACGTGTCTGTTCGCCCGGGAGGAGACGGATCTGAGGGGCGCGCTGCGCTCCGGCGCGCCCGACGAGGAGATCGCCAGGATCTGGCGGCTGGCGATGTGGGGGAAGAAAGCCGGTTCCGGTCTGGACGATCCGTCGTTCCTGCAGCCCGACCGTCCGATGTCGGCGATCGGGGGCTGAGCCGGCGGCCCAACGGCGGAGTCAGCGATCGGGGGAATCCGGGGCCGACCGGCGCTGCCACTCGGCCAGTTCGACCACTTCCTTGAGAAAGTCGCGCATACCGAGGAACGAGGAGAGATGCTCACGGTGCTCGTCGCACGCCAGCCAGGTCTTACGGCGCTCCGGGGTATGGAGCTTGGGATTGTTCCAGGCGAGGACCCAGACGGCGGGCGCCCGGCAGCCCTTCGCGGAGCAGACCGGGGCTTCGGCGGAATCGGGTTCGGCGGGGGAGTTCACCCGACCACCCTAGGACACGTCCGGTAACCGGAAATGGCGACGCCGAGCAGCCACGGGGGGAGCTGCCCGGCGTCGGTCCGTCGCTCCGACGGGGGATGCGGAGCGCCTACAAAGTATGTCACGGGCAATGGGGTGCCGTGCACCGGAACTTCACGATTGATCTGAGCTTTTCTTGAGCTTTGCGGACCGCTTGAGATCAATTCTCACGCGTTTCGGCGGCCGTCGCCTCCGCTCCGGATTCCGTTACAACAGGTCCGGAAGGCCGCGACGGCGGCGCGATCATCGGCCGCGGCTGGGCGGTCACCAGCGTCTTGGGCAGTGAAGGGGCGTTCTCCCGGCCCGCGTTGGCGATCACGACGGCTACATACGGCAGCAGTGTGCCCACCACGAGCGTCACAATGGCCACCGGCCGTTCCACATTCCACAGGGCCACGGTGGCGATCACCGCGAGTGTCCGAATGGACATCGAGATCACATAACGGCGCTGCCGGCCGCGCACATCCTCGGCGAGACCCTGCCGGGCTCCCGTAATCCGGAAGACCTCGGTACCGCTCCGCTTCCGCATCACGTTCCACCATCCGATTCTGTGCCGGACTCTCCCCGAAGCTCACCCCGGCCGGGCCCGGGCCGGATGTGACCGGGCGGCCCTGGACCGGACCCGCACCACGGTACGCCGGGACGTCCGCGGCCACGAGAGCGGGTCACTCCCCATCCCGCCCGATTGGTCCCGTCTGATGGTCCTTGCCGGGCCGCGCTGCCGGGCCACGTACGGAGCCGTCCGACATGCGCCGTATGGGCGACCGGCACAGACTGAGCGCACATGCGTGAGTGCGCCGCTCCGGGAGGCGACGATGAACTGGTTGTGGGCGATCATTGTGGGGCTGGTGCTCGGGCTGATCGCCAGGGCGGTCATCCCCGGCAGACAGCGCATCCCCCTCTGGCTGACAGCCCTCTGCGGCATTCTCGGCGGCATGCTCGGCAACGGGGCGGCCGGCTGGCTGGGGGTCGCCGAGACCAGGGGCATCGACTGGACCCGCCACGTCCTCCAGCTCGTCGGCGCGATCCTGGTGGTCCTTGTGTGCGAGCGGCTCTGGAACACGCTCCGCGGCAGACGGGCCAGCGGCCCGCGCCGACGCATGTGAAGCCGAGCCTGTGAAGCCGAGGCCGGGGGGACCGGGCGGTGGAACGGCCGCGGCCGGGCACACGCCGTCTCGCCTCGCGTGTGCCCGGCCGCCGGTCCTGGGCCCTTCCGACTGCCGGTCCGGGGCAGCCGCCGCTACGGGTCAGCCCGCCGCGACCTCGACCGCGGCCAGGTTCTTCTTGCCCCGCCGCAGCACCAGCCAGCGGCCGTGCAGCAGGTCCGCTGGGTCCGGTACGGAGTCCGCGTCGGCGACCTTTGCGTTGTTCACGTACGCCCCGCCCTCCTTGACCGTACGGCGGGCCGCCGACTTGCTCGGTACGAGACCGGTCTCGGCGAACAGATCTGCCACCGGTCCCAGCTCGGCGACCTTCGCGCGCGGCACCTCGGAGAGCGCCGCGCTGAGCGTCGCCTCGTCCAGCTCCGTCAGCTCCCCCTGGCCGAACAGCGCCCGGGACGCCGCGACGACCGCCGCGCACTGGTCCGCGCCATGGACGAGCGTCGTCAGCTCCTCCGCCAGCGCCCGCTGGGCCGCGCGGGCCTGCGGACGCTCCGCGGTGATCAGCTCCAGCTCCTCCAGCTCCGTGCGGCTCCTGAAGCTGAGGATGCGGCTGTACGAGGAGATGTCACGGTCGTCCACATTCAGCCAGAACTGGTAGAACGCGTACGGCGTGGTCATCTCCGGGTCCAGCCAGACCGCCCCGCCCTCCGTCTTGCCGAACTTGGTGCCGTCCGCCTTGGTCATCAGCGGGGTGGCCAGCGCGTGCACCGTGGCCCCCGGCTCCAGGCGGTGAATCAGGTCGAGACCAGCGGTGAGATTGCCCCACTGGTCGCTGCCGCCCTGCTGGAGGACACAGCCGTACCGCCGGTACAGCTCCAGGAAGTCCATGCTCTGGAGCAACTGGTAGCTGAACTCGGTGTAGCTGATGCCCTCGTCCGACTCCAGCCTGCGGGCGATGGAGTCCTTGGTGAGCATCTTGTTCACCCGGAAGTGCTTGCCGATGTCCCGGAGGAACTCGATCGCGGACATGCCCGCGGTCCAGTCCAGGTTGTTGACCATGGTCGCGGCGTTCGGGCCCTCGAACGAGAGGTACGGCTCGATCTGGGCCCGCAGCCGCCGCACCCAGCCCGCGACCGTCTCCGGGTCGTTCAGCGTCCGCTCGGCGGTGGGCCGGGGGTCGCCGATCTGGCCGGTGGCCCCGCCCACCAGCGCCAGCGGCCGGTGCCCGGCCTGCTGGAGCCTGCGTACGGTCAGCACCTGCACAAGATGCCCCACATGCAGACTGGGCGCGGTGGGATCGAAGCCGCAATAGAACGTGACGGGACCGTCCGCGAGCGCCTTGCGCAAAGCGTCCTCGTCAGTGGACTGGGCGAACAGCCCGCGCCACTTCAGCTCGTCGACGATGTCCGTCACGGTTGTGTCTCTCCTCGGGTGATCCTCGGTGGTCATACGGTCCTGGGCGGCCATATGGCTGACCACCAGTCTATGGGCGCCGTCCAGGCGTTATCCGGCCCAGGCGTCATACGCCCCGGCTGACCGAGCTCATATTGAAATCGGGAATGCGCAGCGGGGGCATCGCGGCCCGGGTGAACCAGTCGCCCCACTCGCGCGGCAGCGTCTTCTCCGTACGCCCGGCCTCGGCGGCCCGCGACAGCAGATCGACCGGCGACTCGTTGAACCTGAAGTTGTTCACCTCACCCACGACCTCGCCGTTCTCGACGAGATAGACACCGTCCCTGGTCAGGCCCGTGAGCAGCAGCGTCGCCGGATCGACCTCGCGGATGTACCAGAGGCAGGTGAGCAGCAGCCCGCGCGCGGTCGCCGCGACCATCTCCTCCAGCGACCGCTCGCCGCCGCCCTCCAGCATCAGATTGCCGGTGCCCGGCGCGACCGGGAGGCCGGTCAGGGCGGCGGTGTGCCGGGTGGTGATCAGATGCGCCAGCTCGCCGTCACGTACCCAGTCCGTCGCCGTCAGCGGCAGACCGTTGTCAAAGACCGAGGCGTCGTCCCCGGAGGCGTGCGCGACCACGAACGGCGCGGACTCCAGACCCGGCTCGTTCGGATCGCTGCGGAGCGTGAGCGGCAGCTCGGACAGCTTCTCGCCGAGACGGGTGCCGCCGCCGGGGCGCGAGAAGACCGTACGGCCCTCGGCCGCGTCCCGGGCGGTGGAGGACCAGAGCTGGTAGATCAGCAGGTCGGCCACGGCGGTCGACGGCAGCAGCGTTTCGTACCGCCCCGCGGGCAGATCGATCTTCCGCTCGGCCCAGGCCAGCCGCTGCGCCAGCTCGGCGTCCAGGACCGCCGGGTCCACATCCTTGAAATCACGGGTGGCGCGGCCCGCCCAGGCGGAGCGGGTGCGGTCGGGCGACTTGGCGTTCAGCTCCAGCGTGCCGTTGGGCTGGTCGTGGCGCAGCCGTACCCCGGTGGACGTACCGAGATAGGTCGAGGTCAGCTCGTGGTTGGCGAAGCCGTACAGCTCACGGCCGCCGGCGCGGGCGCGGGCGAAGGACTCGCCGAGCGCCGGGGCGAAGTCCGCGAAGACGGCGGAGGTCGTCTCGGCGGGCGCGTCCGTGAAGTCCCCCGACGCCGGCCCTGCCTGGTCCGTGCCGACCAGCGGCTGGGCGTCCTCGGCGGGCCCCGCCCCGCGCGCGGCGGCCTCGGCGGCCCGGACCAGCGGCTCCAGATCGTCGGCGGTGACGGCGGCACGCGACACCACACCGGACGCGGTGCCCTGGGTGCCGTCGACGGTCGCGATGACGGTCAGGGTCCTGCCCCGGGTGACCCCGTTGGTGGTGAGCGCGTTGCCCGCCCAGCGCAGATTGGCGGAGGACTGCTCGTCGGCGATGACCACGCAGCCGTCCGCGGTGGACAGTTCAAGAGCGCGCTCGACGATCTCATGCGGCTTGCTGATACGGCTCGTGCTCATCGTCCGGCCTCCTGCGTGGTGTTGAGGATGTTGACGCCGCGGAACAGGGCGGAGGGGCAGCCGTGGGAGACCGCCGCCACCTGGCCCGGCTGGGCTTTGCCGCAGTTGAAGGCGCCGCCCAGCACATACGTCTGCGGTCCGCCGACCGCCTCCATCGAGCCCCAGAAGTCCGTCGTCGTCGCCTGGTACGCGACATCGCGGAGCTGGCCCGCCAGCCGCCCGTTCTCGATACGGAAGAACCGCTGCCCCGTGAACTGGAAGTTGTAGCGCTGCATGTCGATCGACCACGACCGGTCGCCGACCACATAGATCCCGCGCTCCACCCCGCCGATCAGATCCTCCGTGCTCAACCCGCCGGGATCCGGCCGCAGCGACACATTCGCCATGCGCTGAACGGGCACATGGCCGGGCGAGTCCGCGTACGCGCAGCCGTTGGAGCGGCCGAGCCCGGTGAGCTTCGCGATCCGCCGGTCGAGCTGATAGCCGACGAGCGTGCCGTCCTTGACCAGGTCCCACGACTGCGCCTGCACGCCCTCGTCGTCGTACCCGATCGTGGCCAGGCCGTGCTCCGCGGTCCTGTCGCCCGTCACATTCATCACCGAGGAGCCGTACGCCAGCTTCCCGAGCTGGTCGAACGTCGCGAACGACGTCCCCGCGTACGCCGCCTCGTACCCCAGCGCCCGGTCCAGCTCGGTGGCGTGGCCGATCGACTCATGGATGGTCAGCCAGAGATTGGACGGATCGACCACCAGGTCGTACGTCCCCGCCTCGACGCTGGGCGCCCGCATTTTCTCGGCGAGCAGCCCGGGGATCCGCTCCAGCTCGGCGTCCCAGTCCCAGCCCGTGCCGGTCAGATACTCCCAGCCCCGGCCGGCCGGCGGCGCGATCGTACGCATCGAGTCGAACTCGCCGCTCTCACCGTCGACCGCGACGGCCGTGAGCTGCGGATGCAGCCGGACCCGCTGCTGCGTGGTGACCGTACCGGCCGTGTCCGCATAGAACTTGTTCTCATGGACGGTCAGCAGCGACGCGTCCACATGCGCCACGCCCTCCGCGCGCAGCAGCCGTCCGCTCCAGTCGGCGAGCAGCCCGCTCTTCTCCTCGTCCGGCATCGTGAACGGATCGATCTCGTACGCCGACACCCAGGTCTTCTCCGCGTGCACCGGCTCCTCCGCCAGCTCGACGCGCTCGTCAGAACCGGCGGCCGAGATCACCTTCGCGGAGAGCTTCGCCATCGCCACGGCCTGCCCCGCGACCCGCGCCGCCGCGTCCATCGTCAGATCGACCCCGGATGCGAAGCCCCAGGCGCCTGCGTGCACCACCCGGACCGCGTACCCCAGATCCGTGGTGTCCGACGACCCGGCGGGCTTCCCGTCCCGCAGCCGCCAGGACGCGCCGCGCACCCGCTCGAACCGGAAGTCCGCGTGCTCGGCGCCGAGCGCCCGCGCCCGCGCGAGCGCGGCATCGGCGAGCGCCCGCAGCGGCAGTGCCAGGAACGACTGATCTACCTCATGGGGCACGTCGGCCTCCCCTTCTCACACCTGTGGGTCATGCACCTGTGGGTCATGTGTCCGCAGTGAATCATGCGGGCGCGGGGCCCCGCCGCGCCTGTGGACAAACCGGTTGCACCCGGTGCCACCGTCTGCTGTACTCCCGGGCAGTAACCGGATGGATCAAGGAGATCGTCATGCGCGGAACGTCTGTGTCCACTCAGCGGGAAATTGCCACCTACGCAGAGGACCTGACGCTTCGTGCGAACACTGAACCTCGGAATCCTGGCGCATGTCGACGCCGGTAAGACCAGCCTGACCGAGCGGCTGCTGCACGCCGCCGGTGTCATCGACGAGATCGGCAGCGTCGATGACGGCAGTACCCAGACCGATTCCCTGGCGCTGGAACGCCGGCGCGGCATCACGATCAAATCGGCCGTCGTGTCGTTCGTCGTGGACGGCGTCACGGTCAATCTGATCGATACGCCGGGACACCCGGATTTCATCGCCGAGGTGGAGCGCGTCCTGAATGTGCTCGACGGGGCGGTGCTGGTGATCTCCGCCGTCGAGGGTGTGCAGGCGCAGACCCGCGTCCTCATGCGGACGCTGCGGCGGCTGCGAATCCCCACCCTCATTTTCGTGAACAAGATCGACCGCGGGGGCGCGCACGACGACCGTGTGCTCCGCGCGGTGTCCGAACGGCTGAGCCCGGCGATCGTCCCGATGGGGGTGGCGTACGGTCTCGGTGCGCGCGGCGCCGGATTCACCCCGTACGGCGAGAACGACAGCGCCTTCACCGCCGGACTGGCCGAGGTGCTCGCGGACCACGACGACGCTCTGATGGCCGCGTATCTGGACGACGGGACTCCGCTTCCGTATCGCAGGCTCCGGAGCGAACTCGCCGCGCAGACCCGGCGGGCACTGGTGCATCCGGTGTATTTCGGCTCGGCCATCACCGGCGCGGGCGTGGACGAACTGACCGGCGGTATCACCGAGTTGCTGCCCGCGAGCCAACGCGATACGGAGGGACCCGTCGCCGGCACGGTCTTCAAGATCGAACGCGGCCCGGCGGGCGAGAAGATCGCGTACGTCCGTATGGTCTCGGGGACGGTACGGACCCGCGACAAGCTGCCTTTCCGGCGGGACGGCGCGGGCGGCGAGGGAGGCGCGGACGGTTCAGGAGGCGAGGGGAAGGTCACCGCGATCAGCGTCTTCGACCAGGGCGCGGCGGTCTCCCGCGGGTCGGTGGAGGCGGGGCGGATCGGCCTGCTGCGCGGGCTCGGCGACATCAGGATCGGCGACACGATCGGTGATGCCGGTGATGCCATGGACGCCACAGCCGCCGTCGACGCGGGCGACCCGACCGGATCCGCGCAGACCCAGGTGCCGTCCGGGCAGCGGCACTTCGCCCCGCCCACACTGGAGACGGTCGTCGTCCCCTGCCACCCCGCCGACAAGGGCGCGTTGCACGAGGCGCTCGCCCAACTCGTCGAGCAGGACCCGCTGATCAACCTCCGGCAGGACGCGATCCGCCAGGAGATCTCCGTATCTCTTTATGGAGAAGTACAGAAAGAGGTCATCCAGGCGACCCTGGCGGACGATTTCGGCGTCGATGTCACCTTCCGCGAGACCACGACCATCTGTGTGGAACGGCCGGTGGGTTCGGGCGAGGCCGTCGAAATCATGGGCAAGGACCCCAATCCGTTTCTCGCGACCATTGGGCTGCGCGTCGAGCCCGCGCCCCCTGGCAGCGGTGTGGAGTTCCGGCGGGAGATCGAACTCGGCTCCCTGCCCCTCGCGTTCCTCAAAGCCATCGAGGAAACCGTCAGGCAGACACTGCTCCAAGGCATCCATGGATGGCAGGTCATCGACTGCGTGGTCACCCTGACGCGCTCCGGCTACGCGCCGCGGCAGAGCCATGCCCATGCCGTCTTCGACAAGAGCATGTCGAGCACCGGCGCGGACTTCCGCAGTCTGACGCCCCTGGTCCTGATGAGCGCGCTCAAGCAGGCCGGCACGGTGGTGTACGAGCCGATGCACCGCTTCCGGCTGGAGCTGCCTACTGATGTGTACGGCTCGGTCCTGCCCGTCCTGGCCCGGCTGCGCGCCGTACCGCGAACACCGTCGACGTACGGTTCCTCGTACCTCCTGGAGGGCGAGATCCCGGCGGCGCAGGTGCACGAACTGGAGCAGCGGCTGCCGACGCTGACGAGCGGCGAGGGCGTCCTGGAATCCGCCTTCGACCACTACCAGCAGGTCACAGGCCCGCCCCCGTCCCGCGCCCGCACGGACCACGACCCCCTCAACCGAAAGGAGTACCTCCTACGGGTCGTACGCCGCGTCGCTGGATGACTGGAACGCGGTGTTCGGTACGGCACGGGCCGACCTCGACCGGATGTTCGACGAGGTCGGGCACCCGGGCGCCCCTCTCCGCCCCTGACCCGCCCCGGCCCGCGCCCCATCATGCGGCCCGTCTCCTGCCTCCCCGCCCGGTTTGCCGTGTCGACGTGCGGTTTCGCCGATTGTCACACCCCGGGGGTACTGTCGTGTGTCACACGGAGTTGACAGTCAACTACTCGTGTCGGTGGGGTACTTGGGAGGGCGTGCATGGTCGGGCGCGAGCTGTCGGCCGGGGATCACCAGAAGAAGGAAGTCCGGCTGGTCCTCGAGCGGCTCGTGGCACAGGGATGGACTCTGCGCAAGGAAGGCCACTGGGGGCGTCTGTACTGCCCGTGTGAAAGGCCTTGCCTCACCATTCCCGTGCCCGGCACGCCTCAGAACGCCGGGCGCGCGGCCCGGCGGATCGTCGCACGGGCCGCTCTCTGCCCCTTGCCGGACGAGGACCCGCGCCGTGCCTTCGGCGGGGGTGTTGTCGTTTGACAACGTACCGGCACTGGGTAACTCTGCCTCTGAGGGGCGGGGAACCCTGGCGCATGGGTCCGTAGGGGCACGCTCTAAGGGGGAGTGAGACACATGGAGTACGAGTTTCTCTTCGTCGTGGATGGGATCAGCGTCGATGACGAGACGGCCGTCGGTGTAATTTTCGATGAGTTCGACGGCCTGCTGACCCGCCATCGTGACCGGCATCTTCTGGATGTCGCAGGGGCCGGTGACAACGTAGTCGAAGCCGCGCACCGCCTGATCGCCCGCCTTCGCCGGTCGCTCCCCGCGCTTCGGGTGCTCCGGCTGGACCCGGAGCTGGTCGGAGTTCCGGACATCGCCGAGCGGACCGGCCGCAGTCGGCAGAACGTACTCCAATGGGTGACCGGCGAGCGCCGGGCGGACAGCCCGTTCCCCGAGCCCGAAGGGGCCGTCGGCCGGTCACTCGTCTGGCGCTGGGCGGAGGTGAACGCCTGGCTGGAGTTGATCGGCGTCGGCGACGGCACGGCCGCTCCGCTCCGTGAGGAAGCCCTTCTTATCGATCTCATGCTGCCCCAGTGGCAGCACGCCCTCGACGAGGGCATGCCGATGGTCAAGCTGCTGTGCGCTCAGGACGAATGGCAGGTCGAGCGCGCCGAGGTGATGCGTGCCCTCCAAGATGCTCTGCATCACCCTCAAGTGCTGCAGACAATCGCCACGCTGCCCCGCAGCGAGCCCGACAGACTGACCGTCGTGTGCGCGGTGGTGCAGGACCGGCTCAGTGCCGTACTGGAACAGATCGCGCCCGACGACGCGTCGGCCCTCCTTGCCGTACGGGGCGACAAAGGGCTGGAACTGCTCGGTATCGCGTCCCGGGCCCTTCCCGGGACCGTACCGGTGTCGGACCTCGGGCTGGGGAGCGATGCCACCGTGGGCGATCTGCTGCTGGAACTGTCGCACCGTTCCGTGGCCGCGCCGCTCGCTTTGGCGTGAGGGCGGGGGTCGCTGAGATGGACGCTTTTCTGTAGGGATCCGACAGGGAGCGTCGTGGGGTGCTGTGGGGGCTCGATTCTGCGGGGGCGGGGTGGGACCGATAGGTTTTCGATGTACCAGACCGCCAAGGAAAGGCTGATCCGTTGAGCCGCTCGGTTCTCGTCACCGGAGGAAACCGGGGCATCGGCCTCGCCATCGCCCGTGCCTTCGCCGAAAACGGCGACAAGGTCGCCGTCACCCACCGCTCCGGCGAGCCGCCGGCGGCCCTGATGGAGCTGGGCTGCCTGGCGGTCCGCTGCGACATCACCGATGCCGAGCAGGTGGAGCAGGCCTACAAGGAGATCGAGGAGAAGCACGGTCCCGTGGAGGTGCTGGTGGCCAACGCCGGTGTCACCAAGGACCAGTTGCTGATGCGGATGTCCGAGGAGGACTTCACCTCCGTCCTCGACACCAACCTCACCGGCACCTTCCGGGTCGTCAAGCGCGCCAACCGCGCCATGCTCCGCGCCAAGAAGGGCCGGGTCGTCCTGATCTCCTCGGTGGTCGGGCTGCTCGGCTCGGCGGGACAGGCGAACTACGCCGCGTCCAAGGCCGGTCTGGTCGGCTTCGCCCGCTCCCTCGCCCGCGAGCTGGGCTCCCGGAACATCACCTTCAATGTCGTGGCGCCGGGCTTCGTCGACACCGACATGACCAAGGTCCTCACCGACGAGCAGCGCGCGGGCATCGTGGCGCAGGTGCCGCTCGGCCGCTACGCGCAGCCGGAGGAGATCGCCGCGACCGTGCGGTTCCTCGCCTCCGACGACGCCTCGTACATCACTGGAGCCGTCATTCCCGTTGACGGCGGATTGGGCATGGGTCACTGATCACATGAGCGGAATCCTCGCCGGCAAGCGCATTCTCGTCACGGGTGTCCTCACCGAGGGCTCCATCGCCTTCCACGCCGCCAAGGTGGCACAGGAGGAGGGCGCCGAGGTCATCCTCACCGGCTTCGGCCGGCTCACCCTTGTCGAGCGCATCGCCAAGCGGCTGCCCAAGCCCGTCCCGGTCATCGAGCTGGACGTCACCAACCAGGAGCACCTGGACCGGCTCGCCGACCGGATCCGGGAGCACCAGGGCGAGGCCGGTGCCGGACTCGACGGCATCGTGCACTCGATCGCCTTCGGACCGCAGGGCGCCTTCAACTTCCTGGAGGGAAGCTGGGAGGACGTCTCGACCGCGGTGCATGTCTCGGCGTACTCCCTGAAGTCGCTCACCATGGCCTGTCTGCCGCTGATGGAGCGCGGCGGCTCGGTGGTCGGCCTCACCTTCGACGCGCAGGTCGCCTGGCCCAAGTACGACTGGATGGGTGTCGCCAAGGCGGCGCTGGAATCCACCAACCGCTATCTCGCCCGTGACCTGGGCGCGCGGAACATCCGCTGCAACCTGGTCTCGGCCGGTCCGCTCAAGTCCATGGCGGCCAAGTCCATCCCCGGCTTCGAGGAGCTGGCGGATGTGTGGAACCACCGCGCGCCGATCGGCTGGGACCTGTCCGACCCGGAGCCGACGGGCCGCGGCATCGTCGGACTGCTGTCGGACTTCTTCCCGAAGACGACCGGCGAGATCGTGCATGTCGACGGCGGCGTGCACATGATGGGCGCCTGACCGGCCCGTACGCAGCCTGTACGGATCCGGAAGCTGTACGTATTGGAAGCCGCGTGACCGTCACAGCGACGGGCACGCGGCTTCCGTGCGTGACGGACCGTGTCCGTTCGATTCGAGAAGAGAGGCGACTGGCCGCACACTGAGCACACAGACCGGGGCATTCCGGTCCGGCGAGGAGGTGTGTGCGATGCGTTGGCCGCACCGCCATATCGCCCGCCGTACCGCCCGCCGTACGGTTCCGCTCGCCGTGGCCCTCCTTATCGCGGGCGGCCTGGTCGTCTGTGCGGAGACACGGGGCGGCCATATGCCCACCGAGGCCGAGGTGTACGCACCACCCGGCGGGGGCGCGGAGCGCGAAGGGCCGGAGTACGAGAAGCGCCGGGCGCTGGAGGAGCACGAGGGCGTGGAAAACCGGGGCGCGGAGCACGGCCGTACCAGCCGGTTCGGCGCCACCTGCCGTACGGACACCAAGGGCTCCCGCGCCACCGCCTCCTGCCACAATCCGTATCCCGAGACCGACCGGGTCAGGCTGCATGTCGAGTGCGAGCGCTGGTGGGACATCGACACGGACAGCGCCCCGGTGGAGATCGCCCCGGCCGGGTACACGGAATTCGTCGAATGGTGCTGGAAGGAGATCCGCGAGGTGTGGATCACCCATGAGCGCCTGGCGTCCTGAGGCGTCCCGCCGCTGTGCGAGCGAACCCGCTGCTGTGGGCGAACCCGCCGCTGTGGCGCGAGCGACCCCGCCGCTGTGCGAGCGGTTGCGCTCAGACCCGTTCTCCCAGGCAGTGCAGGGTGTAACTGGCCGCCTCGGTGCCCGCCGTCTCCGCGTCGCCCGCCCGGATCGCGGCCACCAGACGCGCGTGGTCCATATGGTTCTCCGGGCGCAGCTCCTGGCCCACGTCGTCGCGGAGCCAGTCGCGCAGAAGATGGTTGAGGTCCGCGTACAGGGCGGTCAGCACATCGTTGTGCGAGGCCGAGACGACCGCCATATGGAGGGTCGAGTCGGCTGCGACGAAACGTTCCAGGTATCCGGCGGCCCAGGCCTCCTCGCGCCGGGCTAGCAGGGTCTCCAGTTGGCGCAGATCCCGTTCCGTACGGCGCTCGGCGGCCATTCTGGCGGCTGAGGACTCCAGAGTGGAGCGCACCTCGGCGATGTCGCGCCGGTCGGCGTCGGCGAACCGGCGGTGCATGACCCCGGCCAGTTCGCTGGTCGCGATGACATATGTTCCCGAGCCCTGCCGGATGTCCAGGAGCCCGTTGTGGGCGAGCGCGCGGACCGCCTCGCGGACGGTGTTACGGGCCACCCCCAACTGCTCCACCAGCTCGGGCTCGGTGGGGATACGGGAACCCACCGGCCATTCGCCCGAGGTGATCTGGCTCCGCAGCTCGGTGATCACCTGGTCGGAGAGCGCGGAACGCCGGGGAGAGGTGAGCGCCATGATGCTCCCAATCGTGTGGAGAGGGCGGAAAGGGGGAGTGAGCGGGGCGTGAGACGCATCAAAGGGGGTGCCGGGCGACTGGACGATCAATCATCCTATGATTCTATGATGGCGCCATGCCTGATGAGCCGCAGCCGCAGATACCGACGCGCACGTACACGCAGACGCACCCGAAGGTCCTGAAGCAGTCCGCCGCATCGGCGCCCGCATCTGTATCCGCATCCACATCCGCGACCGCACCTTCATCCGGCAATTCTCCCGCACCGTCCGCGACGGCCCGGCTCACTTGGCTCCTCGTCCTCGGGGTCGTCCTGGCCGCGCTCAATCTCCGCCCCGCCATCACCAGTCTCGGCGCGCTGCTCGAAGAGGTACGGGACGGGCTGGGCATGAGCGGCAGCGTCGCCGGTGTCCTCACCTCCGTACCGCCCTTCTGCTTCGCCGTCTTCGGCTTCACCGCGCCGCGGCTGGCCCGGCGGTACGGTCCTGGCGCCGTCGTCTGCGCCGGCATGGTCGCCATTACGGCGGGGCTGCTGGTCCGGCCGTTCGCGGGCGGTACGGCCGGCTTCCTCGCGGCGAGCGCGCTCGCGCTGATGGGGATCGCGGTCAGCAATGTGCTGATGCCGGTGATCGTCAAGCGGTACTTTCCCGACCGGGTCGGCACGATGACCGGGCTGTACTCGATGGCCCTGGCGCTCGGCACCGCCTTCGCCGCCGCGGCGACCGTTCCCATGACCGAGGCGCTGGGCGGCAGTTGGCGGCTGGGGCTCGCGATCTGGGCGGTGCCGGCGGTGGTGGCGGTACTGCCGTGGCTGGGGCTGGTACGGGACCGGGGCACGAGGACGGGGTCTGCGGGGGCGGCGGGGGCCGCGGCAGGCGGGGCTTCCGCCGGTGGGCGGGGCGGGGCGGTTCCGGGGCTCCGGCTCGGGCGCAGCCGTACGGCCTGGGCGCTCGCCTGTTTCTTCGGCCTCCAGGCCGCCGGCGCGTACATCACCATGGGCTGGATGCCGCAGGTCTTCCGCGACGCGGGGGTCCCGGCGAGTACGGCGGGGCTGCTGCTCGCCGTGACCATGGTGATGGGGGTGCCGCTGGCCTTTGTGATCCCGCGCACGGCGGCCCGGATGAAGAACCAGGGGCCGATGGTCGTCGGTCTCGGCATCTGCGGGCTGACCGCGTTCGCGGGGCTGTACTTCGCGCCGGCCGCGGGCGCGTGGCTGTGGGCGGCGCTGCTGGGCGTCTCGAACTGCTCCTTCCCGCTCGCCCTCACCATGATCGGCATGCGGTCGAGGTCGGGCGCGGGGGTCGTACGGCTCTCCGCGTTCGCCCAGAGCACCGGGTATCTGATCTCGATCCCTGGGCCGCTGCTGGTGGGTGTGCTGTACCAGCACACGGGCGGCTGGGGGCTGCCGATCGCGTTGATGGCGGGGTTTCTGGTGCCGCAGATGGCGGCGGGTGTGATCGCGGGGCGGGACCGGACGATCGAGGAGGAGGCGGGGGTGGGAGACTGAGGTCATGCCAGTCCTTGACCCGAATCCTCAGAACGGCCAGCGGACGCTGCTGATCGTGTTCGGCACGATTGTCGGCATCCTGGTGCTCATCGGCATCATCGCGTCGATTGCGTCGCCGTGACGTGTGGTGGGCGCGGCTGCGTAGGTCACCGGGGCCGTCCTGTGGCCGTTTTGTCCTTAATCGCCGGACGTGCTTGATTTTGCCAGGGGGCTAGCACCAGGGTCCCCTAGGGGGGCAGGGTCAGGGTTGACTGGGTGGGTCGCCGGATGTGGGGGAGGGCGACCGGTCCGTAGATTCTGCGGTAACAGAAACCGCAGACCCACGGAGGCGGCCATGCCGGTCCCCACGCACCCCCGGTCCCATCCCCGTGTTTCCTCCGAGCGGATTGAGATACGGCTGCCGTGGTGGTCCGTCGCGCTGCCCGCTCTCGCCTTCGCGTTGCTGCTGCTGATGTCCGGCTCCGGACCGGCGCGGGCCGCCGCGGGTGATCCGGGGGTCGGGCGCATTCTGGAGCAGATCCATCTGACCCTGGTGGGGTGACGGCGAGCAGTCGCCAGCACCGTTCACCCGTGCCGGGGCAGCCCGTCAACACCCTCTGCCCGCTGGCGCATTTCATGCGAAGCTGGGATGCATGAGCGTCGATACACCTCGCAGGATCGTCGTCCTCCGGCATGCGAAGGCGGACTGGCCCGATGTGCCCGACCATGAGCGGCCGCTCGCCGACCGGGGCCGGGCGGATGCCTCCATCGCCGGGCGCAGGATCGCCGGCAGCGGGCTCGTCGCCGATCTGGCTCTCTGCTCGACCGCCGCCAGGACCCGGGAGACCTGGAAGCTCGCGGTGCACGAGCTGCCGGTGCGGCCCCGGACCGTCTACGAGGACCGGCTGTACGACGCCACCCTCGGCGATCTCTTCGCCCTGGTCAACGAGACGTCCGACGATGTGAACGATCTGATCCTGATCGGGCACAACCCCGGTATGCACGCGCTCGCGGACGCCCTGTCCGGCGAGGCCGAGGGCGACACCATCGGCAGAATGACCCGGAGCGGATTCCCCACCGCCTCCCTGGCCGTGATCACGTTCAACGGAAGCTGGAAGTCGGTGGAGCACGGCGTGGGCAGGCTCGTCGACTTCTGGACCCCGCGCGGCTGACCCGCCACCGGATCCGGCCCGCCACCGGATCCGGCGTGACCCCTCCGTACAGCAGCGCGGCCGCTCCGTACACGAAACAGCAGCGCGACCGCCCCGTACAACCGCCCCGTACAGCAAAGGACCCCGGCGCGGACTCGCCGCCGGGGCCCTGGTTCGTGAAGTGAAGTGGCGGTCAGTCGTCGCAGTCCGCGGCCTCGACCTCTTCGCGGGTGATGCCCAGCAGATACAGGACCGTGTCCAGGAACGGTACGTTCACCGCCGTATGGGCCGCCTTGCGGACCACCGGCTTCGCGTTGAAGGCGACCCCCAGCCCCGCCGCGTTCAGCATGTCCAGATCGTTGGCGCCGTCGCCGATCGCCACGGTCTGCGCCAGCGGCACCCCCGCCTCGGCGGCGAACCGGCGCAGCAGCCTGGCCTTGCCCGCGCGGTCCACGATCTCGCCCACCACCCGCCCGGTGAGCCTGCCGTCGACGATCTCCAGGGTGTTGGCGGAGGCGAAGTCCAGCCCGAGCTGCTCCTGAAGCGCATCGGTAACCTGGGTGAATCCCCCGGAGACCACCCCGACTTGGTAGCCGAGGCGCTTGAGCGTACGGATCAGGGTGCGCGCGCCGGGAGTGAGCCGGATCTCGGCCCGTACCTTCTCCACCACCGACGCGTCCAGACCGGCGAGCAGCGCCACCCGCGCGTGCAGGGACTGCTCGAAGTCCAGCTCCCCGAGCATCGCCCGGGAGGTCACCTCGGCGACCTCGGCCTCACAGCCCGCGTGGGCCGCGAAGAGTTCGATGACCTCGTCCTGGATCAGGGTCGAGTCCACATCCATGACCACCAGCCGCTGCGCCCGGCGGTGCAGTCCGGCCGAGACGACCGCGACATCCACCCCGATCTCCGCGCCCTCGGTGGCCAGCGCGGTGCGCAGCGGTTCGGTCTCCACCCCGGACACCGCGAACTCCACGGCGGTGACCGGGTATTTCGCCAGCCGGAAGATCCGGTCGATATTGCCGCCTGCCGTGGTGATACAGGCCGCTATGGCCGAGGTCGACTCAGCGGTCAGCGGGTTGCCCAGCACGGTGACATGCGAACGGCCGCTGCCGCGCGGCCGGTTGTCGCCCGTACCGGAGATGATCTCGGCCTGGAGCTTGAGCGATTCGGCCCAGGAGTGGACAGTCGCGCGCAGTTCGCCCTCGGCGGCACCCTTGCCGGCCGGTGCGGTGATCAGCGCGCAGAGGACGATACGGCCGCGGGTGACGACCTGCTCGATGTCGATCACGTCGACGGAGTAGGCGGCGAGGGTGTCGAAGAGGCCTGCGGTGATCCCGGGACGGTCCTTCCCGAAGATCTTGACGAGAAGAGTGCGGACGTCGGCGGTCCGAGGGGGCTGCGATGCGCTCATGGTGGTTCCACCGTATCGGGCAGGGCGTGGGGCTCGACCGGCCGTCCGAGTTCCGGACAGGGGTGCCAGCCGTTCCAGTCTCGGGCAGCGATCGCCTCTCGGCGACCCCGGGAAAAGCGGCCCGGCCCAGGCTCCGTCCGGTGGGATCCCCGAAGATCCGCCGGACAGGACCTATCCCTCCGGAAGGTTCCCACCCCGCGCTCCGCCCTCGTCCTTCGGGATGCGCAGATACGGGTTCGTATCGGGGTTGGGTGGTCGGTACGGCGTTGACGGTGTATACGGTCCCGGCGCGGGGGTCGGTTCCGTACGCGCATCTGCCGGCTCCGTACGCGTTTCTACGGGGAGGCCGTCCGCGTCCACGGTGAGCCCGTCCGTACCCGCGAAGCCCGCCGGGCCCGGGCCCGTATCCGCCGAAAGGCCCGCCGTAACCGTCCCCTTCCGCGCCGCGTACGCGAGCAGCGCTCCCGCCGCGCCCGCCCCCGCGCCCCAGACCGCGCCGAGGAGCAGCGCCGTACCGGCCCGGCCGTGCAGTTCGAGGCCCGCTTCGAACGCGTCGATCCCGAGCACCGACACCGAAGCGTTGGCGGAGACCTCCGTGAGCCACACCAGGACCGGCAGGGTGAGCGCCGTGACCACCCCGAGCCGCAGAGCGCACCGCCCGGCGAACGCTCCGGCACCCCGTCGGGCCGCGTCCGGATCGGCTCGTACGGTACGGACCCCCGCCAGCACCCCCGCGCAGAGCATCATCACCGTGACGGCCACCACCAGCAGCCAGATCCGTCCGTCCAGCTCGGCGAGCCCGCCGACCGTCAGCGGCTCACCGCCCGAGGGGCGCAGCACCTTGTCGAGCGGGTCGGGAAGCACCGTGGTCAGCGACCCCGACGCGCTGCCGTCCCAGGGCACGAACAGGCCGAGCGGAATCCCCAGCCACACCCCGTTCGGCGCCGCGAGCAGCGCCGCGCCCGCGATCCGCCGGGGCTGGTCGTCGCCGAGCGCCGCGTACGCTGCGGCCGCCAGCCCCGCGAGGACCGCCACCAGCACCACCGTGACCAGCGCGGACGTTGCCGGCTGTACGATTCGGCGCGCCCGGTCCCAGCCGCGCGGCAGGGGCGCACGCCCGGAGACCAGCAGGGCGACGGCCAGTACGCCGAGCACCCAGACCAGTGCGCCCGTCAGCGAATCGGCGGTGTCCACCCGGAACCCCACGGTCGCCTGCGCGTCGACCAGATCGCCGACCCGGTCGGGCAACAGCCCCCCGATGCCCGGGATATCGCCCACTTCCCCGAGGCCCGGCACCTCGATCCCGCCGATCCCGGAGCCGTCACCGCCCAGGCCGGGCACCTGGCCGAGCTCCAGTCCGCTGCCGTCGACGGTGATGACATCGCGCCCCGCCCACGCCAGCCCGCCGACCAGACCGACGAACAGTACGGCCACCGTCCCGGCCCGTACGGCGAGTTCGGCGACGGACACATACGCGCCCGCGCGCCGCAGCGACCGCAGAAAGAAGAACGCGAGAATCAGCGCCCCCGTGAGCCCCACACCCAGTGGCGTGAAGTCGACCGCGGTCTGCGCCTCCGCGCCGTCCAGACCGTACACGGACACATCACCGGAAGGCGTGACCGAACCGCCCGCCCCCAGTACCACCACCGCCGCGGTCATCGGCCCCAACGAGCCCGCCGTATCGGCCTCCAGAAGGTGCAGCCCGAGCGCCGCGACACCCGCCATCCCGACCAGTGCCCAGCTCACGGCCGCGAGCGAGGCCACCAGCACATCCATCCAGCGGACACCGCCGCTGCCCCGCGCGTTCATCAAGGTCCCCCGCCCCCCGATGGTTGTGCCCGTCTTATGGCTGTTCCTCGTATTCGCGCATGATCCGTGGGCACTCATACGCGGTTACCACTCTCCGGGTACCTTTCTTCCGCGTCAACGGTCCTTCCTCCGCACGCTGTTACGCGCTTGTGGCAGGCGTTCACGAGGCCCGGCTTTCAAAGACCGGAGCGAGCCTGAAATAGTTCCCCACGATGTTCGCCATCCCTAGACTCCCTGCGACGGGGGCAACCGGGGGACAACAAGTGGGGCATGGAGTGCCGGAACTCGTACTGGAATTGAACGGAAGGACCTGGACGCTCGATCCCTCCAGGTCATACACCCTCGGCCGTGATCCGCAGGGCGACCTCGTGATCGACGACGCCAGGGTCTCGTGGCGCCACGCCACCCTGAGCTGGAACGGCCAGGGCTGGGTCATCGAGGACCACGGCAGCACCAACGGCACCTATGTGCAAGGCCGGCGCATTCACCAGTCGGACATCGGTCCCGGCTCGGCGGTCCATCTCGGCAACGCCACCGACGGACCCCGGCTGAGCCTCAGCGGCGGAGCGGCGGGCGCGGGCGCGTACAGCGGGCAGGCACCCGCCCAGGCCCAGGGCGCCCAGCAGGGCTGGCCGCAGCAGGCACCCGCGCAGCAGCAGCCCGTACCCCAGCAGCAGATACCCGGCCAGCAGGTCCCCGTGCAGCAGCAGGGCTGGCAGCAGCAGCCGTCGCCCCAGCAGCACGGCCAGGTGCCGCACCAGCAGGGCCCGCACCAGGGCGGCGGCCCCGCCGCCTTTCCGCAGCAGTCCCCGGTTTCCGGCGGTGCCGCGGGGGCCCCGCCGGTGTACGGGGACCGCAGCCCGACCACCTTCCACCAGGTCGCCCTCGGCCGCGTGATGCGCATCGGCCGCGCGCTGGAGAACGAACTCGTCGTCGCGGACCTCCAGGTCTCGCGCCTGCACGCCGAGTTCACCGCGACCCCCGACGGCCGCTTCGAGATCCATGACCTCGGCTCCCACAACGGCACCTATGTCAACGGCCAGCCGATCGCCAAGTCCGGCACCGTACTCATCGGCCCGAACGACATCGTCGGCGTCGGCCACTCGACGTTCCGGCTGGTCGGCGACCGGCTCGAAGAGTTCGTCGACACCGGTGAGGTCTCCTTCTCCGCCCGCCATCTCACGGTGACGGTCGACGGCGGCAAGCAGATCCTCAAGGACGTCTCCTTCGGTGTCCCCGAGAAGTCGCTGATCGCCGTCATCGGCCCGTCCGGCTCCGGCAAGTCGACGCTGCTCAAGGCGCTCACCGGCTACCGCCCGGCCGACCAGGGCGATGTCCTCTACGACAACCGCAATCTGTACAAGCAGTTCGCCGAGCTGCGCCAGCGCATCGGTCTGGTCCCGCAGGACGACATCCTGCACAAGGAGCTGACCGTCAGAAAGGCGCTCAAGTACGCGGCCAAGCTCCGCTTCCCCGGCGACACCGCCGAGGCCGAGCGCGAGGCCCGTATCGACGAGGTGCTGCGCGAGCTGAAGCTCGACATCCACAAGGGCAAGAAGATCACCTCGCTCTCCGGTGGCCAGCGCAAGCGTGTCTCCGTGGCCCTGGAGCTGCTCACCAAGCCGTCGCTGATCTTCCTGGACGAGCCGACCTCCGGTCTGGACCCGGGCATGGACCGCGATGTCATGCAGCTTCTGCGCGGCCTCGCCGACGACGGCCGTACGGTCCTGGTCGTCACCCACTCCGTGGCCGAACTGGCGCTCTGCGACAAGCTGCTGGTGATGGCCCCCGGCGGTTCCGTGGCGTACTTCGGCCCGCCCGAGGAGGCCCTCAACTTCTTCGGCTACACCACCTGGGCCGATGTGTTCTCCGCCTTCGAGAGCTACCGCGACTACGACTGGGCGGGCCGCTGGCGCGGCTCGCAGCACTACCAGATGTACGCGGCGGACATCGACGCCGTCGCCGCGCAGTCCGTACACATGCCGCCGCCGCAGCAGATGCGCCCGCCGAAGCCGCAGAGCTGGGTTGCCCAGTTGCTGACGCTGATCCGCCGCTATGCCGCGGTGATCGCGTCCGACAAGGGCTTCATGGCGCTGATGGTGGTCCTGCCCGCCGTGCTCGGTGTGGTCAGCGTCGTCATTCCGGCGAAGTTCGGCCTCGGCCCGCCGGAGGCGCCGTCCAGGTTCAATGGTGACGCGGGCACCATCATGCTGATCCTCGCGGTCGGCATGTGTTTCTCGGGCGCGGCCAACTCCGTACGAGAACTGATCAAGGAACGGGTGATCTACGAACGGGAACGGGCCACCGGTCTGTCACGTTCCGCCTATCTGATGTCCAAGGTGATCACGCTCGGAGTGATCACGGCCATCCAGGGCGTCATCATCTGCGGTATCGGCTTCGCCACCCGGGCGCTGCCCGAAGAGGGCCTGATCATGCCGCCCGCCGTCGAGATCTGCCTGGTCGTGATCGCCCTGGGCTTCACCTCGATGATGTTCGGCCTGGTCATCTCCTCGCTGGTGAAGACCGCCGAGAAGACGATGCCGCTGCTGGTCATGTTCGCGATCGTCCAGGTCGTCTTCACCGGCATCCTCTTCCAGGTGTACGACTCGCCGGGGCTGGAGCAGTTCGCCTGGCTGATGCCGTCCCGCTGGGCCATCGCGGGCGCCGGCGCGACCCTCGATCTCGCGCATCTGATGCCGCCGTGGGACCAGGACAACCCCACCAATCTGGACCCGCTGTGGGAACACTCGGCGAGCCAGTGGGGGATGAACATCGGGATCCTGCTCTTCATCGGCGTGGTCTGCGGGTTCGCGGTGTCGCGGCTGCTGCGCCGCCATGAGCCCGAGGTCATGCGCAAGTAGGGCCGTAGGTCCCACGCACACCGCACACTGAAAAAACCGCATACGCACACCGCACACTGAACATGCCGGAGGGCGGCACCCTGTTGGGGGTGCCGCCCTTTGGCGTCGGTGCGCAGACATGGCGTCGGCGCGCGTCATGCAGGCCTGATCAGTAGGCGCTGTTGACGTTGTCCATCGAACCGTACCTGTCCGCCGCGTAGTTGGCGGCGGCCACGATGTTGGCGACCGGGTCGTAGATGTTGTTCGGCGTGCCCTTGACGTGGTACGCCTTGAAGGTCGGCGGTATGACCTGGAGCAGGCCCTTCGACGGGATGCCGTTCTTGGCGTTGATGTCCCACAGGTTGATCGCCCACGGGTTGCCGCTCGACTCCCGCATGATGTTGCGGTGCAGCCCCTCGTACGAGCCGGGGATGCCGTTCTTCTTCATGATCGACAGCGCCTCGCGGATCCACCCGTCCAGGTTGTCCGGGTAGGTCGCCTTGTCCGCGGCCTTGGTGCCGGCCGCCTTGATGGCGGTGATCTGCTGCTTGGTCGTGCTCGCCTTCACGGTCGTGGCCTGCGCGCTCACCTTGGCTGCCGCCGCGGCCACCGGTGCGGTGGAAGCGTTCACGGGGGCGGCGGAGGCGTCGGTGGGGACCAGCGAGAACGTGAGGGCCGCGACTCCGGCGGCCGCGACGCCTGCCAGCGTGGCCTTACGGGTCGTGGTCGTGTTCAGGCCGGTCAGGCTACGGAGATCAGCGATGCGTGACGAGAACATGGAAGACGTACCTCTTCGGATTGCGGGGAGTCGCGAAGGCCGGTTGGCCAGCCAGCTCGGCGGCGACGGACGCAATTCTTAGCGGCAGCAAAATGGCCTGGCAAAGGTGTGACGTACGACCCTGAGTAGTGGCGCAGGGCACTTGCCGGGCGGCAAGATGCCCGTTTATGCCACTCTCGCACCCCTTTGTCTGTCGACTAGTGGCCTTCGTAAGTGATCCACGTCCTATGCGCGGGGTCACACTCGGGATAGATCAACATGACTCGAAGTTGCTTCAGCAATGCGAAGGGTGAGCGCGTTTCTGCGGTATTTCCGGCGGCAGCAGAAGGTGGACGTCCCCGAACTCGTGCCACAGGTAGCGCCGCTCCAGCGCCTCCTCGTATCCGCGGGTCAGCGCCTCGCGGCCGGCGATCGCCTCCAGCATCAGCAGATGCGAGGCCTCCGGTTCGTGAAGGCCGGTGAGCAGCCCGTCCACGGCGCGCACCCCGCGCCGGGGCGTGATCACCAGATCCGTCCACCCCGAGGCGGCCCGCACCACCCCGTCGGCCCCGGTCGCCGACTCCAGGGCCCGTACCGCCGTCGTACCGACCGCGATGATCCGCCCGCCCGCGGCTCCGCTCACAGCCCGGCCCGTCTCCCCGTCCCGTGCCCCGCCCGTTCCTGCCGCCGGCCTCGCCGCCCTGACGGAGTTCACCAGCCGCGCCGTGGTCCCCGGCACCTCGAAGCGTTCCGGGTACGGCGGCTCGTGCGCTTCCGCCGAGGCCACCCCCGTATGCAGCGTCAGCGGCGCGAACAGCACACCCCGGCTCACCAGCTCCGCGACCAGCGCCGCCGTGAAGGGACGGCCCGCGCTCGGCATCTCCGCGGAGCCCGAGCCGTCGGGGGAGGGGAGCGCGAAAACCGTTTGGTACGCGGACAGCGGCTGGTCCCGCTCCGTGTACCCGTACCGGATCGGCCGCCCGTACCGGCGCAGCAGCCCGGGCACATCGGCGTACGAGACCCGCGCCCACCAGAGCCGGACCCCCTCCGGGTCCAGTGGCTCCTCCAGTACGAGGTGCTCGCCGCCCGGCAGCCGTACGACCGCCCCGGGTGGACCCCCGGGCCGGGGCACTGTCGTACCGGCCCCCGCGTCGGAAGCCGCGGACAGTTCGCGCAGCTCGACCGCCCACCGGCCGTCCTCGCCGCGCGTCGAGAAGTGCACGACCACCCGCTGCCCGCCCAGCCGCCCGTTGACCGCCGCGGGCAGCGTCATCGACGTGTTGACCACCAGCACATCCCCTGCCCGGACCTGCCCCGGCAGCTCACGGAACGTGTGATGCGTCACCTCCGTACCGCGCGAGACCAGCAGCCGTACGTCGTCCCTGCCCGAACCGCGCTGCTCCGCCGGGACCCGAGCCGACAACTCCTCCGGCACCCGCAGCGCCGCAAGGACGCTCACGACGCTCACTTCGGGTCCAGCAGACCGGGTGCCGCGTACCGGCCGCTCGCCGGCCGCCGCTCCAGCAGCCGCAGAAAACCGGGCGCCACCGACTCCGGATCCGGGCGCGGATCCTGGTCGTCCGGCACGGCCGCCGCGTACAGATCCGTCGCCATGTCCCCCGGATCGACCGTCCACACCCGCAGCTCCGGCTCCTCGACCGCGAGTACGGCGGCGAGCTGGTCGAGCGCCGCCTTCGACGCCCCGTACCCGCCCCAGGTCTCGTACGCCTCCGCCGCCGCGTCGGAACTGACCGCGATCACCGCGCCCGCCGTACCCGCGCGCAGCAGCGGCAGCGCCTCCTGCACCAGACCCAGCGCCGCCACCACATTGGTCTCCAGTGCCGCCCGCAGCCCGTCGAGCGGCAGCGCGTCCAGCCGTACGAGCGGCTCCGCGCCCAGCGCGCTGGCATTGCTCACCAGCAGTTCGAGCCCTCCCAGCTCCGCGGCGGCGGCCACCAGCTCCGTACGGTGGCCGGGATCCGTGACATCCCCGGCGAGCGCCACCACCCGGGTCCCGTACGCCCGCGCCTCCCCGGCCGCCTCCTCCAGTACCCGTACGGACCTGGCGTCCAGCACCAGATCCCAGCCGTGCCGGGCCAGCGCCACGGCCAGCGCGCGCCCCAGCCCCTTCGAAGCCCCCGTGATGATCGCCGTCGGCATGGCAGCCGCTCCTCCCGTATCACCGGCGTGCCTCGATGCCCGCCGGTGCCGCCCACCGTAGGAACGCCGCCGTCCCGGCCACCTCGGACGCCGGCCCGGTCTGCGCGGGGCACTTCGACCTAAGGCCGGTGGGGGAGGGCATGGGGCGGGAGTCCGGGCCCGGAGGAGGACTCGGGCCGGCAGGACCTAGGTCATCGGCCCCGGTCGGAGGCCGTCCCGGGGCCGATACGGGCCGTACTGCCCGCCGGTACGGTGAAACCATGAGCCACCGACCCCGCTCCGGACTCGCCGCCGTGAGCACGGCGCTCCTCGCGATGAGCAGGCATCTGGAGGTACGCGACGTCCTCAAGACGATCGTCGCCTCGGCCCGCGAACTGCTCGACGCCGAGTACGCGGCGCTCGGCGTCCCGGACGACCACGGCGGCTTCGCCCAGTTCGTGGTGGACGGCGTCAGCGACGAACAGTGGAAGGCCATCGGCCCGCTGCCCCGCCAGCACGGCATCCTCGCGGCGATGCTCCACGAGGAGAAGGCCGAGCGCCTCGCCGATGTACGGAAGGACCCGCGCTTCGAGGGCTGGCCCTCCGCCCACCCCACGATGTCCGACTTCCTCGGGCTGCCGGTCAGGGACGGCGAGGAGACGATCGCCGCGCTCTTCCTCGCCAACAAGCGCTGCCCCCGACCGGCGTCCGCCCGCACCGAAGGCTGCGGATTCACCGAGGAGGACGAGGAACTCTTAGCGATCCTGGCCCAGCACGCCGCGATCGCCCTCACCAATGCCCGGCTGTACGAGCGCAGCCGCGAACTCACCATCGCCGAGGAGCGCTCGCGCCTCGCCCATGAACTCCACGACGCCGTCAGCCAGAAGCTCTTCTCGCTCCGGCTGACCGCCCAGGCCGCGGCGGCTCTGGTGGACCGCGACCCCGCCCGCGCCAAGGGCGAACTCCAGCAGGTCGCCGCACTCGCCGCCGAAGCGGCCGACGAGCTGCGCGCCGCCGTGGTCGAGCTGCGCCCCGCCGCCCTCGACGAGGACGGCCTGGTCAACACCCTCCGTACGCATGTCCAGGTGCTCGACCGGGCCCACTCCGCCAAGGTCACCTTCGACACCTCGGGCATACGGGCCCTGCCCGCCGCGCAGGAGGAGGCGCTGCTGCGGGTCGCCCAGGAGGCGCTGCACAACGCGCTGCGGCACTCCGGCGCCGACCGCGTCGAGGTCGCTCTCGCCCGCCGCGGCCAGGGTGCGGTCCTCAGCATCACCGACGACGGCAAGGGATTCGAGCCGCGTGCGGTCCGCAGGGCGGGACGCCATCTCGGGCTGGTCTCGATGCGCGCCCGGGCGAGCGGCGCCGGCGGCAGACTCAGGGTGGAATCGGCGCCCGGGCAGGGCACCACGATCGAGATGGAGGTGCCCGGTGGCTGACGAGCACGGGGACGGCGTCCGGCACGGGGCAGGAGCGGCGGCCGGGCGGGCGGCGGGCAGCACGCAGGCCATTCGGGTCCTGCTGGTCGACGACCACCAGGTGGTCCGCCGGGGCCTGCGTACGTTCCTGGAGATCCAGGACGACATCGAGGTCGTGGGCGAGGCCTCCGACGGCGGCGAGGGGGTCGCCCGCACCGAGGAACTGCGCCCCGATGTCGTGCTGATGGACATCAAGATGCCCGGCATGGACGGTATCGAGGCGCTGCGCAAGCTCCGCGAACTCGCCAATCCGGCCAGGGTGCTGATCGTCACCAGCTTCACCGAGCAGCGCACGGTTGTCCCCGCCCTGCGCGCCGGGGCCTGTGGCTATGTCTACAAGGACATCGATCCGGAGGCGCTGGCCGGTGCGATCCGCTCCGTCCACGCGGGACATGTGCTGCTCCAGCCCGAGGTCGCGGGCGCGCTGCTGGCACAGGACGACCCGGGCAGCGGCCAGGGCCGGGGCACCTCACTCACCGACCGGGAGCGCGAGGTGCTCGGCCTGATCGCGGACGGACGCTCCAACCGGGAGATCGCCCGGGCCCTGGTGCTCTCCGAGAAGACTGTCAAGACCCACGTTTCGAACATCCTGATGAAGCTGGACCTCTCGGACCGTACGCAGGCGGCGCTCTGGGCCGTCCGACATGGGGCGGCGGGCTGAGCGGGCCGAACCGGAACGTCGTCCTCCGGTCTGAGATTCATACCGTCGTGTGTATGTCACCCACACGGCGCATCCTGATCGCCGCGCGGGCGTTCTTCATGGCGTAACCACGGCGTACTGCCGCGGTCATTGATCACGCGATTAAGGAACATTCCATGAAGGTTGCCAAGAAGGCCGCTCTGGTTCTCGTCACCGCCGGCCTCGCGGCGGGCGCCTCCGCCGGCGCCGCGTTCGCCACGGACGGCGGCGCCCACGCCAACGGTGTGGCCACGCACTCCCCGGGTGTCGGCTCCGGCAACACGGTCCAGATCCCGGTCCACATCCCGGTGAACGCGACCGGCAACACCCTCAATGTGATCGGCCTGCTGAACCCGGCGTTCGGCAACGCCTCGGTCAACCACTAGCAACCACTGGTAGCGACCACTAGTGGCGACCACTAGTCGTCGTACCGCGGCAGGGACTCCTGTCTCTGCCGCTCCTCCACGTACGCGTTGTACGAAGCGACCTGCGCCCGGCGGGCCACCCGCTCGACCGGGCGCAGGGCCGCCCCCCGCGCCGCCATCTCCGCCGCGCTCACCGCACCGCCGTGCCCGTGCTCGTACGCCAGCGAGACCAGCAGCCCGATCCGCTGCGCCAGCTCCAGCACCCGCATCGCCCGCGGCGGATAACCGGGCGCCAGTACCTCCCGGCCCCGCTCCGCCCGTGCCCGGTACGCGCTCAGCGCCGCCTCCGCCATCGGGCCCGAGGCCGCCACATCCAGCCGCGACAGCACCTCCGTCGCCTCCCGCAGTGCCTCCGCCAGCTCACGCTCCGCCTCTCCGAGTGAGGGAACGTCCGCCGGGGGAGCCTCCCGTACGGGCAGACAGTGCCAGAGCACCTCGACATGGCGGTCCCCGTCCGGGCCCACCGCCGTCACCTCGGGCACCAGACCGTACGGAGCGCCCGTGGCGATCACCGCCTCCTCGGCCTCCAGCGCCCGGGCATTGAACTCCGGCGGCCCGCTCAGCCCCAGCGGGTGCCCGGGCGCGGGCAGCGCGACCCGGTACCCGGTCACCCCGAGCGCCCGCAGCCGCCCCAGCGCCAGCGTCAGCCCGACCGGACCGGTCTCGCCTGGCAGCCCCTCCACCCGGTGCAGGGCGTCGTCGCCGACCATGGCGGCCACCGCGTCGTCCGGCGATACAAACCCGGCCAGAAGGGCGTTTCCCCAAGCGGCCAGCAATCCTGAGCGTGGTTGCGAAAGCATGGCCCCAGCCTAGGGAACGGACCTCGGGCCCGGACCACTCGACCGGTGGCGTAGATTTTCCTGGGAGCTGCGCCTACAGGCGCAACCCCGGAACCTCAAGACGATTGCATGAGGAGACAACGCGCTCATGAGCGATGTACTGGAGCTGGTGGACGTATCCGTGGTCCGCGACGGACGCGCTCTGGTGGACGATGTCTCCTGGTCGGTCAAGGAGGGTGAGCGCTGGGTGATCCTCGGCCCCAACGGCGCCGGCAAGACCACCCTGCTCAGTCTCTCCTCCAGCTATCTCTTCCCGACCACCGGCTCGGTGACGATCCTCGGCGACCGGCTCGGCAAGGTGGACGTCTTCGAGCTGCGCCCCCGTATCGGTATCGCCGGCGTCGCCATGGCCGAGAAGCTCCCCAAGCGCCAGACCGTCCTGCAGACCGTCCTCACCGCCGCGTACGGCATGACCGCCACCTGGCACGAGGACTACGACGAGGTCGACGAGCAGCGCGCCCGCGCCTTCCTGGACCGGCTCGGCATGACCGAGTACCTCGACCGCAAGTTCGGCACCCTCTCCGAGGGCGAGCGCAAGCGCACCCTGATCGCCCGCGCCATGATGACCGACCCCGAACTGCTCCTCCTCGACGAGCCCGCGGCCGGCCTCGACCTCGGCGGGCGCGAGGACCTGGTACGCAGACTGGGCCGCCTCGCCCGCGACCCGTACGCCCCCTCCATGATCATGGTCACCCACCATGTCGAGGAAATCGCACCGGGGTTCACCCATGTCCTCATGATCCGGCAGGGCAAGGTCCTCGCCGCGGGCCCCATGGAGACCGAACTCACCTCCCGCAACCTCTCCCTCTGCTTCGGCCTCCCGCTCGTCGTCGAGCGCGCCGGCGACCGCTGGACCGCCCAGGGACTGCCGCTCACCTGACCGGATATCACCCCTGTCCCCACAGGGATCGCCGGACCTACCATGACCAGGTGGATATCGAACCGTGGGTGTGGTGGCTGATCGGCGCTGTCGGTCTGGGTATTCCGCTGGTTCTGACGGCGATGCCCGAATTCGGAATGTTCTCCGCCGGAGCGGTCTCCGCCGCAGTCACCGCGGCGCTCGGCGGTGGTGTGGTGGCCCAAGTCCTCGTGTTCGTCGTGGTGTCCGTCGCGCTCACCGCGGTGGTACGGCGTTTCGCCGCCCGGCAACGAGGCTCGAACCCCGGCGCCGCCACCGGAATTGACGCGCTGAGAGGCCGTCAGGCGGTCGTCCTCGAACGGGTCGACGGCCGTGGTGGCCGTATCAAGCTGGCCGGTGAGGTCTGGTCGGCACGCACCCTCGACGCGGACATGGCCTTCGAACCCGGCCAGCAGGTCGATGTCGTCGAAATCGACGGTGCCACAGCCGTGGTGATGTGAGCCAACCCCGGGGAACCCTCCCCACAGAGGCACTTGGTCTGAGAAACTCGATCATCAGAACATCCGGCAGCGAAGGGCCCGAGATACGCGATGCCATCAATCATCATCGTCCTGGTCATCCTGGTGGTGCTTGTATTCATCGCCCTGATCAAAACGATCCAGGTCATCCCGCAGGCAAGCGCCGCCATCGTGGAGCGGTTCGGCCGCTACACCCGCACCCTCAACGCGGGACTGAACATCGTGGTCCCGTTCATCGACTCGATCCGCAACCGCATCGACCTCCGCGAACAGGTCGTCCCGTTCCCGCCCCAGCCGGTGATCACCCAGGACAACCTGGTCGTCAACATCGACACCGTCATCTACTACCAGGTGACCGACGCCCGCGCCGCGACCTATGAAGTCGCCAGCTACATCCAGGCGATCGAGCAGCTCACCGTCACCACGCTCCGCAACATCATCGGTGGCATGGACCTGGAGCGCACCCTCACCTCCCGCGAGGAGATCAACGCGGCCCTGCGCGGTGTCCTCGACGAAGCCACCGGCAAGTGGGGCATCCGCGTCAACCGCGTCGAGCTGAAGGCCATCGAACCGCCCACCTCCATCCAGGACTCGATGGAGAAGCAGATGCGCGCCGACCGCGACAAGCGTGCCGCGATCCTCACCGCCGAGGGCATCCGCCAGTCCCAGATCCTCACCGCCGAGGGCGAGAAGCAGTCCGCGATCCTCCGCGCCGAAGGTGAGGCCAAGGCCGCCGCCCTGCGCGCCGAGGGCGAGGCACAGGCCATCCGTACGGTCTTCGAGTCGATCCACGCGGGCGACCCCGACCAGAAGCTCCTCTCGTACCAGTACCTCCAGATGCTCCCCAAGATCGCCGAAGGGGACGCCAACAAGCTCTGGATCGTGCCCAGCGAGATCGGCGACGCCCTCAAGGGACTCAGCGGAGCCTTCGGAAACCTCGGCGGCGGGATGCCCGGCTTTGACACCGGAAACGGCAAGGAGCGCAGGCAGGACCCCCCGCTGGACTGATCCATCACCCCCTTCATGCATGATCGGTGCATCCGGCACCGATCAGCGAAGGGCAACGCACGTGACCAACTGGGAGATGCTCGCCGTATTCATGGCGGGCATCAGTGCCGGCACCATCAACACCATCGTCGGTTCCGGCACCCTCATCACCTTCCCCGTCCTGCTGGCGACCGGCCTCCCACCAGTCACCGCGACCGTCTCCAACGCCCTCGGGCTGATACCCGGATCGATCAGCGGAGCCATCGGCTACCGCGCCGAACTCACCGGCCAGCGCCGCCGCGTCCTGCGCCTGAGCGCCGCCGCCCTGATCGGCGGCCTCACCGGCGCCACCCTGCTGCTCGTCCTGCCCACCACGGCCTTCGAGACGATCGTGCCCGTCCTGGTCACCCTCGCCCTCGTCCTGGTGATCCTCCAGCCCCGCCTCACCAGAGCCGTCCAGGCCCGGCGCGCACGCAAAGGCACCACCACGGGCCCCCAGGGCGGCCCGCTCCTCTTCGCCGGACTGCTCTTCGCCAGCGTCTACGGCGGCTACTTCACCGCCGCCCAAGGGATCATCTACCTCTCCCTGATGGGCATGCTGCTCGACGACAGCCTGCAACGCCTCAACGCCGTCAAGAACATCCTCGCCGCCGTCGTCAACAGCGTCGCCGCGCTCTACTTCCTCTTCGTCGCGCACTTCGACTGGACGGCCGTCCTCCTCATCGCCGTCGGCTCCGCGATCGGCGGCCAGCTCGGCGCGAAAGTCGGCCGCCGCCTGCCACCCGTCGCGCTGCGCGCGCTGATCGTGGTGGTCGGCGTGATCGCGATCGTGCAGCTCCTGCTGCGCCGGTACGGCTGACACACCGGCCGGCCCGAACCGTACGCACAAGAGCCCGCCCCCGGGAACTTCCGTACCGGGGACGGGCTCTCGTCGTACACCTTCCGTCGCACACCCGCGGTGTTACGCGGCGGACCGCACACCTATCAGCCACTGCGGCAGCTCCGAACGCTCACCCGCCCGCAGCGACAGCAGCATCGCGTCCGCCGGAGACGGTACGAACGGCTCGTGCAGCAGCGGCATCCCCGCCTGCTCCGGCGTACGGTCCGCCTTCCGGTGGTTGTCCTCGGCGCACGAAGCGACCGTATTCAGCCAGCTGTCGGTGCCACCACGCGACCTCGGCACCACATGGTCCACCGTCGTCGCGCGCCTGCCGCAGTACGCGCAACGATGCTGGTCCCGCACCAGAACACCCCGCCTCGACCACGGGGCCTGTCTTCGAAAGGGCACCCGCACATAACGGCAGAGCCTGATCACCCGGGGCACCGGAAGCTCCACAGCGGCCGCACGCACACGGAGACCGGGATGAGCCTGCTCGACGACGGCCTTGTCCTGGAGCACCAGCACCACCGCACGGTTCAGCGTCACCGTCGACAGCGGCTCGAAGCTCGCATTCAGTACCAGCGTGTCCCGCATCCCGCCCACCTCCCGTGTGCCGGCCCGCCGCCTGGCGGGCTTGGGATCAACTCTCGCCGGGCACGCCGAGGGGGACAACACAATAAAAAGTGCCCTGCCCAGATCTCTCCAAGACCAGGGCAGGGCAAACAAAAGGAAAACGGTCAGCTCTCGGCCGGCGTCGCGTACTCGCCAATGAGCTGGGCACGGGCCAGCGCGTGGAACCGCAGATTGAACCCGACGAACGCCGGTGAGGCATCGCTGTCAGGACCCAGCTTCTCCTCGTCCACCGCGTACACCGTGAACACATAACGGTGCGCGGGATCCCCGGCCGGCGGCGCCGCGCCCCCGAAGTCCTTCGACCCGTAGTCGCTCCGCGCGTGCACGGCGCCCTCGGGCAGCCCCTCGAACGAACCGCCGCCCGCGCCCGCCGGCAGCTCGGTGACCGACACCGGGATGTCGAACAGCACCCAGTGCCAGAACCCGCTGCCGGTCGGTGCGTCGGGATCGAAGCACGTCACGGCGAAGCTCTTGGTCTCCGCCGGAAAACCCTCCCACCGAAGATGCGGAGAGGTGTTCCCGGCCGCGTAGACCTGCGCGTCCTTCAGCACCGCCCCGGGCGCGATGTCATCGCTCACCACCGTGAACGACGGCACCCGCGGATGGAAGTCATGAGGGAGCGGAGCCCTCTTTCCCTCGGTCAACGTCAGAACCTCCGAATCGGCTGTCCGGCCGGCGCTCTCGCCGGCCGATCCACCCTGCGACGCCGAGCCTAGAACCCGTACCTAGAACCAGTTACGACGGCCACCGACCTCGGCGAGCCACTGGTTGAGGTACGCGGCCCAGTCCGTGGTGTGGAAGTCGTTGAGCCCCACCTGGAAGGAGCGGAACGAGTCGCTGCCCTCGGTGAACAGACCCGGCTTCTTGTCCATCTCCAGGATGACGTCCATCTCCCGGTCGTCCGCGACGAAGGTCAGCTCGACCTGGTTGAGCCCGCGGTACTGCTGCGGCGCGAAGAACTCGATCTCCTGGTAGAACGGCAGCCGCTGGCGCGTCCCACGGATGTGCCCGCGCTCCATGTCCGCCGCCTTGAAGCGGAACCCGAGCTGGATGAAGGCGTCGAGGATCGCCTGCTGCGCCGGCAGCGGGTGGACGTTGATCGGGTCGAGATCGCCGGAGTCGATCGCCTGCGCGATCGCCAGTTCCGTGGTCACACCGATGTTCATGCCGCGGAGCTGCTGGCCGTCGATGGTGGTGACCGGGGTCTCCCACGGGATCTCAAGCCCGAACTGCACCACGTGCACCGCCCCGGCCTGCACCTCGAAAGCGCCGCCGATCTGCTGCTTGGTGAACTCGATGTTCTGCTTCAGCTCCTGGTCGTTCCCCTCGACCTCGACCCGCGCCTGGAGACCGACGGAGAGCCCTTGGATCCGCTGGTTGACGGAACCGCCCTCGATCCGCACCTCACCCTGCACCACCCCGCCGGGCACGACGTTCGACTCGGTCAGCTCCGTCTCCACGGACGCACCACCGGCGCCGAGGCTCGCGAGCAGCTTCTTGAAGCCCATGTTCACTCCTTCTAGGTCCTGACCCCTACATACGCGCTCCGACCGTAGCCGGTTCCCCGGTACGCTCATACGCCATGGAGAGCCCCGACCGTATGCCCCTTTCCCGGGACTTCTTCGACCGCCCGGTCCTTGAGGTCGCGCCCGACCTCCTGGGCCGGACGCTGGTACGGGGTACGGACGACGGCCCGATCGAACTCCGGCTGACCGAGGTCGAGGCGTACGCGGGCGAGATCGACCCCGGCTCCCATGCCTTCCGCGGCCGCACGGCCCGTAACGGAGTGATGTTCGGCCCGCCCGGTCACGCGTATGTCTACTTCACCTACGGGATGTGGCACTGCCTCAACGTCGTGTGCGGCCCCGAGGGCATGGCGAGCGGAGTCCTGCTCAGAGCGGGCGAGATCCGCGTGGGCGCGGAGCTGGCACATAAACGTCGATTCTCGGCCCGGCACCACAGGGAACTGGCCAAAGGCCCGGCCCGCCTGGCCACCGCCCTCGATGTCGACCGCGCCCTCAACGGTACGGACATGTGCGCCGGCCCCGATGCCCCGCTGGCGCTGCTGGCCGGCACCCCCGTACCGGCTGACCAGGTCCGCAGCGGCCCCCGCACCGGAGTCGGCGGCGACGGCGCGGCGCATCCGTGGCGTTTCTGGATCGCGGGAGACCCCTCGGTGAGCCCTTATCGGGCCCATGCGCCCCGACGCCGACGAACTTGACTCGTACCGTTCATCCGCCTAACGTTGCCCGAGCCGCTTGACACGGGACCTGCTGCTCAGCAGCTTCCGAAGCGGCCACCCACTACTGATGATCGAACCCCAACGGGTGCGATTTCGGCATGCCGGAATTCGAATCCAAATAGCTCGATTATGAGCTGGGCGGGGATTCGGCTAAAGTAGTGGTCAGCCGAGAGGCCGGAGGGAAAAGCCCGGAGGAAAGCCCGAGAGGGTGAGTACAAAGGAAGCGTCCGTTCCTTGAGAACTCAACAGCGTGCCAAAAGTCAACGCCA